>NZ_JBIVWS010000016.1:0-184553 GCF_044768905.1 Streptomyces sp. NPDC090994
TGCCCCGACCGCGCGCCCGGCCCGGGCCGTGGCGGGCCGGGCGGGGGCGCGGGGCGGGGGGGGGGGGGGGGGGGGGCCCCCCCCCCAACCCCCCCCCGCCCCACACGCGCCGGCCGCCGGTCAGGCGCCGGACTCCCGGTCGGCGCGGACCGCCGAGACGTCCAGGGTCAGCGTCACCTTGTCACCGACGAGGACCCCGCCGGTCTCCAGCGGCGTGTTCCAGGCCAGCCCCCAGTCCGAACGCCGCAGGGTGGCCGCGCCCTCGAAACCGACCCGGTGCCGCCCGTGGGCGTCGTCGCCGGCGCCGCCGAAGACGACGTCGATGTCCAGGGGCAGTTCGACGTCCTTGACACGCAGCGCGCCCGCGAGCCGGAACGTGTCGTCACCGAGCGGGCGGACACCGGTGGAGCGGAAGCTCATCAGCGGGAACGTCGCGGAGTCGAAGAACGCCGGGCCCGCCAGATGGCCGTCGCGCTCCTCGATCCCGGTGTTCACACTGTCGGTCTGCACACTGACGTACGCCTCGGACCGGGCGGGGTGGGAGCCGTTGAGCAGGAGCAGGCCCTCGAAGCGGTCGAACCGGCCGCGGATGGTGGAGATCATGGCGTGCCGCACGGAGAAGCCGATCATGCTGTGCGCCGGGTCGATGGTGTACGCGCCGGTCAGGCCCGGGTACGGACGGAAGCCGGGGGAGACGGCCTGGTCGTGATGGAGGGACATGGTCATTCGTTTCGCTTCCTCAGACGGTGGTGCCCGTCGGTGACGAGGTGGGCCGGGGTGGGAAAAGAGGTGGGCCGGGATGAGAAAAAAAGGGGCCTGCCGTACCGCGCCGCGGACGACAGGCCCCACGCACGGGCGACGGGCCCCCCTCACAGGGCTCGCCCCCCGGCGGCTCAGTGCTGCTGCTGCGCCAGCCAGTCGGTGAACCGGGTCTCCGCGATGTGCGCGTCCGGTCCGGGCAGCAGCGTGGTCTCCTTCAGCTCCGCGCCGAAGTACGGCGCGTGCACGTCGGCCACCACCTTGCGCGGGTCGTTCTTGGCGGCCAGGCCCTTGCCGATCAGCTCGTCGAGCTGGAACACGTCGGGACCGGCGATCTCCACCACACCGCCCACCGGGGTGCCGACGGCGGTGCGGCCCACGGTGGCGGCCACGTCGTCGGAGAAGACCGGCCGGATCTTGACCGGGGCCAGGCGGACGGTGTCACCGTCGGTGGCCGCGTCGGCGATGCCCTTCATGAACTCGAAGAACTGCGTGGCGTGCACGATGGAGAACGGGATGCCCGAGCCCTTGATCAGCTCCTCCTGCGCCTGCTTGGCACGGAAGTAGCCGCTCTCCTGGAGCCGCTCGGTGCCGACCACGGAGAGCGCCACGTGGTGGGTGACGCCCGCCTCCGCCTCCGCCTTCAGCAGGTTGGTGGTCGAGGTGCGGAAGAACTCCATGACGGCGTCGTCCGCGAAGGAGGGCGAGTTGGAGACGTCGACCACGACCGAGGCGCCGGTCAGCACCTCGGCCAGCCCCTCGCCGGTGAGCGTGTTCACCCCGGTGTTGGGGGCGGCCGGGACCGCCTCGTGACCGTGCTCCTTGAGCTTGGCGACCAGCTTGGAGCCGATCAGTCCGGTGCCACCGATCACTACGACCTTCATGGTGGGGATCCTTTCGGGGTGGTGTGATGCTGTCTGTACTGGAGAAGACCGGGTAGGCGGGGTTTGTGTGACACCGTCACTCGACGAGCTTGCCCTCGGTGGAGACGTCCGTCATGAGGGCGGCGATCTCGGCCGGGATGTCCGGGATGCTCTCGCGGGTGACACCGGTGGCCGGCGACCACACGAGGTTGACGCGGAGGGCCGGGTCCTGGTCCGGGAAGTCGCTGCGGTTGTGGCAGCCGCGGGTCTCCCGGCGTTCCAGGGCCGCCTCCAGGGTGGCGCGGGCCGCCAGCGCGGCCGACTTCAGGTCGAAGGCGTGGGCGAGGTCCTGGAACCCGGCGATGTCCGGGTGCACCCCGACGTTCTCCATGCGCTTGTCGATGAGGTCCAGTTCCGCCAGCCCGGCGCGCAGCCCCTGCTCGTCGCGGACCACCCCGGCGTGTTCGGTCATGGTGTCGCGGATGGCGCGTTGCAGCGCGCGCACGTTCTCCGGCCCGTCGGCGGCGAGCAGTTCGTCGACCTCGGCGCGGGCCGCGCGGGTCGCGGACGCGCTGCGCGGCTGCGCGGTCAGCGACTCCGCGTAGGCGGCGGCGGCCTGGCCGGTGAGCCGGCCGTAGACGAGGAGTTCGATCAGGCTGTTGCCGCCGAGCCGGTTGGCGCCGTGCAGACCGCTGGCCGCCTCGCCGATGGCGTACAGGCCGCGCACGTCGGTGCCGTGGTCCTCGGGCCGGACCCAGACGCCGCCCATCGAGTAGTGCGCGGTGGGCGCGACCTCGATCGGGTCACGGGTGATGTCGAGCATCTGCAGCTCCAGGAGGGTCTGGTAGACCCGGGGGAGCCGCTCCATGATGGTCCGGCGGGGCAGGTGGGAGACGTCGAGCCAGACCCCGCCCTTGGGGGTGCCGCGGCCCTCCTTGATCTCGGTGTAGGAGGCGAGGGCCACCCGGTCGCGGGTGGACAGCTCCATCCGCTCGGGGTCGTAGCGGCTCATGTACCGCTCGCCGAGGGCGTTGCGCAGGATGCCGCCCTCGCCTCGGGCCGCCTCGCTGACCAGGGTGCCGGCGGCGTTCTCCGGCTCGATGATGCCGGAGGGGTGGAACTGCACCAGCTCGGGGTCGCGCAGCCGGGCCCCGGCCTCGACCGCCAGCCGGAAGGAGTCACCGGTGTTCTCGTCCCGGCGCGAGGAGGTGCGGCGCCAGATACGGGTGTGACCGCCCGCCGCGAGGATCACGGCGTCCGCGTGGATCAGATGGCGGGTGCCGTCGGTGAGGTCGAAGCCGTACGCCCCGAAGACCGCGCCGTCGTGCACCAGGATGCGGGTGATGTACACACTGTCCAGCACCGGGATGTCCAGCTGCACCGCCCGCCGGATGAGGGTGCGCTGGATCTCCAGGCCGGTGTAGTCGCCGGCGAACGCGGTGCGGCGGTAGGTGTGGGCCCCGAAGAAACGCTGTGAGATACGGCCGTCCTGCTCGCGGGCGAACGCCATGCCGTACCGCTCCAGGTCGTCGATGCCGAGGGCGGCGCCCCGGGTGACGATCTCGGCGGTACGCGGATCACCGAGCAGGTAGCTCTCCTTGAGCGTGTCGGCGGCGTGCTGCTGCCAGCTGTCCTCGGGGTCCATCGTGGCCAGGGCCGCGTTGATCCCGCCGGCCGCCAGAGAGGTGTGGGTGTCCTCCTTGGGGCGCTTGCCGACGGCGATGACGTCGACGCCGGCCTCGGCCAGCTCGATCGACGCCCGCAGGCCGGCTCCGCCGGTACCGATCACCAGCACAGTGGTGGCAAGACGTTGTTCGGTAATGGCCACGATCGCTCCCGTCGCTCTGAGTGGGTCACCGATAGGACAGGACCGGGTGGGGGTTTGTGACACGGACAGCGGCGGTGGCGACCGCGACCGTGTGAGGTGTCACAACATGACGGTGTCTCTGGTCACCTCTGCGAGCCGGAGGACCCGAGGAAGGGGAAGGCCATGACGTACGTCATCGCACAGCCCTGCGTCGACATCAAGGACCGGGCGTGTGTGACCGAGTGCCCCGTGGACTGCATTTACGAGGGCACCCGCACGCTGTACATCAACCCCGAGGAATGCGTCGACTGCCACGCCTGCGAGCCCGTCTGCCCGGTGGAGGCCGTCTTCCACGAGGACGACCTGCCGGACCACTGGGCGCACTACCGGGCCGTCAACGCGGAGTTCCGCCCGTCCGTGCCGCCCGGCGACCACCCCCTGGTGGCGGCCCTGCCCCGGCAGCACCGGCCCAAGAAGGCGATCTCCGTGTTCGTCGTCGCCAAGGAGGAAGCCGCCGACGCCGACCTGTGGTTCCCCTCCTGACCGGCGGCCGGCCGCTCAGGAGGCGAGCGTGATGGTGGTCGGCGTGCCCCGCCAGGCCATGCGCGCGTACGGGCACAGCGCGTCCGCCCGCTCCATCAGCGCGGTGGCCAGGGCCCGTTCGGTTCCCGGCCAGCGCACCACCAGGTCGACGTGGAGCAGATAGCCACCGTCCCCGGGGTCCCGGCCGAAGGCCACGGTGGCCTGCACGGAGATCGCCGCGGGGTCCAGAGCCTCCTGTCGGGCCAGCAGGCTCAGCGCGCCGTGGAAGCAGGCCGCGAAACCGGCCGCGAACAGCTGCTCGGGGTTGGTGCCCCGCCCGTCGCCGCCCAGTTCGGCGGGCATCCGCAGATCGAGGTCCAGGGCGCCGTCGGACGAGCGGGCCCGGCCGGAGGCCCGTCCGTGCGAGACCGCGCCGCCGTGCACGGTCACGGTGGTGGTGTAGAGGGGCGAGAACTCGTCCCCGTCGTAGTCCTTCTCGGTGGACAGGGCGGGCAGCGGTATCCGGTCGGTCACGGCGTGACTCCGATGTCGTCGTGGTACGGCGTCCCGCCGCCGGCGGCCACGCCGTACCCGGGGCCTGGGTACGGTCCGCCCCCGGATCAGCGCGAGCCCGGGGCCGGACTACTGGATGACCGGCCGGCGCCCGCTCCTGTGACGCCGGCCGGTCAGCCCGCCAGGGAGGCCACGTACGGCGCCAGCTTCGCCGGGTTCATCACCCACATGATCCGGTCGATGCCCTCGGTGGAGATGTCCAGGCACAGCAGGGCGACGGCGGTGCCGCCCATCGAGACCAGTACCGCCGGCAGGCCGTTGGCCTCGACCCACCGGATCTCCGCCTGCGGCCAGAAGCGCGGGGCGAACGCCACCAGGTACCGCGAGACATGGGTGCGGCCGATCACCGGGATCTTGGACGCGCCGCGGATGCCGCCGCCGTCCGAGTAGCTGACCACGTCGGCGGTCAGCACGTCCTCCAGGACCGACAGGTCGCCCGTGCGGGCCGCGGAGAGGAACACCTCCAGCAGCCGCCGGTGGGCGGCCGGTGTGACACGTTCCTTGCGCTCGGCGGCCAGGTGCTTGCGTCCCCGGCTGACCAGCTGACGGGCGTTGGCCTCGGTGGTCTCCAGGATCTCGGCGATCCGCCCGTAGGGGTAGTCGAACGCCTGCCGCAGCACATAGGCGGTGCGCTCCACGGGGTTGAGCTTCTCCAGGAGCAGCAGCACCGCCAGCTCCAGCGCCTCGGCCCGCTCCGCGCCCAACTGCGGGTCCTGCACGGTGTCCACCGGATCGGGCAGCCAGGGCCCGACGTAGGACTCCCGGCGCACCCGCGCGGACTGCGCCAGGTTGATCGCCAGCCGGGTGGCCACCGTGGTCAGGAAGGCGGCGGGTTCCTTCACCTTGGCGCGGTCCGTGTGCTGCCACCGCAGCCAGGTCTCCTGTACGACGTCCTCGGCCTCCACCGCGCTGCCCAGGACCCGGTAGGCGATGCCGAAGAGCTGGGGGCGCGCCGCGAGGAAGTCCTCCGTCGCTCGGTCGAGGGAGTCGGAGTGGGTGCCAGCGTCCATCGATTGTCCCTTCTGGCGTCGTGCGCATCATGCTACAAGCGGCCGGTGACGGACGTGCCGGTGGCCGGTGGCAACCCGGGCCGGCCCCTGGGACGGGTGCGGACACACCGTGACATCGGGCGCCCGCACCGTCCGCGCGGACCGTGTCACGGATGGCTCGCACACCTGGTCAAGACAGCGAACCGCCCGGACCAGGAAAGGCACACACCGTGTGGCAGAAGACACCGGCCGATCTCGTGCACGTGCTGCTGACGGTACTCTTCGCCCTCGTGGCGGCCCATGCGCTGCGGCAGGTCCTGCGCCCCGGGGGCGCAGGGCGCCGCGACCGGGTGGACCACCTGCTGCACGCCGGCATGGCCGGGGGCATGGCGGTGATGCCGTGGGGCCTCGCCCACCCGCTGGCCGGCCGCACCGCCGTGGCCGTGTGCGCGGGCGCCGCGCTGTGGTTCTTGCTGTCCGCGCCGCGCCGCCGCCCGGCGGGCACCGTGGCGGCGGTCGGTGCCCGGTTGCCGGCCGCGGTCGGCATGGTGGCGATGGCCTGGATGCTGCGCGCCGCCCCGCACGGTGCCGCCCATCAGACCCTGGCCGCGGGCGGACCGGCCGCGCACCACACCGCGGCCGCCGCGCTGCCGGTGCCCGCGGTCACCGCGGTCACCGCGGTACTGGCGGTGGGTCTGCTGCTGTGCGGCGTACGGTCGTTGACCCGTCCGATGCCCGCGCTGCGGTCCGCCACGGACGACGCGCACCGCACCGCCGCGCGCGACCCGTACGGGCACGCGCGCGACGGCGCGATGGCGCTCGGCACGGCCGTGATGCTGCTCATGCCGCACTGAGCGCGGCGGTCACAGGCCGCCGACGACCGCCTTGCCGCGCATCAGGAACTCCGACAGATACCCGTCGTGCGGCACGCCCGGCGCCATCCAGTGGGTGGGGTGGTCCCCGACGTACACGTTGGCGATGGTGGGTTCCGCCAGCAGCGCGTCGAGCAGCGCCCGGTCGCGGGTGAGGGCGGTGAGGACCAGGGTGTCCCGCAGCACGGCGGTGCCGGCCGCCCGGTCCCAGGGCGCCACCCACACGCAGGGGAAGGGGAGTTCGGTGCGCAGCTGGGCCGCGCCGGCGTCGGCGACCTGGTGGACGGCGGGACGCAGGACGGCGCTGCCGTCCCCGAGGCCGTCGACCACACCGTCCGCGCCGAGCCACGCGCGGGTCCCCGCGGCCACCGACCCCAGGTAGCCGCCGAGGGCCCGGGCCCGGTCCAGCGGGACCACCGGCAGCACCGCCCGCGGGTCCTGGGGCGGCAGCGAGGGCAGCCGGGACAGCCGGGCCGCGAGCGCCTCGGCGAGCGGCGCGGGGTCTCCCTCGACGTAGACGGCGGTGGTGTTGACGCACGCGGTACCGCCCTCGTCGGCGACCGAACCGACGATCGTGTCCAAGTGGTCGCGCCAGTCGGTGCCGGCGGTGACGAGGATCTTGCTCCGGCCGGGACCCTGCGGCAGCACCCGCGGATCGCGGGCGTACCGGGCCACCACCTCGTCGCCGCCGTACACCACCGCGCGGTCGGCGCCCCGGACCAGGGTGTCGGCGCCGGGGTGGTCGGTGGGCAGCAGGACCAGCTGGTCGGACCGGACACCCGCCCGGTGCAGCGCCGCGACCAGCCGGTGCGGGGTGAACGGCTCGCGCCGCGACGGGCGGACGGCGACCCGGTAGCCCAGGGCCAGCGCTTCCAGCCACAGCCGGTGCACACCGGGGTGGTTGCCGGAGGCGTTCACGGCGAACACCTCGCCGCGCCGGGCCCACACCGCGTGCCCGTCGCCCAGGACCGGGTCCCGGCGGCCGGCCACCGTCCCGCGCGGCCGGCCCTGTTCGGCGGAGGACCGGGCCAGGGCGGCGAAGCGGGCGGTGCCCCGGGTCGCGGCGCGCACCACCGCCAGCGGGGTGCCGGAGGTCCGGCTGACGAGGTGTTCGTAGGCGCGTACGCCCAGTCCGCCGACGGTGCCGGCGGCGAACTCCCCGGCCGCCACCGCCAGTACCGCGTCCAGGCCGGCCGGTGCCACCGGCGGGGCCTTGCGCAGCGCGGCCAGCGTCCGGCCGACGTACAGCGGTGGCACCAGGCTCAGCCGGGCCACCTCGGCCCCGGACACATCGGTCACCGCGCTCGGCCGCCGGGTCCGGTACGGGCCGCCGGGGCCCAGCGCGTCCAGGTACGGCGGGCCGCCGGCCCCGGCCACCGCCGCTCCGGCCGGGTCCCGGTCGGCCGTCTCCCGGTCCGCCATCAGTACACGCCCTCGATCACCGTCTCGCCGCGCACCACCGGCACCGGCGCCACATCGGCGACCGCGTCGCCCGCCTGACCGCCGGCCGGCCGCACCCGCACGGCCGTGTCCCGCTCGGCGTTGTTGGGAATGAGCATGGACTTGCTGACGTGGCTGACCACCACCTGGCCGCGCTCACCCACCCCGACCCGCTCCCCGGTGCCGGGATCCACCACCGACAGGAACACGTACGGCGACACCGGGTCGAACACACAGGGCTCCGCGGCGCCGGACCCGGGCCGCTCCAGCAGCGCGGTGAGCATCATGGTGTTGCCGTACATGCCGATGAGCGGCACCTCCGGGAAGACCTCGGTGGCCAGCAGGTGGCGGGTGTCGGGGTCCATGTGCGTGCCGCCCCAGACGATCGCCTCGACGGAGCCGTTGATCCGCTCCAGCAGGTCGTCCTCGCGGGCCAGCCGCTCCAGCAGCGGGGTGGTGGCGGCGAGCACGCCGATGTCCTGGGTGAGCAGGATCCGCCGGCACTGTTCGACCAGGTGGTCGGTGTACGCCTCGGCCTCGTCGCTCCGGCCGGCGGCGATCAGCTTCCGTACCCAGCGCGGGTCCATGTCGACGCCGAGCGCCGGACCGCCGAGGGCCGCCGCCGCCCGCTGGAGCACGTCCCCGACCAGGTGCGGGCCGGTCGGGGCCACGGTCAGCCACGGCCGGCCGGTAGGCACCCCGTGGGCCCGCAGCCGCCGGTCGACCTGCTCGGTGCTGTGCCGCGCCCAGTCGGCCAGCTGGATCACCCGCTTGGGCGCCCCGGTGGTGCCGCCGCTGTCGAAGACGTCGAGCACCCGCACGCCGCTGCCGTAGCCCCGGGGGACCAGGTCGGCCACCGGCACCTCGCGCAGGTCGTCGGTGAGGGCGGGGAAGAGCGCCAGGTCGGCCACCCCCTTGACGTCCCGGCGCGGGTCGAAGGGGAGGCGGGCGGCCCGGTCGAGCCAGTAGCGGGAGCCGGTCTCCGGGGCGAAGTGCCACCGCATGGCGGCGCGTACGAACGCGTCCGGGTCGACGCCGTCGGACGGTCCGGCGTCCAGGACGGCGGGGGAGTCGTCACTCATGGGAGGTCCTTTCTCGGCGGGCGGGCCGGCCGGCGGCCGGTCACCGGCCGAACAGTTCGAAGGCGACGGCGGGCCGGCCGCCGAACCGGGCGCTGTGGGTGCCGGTGCTGTCGGCCAGGAAACGGCGTGCGTACGTCTCGGGGTCCGTGTCGCTCAGCGCCTCCAGGTAGGTGCGGTGCGCCAGCAGGGACCGCACCCCCTGTTCGAACCCCGGCCCGGCGGGCACCGCGTGGGTGGGCGCCGGCGAGTTGGCGACGGCCACCCACCGCACGCCGTTCCAGGGCGGCAGTCCCTGTCCGGTGAGTTCCGGGAAGATCCAGCGGTTGCCCGCGTCCGCCACCGCGTCCAGCACGGCCCGGCCCACCGCCACGTGGTCCGGGGTGTTCCAGGCGCCGGTGGCCCAGGTGTCCCGGTGGTTCAGGGTGAGCACCAGCTCGGGCCGGTACCGGCGGACGGCCGCGGCGATGTCCCGGCGCAGCCGCGTCCCGTACTCGATGACACCGTCGGGGTGGCCGAGGAACTCCACCGTGGTGACGCCGACGGCCGCGGCCGCCGCGCGCTGCTCGGCCTCCCGCAGCGACCGGGCCTGGGCCGGGGGGAGGGTGTCGATGCCGGCCTCGCCGCGGGTGGCGAGGACATAGCCCACCTCCCGGCCGTCGGCCGTCCAGGCGGCCACCGCCGCCGAGCAGCCGTACTCCAGGTCGTCGGGGTGGGCCACCACGGCCAGCGCCCGCCGCCAGTCGTCCGGCATCGGGCGCAGCGGGGGCGGCGGGGGCGGCGGGGGCGGGGAAGGGTCGGTCATGGGTCAGCTCTCGTGAACTCGGGCACGGGGTGCGGGCGAGGGGCGGTGCGGCGCTGGGCAGCGCGGCGGTGGGCGGCGCGGCGCTGGGCGGTGCGGCGCTCGGCGGTGCGGGCCGGGCGGGTCACGGCAGCAGGCTCTCCAGCGGCAGCCCCGGGTCGGCGAGCAGCGCGTCGTCCACCGCCGCGCCGGACTCGATCAGCGCGCGGACCGTGCCGATGACGTCCCACACGTTGACGCTCATCCCCGCCACCACCCGCTCGCCGGACATCCAGAACGCGACGAACCGCCGCTCCTGCCCCGAGCCGCGGAAGACCACCCGGTCGTAACCGCCCGGCTCGGTCCAGCCGGTGTACTCCATGCCCAGGTCGTACTGGTCGGTGTAGAAGTACGGCAGCCGGTCGTAGGAGGCGTCCTCGCCCAGCATGCTCAGCGCGGCGGTGCGCGGCTGGTGCAGCGCGTTGGCCCAGTGCTCCACCCGCAGGCGCCGGCCGAGCCGCGGGTGGTAGGCGGCCGCCACGTCACCGGCGGCGTACACGCCGGGCGCGGAGGTGCGCAGATGGTGGTCGGTGACGATGCCGTCGGCCACCTCCAGCCCCGCCGCCTCGGCGAGCTGGACGTTGGGGGTGATGCCGACGCCGACCACCACGGCGTCGGCGGGCAGGCGGGTGCCGTCGGCCAGCAGTACGCCGTCCGCGCGGTCGCCGGTCCCGGTGATCCGCTCGACCCGGGCGTGCGGCCGCAGATCGACACCGTGGTCCAGGTGCAGCCGGGCGAAGACCTCGGCCGCCTCCCGGCCCAGCACTTTGAGCAGCGGCAGCTCGCCGCGCTCCAGCAGGGTCACCCGGGCGCCGGCCGCGCGGGCCGCGGCCGCCGTCTCCAGGCCGATCCAGCCGCCGCCGACCACCACGATCCGGGCGCCCTCGGTGAAGGCGGCCTTCAGGCGTTCGCTGTCGCCGACCCGCCGCAGGTACAGCACGTTCTCCCGGTCCGCCCCCGGGACGGCCAGGCGGCGCGGCGTGGAGCCGGTGGCCAGCAGCAGCGCGGCGTAGGGCAGCCGGCACCCGTCGTCCAGGGTCACCGTGCGCTCGCCGGGGTCGACGGCGGTCGCCCGGGTGCCCAGCAGCAGGTCGACGCCGTTCTCCCGGTACCAGCTCTCGGGGTGCACATGGATCGACTCGCGGTCCTCCTTGCCCAGCAGATAGCCCTTGGACAGCGGCGGGCGGATGTAGGGGCGTTCCGGTTCGTCGCCGATGACGAGGAGCGGCCCGTCGTGGCCGTGCTCGCGCAGTTCCTCCGCGGCCTTGCCGGCGGCCAGGCCGCCTCCGACGATCACGAACGTATTGACACGCGGCATGATGATCCCAGTCCCAGGTCGTGCGGCGCGCACAGCGAGCCGTGCGGTGCGGTCGTCCATGAGACCGGGCGGCGGCACGGGTTGTGACACCGTCCGTCTCCGGCCGCCTCAGCGCGGTCCGGCGAGGGTGACCGCCAGCAGCTCCGGCTCGTCGTACCCCGGCAGCGGCACGAACCCGTGCCGCGCCAGCTCCCCGGTCAGCCGGGCGCGCGAGGCGGGCCACATCCAGAACGTCTCGGTGTGCTCCCGCAGTACCCCTTGAGCGTCCCTGACCCAGTAGTCGGCGCGGGTGCGGATGCGGTACCCGGCGGGCGACATCGTCAGCCGCCCGCCGTAGGTGTGCGCACCGACCCGCTGCTCGGGCAGCAGCCGCACGAGGGTGCGCGCGGGCATCCGGCCGGGCGGCAGGTGCAGGAAGAGCGAACCGCCGGACACCAGGGCGGTGCCGATCGCGGGCCACAGCGACTCCCGCGCGGCCGGGGGCAGACAGCCGACCATGTTGTGGCAGACGGCCACGTCCGCGACGGCGGCCGGCCCCGCCCGGTCCAGGGGGTACGGGTGCACGGTCACCCGCTCCCGCTGCCGCGCGGGCAGCGCGGCGAGCCGGGTCAGCAGGGCGCCGCGCATGGCCCGGGACGGTTCGACGGCGTGCACCTCGGCCCGGGACTCGGCCAGGCTCATCAGCGTGACCCGGCCGGTGCCGGCGCCGACGTCCAGCACACCCAGCCGGGCCGCCGCGACCGCCCGGCGGTAGAGCCGGCGCACCCGCGCGGCGTCCGCCTCGGCCTGCAGGATGTCGTAGAACTCGGCGGTGACGGCGTAGGCGTCCGGGACCGGCCGGACGGCCGCCGGCGCTCGGGTGACAACGGTATGCATGTCCAGCAAGACAACGTGTGGACCGGAGCTGTGACAGTGTCACCCGCCGCTGGGGGAGTGACCGCTGTCACCGCCGTGCGCTGTCACAGCGGGACGGGACGCGCAGTCAACTCTGCGGCTTTCGTGAAACCGTAGTGAGAGCGGAGTACGTCGTCATGACCGCGAGTTCCCCCCAGGTATGGCTGCCCGCGCAGTTCACCCGTCTCACCGACCTGCCCCAGGGGCTCAAGTACGCCCGCTGGGACGGCCGTCCGCCCTATCCGACGGACCCGGCCGAAGTGGAGTTCTACGTCCCGCCGCTGACCCAGGACATCGATGTCATCGCCGGGCCGCTCGCCCGGATGACCCGGCTGCGGGCGGTCCAGGCCCTCAGCGCCGGCACCGACGAACTGCGGGCCGCCCTGGACCGCGTCCCCCGCGAGGTGACCCTGTGCAACGCGCGGGGCGTCCCCGCGCCCGGCACGGCGGAGCTGGCGCTCACCCTGGTCCTCGCCTCCCTGCGGGGCGTCCCCGAGGCGCTCCGCGCCCAGGAGCAGGGGGCCTGGGAGCCACGGGTGCACTCCTCGCTGTACGGGCGGTCGGTGCTCATCGTCGGCTACGGCGCCGTCGGTTCCGCGCTGGAGGACCTCCTGGCCCCGTTCGGCTGCGCCGTGACCCGTGTCGCCAGTACCGGCCGCCGGACGCCCCGGGGGCCGGTGCACTCCGTGGCCCGCCTGCCCCGGCTCGTCGCCGACGCGGACGTGGTGGTGCTGTGCGTCCCGCTGACCCCGGACACCCGGCGGCTGTTCGACGCCGGGCTGCTCGCCCGCATGAAGGACGGCGCCCTGCTGGTCAACGTCTCCC
Source organism: Streptomyces sp. NPDC090994 (assembly GCF_044768905.1). Lineage (NCBI taxonomy): Bacteria > Bacillati > Actinomycetota > Actinomycetes > Kitasatosporales > Streptomycetaceae > Streptomyces > Streptomyces sp. NPDC090994. The sequence continues at coordinate 12,783 of NZ_JBIVWS010000016.1, forward strand.
GGGGGGCCGTCGTCGACACCGACGCCCTGCTGAAGGAGGCCGACGGCGGCCGGCTGCGGGCCGCGCTCGACGTGACCGACCCCGAACCGCTGCCGCCGGGGCACCCGCTGCGCACCGCGCCCGGGGTGCTGATCACCCCGCACGTCGGCGCGTTCACCCCGGCTCTGTGGCCCCGTCTGGAAACGCTCATCCGGGACCAGTTGGCCCGGTTCGCCGCGGGCGCGGAACTGCGGAACGTCGTCGCGCGCTGAATGCGGGCCGGGTGTCACACCCTCGCCGGGTCACCGGTCATGACTCACGACAGCCGTTCACGAATCATCCCCATCACCGCGAACGGCACCGTCATGGACGAGTCGGCTCCGCCGTGCGCCGCGCGGGCGGCAGAAACGAATGGTGAACAGATGGGCAACGACAGCCGGCCGGCCGGGCCGGAACAGGGGCACGGCGGGGACAGGCTCGTCCGCTGGCTGGACAGCCGCTCGGGCCGCCGCCGGCCGGCCTCCTCCGCCCGGCGCCTGGTCTTCCCCGACCACTGGTCGTTCCTGCTCGGCGAGATCGCGCTCTACAGCCTCGTCGTCCTGCTGGTCACCGGCGTCTACCTGAGCTTCTACTTCCACCCCTCTTCCGCCCCCGTCGTTTACGACGGCGGCTACGCCCCGCTGCGCGGCCAACTGGTCTCCGAGGCGTTCGACTCGACCCTGCACCTGTCCTTCGACGTCCGCGGCGGACTGCTCATCCGCCAGGCCCACCACTGGGCGGCGCTGGTCTTCGTCGCCGCCCTGTTCACGCACCTGATGCGGGTCTTCTTCACCGGCGCGTTCCGCAAACCCCGCGAGCTGAACTGGGTGCTCGGCTTCCTGCTGCTCGTGCTGGCCATGTTCGCCGGGCTGACCGGCTACGACCTGCCCGACGACCTGCTGTCCGGCACCGGGCTGCAGGTGGTCAACGGCACACTGCTGTCGGTCCCGGTGGTCGGGACGTACCTGTCGTTCTTCCTGTTCGGCGGCGAGTTCCCCGGCGAGGACCTGATCGCCCGCTTCAACACCCTGCACACCCTGGTCATCCCCGCACTGATCGTCGCCCTGCTCGCCGCCCACCTGGCCCTCGCCGTGCGCCACCGGCACACGCAGTACCCGGGGCCGGGGCGCACCGAACGCAACGTGGTCGGCCGGCCGGCCAAGGCGCACGCCGTGCGGGCCGCCGGCCTGTTCTGCTTCGTGGCCGGGGTCATCTCCGTCATGGCCGCCGTCGCGCAGATCAACCCCGTGTGGAACTACGGTCCCTTCCGCCCCGACCAGGTCTCCGCCGGCTCCCAGCCCGACTGGTACATGGGGGTCGCCGACGGCCTGCTGCGGGTCATGCCCGGCTGGGAGATCGACGTGTGGGGCCACACCCTGGCCCTGGACAACTTCCTGCCGCTGCTGGCCGGCGTGCTGTTCTTCCTGGCCCTGGGCGCCTACCCGTTCCTGGAGGCATGGGTCACCGACGACGACCGCGACCACCATCTGCTGGACCGCCCCCGCAACCGCCCGGTGCGCACCGCCCTGGGCGTCGCCTGGCTCAGCGGCTACGCGGTGGCGCTGACCGGCGCCGCCAACGACGTGATCGCCACCCGGCTGCACGTCTCCGTCAACGGGGTCACCTGGGCGGTGCGGATCGGCCTGTTCGTCGTCCCGGTGCTGGCCTTCGCCGTCACCAGGCGCCTGGCGCTGGGCCTGCAGCGCCGGGACCGCGACAAGGTGCTGCACGGCCGCGAGACCGGCGTCATCAAACGCCTCCCGCACGGCGAGTACGTCGAGGTCCACGAAGTCCTGGACCAGGCACACCGGCATGCGCTGACCGCGCACGAGCAGTACCGCCCCCTGGAGCCCGTCCCGGCCCGGGACACGGACGGTCCGCCGACCGCCCGCGCCCGGCGGCTGCGCACCGGGCTCAGCCGGGCCTTCTACGGCCCCGGCAGCCAGATCACCAAGCCCTCGGAGACCGAGTACCGGGAGATCACCGGCCGCACCCGGCCCTGACCCCGGCTCGCTCACCGAACCGTCCCACCCCTTCCCGAAAGGCATCGACATGAACCGCTCCCCGCGCATCACCGGCACCCACACCACCCACGCGACCGGCACCACCCGGTCCGCCCGTACCACCCGCACCGCCCGGGCCCGTTTCGCCCTGACCGTCCTGGCCGGTGCCAGCGTCGTGGCGAGCGTCCTGGTCACCTCGGTCGGCCCGGCCGCCGCCGACAAGGGCGCCCCGGCCCCGGCCGCCAAGCCCACCGTCGTCCTGGTGCACGGCGCGTTCGCCGACTCCACGAGCTGGAACGACGTCATCGGGGAACTGAGACACGACGGTTACCCGGTGGTCGCCGTCGCCAACCCGCTGCGCTCCCTCAGCGGTGACAGCGCCTACCTCAAGGACGTCCTGGCCGGCATCGACGGCCCCGTCGTCCTGGCCGGCCACTCCTACGGCGGCTCGGTGATCAGCAACGCGGCCACCGGCGACCGGGACGTCAAGGCACTGGTCTACCTGGCCGCCTTCCTGCCCGAGAAGGGCGAGAGCGCGCTGGACCTGTCCGGGAAGTTCCCCGGCAGCACGCTCGGCGAGGCGCTGCGGCCGGTGCCCGTCACCGGCGCCGACGGCTCCACGGGCACCGACCTCTACATCCGGCAGGACACGTTCCGCCACCAGTTCGCGGCGGACGTGCCGCGCGCCGAGACCGACCTGATGGCCGTCACCCAGCGGCCGGTCACCGAGGCCGCCCTGGCCGAGGGCGCGGCCGAGCCGGCCTGGAAGACCATCCCGTCCTGGGTGCTGGTCGCCACCCGCGACCTCAACATCCCGCCCGCCGCCCAGCGGTTCATGGCCGAGCGGGCCGGCGCCCACACCTACGAGGTCCGCTCCTCGCACGCGGTGAGCGTGTCACGGCCGGACAAGGTCACCGACGTCATCGAGGACGCCGCCCGTTCGGTGCGCTGACCGGCGGCGAACCGATGCGCCGCGCACCACGGATCGTCCCGACCGGACCCGCCGATCTCGCCCGGGTCGTGGCGCTGCACCGCCGCTGCTCCACCCGGACCCTGTGGAGCCGCTACCACCGTGCGATGGCCGACCCCGGATTCTACCTGCCCACGCTGCTGGGCCGGCCGGGGTCGGTCCATCTGGCGGCGCGGGACACCACCGGCCGCTTCGTCGCGGTGGGACACCTGATGCCGGACCACTTCGACGTGGAGGCCGCGCTGCTGGTGGAGGATGCCTGGCAGGGCCGCGGCCTGGGCACCCGCCTGCTGCGCGCCCTGGCCCGGCACGCGGTGGACGGCGGCTGGGAGACGCTCTACGGGCTCTGTCTGCCGGGGGACGCCCGGATCGACGCCATCCTGCGGCACGCGCCCGTCCCCGTACGGCGGGTGGCGGCGGACGGCGCGGTCACCGCCTCGGTCCGGCTCCTCGACCTGGCCGGCCGGCTCCCCGCCGCCGGCGGACGTAGGTGACCGCCCCGCAGGCCAACCTGGCCAACCGCACCGCCGTCCGGCTCCCGCCGGCCCGGCTGGGACGACCGACCCTCTCCGCCGACGGACATCAGATGCCCGACATCGAGAGCACGCCCATCCGGGTCGGCACCGACCTGGAGGGAGCCGGTGCCCGCATCGGCGGCCAGGCCGCCCACATCACGGGCCAACTGACCGCTTCGACGCCGGCGGCATCGTGCTGCTGCTGACTGGTGGCCTGGCGCTTGGCGCGGGCAGTGGCTGCTCGCCGCGACGAACCTGACGCTGTCCGCGGTGACCGCCGGGTGCCGTGCTCCTCGGCACCTCCGGTGATCCCTTCGCGGTGGCGCTGACCGCCTGCCTCGGAACGGCCCCTGGTGCTGCGCGCACCCGCCGGCCGAGGCGCTGCGCACCTGGCTGCCCCGGGTGGCCGCGGCCCGCGAACGGCTCACCGGTCTCGGCCCCGACCGGGCGGACCCGCTGCGCCGCGAGGCGTCCGTGATCGTCCAGCGCCAGCACGTCAGCCCGCCCGGACCCGCCGAGCACACGACGAGGGACGCCGAGGAGTACGCGCGGCTGCACGCGGACATCGTCGACGTCGTCGCGGCGCGGCGCGGCTGCACGAGGAGGGCCCGGCCGCGGCGAAGGCGGCGAGCAGAACCTCCTGGTCCGGGAGGCCGCCGACGCCTCCCGGACCCACCCGGAGGGTCGGTGGTCGTACTACAGGGACAGGTGCACCAGGTCCCGGACGCCGATGGACTCCTCGCCGTCGGCGCCGCGCACGGCCCCGGCCGCCGGCAGGCTCAGGAAAATCGTCATGACGTCGGTCAACTCCTCACAGACCGGCGGGCCCGGACGGCCCCCGGCGGTAGCGCTCGCGGGCCCGCGCGACGGTCTCGGCGGGCAGCCGCCCGGCCCGGGCCAGCCGGTCCAGGGCCGTCACCACGATCGACTCGGCGTCGACCCCGAAGTACCGGCGTACATCCGCACGGGTGTCGGACAGGCCGAAACCGTCGGTGCCCAGCGAGTAGTAGTCCTGCTCGACCCACTGGCTGATCTGGTCCGGCACCTGCCGCATCCAGTCGCTGACCGCCAGCACCGGCCCCGGCGCCCCGGCCAGCGCCCGGGTGACGTACGGCGTGCGGTCCTCGCCGCGCGTGCGCGCGTCGTCCGCTGCCATCGCGTCCCGCCGCAGCTCCGTCCAGGACGTCACCGACCACACGTCGGCGTGCACGTCCCAGTCGGCGGCGAGCAGTTCCTGCGCGCGCAGGGCCCAGTGGATCGCCGTACCGGAGGCGAGCAGTTGCAGCCGGGGCCCGGCCGTGGCGGCCGCGGCCGGCTCGGCGGGCCGGAACCGGTAGATGCCCCGGACGATGCCCTCCTCGATGCCCGGCACCGCCGGCATGGCGGGCTGGTGCCGGGGCTCGTTGTACACGGTCAGGTAGTAGAAGACGTCCTCGGGCCGCTCGCCGTACATCCGGCGCAGACCGTCCCGGACGATCACGGCGATCTCGTATGCGAACGCCGGGTCGTAGCTGACCGCCGCCGGGTTGGTGGCGGCCAGCAGGTGCGAGTGGCCGTCACCGTGCTGGAGGCCCTCACCGGTCATGGTCGTACGCCCGGCGGTGCCGCCGATCACGAAACCACGGCCCAGCTGGTCACCGAGCGCCCAGAACTGGTCGCCGGTGCGCTGGAAACCGAACATGGCGTAGAAGATGTAGAACGGGATCATCGGCTCGCCGTGCGTGGCGTACGAGGTCGCCGCGGCGGTGAACTCGGCCACCGAACCGGCCTCGGTGATGCCCTCGATGAGCAGCTGCCCGGTCTCGCTCTCCTTGTAGTGCAGGAGCTGGCCGGCGTCGACCGGGTCGTACGTCTGGCCCAGCGGCGAGTAGATGCCGGCCGTGGGGAACATCGACTCCATGCCGAAGGTACGGGCCTCGTCGGGGATGATCGGCACCCAGCGGGCCCCGGTCCGCTCGTCCCGCATCAGCTCCCTGACCAGCCGGACCAGTGCCATGGTGGTGGCGATCTCCTGGTGCCCGGAGCCCTTCTCCAGCTCCTCGAAGGGCTTGGCGGACGGCTGCGGCAGCGGCCCCGCGGCCACCCGCCGCAGCGGCAGCGGACCGCCCAGCGCGGCCCGGCGCGCGCGCAGGTACCGCACCTCGGGGGAGTCCTCGCCCGGATGCCAGTACGGCACCTGGTCGCCGGCCAGCGCGCGGTCCGGAATGGGCAGGTCCAGCAGGTCGCGCAGCTCCCGGAACTGAGCCATCGTCAGCTTTTTCATCTGGTGGTTGGCGTTGCGGGACTCGAACGCCGAGCCGAGGGTGTGCCCCTTGACCGTCTGGGCGAGGACCACCGTCGGCGCCCCCCGGTGCTCCACCGCGGCCCGGTAGGCGGCGTACACCTTCGACGGCTCGTGTCCGCCACGGGAGTTCTCGAACAGGTCGGTGATCTGCGCGTCGCTCAGCGAGGCGGTGAGCGCGGCCAGGGCGGGCCCGGTGAAGAAGTGCTCGCGGGCGTACGCCGCGTCCCGCGCGGCCAGCGTCTGCAACTGGGCGTCGGGCACCTCGCCCAGCCGGCGCACCAGGTCACCGGTGGTGTCCTGGGCGAGCAGCGGGTCCCAGGCGGCGCCCCACAGCGTCTTGACCACGTGCCAGCCCGCGCCGCGGAACCGGGCCTCCAGCTCCTGCACGATCTTGGAGTTGGACCGTACCGGCCCGTCCAAGCGCTGCAGGTTGCAGTTGATGACGAAGGTCAGGTTGTCCAGGCCCTCGCGAGAGGCCAGGGTCAGCGCGGCCAGGGACTCCGGTTCGTCCGTCTCGCCGTCGCCCAGGAACGCCCACACCCGCGAGGCGGAGGTGTCCTTGATGCCGCGCGCGTGCAGATAACGGTTGAACCGGGCCTGGTACACGGCGTTGAGCGGGCCCAGCCCCATCGAGACGGTCGGGAACTCCCACAGCCACGGCAGCCGCCGCGGATGCGGGTAGGACGGCAGCCCGTGCCCGCCCGCCTCCCGCCGGAAGGCGTCCAACTGCCGCTCGCTCAGCCGCCCTTCGAGGAACACCCGGGCGTAGATGCCGGGGGAGGCGTGCCCCTGGAGGAAGAGCTGGTCGCCCGAGCCGTCGCCGTCCTTGCCCCGGAAGAAGTGGTGGAAGCCGGTCTCGTAGAGCCAGGCCGCCGAGGCGTACGTGGAGATGTGGCCGCCCAGCCCCAGCGGGGCGCCGCGGGTGACCATCGCCGCGGCGTTCCACCGGTTGAGCGCGGTGATCCGGGTCTCCAGCTCCAGGTCGCCGTCGAACGGCGGCTGCGCGGCGGCCGGCACGGTGTTGATGTAGTCGGAGGACAGCAGCCCCGGCAGGGCGGTGCCGGTCCGCTCGGCGAACTCGTGCACCCGCCGCACCAGATAGGCGGCCCGTTCCGGCCCGGCGTGGCGCACGACGGCGTCCAGGGACGCCTGCCACTCGGCGGTCTCCTCCCGGTCGCGGTCGGGCAGTTGGTCGAGCTCGCTGGGCACGGGGGGCTCAGCGGGCCGGGACGGAACACTCATGGCGGCCTTCCGGTCGGTGCGGGCGGGCGGGTTCAGCGGCTCTGCAGCCACTGGGCGAAGGTGTGGTGGCCGAGGTGGGCGTCGGGTCCGGGCAGCAGGGTCCGCTCCTGGAGCACCGCGCCGAAGAACGGGGTGCGCGGGTCGGGGATCACCGGGCCGGTCCGGCCGAGGCGGGCCAGCAGCTCGACGGTGACGCTCTCCAGCTTCAGCTCCTCCGGCCCGGCGGCTTCGAGCACACCGAACCGCGGCAGCCCCACGGCGACATGGGCGAGTGCCGCCGCGGCGTCGTCCGCCGAGACCGGCCGCAGCAGCAACGGCGGCACATGCACACCACCGGCCCGCAGACCGGCGGTCGCGACCGCCGCCAGCGACTCGTAGAACGGTGTGGCCCGCACCAGGGAGTACGGCACGGTGGCGTGCCGGGCCAGGTCCTCCTGCGCCGCCTTGGCCCGGAAGTAGCCCGAGCCGACCCGGTCGGCGCCCACCAGCGACAGGGCCACGTAGTGCTCGACGCCGGCCGCGGCGGCGGCCTTGAGGACGTTGCCCGTGGCGGTGGTGAAGAACGCGGTGCTGACGTCCTGCTCCCGGGTGGGCGCGTCGGTGACGTCCACGACCACCTCGGCCGTGCGCAGCACCCGGTCCAGGCCCTCCCCGGTGATGACGTCGACCCCGTGCTCGCGGGAGGCCGGCACGGCCTCCACCCCGTGGTCCCGCAGCCGGGCGACGGTCCGCGCACCGATCAGACCGGTGGCACCTACAACGACGACTCTCATCTGGCTCTCCTCCGTCGCGGCCGGTGGCGGGCGTCTCAGTGCCACCGTGCTCATCCACCTAGACCGGCCCGATTCACATCCTGTGACACCGTGTCGTGCGCGCACTGTCACAGAACCACCGGTCAGCCGGTCAGGAGGGTGGCACGGCCACCGCGGCCGAGGGCCACGGACACGACTACGGAAGGTGCGACCCAGTGTCGGAGAACGCACAGCACACCCACCACGGCCACCACGGGCACGGAACCGGTGGCGAGGACGGCCCCAGTTGGACCCGGGCGGCGAAGGTGATCCAGGACGCCTCCCCGGTCGTCATCCCCGAAGGCGCCTCGGCGATGACCATCCACGTCCAGTGGGAGCCCGGCGACCCGGGCACCCCGCCGCACCGCCACTCCGGCCCGGCCTTCGGCTACGTCACCAAGGGCGCCGTCCGCTTCGAGCTGGAGGGCGAGCCCGAACGGGTCGTCGAGGCCGGCGGCACCTTCTGGGAGCCCGGCGGTGACGCCATCCACTACCAGGACGGCAACGCCCTGGCCGACGAGCGCACCGAGTTCGTCGTCACCATGCTGTGCGCCCCCGGCCAGCCCATGCTGACCCTGGTCGACGAGGCCGAACTGAAGGAGCGCGCCCACCTGCGCGCCCCCCGGCCCACGGCCTGACCGCGCACGACGGGGCCCCGCGCCCGTGACACCGGAAAGCCACCGGGATGTCACGGGCGCGGGGCCCCGTCGCAGGACCGGCTACTCCGTGGGACCGGCTACTCCGTGAAGTACGAGTCGTGCTTGTCGAAGAACGCGGCGCGCTCCTCCTGCGGGGCGTGCGCCAGGTGCGCCACCTGCTCGAAGTACTCCTCGCGCGGGGCGCCCGGGGTGAACAGCAGCAGCATGTCGGCGGGCGCGTCGGAGTCGTTGCGGAAGGCGTGCAGCCCGCCCTGCGGCACATGCAGGAAGTCGCCCTTGCGGGCGTCCACCCACCGCACCCCGTCGAAGACCCGCACGGTGCCGTCCAGGATGTAGAACGACTCGGAGATCCGCTTGTGGAAGTGCGTCTTGGGGCCGCCCGCCCGGGGCCGCATCTCCACCCGGTACAGCCCGAACTCGCCCCGGGTGGTGGCGGTGGTCGCCAGATAGTGGGTGGCGTCCTTGCCGGTACCGCTCTCCCCGAGGGCCGGCGGGGTGCCGGCCGGCCGGAAGACGGCGCTGACCTCACCGTCCTCACCCCAGTACTGCTGCTCCGGGTACGGGTACGACATGGTGTGCTCCTTCTCCTCGCGGCCGGCGGGTGCCGGCCGGGTGTCACAGACGGGGTCCGGTGGTGCGGTGGTGCAGGAAACGGGAGACCAGCGGCGGCTCCATCAGCCAGCCGTGGGCCCGCCCGTGCGGGCGGCCGGGGGCCGGGGCGGTCCGCGGCAGCAGACCGAAGGCGAGCGCCGCGCCGACGGCCAGCAGCCCCGCGCACAGCGGCATGGCCCGGCCGAACGCCGCGGTGAAGGCCGCGTCCGACCGGTAGGCGTCCGGCCCCATCCCGACCAGCAGCGGCAGCGCCGCCACGGACACCAGCCCGGCCGCCCGGGCCGCGGCGTTGTTGATGCCGCTGGCCAGCCCGGCGTCGGCGGCGTCCACCGAGGACAGCAGCGTCACCGTCAGCGGCGCCACCAGGATCACCATGCCGGTGCCCATCACCAGCAGCGCGGGCAGGATCTCGGCCGGGTAGGACGCGCCCGGCCCGACCCGCAGCATCATCAGCATGCCCGCCCCGCACACCAACGGGCCCGCGGTGAGCGGCCGTCGCGGCCCCAGCCGCTGGGCGAGTGCCCCGGCGCCGGCCGAGAACAGCAGCATCAGCACCGTGTTGGGCAGCATGGCCGCGCCGGCGCCCAGCGCCGAGTACCCGACGACGATCTGCAAGTGCAGCGCGGTCAGGAAGAAGAACCCGCCGGTGCCCGCGTAGACGCACACGGTGATCAGGTTGACGGCGGTGAACTGCCGGGACGAGAAGATCGCCGGCGGCATCATCGGGTCACCGCCGCGCCGCTCGACGCGCAGGAACGCGGCGCCCGCCAGGACGGCGGCGACGGCGGCGGTCACGGCCACCGGGCCGCCGCCGCGCGCCTCGGTCAGCGCGTAGGTGGCCAGCGCCAGCGCCAGCGCGCCCAGCACGGCACCGGACACGTCGAAACCCGGCCGCCGCCCGCCGGCCGGGGCCGGCCGGGGCGCTCCCACGGACTCCGGGACGTGGCGCAGCGCGACCGGCACGCACAGCAGCGCCGGGACGGCGCTCAGCAGGAAGGTCCAGCGCCAGCCGGGGCCGTCCACCAGCCAGCCGCCGAGGAACGGCCCCAGCGCCGCGCCGATGCCGCCGAAACCCGACCACAGGCCGATCGCGCGCGGCCGGTCGTCCGGGTGGAACGACGCCTCGATGATCGCCAGCGAACCGGGGGTGAGCAGCGCGCCGCCGACACCCTGCAACGCCCGGGCGGCGATCAGCGTGCCGGCGTCCGGGGCCAGGCCGCACAGCAGCGAGGCGGCCGCGAACCAGGCGGTGCCCACGACGAAGACCCGCCGCCGCCCGAACCGGTCGCCCAGCGAACCGCCCAGCAGGATCAGCCCGGCCAGGGTCAGCATGTAGGCGTTGACCGTCCACTGCAGCACGGCGAGACCGGCGCCGAAGTCGGCGCCGATGTGCGGCAGCGCCACGTTGGTGACGGTCGAGCCGAGCAGGACCACACCGGAGCCCAGCACGGTGGCCAGCAGCGTCCACCGTCCTCGGGCACTGGCGAGGCGCAGACCGGCGGCGGGCGCCGCGGCGGGGGAGTGGTCCATGTCGGGTCCTGCCCTGGTCAGGTGGCGGTGGCGCGGATCCGCGGGCCCTGCGGGGGCGGGCGGTCGCGCCGCCCGTCCCCGCCCGGCCGCGGCGGTCGGATCAGCCGAACATGCCGGGCTTGTAGCCACCGGCCGGCTGGCGGTTGATGACGTTGACGCGGTTGTAGGCGTTGATGACGGCGATCAGCGAGATCAGCGCGACGAGCTGGTCCTCGTCGTAGTGCTCGGCGGCCTTCGCCCACGCCTCGTCCGACACCCCCGCCGAACCGTCCGCGAGCCGCGTGCCCTGCTCGGTCAGCTCCAGCGCCGCACGCTCGGCGTCGGTGAAGACGGTGGCCTCCCGCCACACCGCCACCAGGTTCAGCCGCTGCTGGTCCTCACCGGCGGCAGCGGCGTCCTTGGTGTGCATGTCGGTGCAGAAACCACACCCGTTGATCTGGCTGGCGCGGATCTTCACCAGCTCCTGCGTGGCCACCGGCAGCGCCGAGTGCACCGCCGCACCGGCCGAGTTCAGGTGCTTCATGACCTTGCCGGCCAGGGCGTTGCCGAAGTAGTCCAGTCGAGCTTCCATGACGGATCTCCCACGTGAGAAACAGTTACATCCCACTGACCGGACACCCACCGCGTCTGTGACATGACCCAGCACACAGTGTGGGCCACTAGCATCGGGCGCACAGACCGGGGCCGTCGATGGCCCCGACGAACGCAAGGTGGTCACCATGGCAACCGAAAGTGTGCTGCACCCCCGCCTCATCGTCCCGGTCGGACACGTCGAACCCGTGCCCCGCCGCATCCGGGGGACGATCGGCGGCCGGGTCGCCTTCGACACCCGGCGCGCCCTGTACGTGTGGGAATGGCAGGCGTACCCCCAGTTCAGCATCCCCGTCGAGGACCTGGTGGACGGGGTGCTGCACGACGACGGACACACCGAACAACTCGGTGCCGGCCCCGCCCACCGGCACACGCTCCAGGTCGGGCCGGAGACCCGGGCGGGCGCGGCGTGGGTCTGGGCGGAGGGCGCCCCGGCCCCGCTGCACAACACGGTGCGTTTCGAGTGGGACGCACTGGACTCCTGGTTCGAGGAGGACGAACCGGTCTTCGTGCACCCCCGCAGCCCCTACTCCCGGGTGGACGCCCTGCGTTCGAACAGCACGGTCCGGGTCGAGGTCGAAGGGGTCGTCCTGGCCGAGGCCACCGGCTGCGTGAAGCTGTTCGAGACCGGCCTGCCCACCCGCTACTACCTCGACCGCGCGGACGTCGACTGGACCCGACTGCGCCCCTCGGACACGGTGACCCGCTGCCCGTACAAGGGGACGACCAGCGGCTACTGGTCCTTCGACGGCCCGGACGCCACCCACGAGGACATCGCCTGGGCGTACGACTTCCCCACCCTCCAGGCCCACCCCATCGCCGGGCTGACCGCGTTCTACAACGAACACGTCGATCTGTACGTCGACGGCCACCGGCTGCCGAAACCCGCCGAACAGTGAGGTGACGAACCGTTCCCCCCCGGAACGTCACACATCACGCCCCGCCCCGGTCTCAAGAGGTGAAGCGCCCCTCGCACGAGCCCTTCACACGAAGTACTCACACTCATCACCTCATCAGGAGACCACCATGAGTGACATCGTTCTCGAACCCGCCGCGCAGCAGTTCGCCGACGCCGCCGCCCAGCCGCCGCGGCTGTACGAACTCGGTGTCGAAGGCGCCCGCAAGCTGCTCGACGACGTCCAGTCCGGGCCGGTCGACAAGCCCGAGGTGGACGAGAAGTGGATCACCGTCGCGGCCCCGGTCGGCGATGTGCGGGTGCGTATCGTCAAGCCCGTCGGCAGCACCGGGATCCTGCCCGTCGTCCTGTACGTGCACGGCGGCGGCTGGATCCTCGGCAACGCCGGCACCCACGACCGCCTGGTGCGCGAACTGGCCGTGGGCGCCGAGGCGGCCGTGGTCTTCGTCGAGTACGACCGCTCCCCGGAGGCGAAGTACCCGGTCGCCGTCGAGCAGGCGTACGCCACCGCCCAGTGGGTCACCGCCAAGGGCGCCGAAGAGGGCCTGGACGGCTCCCGCATGGTGGTCGCCGGTGACTCCGTCGGCGGCAACATGACCGCCGCCCTGACCCACCTGGCCAAGCGGCGCGGCGACGTGACCTTCCGGCACCAGTCGCTGTACTACCCGGTCACCGACGCCGGGCAGGACACCGAGAGCTACCGCCTGTTCGCCGACGGACCGCACCTGACCGCCAAGGCGATGGAGTGGTTCTGGAACGCCTACACCGCCGACCCCGCCGAACGCGACCAGGCCACGGTCTCCCCGCTGCGCGCCACCCTGGAGGAACTGCGGGGCCTGCCCCCTGCGTTCGTCGTCATCGACGAGAACGACGTCCTGCGCGACGAGGGCGAGGCGTACGCCCGCAAGCTGATCCAGGCCGGTGTGCCGACCACGAGCGTGCGCTACAACGCCACCCTGCACGACTTCATGATGCTCGACCCGGTGCGCGGCACCCAGGCGTCCACCGCGGCGATCGAGCAGGCCGTGCACGTGCTGCGCCAGGCCCTCGGCACCGACTGACCCGCGCCCGGCGCAGAAAGGCCACATCCATGCGTGCACAGCAGCCGACCGTCGTCCTCGTCCACGGCGCGTTCGCGGACGCCTCCAGCCGGCACGGGGTCGTCGACCGGCTCCGGACCCGCGGCTACCCGGTGGTCGCCGCCGCCAACCCGCTGCGCGGACTGGCGGCGGACAGCGACTACGTCAGGCAGCTCCTGACCTCCATCGACGGCCCCGTGGTGCTCGGCGGGCACTCCTACGGCGGCTCGGTCATCAGCACCGCCGCGCGCGGACTCGACCACGTCCGGGCGCTCGTCTTCGCCGCGGCGTTCCTGCCGGAGGCCGGCGAGAGCGCGGTCGCGCTGTCCGCCCGGTTCCCGGGCAGCACCCTGGCCGAGACCCTGCGCCCGGTGCCGGTCACCCTCCCCGACGGCAGCCCGGGCACGGACCTCTACATCGACCAGGCCAGGTCCCACCAGCAGTTCGCCGCCGACGTACCCGAGGACACGGCAGCGGTCATGGCCGCCACCCAGCGGCCCGTGACCGAGACCGCGCTGGCCGAGGAAGCCGGCGAGCCGGCCGGGCGGGACATCCCGTCCTGGGTCCTGGTGCCCACCGGAGACCGCACCATCCCGCCCCGGCTGCAGACCTTCCTGGCCGAGCGGGCGGGCGCCACGGCGACGACCGTCGACGCCTCCCACGCGGTCAGTGTCTCGCGGCCCGACGAGGTGGCCCGCCTGATCGACGAGGCGGCGCGGGCCACCGCCCGGCGGAGCACCTCGTGAACACCGAGAAGCAGGCCGCCCGCGGACTGGTCGACATAGAGGCGTACCTCCACCAGGAAGCCCACCTCGGCGCCGCCCGCCGCCGGGTGACCGCCTTCACGGCACGCACGGACGGGCTCACCCACGAACAGAGGAGGGACATCGAGTCGTGGTACCTCGATGAACAGCGGTACGTGGCGCGCATGGTGACGCAGCACATCACCGACCGCCTCGACGCGGCCGACGCGGCACACCGCGCCCGGTTCGCGCGCTGGCTGCGCGGCACCCTGATCGCCATGACCGTGATCACCCTGGTGACCTTCGTCGGCACCGCAGTCGTCGTCGGCTCGACGGTCTGACCCGCGACGGCGCCGCCACCGCCCGGCCGGCCGGGACCGGCCCCGGCCGCCCGCGCCCGGCCGGTCCGGCGGCCGCCAGCGGTATCGTGACCGCGGGGAGGCGGACATGGTGAGGGACCGAGCACGCGCCGGGCTCGTCGGACGGCGGGCCGAGTGCCAGGTCCTCGACGACCTGCTCGCCCGGGCCCGGGCCGGGCGCAGCGGGGCCGTGGTGGTGCGCGGCGAGGCGGGCATCGGGAAGACCGCACTGCTCCACCACCTCCTGTGCCGGGCCACCGGATGCCGCGTCGTCAAGGCGGCCGGCGTGCAGAGCGAGATGGAACTCTCCTACGCCGGGCTGCACCAGCTGTGCGCCCCGCTGCTGTCCGGCCTGGACGCACTGCCCGAGCCGCAGCGCGACGCCCTGCGCACGGCGTTCGGCCTGCGCTCCGGTGCCGCGCCCGACCGGTTCCTGGTCGGCCTGGCCACCTTGAGCCTGCTGGCCGGCGCGGCCGGCGACCAGCCCCTGGTCTGCCTGGTCGACGACGCGCAGTGGCTGGACCGGGTGTCGTCCCAGACCCTGGAGTTCGTCGCCCGCCGGCTCGACGCCGAGTCGGTGCTGCTGGTGCTGGCCGTCCGCGAGTCCGGCTCCCGCGACATCCTGCCCGACCTGCCGGAACTGCCGGTGCGCGGACTGGACGAGCACGACTCCCGACGCCTGCTGGACTCCGTCCTGACCGGCCCCCTCGACCCGCGGGTGCGCGACCGGGTCGTCGCCGAGACCCGCGGCAACCCGCTGGCCCTGCTCGAACTGCCGCACGGCCTGAGCGCCGTGGAGACGGCCGGCGGCTACGAAGGCCCCACGGCCCGGCCGCTGACCAGCCAGATCGAGGCGGGCTACCTGCGTCGCATCCAGTCGCTCCCGGCCGAGGCCCAGCGGCTGCTGCTGATCGCCGCCATCGAGCCGGTCGGCGACGTGGCCCTGCTGCGGCGGGCCGCCGAACGCCTGGGCATCCCCGTGGACACCGCCGTCACCCACGCCGAGGCATCCGGCCTGCTCACGTTCGGCACCTGGGTGCGCTTCCGCCACCCCCTGGTCCGCTCCGCGGCCCAGCGCGCCGCCGGCTTCGAGGAACGCCGGCGCGTGCACCAGGCGCTGGCCGACTCGACCGACGCGCGCCTCGACCCCGAACGCCGGGTGTGGCACCTGGCCAGCGCGACGGCCCAGCCGGACGAGACCGTCGCCGCCGAACTGGAGGGCTCGGCCGGCCGGGCGCAGGCCCGCGGCGGCGTCGCGGCGGCGGCGGCCTTCCTCTACCGTGCCACCGAACTGACCCCCGACCCGGTGCGCCGCGGCACCAGAGCGCTGGCCGCCGCGCGGGCCACCTACCAGGCGGGCGCCTTCGACACCGCCCGGGAACTGGTCGACACCGCCGAGTCCGCCCCGCTCGGCGCGGCCGGGGCCGGCCGGGCGCTGCTGCTGCGGGGACAGATCGTCTCCGCCGCGCAGAGCGCGAGCGCCGGTCTGCCGCTGCTGCTCGAAGCGGCCGAACGGCTCCGGCCGTACGACCCCCGGCTGGCCACCCAGACCTACCGGGACGCCGTCTACGCCGCCCTCACCGCGGGCCGGCTGGCCACCGGCGGGGTCCGGGACGTCGCCGAGGCGGTGCTGCGGGTGCCCGGCCACGACGCCGCCGAGACCCGCGAGACGCTCCTGCTGACCGGACTGGCACGGGTGGTCACCGAGGGGTACGCGGTGGGCGCGCCCCTGCTGACGCGGGCCGTCACCGCCTTCCGCACGCACGGGTGGGCGGAGGAGGACGGCCTGGGCTGGCTGCCGTTCGTGTGCCGCATGGCGCACAACGTCTGGGACTTCGCCGCCTGGTCGGAGCTGTCTGCCCACCTGGTCGACCTGGCCCGCGCCGGCGGCGCGCTCGCCGTGCTGCCCTCGGCGCTCCTGCTGCGCCTGTCCAACCGGGTGTTCGCCGGCGACCTGCGCGGCGCCGGTTCGCTGACCGCGCAGGCCAAAGCGATCGGCGAGGCCACCGGCAGCAGCTTCTTCGCGCACTACGGGGCGCTCGTCGTGGAGCCGTTCCGAGGCGGGGAGGACACCACCCGGCGGGCGATCGAGGCCGTCACCCAGGACCGGCTGCTCAGCGGCGAGGGCAAGGTGGTGACGGCCACCCAGTGGGCGTCGGCGGTCCTGCACAACGGCCTCGGCCGGTACCGGGAGGCGTACGCCGCCGCCGAGCGCGGCTGCGAGAACCCGCAGGAACTCGGACTGTCCCTGCAGTCCCGGGTGGAACTGGTCGAGGCGGCCGTCCGGCTGGGCCGGACCGAGCGGGCGGCCGCGGCGGTGCGGGTCATCGAGGAGATGGCCGAGGTCAGCCCCACCCCCTGGGCCCGCGGCACGGCCGCCGCCACCCGGGCCCTGCTGAGCGACGGACCGGCTGCCGACGCCCTGCACCGGGAGGCGGTCGAGCGGCTCGACGCGGCCGGCACCCGGATGGACAGCGCCCGGGCCCGGCTGCGGCACGGCGAGTGGCTGCGCCGGAACGACCGGCGGGCCGAGGCCCGTGCCCGGCTGGGCGAGGCGTACGAGATGCTCAGCGAGGCCGGTGCCGAGGCGTTCGCCGAGCGCGCCCGGCGGGAGCTGCGGGCCGCCGGGGTGACGGTACGCGGCCCCGCCCCGGCCTCCCCGGCCGCGCTCACCGCGAAGGAGACCGAGATCGCCCGGCTCGCCCAGGACGGTTTCACCAACCCGGAGATCGCCGCCCGGCTGTTCCTCAGCCCGCACACCGTCGAGTGGCACCTGCGCAAGGTCTTCGCCAAGCTCGGCATCTCCTCCCGCAAGGAGATCGGCTCGGTACGGCTGGACGCCCAGCCGGCCACCCCCTGACCCGGCCGGCCCGCCGCTCACCGGGGCGGGGACCCGGCCGGGCCGGTGTCCTCGGGTTCGGCCGGCAGCGCGGGCACGGTCACGATGGTGACCTCCTTGGCCGGCAGCCGGTGCACCGGGCACCGCCCGGCGGCGGCCGGCAACTGCTCCCGCTGGCCGCTCTCCAGGTCACCGGTCAGCCCGACGTTCTTCACCACCCGGCCGCCGGGTCCGAACCGGACGGCCACGTCGACCCGGTCCAGCCGCGGGCCGCGCCGGTCGGCCAGCGCCCGCACCGCCATCGACGTACAGGACCCCAGCGCGGCCAGCAGCAGCTCCCCAGGGGTGGGGCCGGCGTCCGCGCCGGCGGGCTCGGGTTCGTCGGCCGTCAGCGTGTGCGCGCCGATCGCGACGGAGCGGGTGAGCCGTGCGCCCTCGGCGACGGACACAAGACGCGTGTTCATGGGTCTTCCTCTCGGCCGGGTGCCCCTTTCCCGCACAGACCGGGCGGCGCGGGCGGCTGTGACACCCGGTCTGTCACAGCCGCCCGCGCCACCCGGTCGGTAGGGCGGTGACCGTCACAGGCTCAAGGAGGCGTCAGATGCGAGTGGCCGTGGCCGGAGGAACCGGTCTGGTGGGCAGGCACGTGGTCACGGAACTGGAGGCCGAAGGGCACCAGGCCGTCGTCCTGGCCCGCTCCCACGGGGTGGACCTGACCACCGGGGCCGGTCTGGAGGAGAGGATGTCCGGCGTCGACGCGGTGATCGATGTGACCAACGTCGTCACCACGCGGAAGAAGACCGCCGTCGGCTTTTTCGCCCTGACCACCGGCCAGCTGCTCACCGCCGCCCGGTCGCACGGGATCGGGCACCTGGTGACGCTGTCCGTCGTGGGCAGCGACAAGGTCGACTTCGGGTACTACTACGGCAAGCGCGTACAGGAGGAACTGGTCCGCGACGGAGGGGTGCCGTGGACGGTGCTGCGCGCCACCCAGTTCTTCGAGTTCCCCGAACCGCTGCTGGCCGGCCGGTCACCGGTGGCCGTGGTGCCGAGGATGCTCACCCGGCCGGTCGCCGCCCGGGACGTCGCCGAGCGGCTCGTCCGGCACGCCGTGGAGGGACCCGCGGGCATGGTCCGGCAGCTAGCCGGCCCCGAACAGCTGCAGATGGTGGACATGGCCCGCCGTACCGCACGCGCCCGGGGCCGCCGCCGCCTCGTCGTGCCGGTGACCCTGCCCGGCCGGGTGGGCAAGGCCATGACCGGCGGCGGCCTGCTGCCGCGCGGGGAGTACCTGCGGGGCCGCCGGACGTTCGCCGAGCACCTCGCGGCACTGGAGACGTCCGCGGCGACCGGCCGGTGACCGCCGCCCCGCCGGAGGGCGGGCGCCCGAGGCGGGGCCGCCCGCTCACAGCACCGTGCGCAGCATCCGCCGCGAGGTGACGCCGAGCTTGGCGTACACCTTGCGCAGGTGCCACTCCACGGTGTGCGGACTGAGGAACAGCTGGGCGCCGATCTCTGAGTTGGTCAGTCCGTCCCGGGCCAGCCGCGCGATCTGCGCCTCCTGCGCGGTGAGCGCCGCCGCGGCGGCGCCGGCCCGCCGGGACACCGTCTCCCCGGCCGCCCGCAGCTCCCGTACGGCACGCCCGGCGAACGCGCCCGCGCCGAACCGGGTGAACAGCGCGTGCGCCTCGCGCAACTGCTCCCGGGCGTCGGCGCGCCGGTTCTCCCGCCGCAGCCACTCCCCGTACAGCAGCCGGGACCGGGCCAGTTCCATCGTGATCCGGGTACGGCCCAGCCGTTCCACCGCCTCCCGGTACCCCGCCTCGGCCGCGGCGCCCTGCTCGAACAGGGCCCGGGAGCGGGCCTGCACCCCCAGCGCCCAGTCCGTGCCGGCCGCGTCCGTGGTCCGCACCAGCCGGTCCAGCGCGGCCCGGGCCGGGTCCGGCCGGCCGCTGCGCACGGCGGCCTCCACCAGTTCCACCAGCCCCCAGTTGGCCGCGATCAGGTCCTGCGGATGGGCGCTCGCCGCCCGGGCCGCGTCGAACGCCTCCTCGTACCTGCCCAGCCCGTTGTGGAGCACCGCCTCCGCCCGCCGGGCGACGGCCACCCCGATGCCCTCGCCGCGCCGCACGGCCTCCCGCGCGCTCGCCCCGATCAGCGGACCGGCCGCCCGCGCGTCCCCCTGCCAGGCGGCCAGGGTCATCGTGCCGAACGGCGCGAAGGTGCCGCCGGACGCCTCCTGGAGGCGTCCGATCTCCGCCACCAGCAGCGCCGCCGCGTCCAGATCGCCGGCACAGGTGTGCACGACCACCCCGGAGTTGAGCGCCAGCGGCAGCTCGGTCAGCGTCCCCGCGCCCCGCGCGGTCCGCACGTGCCGGGTCACCAGCTCCGTCCAGCGCCCGTCGTCCCACAGGTCGGCGGCCAGCGTCGAGGCCGGCCAGGACCAGCGCAGGATCTGCCCCGGGTCGGACTCCGCGAGGAACGCGTCCAGCGCCGCCCGCCCCTCGGGCACCCCGGCGCCGTACCCGCCGGTGAACCGGGTGGCCAGGGCGTCCAGCAGCAGGTCGGCGGCGCGCGGCGGGCGCCGGCCGGGCGGCGGGGCCTGCCGGGCCGCCGCCGCCACCGCGCGCACGCCCGCGTCGGTGGCCAGCCGCCCGGCGAACATGGCGGCCGACAGGGTCTCCAGGAACGTCTCCCGGGCCAGCGCGGCGTCCAGCGGCACCAGGCGCCGCGCGGTGGCCAGCAGCAGCGGCAGCGCCTCGTCGACGCGCCCGGCGGCGAACGCGATCTGCGCCCGCACCAGGTCCGCGTGGGCCCGGCCGGGCTCGTCCAGCGCGCCGCCGCGGGCCAGCGCCAGCAGATCACGGGCCGCGGCGGGCGCCCCGGCGCGCAGTTTCGCGCGGGCGGCGGCCAGCGCCCGGGTCGCCTTGCGCCCCGGATGGGGCGTCAGTACGGCCGCGTGGGCGAGGAACGCGGCCGCCGCGGCGGTGCCGCCCCGGGCCAGCGCCCGCCCGGCCGACGCCTCCAGCTCCCCGGCGATCGCCTCGTCCGGCCGCACCGTCGCCCGCGCCAGATGCCAGGCGCGCCGGTCGGGGTCGAGGGCGGGGTCGGTCACCTCGGCCAGCACCCGGTGGGTCTCCCGCAGTTCCGCGAGCCCGGCCGACCGGTAGACGGCGGAGCGCAGCAGCGAATGCCGGAAGCGGACCAGGGCGGTGACGGTGAGCAGGCCCGCGGCCACCGCCGGGCCGGCCGCGCCCGGGTCGATGCCGAGCCGCTCGGCGGCCCGCCGCAGCAGCGTCACGTCACCGACCGGCTCGGCGGCGGCCACCAGCAGCAGCCGCTGCGTCTCCTCGGGCAGCGCGCGGACCCGCGCCAGGTAACTGCGCTCGATGCGGCCGGTGACCGGGTGCGGTCCGGTCCGGTCGGGCCCGTCGGCCGGGTCCGCGACCAGCCGGCCGTGCGGGAGTTCGAGCAGCGCCAGCGGATTGCCGCGGGCCTCGGCCAGCACCCGGTCGCGCACCCGCTCGTCCATCGGCCCCTCGGCCGCCTCGTTCAGCAGCGCCCGGGCGTCGGCGTCGTCCAGACCGGTCACGGCCAGCTCAGGCAGCCCGGCCAGCTCGTCGCGGCCCCGCCGCTCGCGGGTGGCGAACACCAGCGCCAGCGGTTCGGCGAGCATCCGCCGCGCCACGAACGCCAACGTCTGCGCGGAGACCCGGTCCAGCCACTGCGCGTCGTCCACCAGGCAGAACAGCGGCTGCTCGGCGGCCACATCGGTGAGCAGCCCGAGCACCGCCAGACCGACCAGGAACCGGTCCGGCGGCGGCCCGGCGCTGAGCCCGAACGCCGTGGCGAGCGCCGCCCGCTGCGGCGGCGGCAGCCGGTCGGCGCGGGGCAGGAACGGGGCACACAGCTGGTGCAGTCCCGCGAACGCGAGTTCCATCTCCGACTCGGCACCCGCCGCGCGGGCGACGCGGTACCGCGCCACCCGGTCCGCCACATGGTCCAGCAGCGCCGACTTCCCGATCCCGGCCTCACCGCGCAGCACCAGTACGGCGCTGTGTCCGGCCGCCACCTCCGTGACCAGCCCGTCGAGCAGCTCCCGCTCCCGCCGCCGGCCCCGCAACCGCTCCGGGACCTCCCGGCCGTTCACTCCGTCCCCGCCACGCCGGGAGCATAACAACACCCCGGGCGGGCGCCCGGCGGGCCGGTGACGGCGATCACGGACACCACAGGGCATGGCTGCCGCACCGCCCCGGGTGTTCCCTGGGCGGCATGAACGAAGAACACACCGTTTCCTTCCCCGCCCCCACCCACTGGATCGACGGCCGTGCCGTCGAGGGCGCCGGGCGGCTCATCGAGGTGGTGAACCCCGCCGACGAGTCGGTGGTCGCCACGGTGCGCGAGGCCACGGCCGCCGACGTGGACCTGGCGGTGCGGGCCGCGCGCACCGCGTTCCCCGAGTGGGCGGCGACCACCCCGGAGCACCGGGCCTCGGTCATGCGGCGCCTGGCGGAGGCACTGGAGCGGCACCGCGAGGAACTGGCGGCCGTCATCACCCTGGAGATGGGCGCCCCGATCGGCTTCTCCCGGCAGGCGCAGGTGGGTTTCCCGATCGCCTCCGTCCTGGCCGCGGTCGCCACCGCCGAGCAGTTCGAGTGGACCGAGCAGGTCGGCAACTCCCTCGTCGTGCGCGAGCCGATCGGCGTGGTCGCGGCGATCACCCCGTGGAACTTCCCGCTCCAGCAACTGGTCACCAAGGTGGTTCCCGCGCTGCTGGCGGGCAACACGGTCGTCCACAAGCCCTCGGAGCTGTCCCCGCTCAGCGCCCGGCTGTTCGCCGCGATCGCCGGCGAGGCGGGGCTGCCCGACGGGGTGTTCAACATGGTGCAGGGCACCGGTCCGGTCGTCGGCGAGGCCCTGTCCCGGCACCCCGAGGTCGACATGGTCTCCTTCACCGGCTCCACCCGGGCCGGCCGCAGCGTCTCCGTCGCCGCCGCCGGCACCGTCAAGCGGGTCGCGCTCGAACTGGGCGGCAAGGCCGCCCACATCGTCCTGCCCGAGGCCGACCTCGACCTCGCCGTCACCCGGGGCCTGGCCCTCGCCTGGGCCAACGCCGGCCAGGCGTGCGGCGCGTACACCCGGCTGCTCGTGCCCGGGCAGCTCCAGCCGGCCGTGGTCGACAAGCTGCGGGCGGCGGCCGAGGAGTACGTCGTCGGCGACCCGGCGAGCCAGGACACACGGATCGGCCCGCTCGCCTCGGAGGCCCAGCGCCGGCGCGTGGACGGCTACATCCGGCGCGGCATCGCCGACGGCGCCACGCTGGTGACCGGCGGCCCCGGCCGCCCGGCGGACCGGACGGCCGGCGCCTATGTCCGGCCCACCGTCTTCGCCGACGTCGACCCGGCGTCGGCCATCGCCCAGGAGGAGATCTTCGGCCCCGTCCTCGTCGTCATCCCCTACACCGACGACGACCACGCTGTGGAGATCGCCAACGGCACGATCTACGGGCTCAACGGCGCGGTCACCGGCGACGAGGAGCACGCCATGGCCATCGCCCGGCGGCTGCGCGTCGGCCAGGTCGACGTCAACGGCGGACCGCACAACTTCCAGGCCCCGTTCGGCGGGTACAAGCAGTCCGGCAACGGCCGGGAGATGGGCCGGGCCGGTCTGGAGGAGTTCCTGGAGACCAAGGCGATCACCCGCTGACCGGACCCGGCATAGTGTGTCAGGGAATGCCACACCCCGATCCCACTGTTTGACACGGTGACAGTGTCATGTGGGAGAGGACAGCCATGAGTGACCGAGCAGCGCTGGCGGCCTTCCTGCGGGCCCGCCGGGAAGCGCTCCAGCCGGAGGACGTCGGACTTCCCCGCGGGCGGCGCCGGCGCACCGGAGGGCTGCGCCGCGAGGAGGTCGCCGCGCTCTGCGCCATGTCGGCGGACTACTACGCCCGGCTCGAACAGCCACGCGGCCCCCACCCCTCGGAGCAGATGCTCGCCGTACTCGCCCGGGGCCTGCGCCTGTCCCTGGAGGAACGCGACCTGCTCTTCCGGCTCGCCGGTCACGCCTCCCCGCGCCGGGTGCGGCGCGGGGACCACATCAACCCCGGGATGATGCGGATCCTGGACCGGCTCCAGGACACACCCGCCCAGGTGGTCAACCAGGTCGGCGAGACCCTGAGGCAGACCCACCCGGCGGTGGCGCTGCTGGGCGACGGGACGGCGTACACCGGACTCGCCCGCAGCGCCCACTACCGCTGGTTCACCGATCCCGCCGCCCGCCTCCCGCACCCCGAGAGCGACCACGCCGAGCACAGCCGCCTGCTCGTGGCGGACCTGCACGGCGCCCGCACCCGGGACGGCGACGACTCCCGCGCCGCCGAACTGGTGGACGCGCTGAACCGGCGCAGCGCGGAGTTCGCCCGCATCTGGCGGGAGCGGCCCGTGCTGGGCCCCCAGTGCGGCGTCAAACGCTTCCGGCACCCGGCCGTCGGCACCCTGGAACTGCACTGCCAGACCCTGGTCGACCCCGACCAGTCCCAGCGGCTGGTGGTCTACACCGCCACCCCCGGCACCGAGAGCCACACCGCTCTGCGGCTGCTGTCGCTGCTGCCCGCCCGCGACGACCGGACCGCCTGTCACACCGAGGGAGCCGGCCCGGTCATCGACGTATGAGCCAATCCCTTACCTCCAAGACCGGCGTCGACGGCCCGGTCACCGTGATCAAGAGCTACACCGTGCCGGCGGCGGAAGCCGACCGCTTCGTCGAGGCGTACCGGGAGAACGCCGGCCTGATGGCGGCCCAGCCCGGCTTCGTCCGCTCCCGCCTGCACCGGCCGCTGGCCGACGCACCCGAGGTGCGGTTCCTGCACATCGCCGACTGGAGTTCGGGCACCGCGCTCGACCGCGCCACCGCCGACCCCGCCTGGCTCGCCTCGCTGCGCCGCCTGTTCGACGACTCCGGACTGCACATCACCTCCGAACCCGCCGTCTACCAGGAGGTCAACCGGTTCGGCCGGTCCTGACCCGGTCCGCCCCGCCGGCCACCCTGTCCGCCCCGCCGGCCACCCGGTCCGCCCCGCCGGCTACCCGGGCCGCCCCGCGTCCGCCGCGACGTCCCGCATCAACTCGGCAATGTCGGTGGGGATCGGCGGCACGGGTTCCCGGCGCACCCCGGTCGCCGGCGACCACACCAGGTTGACCGTCAGGTCCGGATCCGCCTCGGGGTGGTCGGAACGGTGGTGACTGCCCCGCGTCTCCCGCCGCTCCCGCGCGCACTCCAGCGTCGCGCGGGCGGCGAGGACGGCGGACCTCAAGTCGTAGGCGTAGGCCAGCTCCTGGAACCCGCCGATGTCGATGTGCACCCCGGCGAACTCCGCGCGGTCGGTGATCTCACCGATCTCGCCGAGTCCGGCGGTGAGCCCGGCCTCGTCGCGCGCGGCACCGGCCCGCTCGGTCATCACCCGGCGCACCGACCGCAGCAGCGCGCGGACGTTCTGGTCGCCGTCGGAGGACAGCAGCCGCTGCACGTCCGCCGCCGCGGCCCGCACCGCCGCCGGCGACCGCCGCCGGACGGTCAGCCCGGCCGAGTACTCCGCCGCCGCCCGGCCGGTGATCCGGCCGTACACGAGGAGTTCGATCAGCGCGTTCTGCTCCAGCCCGTCCGCGCCGTGCAGACCGCTGGCCGCCTCCCCGATCACGAACAGCCCGCCGACCTCGGTGCTGTGGTCCTCGGGCCGCACCCAGACCCCGCCCATCGAGTACTGGGCGGTCGGCGCGACCTCGACCGGATCACGGGTGATGTCCAGCGTCTGCACGTCCAGCAAGGTCTGGTGCACCCGCGGCAGCCGGGTCAGCACGGTCTCCCGCGGCAGGTGGGACAGGTCCAGCCAGACCCCGCCGGACCGGGTGCCCCGGCCCGCCTCGATCTCCGCGTGCACGGCCCGGGTGACCCGGTCCCGGCTGCCCCGTTCCATGTGCTCGGCGTCGTAGCGGGCCATGAACCGTTCACCGAGGCTGTTGAGCAGCACCCCGCCCTCGCCGCGGGCCGCCTCGCTGACCAGCAGGCCGGCCGCCGGCTCCGGCCCGATCAGCCCCAGCGGATGGAACCGCACCAGCTCGGGGTCGCGCAGCCGGGCGCCGGCCTCGACGGCGAGCCGGAACGCGTCACCGCCGCTCTCGTCGCGGCGCGCGGCGGTACGCCGCCAGATACGGGTGTGCCCGCCGGTCGCGAGGATCACCGCGTCGGCGTGCACCAGGTAACGGGAGCCGTCGGCGAGGTCGAACCCGTAGGCGCCGAAGACCGATCCGTCGTCCACCAGCAGCCGGGTGACGTAGACGCCGGTCAGCACCGGAATGCTCAGTTCCGCCGCTCGGGCGCGCAGCGCCCGCCGTACCTCGGCGCCGGTGAACTCCTCTTCGGACGCCCCCTGCTGGTCCCCGGGCCGCCAGGGCGGCCGGTGCCGGCCGGGCAGGCCCCGGCCCCGGTGGTCCGGCCGCGTGCCGTAGCGCCGCACGTCCTGCAGGCCGCGCGCCGCGTAGCGGGCCACGACCTGCGCGGTGCGGGGGTCGGCCAGCAGATGGCCCTCGCGCAGGGTGTCGGCCGCGTGCCGCTCCCACGCCTCGCCGGTGCCGGCCGTCTCCCACGGGGCGCCCCCGGAGACGGTGGCCGCGGGCGCGCCCTGGTCCGCGCGCTTGGCTACCGCGATGACCGCGACACCGGCCTCCGCGACCTCGATGGCCGCCCGGAGGCCGGACCCACCGGCTCCCACCACGAGGACGGACGTGGCGAGCTGGTGTCCGAGAGAAGACATGGGGGACCTCCTGGAAGAGCGAAGGACAGACGGCGAAGACGAACGGACGGAGGACGGGGGACGGGGGACGGGGGACGGGGGGAGAGAGAAACGGACGGTGGAGGTGACGGAGGTACGGCGGAGGCAGGGGGAGGTACGGCGGAGGAGGGGAGGAAACGACGGAGGAGGAGAGGCAACGACGGACGAGCTGGATCACCGGCAGTGGAGGACCGGACAGCGGGCCGGTTTGTGACAGCCGAAGAGGAATTCCCCGAGTGGAGTCCGTCACAGGCATCGGACACACCGTGTGTGGGCCGTTCCGGGTATCGTTACAAGGCTCGTTCCGACACTGTTGTGGGACTCTCCCTCCCTGACTTTCCCCGAGGAGCCGCGTCGCATGATCGCCAGCCCGCTTCCCGACCTGGTCGGCCGGCGACGCGAATGCGCCGCACTGGACGACCTGCTGGTCGGGCTGCGCGAAGGCGGGGCCCGGGTGCTGGTGATCCGCGGCGAGGCCGGCATCGGCAAGTCGGTGCTCCTCGAGTACGTGGCCGCGCGGGCGTCCCGGATGAAGGTGACCTGGGCGCACGGCATCGAGGCGGACATGGAGCTGCCCTACGCCAGCCTGCACCAGCTGTGCACGCCGTTCCTGGACGAACTGGACACACTGCCCGAACCCCAGCGCGAGGCCCTGCGGGTGGCCTTCGGCATGGCCGCCGGGGACCCGCCCGACCGCTTCCTGGTCGGTCTCGCCGTCCTCACCCTGCTCACCCGCGCCTCGGAGACCCGGCCGGTCCTGGTGCTGGTCGACGACGCCCAGTGGCTGGACCAGGTGTCCTTGCAGACCCTGGAGTTCGTGGCCCGCCGGCTGCTCGCCGAGGCCGTCGTCATGGCGTTCGCGGTCCGCGACCCCGAGGGCCAGTCCGCGCTGAGCGGCCTGCCCACGCTGCGGCTGGACGGCCTGGACGCCGCCGCGGCCGGCGAACTGCTGGAGGCCACCGTGGGCGGCCGGCTGGAGAAGCGGGTCCGGGACCGGTTCGTCGCCGAGATGCACGGCAACCCGCTCGCCCTGCTGGAGTTCTCCCGCGGCCGCAGCGCCGCCGAACTGGCCTACGGGCTGGACGCGTCGGGGCAGCCCGGCGTGCAGGGCCCGGTGGCCAGCCGGGTGGAACGGGACTTCGCCGGCCGGCTCGCCGCGCTGCCGGCGGCGACCAGGACACTGCTGCTGATCGCCGCCGCGGAACCGGTGGGCGACGCCCGGCTGCTGGTCCGCGCGGCCGCCGCGCTGGAGATCGTCCCCTACGCCGCACCGGCCAAGGCGGCCGGACTGATCGAGTTCGGCGAGTCCGTCCGGTTCCGGCACCCGCTGGTCCGGTCCGCCGTCTACCACGGAGCCGAACCCGAGGAACGCCGGGCCGTGCACCGCGCGCTGGCCGAGGCCACCGACCCGGTCCTCGACCCCGACCGGCGGGCCTGGCACGCCGCCCAGGCCGCCGCCGGACCGGACGAGGAGGTGGCCGCCGGCCTGGAACGGGCCGCCGACCGGGCCAGGCAGCGCGGCGGCATCGCGGCCGAGGCGGTGCTGCTGGAACGCGCCGCCGAGATCACGCCGGACCCCGGGCATCGCGGCCGCCGCGCCCTCGCGGCCGCCGAGGCGCACTTCTCGGCCGCCGCGCCCGACCGGGCCACGGAACTCGCCACGGTCGCCGAGCTGTGCCCGCTGAGCACGCTGGACCGCGCCCGGCTGGCCCGGCTGCGGGCCAGGATCCTGTTCGCCCGCAGCCGCAGCGACGAGGCGGCCCCGCTGCTCCTGGAGGCCGCCGCCCAGTTCACCGCCGCCGGGTCACCGCTGGCCCGGGAGACGTATCTGGAGGCGATCAGCGCCACCATCTTCGCGGGCCGGGTGCACGGCCCGACCGGGGCCCGCGCCGCCGCGATCGCGGCCCGCAAGTCCGGGGCGCCGCCCTCGGGTTCGGAGGCCGCCGACCTCCTCCTCGACGGGGTCGCCGCGCTCCTCACCGACGGATACGAGACCGGCGTCCCGGCCCTGCGCGGCGCACTGGACCTGCTCGCGCACGAGGAACTCGGCACCCGGGAGGCGACCATGCGCTGGCTGCTGCTGGTGCCGGTCGCGCTGGAGGCGTTCATCCACTACGCCTGGGACCTGCACGCCTGGGACACCTTGTCCAGCCGGGCGGTGCGGCTGGCCCGTGACATCGGCGCCCTCGGCGCGCTCCCGCCGGCCCTCATCTATGCCGGGGGAGTGCACATCCACTACGGGGACTTCGCCGAGGCCGCCCGGATGATCGACGAGGCCGACGCGCTGGCCGCGGCCACCGGCCACGCCCCGCACCAGTACGCGACGCTGGTGCTGGCCGCGTGGCGGGGCGAGGCGGATGTCGCCGCCGGCATCATCGCGGAAGCCAGACAACGCGCCGAACAGCGAGGTGAGGTGTCCCTGCTGGGCGCCTCCGGCTACATCCAGGGCGTGCTCTTCAACGGCCTGGCCCGCTACGAGGAGGCCCTGGAGGCCGCTCGCGAGGGCGTCGAGCACGACGGCTTCAACTTCACCGGCCTGTCCCTGGTCGAGCACGTCGAGGCCGCCACGCGGTGCGGTGAACTCGACCAGGCCCGCGCCTCGTTGGCCCGGTTGCTCGAACTCACCCGGGCCGCCGACTCCGGCTGGGCGCACGGCGCCGCCGCCCGCAGCCGGGCACTGCTCACCGAGGGCGACGAGGCCGACCGGCTGTACCGGTCGGCGATCGAGGAGTTCGGCCGCGGCGGGGTGACCGTGGAGGTGGCCCGGACCCACCTGCTGTACGGCGAGTGGCTCCGCCGCGACGGGCGCCGGGCGCTGGCCCGGGAACACCTGCGCACGGCGCACGGGATGTTCGACGGCATGCGGGCGCACGCCTTCGCCGAACGCGCCCGCCGCGAACTGCTCGCCACCGGCGAGCACGTCCGGGCGCGGGAGAACAAGCCGTTGAGCGCCCTCACCCCGCAGGAGTCGCAGGTCGCCACGCTCGCCGCGGACGGCATGACCAACGCGAAGATCGGCGCGGAGCTGTTCATCAGCCCGCACACCGTGGAGTGGCACCTGCGCAAGGTGTACACCAAGCTCGGCATCAACTCCCGCCGCGCCCTGCCGGGCGCCCTGGCGAACACCCCGGCCGTCGCCCTCGACGACGAGGAAACGGCCCGCACCGCCTGAGCACGGCGGGGCCGGCCACGGTGGCCGTCGCCCCCAGGGTCCTGCCACGTACTCACCACGGGGCCCCGCCACGCACTCACTACGCACTCACTACGGGGTCCCCCCCCCCCCCCCACGTGCGCGTGCGCACCACGGGTCCCCCAGGGGCCCTACGGACACTCACCGATGGGGCCTCACCAGGCGCCCACCACGGCCCCACCACGGGCGCCTCCACCCCTTCCTACGGCCTTCCCCCGCACTCCGTACGGCCGTCCCCACGGCCTCCGCCGCCTCCCACGGGACCGCTCCCACGGGGTCCCACGGACTCGACCACGGGGAGCAAGGGCGCGGTGGGCCGGGCCACGGGGCGAGGGTGGAACCGTCGCCCCTCGACGGGCGCCCGTCCACCCCGAGGAGTTCCCGATGTCCGCGCCCAGCCCGGAGACGACCCAGCCGACCGCGCCCCAGGACACCCAGCCGGCCGAGGACGGCCTGGACCTCGCGCTCGACCTCTTCCTGGCCCAGCGGACACGGCTGTTCCGCATCGCCTACCGCATCGTCGGCGATGTCACGGGCGCCGAGGACGTGGTGCAGGACGCCTGGCTGCGCTGGCAGCTCACCCGGCGCGCGGAGATCGACAACCCGACCGCGTTCCTGGTCACGGTCACCACCCGGCTGGCGCTCAACGTCGTCCAGTCCGCCCGGCACCGCCACGAGATACCGGCCGAGCCACAGTTGGCCGACCTCGGCGACCGGACCGCCCAGGACCCCGTGCTGAGCGCCGAACGGGCCGCCGCGGTCGAGGGCGCCCTGGCCCTGCTGATGGCGCGGCTGACCCCGGACCGGCTCGCCGCCTACGTGCTGCGCAAGGGGTTCGGCTACGCCTACGCCGAGGTCGCGGCGCTGCTCAGGATCAGTACCACCAACGCACGGGTGGTGGTGCACCGGGCGCAGGCCCGCCTGGAGTGCGGGAGGGAGCGGCCGGTGCCCGCCGAGTCGCACCGCCGTCTGGTCGCCGCGTTCCGCACCGCGGCCGGCACCGGGGACATGGCAGACCTCGTGCGGCTGCTCATCCCCAGGGATGCTCAGGTGCACCGGCTGCCGTCGGCGTCCCGCCCGGCGCTCGGCGCGGGCGAGCGGAGCGTGCCGCGCGCCGCCTGAGCGGTACGCCCGGCGACCGGAACACACCGTGTCACCCGACAACGCCACACCCACTGCCAACGTTTGACGCGAACGTGGGAAATCACCATAGTGTGTTCCATGTGCAACGAACATCGAACGAGGAGCACGTGATGCCCGCAGACCCCCTCGGCCAGACCCCGTCCGGCCAGACCTCATCGGGCCGGACCTCGCGCCGGACCTCATCGGACCGGACCTTCGACGGCCAGGTCGTCGTCGTCACCGGCGCCGGGTCCGGGATCGGCCGGGCCACGGCCGTCGCCTTCGCCGAGGCCGGGGCGTGGGTGCTCGGAGTGGGCCGCCGGGAACAGCCGCTGAAGGAGACCGCCGCGGCCCACCCCCGCATCGAGATCCTGGCGGCCGACATCTGCGCCGACGGAGCCCCCGCCGAGGTGATCGGGACCGCCGTGCGGCGGTGGGGACGCCTGGACCACCTGGTCAACAACGCCGGGGCGACGGCGGTGATGCCGCTGGCGGAGACCGACCGGCAGACGGTCGTCGACCTGTTCGCGCTGAACGTCGTCGCACCGAGCCTCCTGGCCCACGCGGCCCTGCCGCACCTGCGCCGGACCTCCGGTTCGATCGTCAACCTGTCCAGCACCTACGGACACCGGCCCATGCCGGGCGGCGCGCACTACGCGGCCACCAAGGCGGCCGTGGAACAGCTGACGCGCAGCTGGGCGCTGGAACTCGCGGGTGACGGCGTCCGCGTCAACGCCGTCGCGCCCGGCCCCACCAGCACCGATGTCATGCTGCACGCCGGTCTCACCGCGGAGGCCGCCAACGACATGTACGCCTACGAGCGCGACCGCATCCCCACCCACCACATCGCGCACCCGGACGAGGTGGCGCACTGGGTCCTGCGGATGGCCGACCCGGCCGGCCGCCATGCGACCGGTCAGGTGATCACCGTCGACGGCGGACTGGATCTCGTCTGACCGGGCCGCCCCGGCGGTACCACTGAACCATCCGGACCCACACCACCCACACCGAAAGGCGTGTCATGAAGATCGCAGTGATCGGCGGAACGGGGCTGATCGGCTCGCGGGTCGTCCAGTTCCTGAAGGACGCCGGCCACGAGGCCGTACCGCACTCGCAGTCCACCGGGGTCGACGTCATCAGCGGCCAGGGACTCCAGCAGGCCGTCACCGGAGCCGACGTCGTGGTGAACCTCACCAACTCACCGACCTTCGACGAGGCGTCCCCGGCCTTCTTCCGGACCTCGATGGACAACCTCCTGGCCGTGTCCCACGAGGCCGGCGTCGGACACTTCGTCATCCTGTCGATCGTCGGCGTGGACCAGGTGCCGCAACTGGACTACTACCGGGCCAAGGTGCTTCAGGAGGACCTCCTCAAAGCCGGCCCGGTGCCCTACTCGATCGTCCGGGCCACGCAGTTCATGGAGTTCATCGAGGCCGTTCTGTCCTGGACCACCGACGGTGACACCGTCCGGCTGCCCGCCACCCCGATCCAGCCCATCGCCGCCGAGGACGTCTCCCGCGCGGTGGCGGAGGTCGCCGCGGGCGCCCCGCTGAACGGCATCCGCGACATCGCCGGCCCCGAGGTCTACGCCCTCGACGAACTGGGCCGGATCACCCTGTCCCACAAGGGCGACACACGCACCGTGGTCACCGACCCGACCGCCGGCATGTTCGCCGCCGTCGAGGGCGACGTCCTGACCGACAAGAACGCCCACCTGGCCGCCACCCGGTACACCGACTGGCTCTCCTGACCGGCGAGCCGCCGCGCGGGCGGCACCGCACCCCGTCCGCGCGGCGGCGCCCCGGCTCAGGACGGGAAGTCGAAGAGCCGGTACTCGGCCGCCGTCGCGAACCCGAACCGCCGGTACAACGGCTCTCCGGCCGGGCTGGCCACCAGCGCCGCGTGGCGCATCCCGCGCTCCCGACCCACCTGGAGCGCGGCCGCCGTCAACGCCGTCCCCACGCCCCGCCGGCGCTGCTCCTCGGCCACGTGCACCAGGAAGATCCCGGCGACGGTGTGCGCGGTGATCACCACGGTGGTGCCGATCACCCGGCCGTCCAGCGACGCGGCCAGCCGGACGATGTCCGCGTTGTCCGCGCGCCGCGCCTCGACACACACCATCCCGGCCTCCGCACCCGGCCCGATCCCCATCGACGTCCGGTACGTGCGGACCAGCTCCGCCAGCCCTTCCCCGTCCCGCACCGGCTCCACCCGCGGCCCGGCGTACGCGCCGCCCGGGCCCCCGCCGGGGCCGCCGCCGGGTCCGCCGCCGGGTCCGCCGCCCGGTCCGCCGTCCGGCCCGGCGTGGCGGCTGAGTGGCCGCACCATCACCGGCATGACCGCGAGTTCCCGGCCGCCGTGCCGCCGCAGCACACCGGCGGTGTCCTCGGGGCTGTCCGGCCCGACCCACCACCACCAGGGCACACCCGCCAGCTCCCGGCGGACGGCCGCCACGTCCAGCCCGGCCGCCGACCCGGACCGCACCCGCACCACACCGTTGAACTGCGGGGCGGCCAGCCCACTGCGGAACCGGTCGACACCATCGCCCGGACCGTCCTGCGGACCCCACCCCGTCAGGTACTGCCGGAAGTTGGCGAACACCGACGCCATCGCGTCCACCACGAACACTGCCTCTCTCACCATGTGACTAAGTGCAACACAGTGTGCGTCATGCTCGCACACGCCGTTTCCCGGCCCCCGTGAACGCCGCTGTCACACCTGGGCGACCCGGTCGGTCAGACCGTTTGGCGGTGACACGAGAGCTGGAGGGTTCCCGGTATGAAGGTCGTGGTGTTCGACGACGACGGACTCATGGGCGTCGAGACCGCGCTCTGGGTCCAGGACCACGGATACGAGGTGCGCCTCGTCCCCGCCCCCGGCGGCCCGCACTCACCCGCCCCCACCCCCACCTCCGACGAGATGGCCGAGACCCTGGACGGCTGCGCGGTGATGGTCCACCTGGCGCCCGCGCCCGCCCCGCGGCACACGCTGTCCTGGCTGCGCGCCACCGGGGAACTGCTCAGGGCCGGGGCCGCCGCCGGTGTCCGGCACCACGTCTGCCTCTCCGCCGTCGGCGCGGACCGGATCACCGGCGGTGTCTTCCCGGCCCTCAAGGCCCGCGAAGCCCTGCTTCAGCGGTCCGGGACGCCTTACTCCGTCCTGCGCGCCACCCAGACCTACGAGGCGGCCGAGGACATCGCGGACGCGGGCACCGAGGACTGGATCGTGTGGGTGCCGCCGGCCGAAGTACGCCCGGTCTCCCTGACGGACGTCGCCATCCTGCTCGCGCACACCGCGGTGTCCCGCCCCCTGCACGGCGTCCTGGAGATCGCCGGTCCCGAGCAGTTCGGGCTGGACGCGTTCGTACGCACCGCCCTCAGGGCGGAGACGGAGTACCGCCGGGTCCGCACGGACCCGCGCAGCCCCTTCTACGGCGCCCGGCTGCGCCTCCTGGACCTGCTGCCGGGCGCCGGCGCCCGCATCGCGCGGACCACCTACCGGGAATGGCTCACCGGCCGCCCCGCCCCCGACACCAGGCCCTGACCACGATCACGTACGCCACCACCACACCGACACCACGCACAGCACGGGAGCAAGCCGCTGATGACGACCCTGAACCTCACCCTGCTCGGCGCGCTCCGCGAGATCACGGCTGCCGAACTGCCCTCCGCCACCTCCCCGCACAGCGGCCGGCCCCTGCGCCGGTACGCCCTGCGGCTGCACGTGCCGGACGAACGGCACCAGGAACTCGACGCCGAACTCCGGGCGGCCGCCGCGGCCGACGGAGACCCGCTGCGCGGGACCGACGCGGCGTGGCGCGTCGCGGAGGGCTGGACCGCCGCCTCGCAGGGCCGCCGGCCCGAGATCTACGTCTACCGGATCGAGATTCAGGAGATCGAGGTCCTGCACCCCACGGCCCTGGAGATCGAGGGACTGCGCCTCGTCCCGGCCAAGTACCGGGAACGGGCGGACGAGGACGTCCTGACGGTGACGGCCGTCGCCGACGTCACCGGCGCGGACGACCAACGTCTGGAGCGGCTCCTCAGCACCCCCGGCGCCTGGTACGAGGTGACCCGCCGGGGCATCAGCGACACCCCCGTGCGCATGCGCTTCGGACGCTGTGTGTGGCAGCGGACGGGGGAGGGGACCCGGCGTCATCACCTGGAACTCGTGGCCGGCGAGGACCGGCCGTCGGCCGCGCCCCCGGAGACCGCCCTGGCCGGGCAGCCGCGCCTGGACCGGGCCGTGGAGCGGCTGATGGCGCACACCGACGCCCTGGCCCGGCTCCTGAAGGAACTGCACACCCAAGGCGTACTGAGCGACAGCGCCGTCCGGGCCGTCGAAGCCGCCGCCGCCCCGCGCCCGTTGACCCCCGGGGAGCGGCGCGAGCTGTCCCGTACCGAACGACTCGACGACTACTGGCGCTGAGCCCGTCGCGCACGCGCCCGGCCGAAAGGAACGATCCATGTCCGAGCACGCCACGGGACCGGTGCCGCAGCCGGTGACGGCCCCCTGACCGGCGCGGCCGTCTTCCTGGTCGGCACGATCGACGACGGCAGTGAGGCCACCGTGCGCGAACTGCTGCCGGACCTCGCCGCACTGGAACGGTCGGCGGTCTTCGCCGCGCTCTCCATCCCGTTCGTCCTGAAGTTCGTCAGGGAGACGAAGGGCAAGACACTGGAGGAGATGGGATGAGCGCCCTCCCCGGCAAGGAGAAGGGCGCCCGGTCCAGGTGACGACGGCTCACGCCTCCTCGTCCACCCAGCTCATCAGCTTGCGCAGCTCCTTGCCGGTGGTCTCCAGCAGCAGCTCGGAGTCCTGCTGCTGGTACTCGTGGTACTTCTTCAGACCGCCGTGGTACTCGTCCATCCAGTTCTTGGCGAACGTGCCGTCCTGGATCTCGGCGAGGACCTTCTTCATCTCGGTCTTGGTGGCGTCGGTGATGATCCGCGGGCCGGTGACGTAGTCGCCCCACTCGGCGGTCTCGGAGATCGACCAGCGCATCTTCTCCAGGCCGCCCTCGTACATGAGGTCCACGATCAGCTTCAGCTCGTGCAGGCACTCGAAATAGGCGATCTCCGGCTGGTAGCCGGCCTCGGTCAGGGTCTCGAAACCCGCCTTGACCAGCGCGGAGACACCACCGGCCAGAACGGCCTGCTCACCGAAGAGGTCGGTCTCCGTCTCCTCGGTGAACGTGGTCCTGATGACGCCGGCCCGGGTACCGCCGATGCCCTTGGCGTAGGACAGCGCCAGCGCCAGGGCGCCGCCGGTGGCGTCCTGCTCCACGGCCACCAGACAGGGCACACCGCGCCCCTCCTCGTACTGACGGCGCACCAGGTGGCCCGGGCCCTTGGGGGCGACCATGCAGACGTCCACGCCGGCCGGTGGTTTGATGAAGCCGTAGCGGATGTTCAGGCCGTGCCCGAAGAACAGTGCGTCGCCGTCCTTCAGGTTGTCCTTGATGTGCTTCTCGTAGATCTCGCCCTGCAACGGGTCCGGAATCAGGATCATGATGACGTCGGCCTCGGCGGCGGCCTCGGCCACCGAGACCACCCGCAGGCCCTGCTCCTCGGCCTTCGCCTTGGACGCGGACCCTTCGTGCAGACCGACGCGCACGTCGACACCGGAGTCGCGCAGCGACAGCGCGTGGGCATGGCCCTGGCTGCCGTAACCGATGACCGCGACCTTGCGGCCCTGGATGACGGACAGATCGGCGTCGGCGTCGTAGAACAACTCAGCCATGAGGAACACCTTCCACGGAAAACACGGAGAACATCTGGAGACGGGTCGAGCGGAGTAACACTATCTCACCGCGCACAGTGTTGAGTGGGTGCACACAAACACACCGAACACTGTGAGCGGGGTGTCACAGCTCTCCGCTGCCGCCTGTCAGAGAAGTAACCCCGTGCCGACAACACCACCGAAGTGAGCCCCCCATGCCCGAGAACCAGTCCGACACCCCCGACACCCCCGACACCCCCGACACCCCCGGCACCGCCGCGGCGACCGGCATCGCGACGCTGGAGGACCTGCGCAGGCACTTGCAGTGGGCCATCGAACTGGAACACTCCACACTGCCGCCGTACCTTACGGCCCTGTACTCCCTCGACGCCGAACGCAACGCGGACGCCGCGCAGTTGATCGGCGGTGTGTTCGTCGAGGAGATGATCCACCTCGCGCTGGCCGCCAACCTGCTCAACGCGGTCGGCGGCCGGCCCGTGCTCGACGCGCCGCACCTGCTGCCGGCCCACCCGCGGACCATGCCGCACGCCGACCCGTCCATCGAGCTGTCCCTGCTGCCGTTCGGCGAGGCGGCGCTCGCGATGTTCCTGCGCCTGGAACAGCCGGCCCGCCCCGGCGACCCCGCCGAGGGCGACCGCTACGAGACGATCGGGCAGTTCTACGACGCGATCGAGGAAGGGCTGCGGCGCCTGTGCGACGAGTTGGGGGAGGCCGCGGTGTTCACCGGCGACCCGGCCCGGCAGGTGGCCGGCGGCCCGTTCGTGCACACCGCGGGCCACCTCGCCCCGGTCACCGACCTCCGCTCGGCCCTCGCCGCGCTGGAGGAGATCGTCGAACAGGGCGAGGGCGCGGCCCGCGCCGACGTCTGGGACGGCGACCAGGACCTGTTCCACCCGGGAACCAAGGCGGTCTCCCACTACTACCGTTTCCAGGAACTCGCGCTGGGGCGGCGCTACCAGCCCGGCGACACCCCCGCGACCGGCCCGACCGGCGAGAAGGTGACCGTGGACCCGGCCGGCACCCGCCCGGTACGCCCCGACCAGCTTGGCGGACCACCCCGAGGGCAGCGCGATCCGTACCGCGCAAGAAGCGTTCAACCAGACGTACTGCAAGACGCTTCAGATGCTGGAGCAGGCGTTCAACGGCAACCCGGCGATGCTGGGCATGTCGGTCGGCACGATGTACGCGCTCAAGGCGCAGGCACAGGCCCTGATGGCCCTCCAGGACGACGACGGCCTGGCAGCCGGGCCGACCTTCGAGTATGTCGCGCCCGAGGACCGGGCCTAGTGTCCCGGCGCGCGGCGCTCAGATGTCCCTGAGCGCTGCGCGCCGCGCCACCAGCAGGGACGTGACGATCAGCAGGGACGTGATGACCCCGGTGCACAGCACGGCGAAGGGTGTGAACGTCGTGGCGAGGACTGCGAGGGCCGCGACGGGAGGAAGGATGTCGGACGCGGCGGACAGAGGCGTTCCCTTCCGGTGCAGCAGCCACACGCAGGTGATGAAGAGCGCGACGGGCACCGTGTACGTGGCCGCGGCCTGGTGGTCGGTGAGGGCACGGGAGCCGGTGGCGTGGGCGGCGTTGACGGCGAGCGCCGTCCCGACCGCGGCCGCGGCGGCGAACACGAAGTAGTGCCCGTAGCCCCACAGCATCGCCGTGCGCTGGGTCCGCAGGCGGCGCGGCGCGTCCTGGGCGAAGTACAGCCACCACAGCGCGAAAACGGTCGTCATCCCGCCCACCGCGACGGCCAGGACCGAGCCGGACGCCCGGTGGCTGTGCAGGGCGGTGGTGACGGCGACAGCGGTGGCCATGACGGACTCGCCGAGCACGATCAAGGTGAACAGCCCGTACCGCTCGGCTATGTGATGGGGGTGCCACGTGGTGCCCTCGGCCCGTTCGGCCCAGACCGGTACCGCGAGTTCCCCGGCCGCGAGGACGGCGAACGAGGCGACCCCGCCGTCATGGGAGAGGACCAGCCGCAGCAGCCAGCCCAGTTGCAGGACCAGAATGCCCAGGGCGTACCGCAGCGCGGACCGCCGGCGCTCCTGGTCCGTGCAGGCGGCCCGCAGCCACTGGCTGACCATGGCCAGCCGCATCACGACATAACCCCACGTGATGACCGTGAAGTCACCGTGCTCCAGCGCCTCGGCGGCGCCCGAGGCCATCAGCAGGGCCCCGCCGATCTGCACCAGGGTGAGCAGACGGTAGGGGGCGTCGTCGGTGTCGTAGGCGGAGGCGAACCAGGTGAAGTTCATCCAGGCCCACCAGATCGCGAAGAAGACGAGCGCGTAACCGAGCAGACCGTGTCCCAGGCGGCCCGCCGTGACCTCGTGCTCGAACGCCGCCGAAGCCTGGGCTACGGCGACGACGAAGCAGAGGTCGAAGAACAACTCCAGAGCACTGGCGGTGCGATGCTCCTCACCGGCATGGCGGGCGTGCATCGGCCGGTACCAGGCGCTGGATGCGTACGGTGACTGACTCATGGCGTCCTGATCTCAAGGTCGGGCCGGCGCCACGGGACGGCACCCGCACGCCGGACAGTCACCGTCTACGACCGGACCGGACCTGGGTCTGTGACAGCACTCGTCGGAACAGGCGACCGCAGCAGCCGGGGCGGCCAGCGCCACCGGGGTCGGCGTCAGTGGTCCGGCTTCGAGCGTGGTCTCGACGTCGTCGGCTCCCGCGCGGCCGGCCAGGCGAAGCGCGTCGTTCGAGCACGGCTTCGACCCGTTCGCGCCGGGCTGCGAGGTCGACGTGCTGAGATCCCGGATGTGAGGCTGCGCAGGCCCGACTGCTTCGGCTGCGTTCTGTGGCATCGCGCAGGCCACCCCTGGGGCGATCGCTCGCCCTTGCGCTCCACGCAGTACGGTGCGCAGTCGCCGTCAGCAGGTCATCTCCGAGCCGCAGCCCGGCTCCTGGGGCGGAAACTCCCAGCGGTTCCCGGTGTGCAGCACGAAGCAGCACGAAGCAGCACGAACAGGATTCGCAGAGCACCTTGCGAACATCCCTACGTCATGACCTGGACGCCGCGGCCTACGCGGGACGACCGGCAGCAGCGGCTCGATCCGCGCCCTCGAGTCGTCGTCGGTGTCCAGCGGCCTGGCAGCGGTCTTCCTCGTCTCGGCTGGCCGGCCCCCTCGGCCGGCGTCCCGGGCTGTGCCTTCGCCTGAGGTCGCGTCGCCCGGTCGACGGGTGGGTTACGGCGCTCTCCTATATGCCTCTCACGCGGGAGCACGCTGGGCTTCCCGTAGAGATGACCCGATGGTGTGAAAGCGGCCGGTCCGTACAACCACCCCGACCGTAGGGAAGTCGTACTCCTCACACGTAGCACTGGCCTCGGGGAGCCCACCATGACAGGGCGTTTCCCGAGTGCCGCGGCACCTGGGGGCAGACCTGTATGACGTACCGCTTCAACCCTCCGCCAGGCTGGCCGACTCCCGCACCGGGGTGGGTCCCGCCGCCCGGCTGGCAGCCTGACCCGTCCTGGCCCGTGCCTCCGGGGTGGCAGTTGTGGGTGCCGGAGCAGGCGTCGGCGCCGCCCGCCGCACCGGTGCCGCACAGCGGGGCCACGGGTACCGCTCCCGCCGGCCTGTTCGGGCGGCGGCGCAAGCAGGCCGAGGCGGAGGCCGAGCGGTTGGCGGGGGAGCTCGCGCACAGTCAGGAGCAGGCGCGGGTGCTGCGGGCGCAGGTGGACCAGCTGACGGCACAGCTGAGCAGGGTGATCGGTGCCGACAGCGCGGCGATCGCCGTGGAGCAGGAGCGGTTGCGGCAGGCCCACGTCGAGAAGCTGGCGGAGCTGCAGCGGATCGACGGGCTGCTGGACGCGAAGGTGGAGCACGCGGCGGAGCGGGCCGCGCAGTCGTTGGCCGACGTGCGCGGGCAGGCGCAGGTGCTGGCCCAGCAGGCGGAGCAGGCCCGGCGCCAGGTGGCCGCGGCGCAAGCGGACCTGGTGGTCATCGACGAGGTGCGGATGCTGCAGGAGGCCGGTGTCTACGAGTACCGGCACCCGTTGGCCGACGCGGTGGCGTACGCCGGTCAGCTGGAGCGGTTGAAAGCCCGGTACAAGCAGTTGGTCCGTGACAACGGTGCCGTGCTGGCAGCGCAGGACTGGACCGTGAACGGTTCCCTCGCGCAGGGCCGCAAGATGGTGCGGGACTTCTCCAAGCTGATGCTCCGGGCGTACAACGCCGAGGCCGACAACGCGGTGCGCGGCATGAAACCGCACCGGCTGTCCTCGCTGATCGACCGCCTGGGCAAGACCCGCGAGACGATCGCCCGACTCGGCGCCACGATGCACATCCGCATCAGTGACGAGTACCACCGGCTGCGCGTCCAGGAACTGGAACTCACCGCGGACCATCTGGCACGCAAGGAGGCCGAGAAGGAGGAACAGCGGGAGCTGCGGGCCCGCCAGCGCGAGGAGGAGCGGCTGCAACGGGAGATCGAACGGGAGCGGCAACGGTTGGAGAAGGAGCGCGGACACTACGAGAGCGCGTTGCGGCGGCTGCGAGCCGGCACCGGTGATCCGGCCGGAATCGCCGAGTTGGAGGGCAGGTTGCGGCAGCTCGATGACGACCTGCGGGCGGTGGACGCCCGGGAAGCCAACATCCGCGCCGGCTATGTGTACGTCATCTCCAACATCGGGGCCTTCGGCGAGCGCATGGTCAAGATCGGGCTGACCCGGCGGCTGGACCCCATGGACCGGGTCGACGAACTGGGCGACGCGTCGGTGCCGTTCCGCTTCGACGTCCACGCGTTGATCTTCAGCGAGGACGCCGTGGGCCTGGAGAGGCGTTTGCACCAGGAGTTCGAGGACCGCCGCGTCAATCGCGTCAACACACGGCGTGAGTTCTTCTACATCACTCCCGTTGAAGTGCGTGCCGCGCTTCAACGCCTCGCCGGTCAACACCTCCTGGAGTTCACCGACACCGCGGAGGCACCCGAATGGCGCGCCAGCAGGAGCATGTCGCTCTCCTGACGCGCGAGGTCGGCCGGCGAATCCTGACATCACCGCGTAGCACATGTGGGGGAATCCATGCATGAAATGGTCAAGGGTGCCAACGTCGCGTTGGCTTCCCTGAGTGAGAACACCGGTTCCGTGCTGGTGAGTCTCGAGTGGGCCAGTCAGTCCGGTGAGGGCGACGCGGACGTGTCCGTGCTGTTGCTCGGGGAGAGCGGACGCGTCCGTACCGATGGCGACTTCTACTTCTACAACAACCCGGTGGCCGCCGACGGGAGCGTCGAACTGCTGGGGAAGAAGCCGACGGGGGAGGGCAGCGAGGACCGTATCGTCTTCGACCTGACCGCCGTCCAGCCCGGCGTCGAACGCATCGTGGTCGCCGCGAGCCGGTACGGGGAAGCCCGCTTCGACGAACTCGACGGGCTGCAGGTCAAACTGGCCGACGCGGCGGGAGAAGACCTGCTCCGCTTCGCCATCGACGACCCCGGCTCGGTGAGCGCCTTCATCTTCGGTGAGCTCTACCGGCGCCAGGAGGACTGGAAGTTCCGGGCGGTCGGCCAGGGCTACGACACGGGACTGGCCGCCCTCGCCACGGACTTCGGCGTGGACATCGACGACGACGCTCCCGCACAGGGAAGCGGCGAGGGCCTCGGTGACGGCGACGACGCTCAGCTCGCGGCCGCCTCCGGAACACCGACCGCCGACGCGTTCGCCGAGCGTGAGCCGGACCGGTCGGCCGGAACACCGGCGCCGGCCGACGAGGCGCCCGGCCAGGCCGTGCTGGGAGCGATCCCCGCGCAGCGGGACTCCGGCGGACCGCCGGCACCGGCGGCCCGGGCGCGTCGGCCCCGTACCGCCAAGAAGAAGGTCACGTTGCCCAGGAAGGGCAAGAAGACCCTGGCGGAGAGCGACTCCTGGAACGAGGCACGGCTGTTTCCCGTGTCCGCGGTCAAGAGCGACCGTGACCGGGAGATGCGTGCCACGTCCGTTCTGCTGTCGGTGATGTCCCAGGTTCCCGAGTTCGGCCGCCGTCTCACCGCCGCCTTCGGCGCGCCGGCCGGTCGCATGGAGACCTTCACCGAAGTCGCGCTCCCGCACGGCGACTCCCCTCGACGGCCCGACGGTG
This sequence comes from Streptomyces sp. NPDC090994, assembly GCF_044768905.1. Taxonomy (NCBI): domain Bacteria; kingdom Bacillati; phylum Actinomycetota; class Actinomycetes; order Kitasatosporales; family Streptomycetaceae; genus Streptomyces; species Streptomyces sp. NPDC090994. The sequence continues at coordinate 54,905 of NZ_JBIVWS010000016.1, forward strand.
TCGTCCGGGTCGAGCGGGCCGGCAAGCTCTGGACAGCGCTGGTCGAGACGAAAACCAACGGCAACCCTCTGAAGTCCGAGCAGGTTCAGGCGTACATGGACATCGCCGCCCGGCGCGGTTACGAGGCCGTCATCACCTTGTCCAACGACGTGGTTCTCGAAGGCAGCCCTCTCGTCGACGTCAAGATCGACAAGCGGCGCAAGCACAAAGTCGCCCTGTGGCACCTGTCCTGGGCGGAGGTCGCCCATCAGGCCCAGATGCTCATCCGGCACGAAGGTGTCGGCAACAGTGCCCACGCCTGGCTGCTGCAGGAGCTGTTGCACTACCTCCAGCATGACAACTCCGGCTGTCACGGCTTCCAGAACATGGGCGCCGCCTGGGTCCCGGTCCGTAACGGCATCGACGACGAGACCCTGTGCCGGGGTGACGCCCGTGCTCTGGAAGTGGTCGAGAGCTGGGAACGGCTCGTCCGGCAGGTCTGTCTGGGCCTCGGCGGTGAACTGGGCCAGAAGGTCCTCCCCGTGCGACGTGCCAAGCGAGGAACCGATCCCGGCCGGCGCCGTGCGCTCATGGCCGACCAGCTCTGCCTGGAGGGCCGCCTCCAGGCAGAGCTGCGTATCGACGGCACCCCCGGTGTCCTGACCCTCGGCGCCGATCTGCGCACCGGCAAGCTGCGCACCTCCCTCGAGATCCCGGCACCGGCCGAGGGCTACCCCCTGACCTGGGTCAAGCGACTCATCCGGAAGCTGGCCGACGCCCCGGCCGACCTGCACATCGAGACGCTGACCGACACGGAGACGGGGGGCCCGCGAGGGACGCTGGAGCGTTTGCGCCCCGAGCCCGGGGATCTGATCCCCAAGGGCGGCGCGCAGATCACCGGCTTCCGGCTTTCCCTGCTCAAGAGCATGGGCAGCAGCCGGGGCAACGCCGAGACCGGCTTCATTCGCAGCGTTGACGACGCCGTCCACCGCTTCTGTTCGACCGTGGTCATCCACCTGGACCGCCCCGTGAGCCGCAAGGGCGAGCCGGCCGCGGCCTGACCGGTCGCTCGGCGCGCCGCCGGCCCACGGCGGACGTGCCGGTGCTCGGCGCCGGCTCAGCCGTCCGGTTGCGCGCGGACGAGGCCGCTCTGGTAGGCGATGACGACGAGCTGCGCCCGGTCGCGGGCGCCGAGCTTGGTCATCGAGCGGGAGACGTGGCTGCGCACGGTGAGCGGACTCACCACGAGGTGGTCGGCGATCTCGTGGTTGGACCTGCCGAGCGCGGCCAGCGCCATGACCTCGCGTTCGCGGTCGGTGAGCAGGGCGAGGCGTTCCGGCCGGGTGAGCGGCCTGTCGTCGTCGGGGGTGGCCAGGAAGCGGGAGATGAGAGCCCGCGTGGCCGAGGGGGAGAGCAGCGCGTCACCCGCGGCCACGGTGCGGATGCCGGCCAGCAGCACGTCGGGGCCGACGTCCTTGCCGAGAAAGCCGCTCGCTCCGGACCGCAGGGCCTTCGCCACGTTCTCGTCGTTCTCGAAGGTGGTGAGGATCAGGACGCGTACGTCCGACAGCTCGGGCCGGGCGCAGATGCCGGCCGTGGCGGCCAGTCCGTCCGTGCCCGGCATCCGGATGTCCATGAGGACGACGTCGGGCCGGTGCTCGGACGCCAGGGCGATCGCCTCCTGTCCGTCGGCGGCCTCCGCGACGACCTCCATGTCCGGGTCGGAGTCGATGAGGATGCGGAAGGTGGCCCGGAGCAGGGTCTGGTCGTCGGCGAGCAGGACGCGGATGGTCATGGGGCGGCGCTTTCGTCGGGGCCCGGCAGCGGAAGGGAACACGCGACCTCGAAGCCGCCTTCCGCGCGCGGACCGGCGCGGAAGGTGCCGCCTGCCGACAAGGCGCGTTCGCGCATGCCGAGCAGTCCGAAGCCGCCGCGGCGGCGGCCGGTACCGGCACCGGCCGCGACGCGTGCGGCGGCTTCGTCGGTGATGACCAGGGTGAGGTCGTGCGGAGCGTAGGCGAGCCGGACCCGGGCGGTGCGGCCGGCCGCGTGCTTGGTGACGTTGGTGAGCGATTCCTGGACGATCCGGTAGGCGGTGAGGTCCAGGCCCGACGGCAGTCGCCGGGGACATCCCTCGGTGACGACGGTGACGTCCAGACCCGCTGCCGCGCAGGCCTCGACGAGGTCCGGCAACTGGTCCAGTCCCGGTGCCGGAGCCAGGTCGTTCGCATCGGTGTCCTGGCGCAGCAGCTCCACGGTGGCCTTGAGTTCGCGCAGAGCCGCAGCGGTGGTCTCCGGCAGCCTCTCGATGATCTCCACGGCCTGTTCGGGACGGCTGCCGGCCAGGTGTGCCGCGGTGCCGGCCTGCGCGTTGGCCAGCGCCAGGTGATGCGCGACCACGTCGTGGAGTTCACGGGCGATGCGCATGCGCTCCTGGATCACCCGCCGCCGGGCCTCCTCGTCGCGCTCCCGTACCAAGTGCTCGGCGCGGGCGACGGCGTACTCACGGCGGATCCGCACGTAACTGCCGAACGACGCGGCCATGAGCACCCAGGCCGCCGGATTGACCAGCCCGAAGACCCATTCGTGCGGCGAGTCGGTGACGAGGAGACCGGTGACGACGATCCCCGCCGTGGCGGCGCAGGCGCTGTACCAGGTCTTCCTGCGGTCCGGGCGCTGGCTCAGGGTGTACTGCGCGGCCAGCATCGGTCCCATCAGCAGGGGCGTGAGCAGGAATCCCAGGAGGCTCTCGGCCATGGTGCACAGCGTCGTCACCGTCAGCACGAGGACCGGACGGTCGTGGCGGCGCAGCAGGGCGGCGCAGGCGAGGAGGGGCAGCAGTACGCCGGGCCACAGGGACGCGGGGTCGTCCATCACCGCGTAGGAGAGGTAGGCGCCGCCGGCCGTGAGGACGAGGACGCCCCCGACCTTCAGGGCGTCGACCGTGCGGGGGTGTCCGGCCGCTCGGCCATGCCATCGTGCACTCATCGTCCTACTCCGCGCCGGGACCAGCAGATACAGGGTGACAGACGTGCCGCGATGCCGTCACCCACGGCATCGCGGCACGCTGGGAGCGACTCCGTCAGGTGCGGGCCGGCTCCTGCGGCCGCGCCTCGGTGTCCGCCGGGGCGGCAGCCCGTCGCGACGTCAGGCCCTCGCCCTCGACGTCGACGTGCGGCAGCACCTTGTCGAGCCGGCGGGGCAGCCACCAGGCCTTGTCCCCGAGCAGGGAGAGGACGGCGGGCACGATCGCCATCCGGACCACGAAGGCGTCGAAGAGGACGGCGACGGCGAGGCCGAAACCGATCGTCTTGATCATCGACTCGCCGGACGCCACGAAGCCGGAGAAGACGGCGATCATGATCACTGCCGCGGCCACCACCACCCGGGCACTGTGCCGGAAACCGGTGACGACCGCCTGCGCGGGGCGCTCGCCGTGCACGTACGCCTCACGCATACGGGCGACGAGGAAGACCTCGTAGTCCATGGCCAGGCCGAAGACGATGCCCACCAGGAAGATCGGCATGAGGCTCATGACCGGGCCGGTCTGCTCCACACCCAGCAGCTCGGCCCCCCAGCCCCACTGGAAGACCGCGACGACCGCGCCGAGCGAGGCGAGCACCGAGAGCAGGAAGCCCAGGGCGGCCTTGACAGGCACCAGGACGGAACGGAAGACCACCAGCAGCAGGAGGAGGGACAGCAGCACGACGACGGCGAGGTAGGGCACCAGGGCGTCCTGCAGCGCCTGGGAGATGTCGATGTTCATCGCGGTACTGCCGGTGACCTCGAAGGTCGCCCCGGTCCGTGCCTCCAGGCCCGAGCGCTCGGCCCGGATGGTCTGCACGACCTCCTTGGTGGCCTCGTCGCTGGGTCCGCCGGCGGGGACCGCGGAGAACAGCGCGGTGTCACCGGCCTCGTTGAACCGCGGCGGTCCGACGGACACGACGCCCTCGGTACCGGCGATCTTCTCGGCGATCGTGGTGGCGGCCGCCTTGGGGTCCGTGGCGTCCGCGACGTCCGCGACGATCGTCAGGGGGCCGTTGAAGCCCGCGCCGAAGCCGTCGGCCAGCGCGTCGTAGGCGCGTCGTTCCGTCGTCGACGTGGACTTCGCCTCGTCGCCCGGCATGCCCATCTCCAGCTGGGTGGCCGGCAGGGCCAGGGCCCCCAGGCCGGCGACGCCCACCAGCAGGACGGCCACGGGCCGGCGCATGACGAACCTGGCCCAGCGCGTGCCGCCGTTGTCCGGCCCTGCCGCATGGCGCTGTGCCGACGTCCCCGGTATGCGGTCTCTGAGGTTCCCGCGGCCCTTGAGGTCCTTGCGGTCCTTGCGGGACAGAACGGCGTTCGGCCACATCCCGAGCAGGGCGGGGACCAGGGTGAGCGCGACGAGAACACCGACACCTACGGCACCGGCGGCGCACAGGCCCATCTTCGTCAGCATCGGGACGCCGATCACCGCCAGACCCGCGAGCGCGATGATCACGGTCAGGCCGGCGAACACCACGGCGGAACCGGCCGTACCGGCCGCCAGGCCTGCGGCTTCCCGCGGCTCGTGGCCGTTCGCACGCTCCTCGCGGTAGCGGGAGACCACGAAGAGCGCGTAGTCGATCCCCACCGCGAGGCCGAGCATCGAGGCGAGGGTACCGGTGGTCAGGGACAGACCGAAGGTGCCGGCGAGCGCCAGGATCGCGCACATGCTGACACCCACGCCGATGACGGCGGTCAGCAGGGGCAGGCCGGCCGCCGCCAGCGAGCCGAAGGTGATCAGCAGGACCACGGCGGCGAGCGCGATACCGATGCCCTCGGCCGCCCCTCCCGCGGCCGGCTGGGTGGCGAGCGCGGTGCCGCCGACCTCGACGGTGAGGCCCGCGTCACGGACTTCGCCGATCGCCTTCTCCAAGGCGTTCTTGCCGGCCTCCGTGAGGTCGGCGGCCGCGACCTTGTAGGTGATCGTGGCGTACGCCGTGGAGGCGTCCTCGCTCACCGCCGAGGCCGTGAACGGACTGACGGCGCTCGCCACCTGCGAGCCCTCCGCCGCGGTGTCCACCAGCTCCTCGATGGCGGCCCGGTTGTCGGCGGCCGTCACCTTCTCCCCGTCGGGGGCGATGAACACGATGCGCGCGGTGGCGCCGTCGGCGTCCGATCCGGGGAACCGCTCCCCGATCAGGTCGAACGCCTTCTGCGCCTCGATGCCCGGCATGAACGACGTGCCGTCGTCACCGGCGCCGGGTGCCGTCGCGGCGCCGAGCCCGACGGCACCGAGGATCACCGCCCACAGCAGGGTCACGAGCCGGCGCCGCCGGAAGGCGGTACGGCCCAGTCGGTACAGGAAGGTAGCCACGGGAAAGGTCTCTCCAGGGTCCGGTCTCGGGTAGGAGCCCAGACTGTCCTGGAGGGTCCTTCCGGGGCATCGTGCGGGTGTCGTCACCCGGGCCACGTGACGGGGAACCAGGGAGAGGCGCCCCTGGTGCCTGGCGAGGAGAAACGTCTCCTACCCGAGGATGACATCGCGGGCGCGCCTCAACGGTGTCACGCACATGCGTCCCCCCTGCTCCGGCAGCGCGGCACCGGCCCGGACGAACCGCCGGCCCATCCGGCCGTCGCTGAGCGCGGGAAGTGAGGCACACCCCCAGGGAAGCCGGGTCACTTCAGCCCTCGGTCCCCAGCCGGGTCACTTCAGCCCTCGGTCCCCAGCCGGGTCACGATGTCCTGGCGCAGCCGTGCCTTGTCCGTCTTGCCGACCGCGGTCAAGGGCAGTGCCGGAACCTCGACGACACGTTCGGGCAGCTTGAACCGGGCCAGTCCGCTGTCCTCCAGATGCGTGCGGAGCTGCCGCAGGGACGGTGCTCCCCCGTCACCGCCCACGACATACAGGCAGACGGCCTCACCCAGTACCCGGTGGGGCATCGCGACGGCCGCGGCGGCCCGCACGCCGGGGTGCGCCAGGACCAGCGCCTCCAGTTCGTCCGCCGGGATCTTCTCTCCCCCGCGGTTGATGACGTCTTTGACGCGCCCGGCCACCACGATGTTCCCGGATGCGTGGCGGCGGACGAGGTCGCCGGTGCGGTAGAAGCCGTCGGAGGTGAACGACGAGGCCGCCACGCCTCCGTGGTACTCCGCGATGACACCCGGCCCCCTGACCAGGAGTTCGCCGATCTCCCCGTCGGGGACGGGCCGCCCCTCGCCGTCCACCACCAGGGTCTCGTCACCGGGCGAGGAGGGGCGTCCCTGCGTGGTGAACGCCACCTCGGGCGGATCATCGAGCCGAGTGAAGTGGAGCCGGCCTTCGCTCATGCCGTACACCTGCTGGATCCGGCAGTCGAAGACACTGGCCAGTCGGACAGCCAGGGACTGGTCCAGGCGCGCCCCGCCGACCTGCAGGACTTGCAGGCTCGACAGGTCAGGACCGCTGGAGGCGGCGCGAGCGACGAGCCACTGCCGGGCGAGCGCGGGGGTGAGCGCGCAGTGGGTGACGCGTTCTCGCTCGATCAGCGCCATGGCGGCGGTCGGGTCGTCCGGGGCGGTGAGCACGACCTTTCCGCCGCCGGCGAGCGTGCCGAGCACGCCTGGAGCGGAGAAGGCGAAGGCGTGGGTCACCGGCAGGACCGCGAGGAACACGGATGCGGGTGTCAGCCCCGAGACCGCTGCCGCGCAGCGGATCACGTGACCCAGCGCCTCATGGGTTCGGGCGATGGGCTTGGGCGCGCCCGTGGTTCCGCTCGACAGCAGGAAGAGGGCGGTGTCCGCGGGGTGCCGGTCCGGGCGGGCGGGGGCCGGGGCACCGGCCTCGACGAGACCGTCGAGGTCGACGTGGCCGCCGGCCCGGTCGCCGGCGCCCGAGACGAGCAGGGTGCGCACCGACGGGTGCCGGGCGCGGAGCTTCTCGGCGAGCCGCAGGTGGTCGAAGTGCTGGTGCCGGGCCGGTACGGCCAGCGCGGTCGGCGCCAGCGCGGTGATCACCGGGTCGAGTTCGTGCTCGCGCAGGGCCGGCAGGGCGAGGGCCGGCCGCGCACCGAGTCTGATCAGCGCGAGCGCGAGGACGAGGGTGCGGGCCTGGTTCGGCAGTTGCACGAGTACGGTGTCGCCGGGCCGGACGCCGGTGTGCGCCAGCCGGGCGGCGCAGCCGGACACCACCGCGTCGAGTTCGGCCCTGGTGAAGGTGTGCTCGGCGTCGACCAGTGCCGTGCGGTGGCCCCCGTGCACGCGTGTGCTCAGCACGGTGTCGTCGAGGAATTCCGGACGCCACCAGCCGCGGTCCCGGTACTCCCCGCAGGCCCCCGCGTCAGGTCGGCGGTCGCCGATGATGCCGGCGAGCTGCCGTACGGTGACGTCGTGCTCCGCCCAGAGATCGACGCGGGTGCCGAAGCGCTCGGCCAGGTCCAGCTGGATCTGCGTGAGGTCGACGGAGTCGAGTCCGAGATGCGCGCGCAACTGCGCGTCCTCGCGCAGCAGTTCTTCCTCGACTCCCAAGTCGCGGAGGATCTTCCGTACTTCATCGATGCCCGTCAACCGGGCCTCCTTGCCTGAGGGCTGGGGCGAGAGCAGGGGGCGATGTGGCCGGTATGCCCGGTGCGTCTCGCCATGAGACCGGCGCTCGGAGGCAGTGGGAAGCGCGTGCGACGACGAGGGGCTCACGAAGCCGGCCGTCCCACTCCCGTACGCCCTGCACGGCCTGTTCCGGCCGTGCGACGCTGTGTCATCACACCGGTTCCGTCCCCTGGAGTGTGATGAACCCAGTGAACAGCGGAACGCTCGCGGTACCCGGCGCGACGATCTATTACGAAGTGCGGGGGGAGGGGCCTTTCCTGCTGCTCATCGGGGGTGGGAACTCCGATGCGGCGGTGTACAAACGCCTGGCTGCCGTGCTGGCCGGGACCCACCGCGTCGTCACCTACGATCCGCGCGGGAACTCACGCAGCGTGCTCGACGGCCCACCGGTGGACCAGAAAGTCGAGGAGCACGCCGACGACGCCCGCCGGCTGATCGAACACCTCGCCGGCCCCGACGAGCCCGTGTACGTCTTCGGGAGCTGCTCGGGCGGGCTCATCGCCCTGGAGCTCACCATCCGCCATCCGGGCAGGGTCCGGCTGGTCGTCGCCCACGAGCCACCTGTTTTGAGCATCCTGCCGGACGCCGAGCGGCACTTGGCACTGCTCGACGACGTCTGCGAGACGTACCTCCGTGAGGGAATGGCACCGGCCCTCACCAAACTGCAGGCCCTCCACGGCGGCCGGCCCGCGCCGGCCCTCCCCGAGGTGCACAACAACACCGACTTCTTCCTGACCCGCTTCGTCCGGCCGTTCACACGCTTCGTACCCGACCTCGCCGCACTGGAGGAAGTGGCCGGCAAAGTGGTGTGGGCCGGTGGCCACGCCTCACGTGAGGATCTCGTGCACCGCCCGGCGCTCGTCCTCGCCGGCCGGCTCGGCCGCGACGTGGAACTGTTCCCCGGCGGACACGTCGGCTACGCGAGGTACCCCGCCGACTTCGCCGACCGGCTCGTCGAAGTGCTCACCTCCGCGGCCGACGCGGTGGACGCCGTGCGGGAGACCACCGGCGGAGGGCAGTGACGTGCGGATCGTGATGGGAGCGCAGAACTGCGGCTTCGGCCCGGTTTCCGAACTCGTCGCGGTCTCCCGGCCGCTGCGCGAACACGAGCGGGTGTTCGTCGGAGACGGCGTCGCCGCTGTCTTCGCCCGGCGCAACCCCGACGCCTTCGACGCCATCCACGACATCGGCGGACTGCCGGAGAGCGCCAGGTCGGAGAGGGTCGACGACCTGCTGCGGGGCAGTGATCACGTGGTCTCCGTCATGGACGCCGAGTTGGTGTTGCGGTCCGTCGTGGCGCGGCGGCCCGTGACCATGGTGGACAGCCTGTTCAGCTTCTGGCGGCTCACCCGACCGCCCGCCGGCATCCGTGACCTGTGCTCGACCCTGCCACGTTCCCGCTTCGCCGCCGCCGACCGGCACCTGGCAGGTCTGTCACCGCACGAGCGGGTGGTCGCGGCTCACCTGCTCGCCACCCACAGCGTCGTCCAGAACTTCCCCGGCGTCACCGAGCGTGCGGCCGGGCTCGCCGCCCTGGGTGAGGGGCCCGAGATACATCTCACCGGCTCGATCATCGACGTCGAAGGCCTGCGGAACGCCGCGCGCACCACCGGGCCCGAATACGACCTGTTGATCAACATCGGTGGGTTCAAGAACTTCCTCCTGGACTTCGACGTCAACAACGACTACGTGCGCCTGCTGCACCAGTGGCTTCCGGATCTGCTGCGCGACTGGCCCCGGTTCCGTCGTGTCCTCGTCTGCGGCGGCCCGTTCGGCGCCAGCCGGGAGCGGACCGTCCGGGCCGCGGGCGGCCGGGCCGACTGCCGCCTCCTGCGCCAGCGGGAACTGCTCCAGGTGGCGGCGAGCACCCCGGAGTACCTGATGGCCCCCGGGCTCACGGCACTCCACGAAGCGATCGCCCTGGGGCGGCTGCCCCTGGCCATCCACGAGCAGCACTACGCCCACGTCTTCACCATGCGCGCACTGGACGGCACGCTGTTCGGCGACACCGGGGGACGGTTCACGGACGTGGTCCCGTGCCACCCGCTGCCGGAGGACGACTTCGCCGGGACCGCCGCCCTGGTCGAGCTGGCCGGCCGCGTCCGGGAGGACCGCGGGCTCTACGCGAAGTACCGGCGGACGTTCAACGAACGCATCGAGCAGTACCTCTCCCTCACCCCCTCGCAACGCCGGCACGGCGTCGAGGAACTCGGGAAACTGCTGGACGGCGCCCCGATCCACTCGGTGATGACCGAGGTCCTGAGCACGCCGCACCCTGCGTGAGGTGGGTGGCGTCGGACGCCGGCCCCCTCCGGAGCCGGCCCGGCAGCGTCACCAGGTGACCGGCAATTCGTGCAGGCCGTTCACCATCGACCCGGTCTTCCAGCGCAGTTCCTCTTCGGGGACGGCCAGCCGGAGGCCGGGCATGTCCGCCAGGAGGACCTCCAGAGCCACCTGCAGTTCCACGCGCGCCAAGTGGGCGCCGATGCAGTAGTGCGGGCCGTGTCCGAAGCTGAGGTGCGGGTTGACGGCCCGGTCGAGGACGAGGTCGTCGGGGTTGTCGAACACCTCCGGATCCCGGTTGGCGGCAGCCGTGTCGACCAGGACGGGGTCGCCGGCGCGGATGAGGGCCCCGCCGAGCTCGACGTCCTCAGTGGCGTACCGGGGGAAGGCGAAGCCGTTGGGCAGGGGGACGAAGCGCAGCAGTTCCTCCACCGCGCGGGGGAGCGCCTCCGGGCGGCCCAGCAGGGAGGAGAAGCGGTCGGGGCGGGCCAGCAGGACGTAGCAGGAGTTGGAGATCTGGTTGAAGGTCGTGACGAATCCCGCGCTGATGAGCACCGGGGCGAGGGCCATCAGCTCCTCCATGCTGATGCGCCCCTCCTGGTCGTGGGCCCGTACCAGGGCGCTGAAGAGATCGTCGCCGGGTTCCCGGCGTCGCAGCTCCACCAAGTCGGCCGTGTACGCGGCGAAGGTGGAGTTCCACTTGTGGAACTCCTCGGCCGTCACCGTGTGGGACATCATGACGTCCAGCCAGTCCCGGACGCGCACGTGATTCTCCTGACTGATGCCGAGCAGTTCGCCGATGACGGTGATGGCCAGCGGGAAGGCGAACCGGTCGCCCAGGTCCGCCGCGGGACCCGACTTCCGCATGTCGCACGAGAGTTCCCCGGCGATCTCGCGCACGCGGTCGCGCAGCCGCTCGACGCGGCGTGCGGTGAACGCCTTCGCCACCGTGCCGCGCAGCCGGTGGTGGTCCGGCCCGTCGGTGGACAGCAGCCCTCCGCCGCTCACCGCGACCGGCCTGACGCGCGGCCGGTCCCGGCCGGCCGCCGCGGCCATGCTGAACCGGGGATCGCCCAGCAGTGACTTGGCGTCGGCGTACCGGCTGACCAGCCAGGCCTCCTCGCCGTACGGCATCCGCACCCGGGCCGGCGGACGCTGCCGCAGTTCGGCGTAGACGGGGTGGAGCCCGAGTCCGTCGGGCTGTTCGAAGGGGTAGGCGAGCGGTTCGCGCAGTGCCGTCGTCGTCATCGTCGGCCTTTCCTGTTCACAGCGGAGCGGGTGGAGCAGCGGGTGGAGCGGGTGAAGCGGGTGGAGCGGGTGGAGCGGGCGGTCACAGGCGCACCAGGAGCTTGCCGCGGTTGGCGGCCGGGTCCGTGTACAGGCTGCGGTACGCCTCGGGAATGGCGTCGAACCCGTGCCGGACGGTCTCGTGGTGGACGATCTCGCCGCGCCGGACCATGCCGCCGAGGTCGTCGTGGAGCGCGTCGAGGGTCTGGTCGTCGTACCACTCCTCCGCGAAGATCCCGCGGACGGTCGTGCGCGGGAACATGATGTACGGGAGGAGGCGGGGGCCCGTGTGGTCGCCCGCGATCTGGGTCGCCCACTGCCAGCAGACGGCGACCTGGCTGTTGACGTTCAGCATGGAGAACACCGCGTCGGTGATCGCCCCGCCCAGGTTGTCGAAGTACTTGTCGACGCCTCGGGGTGCCGCCGCGCGCAGTGCCTCGCGTGCCTTGCCGGGGTCGTCGCCCTGGCGGTAGTGGATGACGTCGTCGAAGCCGAGGGACGTCAGGTGCCGGGCCTTCTCCGGCGAACTGGTGGTGCCGATCACGTGTGCGCCGGCTCGTTTGGCGAGCTGGCCGGCGAGTGATCCGACGGAGCCGGACGCGCCGCTGACCACGAACGTGTCACCCGGCTCGACGGTGAAGAACTTGGTCAGCGTGCCCCAGGCGGTCAGTCCCGGCGGGCCCATGACGCCGAGCGCCGTCGACAGCGGCAGCGCCTCGTCGTAGCGCCGTGGATCGAGCCGCCGGAAGGCCGGGAAGGGGACGGGGAAGGCGCCGTGCTCCCACCGCCATCCCGCACCCGTGCCGATCACATGGCTGCGCCAGCCGCCGTAGCCCTGCACCAGGTCGCCGACCGAGAAGGCGGCCCGCGGGCCGGCCGACACGACGCGCAGGATGCTGTGCGCGACCATGTGCTCGCCGAGGGGCGTCTCCAGGGCCAGGCCCTGCAGGTACGGGTCGAGCGACACGTACAGGGTCTCGAAGAGCATCTCGTCGTCCGCGAGGGAGACGTCCACCTCCTCGACCGTCTTCTCGTAGATCCGGTCGACGTCGGGAACGCCCGGCACGTGCTCGCGCACGATCCACTTCTCGATCCTCATTCGTGCTCCTTGGCCTCGGTGACGGTGCTGTCGGGGGCCGGGGGCCGGCCGACCGGGATGACGATCTGGGTGGGCGGCGGCTGGGTCCGGTCGATGTCGGCGGTGAACTCCACGCCGTCGTCGCGGCAGATGAACTGCATGACGTGACGGCCCGCCGCGGCGGCCCGGATGAGGCCGCCGATCGTGGACCAGGTGCCGGAGAGGTAGAAGTCCTTCAGCCCCGGCGCGACCGGGCCGTTCTTGTTCACTTCCTTCTCCAGCGTCTCCGCGCCGTCCACGAACGGCAGCCAGCCGGCGATGGTTCCGTTGTGGTTGCCGGTGTAGCGGATCTGGGTGAGCGGCGTCCCGGTGTCGCGCGCCACGACCGCCTGCGCCAGCCCGGGGAACCGGCGGTCCAGGAACTCCGTGACGGCTCGCTGCACCTGACGCTTGGCCGCGTAGTACGCGGGGCCGCGCCGTACCGCCAGCGTGTGCACTTCCTCCCCCTTGTGCACGCGGCTGTGCTGTTCCGGTCCCTCGGTCAGCTCCCGCCAGGTGCCGGTGTCGGAGAAGTAGGTGACGAAGACGACGGTGGTGTCGCGCGGCGAGAGTTCCGGGTAGTGGGCACTGCGGAACTGCACGTTCATGCTGGGGTGCCCCATGCCGACGAACGAGGCCGCCTCCTCCTCGTCGAGCAGGTACGTCGTACAGGGCTCACCCTGGGGAAACGGACGGTCCAGGCCCAGGAAGACGCTCACGTAACCGGGGTAGAGCATCCCCGGCTCGTCGATGGTCCTCGTGTAGAGCCGCTCGTACGTCTTGTTGAGGTACCGGCCCTTGAGCAGCTCCAGCATCGTGGTGCGGCCGTCGCAGGCGGAGACCACGATGTCGGCGCGGAACTCCCGTCCGTCGCTCAGCCGGACGCCCACGGCCCGGTCGTCCTCGACCAGCACCTCCTCGACCTTGGCGTTGTAGGTGATCTCGCCGCCGAGCCGCCGGTAGCGCTCCTCGACCGACCTCGCCAGCCCGAGCGAACCCCCTTCGGGCACGCCCGCCGTCCCGTTGGCGTGCGACGCCAGCTGGAAGTAGAAGGGGAGGACCGGGAACGCGGGGTGGTACTCGTAGAGGATGTGGTTGAAGGCGTCGCGCAGCAGCGGGTCGGAGAACCTCGCGGCGTAGTCCGTCATCAGGGTCGTGATCGACTTCCGGATGACGTTGAAGTACGGGACGAACCCCGCCAGCATGCGCCAGCGTTCCAGGCGGCCCATCAGCCCCGCCGGTTTGAGGAAGGGGTAGGCCGCCATGCACGCCTTGAACTTCCGCAGGCCCGCGCAGAATTCTTTGATCGGCTTGGCGTCGGCGGGGGAGAGGCCGAGCAGGTGCGCTTCGAGACGGTCGGGATCGGAGTAGAAGTACACCGCCCGGCCGTCGGGGGCGCGTACGACGTTGAAGACGTCGAAGTTGCGCATCTGCTTGCCCTGCAACGCGCCGAGCTCCAGCCAGATCTGGTGCATCTCGTCGCCGGGGCCCGAGCCGAGCAGCCAGCTGACGCACCAGTCGAAGGTGAAGTCCCCCTTGTCCCAGGCGGTGCAGCAGCCGCCCGGCAGCTCGTGCATCTCGAAGACCTGGGTCCGGTAGCCGTTCATCTGCGCGTAGCAGCCCGTGGACAGGCCGCCGAGTCCGCCGCCGATGACGATCATCGTGTGACGCCGGCCGGACGTCTTCTCACGCCCCACGCGTCTCACCTCCCGTGACCGAGCCGGACGCGCCGACGCGGTCCTGCGCCGGGGCGCGGGTCAGGGCGGCGCGGACCAGACCGGCGTTGTGCTCCAGGTTCCCCGGGTCGAGCATGTCGGCGTGCTCGCCGGAGCCGGTCAGCACCTCGGTGGGACCGGTGGAGCCGCCGTGCCAGGAGCCGGGCTCCCCGGGGGCGTACAGGGCGGTCTTGTGCGCGTCGGAGATCACGGTCACGGCGGCGCGTACGGTGCCGAGGTTGGGCGTGCGGGCGCTGAAGCCGATGTAGTCCCTGGCCTGGGCGAGGGTCTCGTCGGCCAGCTCCTCGGACCCGGTGTGCTTGCGCAGGTGCTCGCGCAGCTCGCGCTCGAACTCCGCGAGGTGCTCGTCACCGACGGGGTGGACGGCGGTGACACGGTACGAGTCGAGCACGACGACATCGCGTACCTCGCGCCCGCGGTGCTCCAGCTCCTTGGCGACCTCGAAGGCGAGGTTGCCGCCGAGCGAGTAACCGAGCAGCTCGCAGGGACCCTGTGGCTGGAGGGACTCGACCAGGTCCGCGTAACGGGCCGTCTTGTCGTCACCGGTGAGGTAGTTGAAGGCCACCAGCTCGTACTCCGGCAGCTGAGCGGCGAGGAGCCGGTAGACCAGCCCGTGGCCGCCCGCGGGCGGGAAGCAGAAGACGACGGGTCCGGCGGCGGGGTTGAACCGCAGCCAGGGCTGCGCCCCGGGGAGCCGGCCGGTGACGATGTGCTCCACCGTCCTGGCCATGCCGTGCAGCGTGGTCACCCGGAAGAGGTGACTGACCGGGATGGTCAGGTTGAACTCGTTCTGCAGGTGGTGGATCAGTTCGATCAGCTTGACGGAGCTGCCGCCCGACGCGAAGAAGTCGTGCTGGAGGCCTACCTGTTCGACACCGAGGACGGCTTTCCAGTGGTCGGCCATCCGGGTTTCGTAGAGCGTCACGGGCGGCTCGTACGGGGTGTCGTCGGGGGCGGGCCGGGGCGCGGGCAGTGCGGTGAGGTCGACCTTGCCGCTGGAGGTGAGGGACAGCTCGGGCAGTTCGGTGAAGGAGGCAGGGATCAGGTGGGTCGGCAGGTGCTCGGCGAGGTGGCGGCGGAGCCGACGCCAGTCCAGTTCCGCGCCGGGCGCTGCCACGCCGTAGGCGCACAGGGTGTTTTCGCCGTGTTCGTCCGGACGTACGGTGACGACCGCCTGGGAGAGCGCCGGCCACTGGGCGAGACGGGACTCGACCTCGCCCAGCTCCACCCGGTGGCCCCGCACCTTCACCTGAGCGTCGGCGCGGCCGAGCAGGTGGACGCAGCCGGCGCTGTCCCAGCGGGCGAGGTCGCCGGTGCGGTAGAGGCGCACGGGCCGGGCACCGGGGCCGCGGCCGACGGTGCGGGTGACGAAGCGGTGCGCGGTCTGCTCGGGGTCGCCGAGGTAACCGGTGGCGACGCCCGTACCGCCGATCCACAGCTCGCCCGTGACGCCGGGCGGCACCGGTTCGCCGTGTTCGTCGACGATGTACAGCTCGGTACCGGGGAACGGCCGCCCGATGGGCACCGTCATGCTCGGCTCCAGGCCGTCGGTGGGTCCTTCGAAGTACGTGCTGTCGATGGTGGCCTCGGTGAGGCCGTAGGAGTTGACCAACCGGGTCTCCGGGGCGCACAGGGCGCGCAGCCGGTCGTACTCCTCGACCTTCCAGATGTCGGAGCCCACGATCATCAGGCGCATGAAGTCCAGCCGGCTGCCGTCGTGCTCGCAGTGGGCCAGCAGTCCCCGGACGACCGAGGGCACGAACTCGCCGCAGTCGACGCCTTCCCGACGCATGACGTCGTACAGCCGCGCGGTGTTGAACAGCAGCTCGCGTCCGACGAGCACCAGGGTGCCGCCGGAGCACAGGGCGCGCACCAGGTCCCCGGTGAAGACGTCGAAGGAGGGGTTCGCCGTCTGCAGGTGGACGGTGACGTCGCGGTCGAGACGGTATTCGGTGCGCCAGGACTCGTACGCCGAGGCGAGGTTGCGGTGACTGACCAGGACCGCTTTGGGGCGGCCGGTGGAGCCGGAGGTGTGGATGACGTAGGCCGGGGCGTCCAGGCCGACGTCGGGTTCGGGGAGGTCCGGGTCGGGCGCGGGCTCCGCGGTCAGGTCGGCCGGAGTGAGCACCCGGCAGGCAAGGCCCGCGAACCGTTCGCCGCCGGCGGAGTCCGTCACGGCCCAGGCGGTGCCCGTGTGCGTGATCAGGGACGCCAGCCGGTCGTCCGGGTCCCGGGGGTCCAGCGGCAGATAGGCGGCACCGGCCCTCAGCACCGCCAGGAGGGTGACGATCAGCTCGGGCGACTTCGCCAGGCAGACGGCCACCACCGCGCCGTCGCCCACCCCCAGCTCGCGCAGCCGCCGGGCGAGGGCGCGGCTGCGGACGTCCAGCTCCCCGTAGGTCATCCGCCGGGCGGTGCCGTCCTCACCGGGTGCGGAGACGGCGACGGCCCCGGGCTGCTCGGCGGCGATCCGGCTGACGAGCCGGTGCACGGGCACGTCGGGCACGGCGGTCCGCCGCCCCGCCCCGCTCCAGTCGTCGACGAGCCGCTCGCGCTCGGCCGCCCCGAGCAGTTCCAGCCGGCGGGCCGGCTCCCCGGGAGCCGCGCGCGTCAGCGCGTCGAGCAGATGGACGTAGTGGGAGGCCATCCGCCGCATCGTCTCGGCGAGGAACAGGTCGGTGTTGTACTTGAAGACACAGTGGAAGCGGTGGTCGGACTCGTCCTCGTACACCGACAGGGTGAGGTCGAACTGTCCCTCCTCCTCGGGCAGTTCGATGTACTCCAGGCGGTAGCCGTACTTCTCGGTGGCCACCTTGTGGGTGAGGAGGATGAACATCGCCTGGAAGACCGCGGACCGGCTCGGGTCGTGGGTCAGGCCCAGTTCCTCGACCAGCAGCACGAACGGGTACTCCTGGTGGTCCAGGCCCCCGAGCACGACGTCGCGGACCCGGCCGAGCAGCTCGGCGACGGTCGGCCGGCCGGCCAGGTCGAGGTGGAGCGGCAGCGGGTTGACGAAGTAGCCGTAGACCTTGGCGAACTGCTCCTGGGTACGGCCCGTCACCGGACTGCCGACGATGATGTCGTCCTGTCCGGAGTACTGGTGGAGCAGCAGGTAGTAGGCGCTGATGAGCACCATGAACACGGTGACGTCGTGTTCCCGGGCCAGGGCGTGGACGCGGGCGCTCAGGTCGGCGTCGAGGACGAAGAACTCCGACGCGCCGTTGTGGGTCTGGACGGGCGGACGGGGCCGGTCCGTCGGCAGGGCGAGGGCCGGGATGTCGGCCGGCAGGTGCGCCTTCCAGTAGTCGAGCATCCGCCGGGCGTCGCGGCCGGCGAGGAACTGGTTCTGCCAGTTCAGGAAATCGAGGTAACGAGCGGGGACGGGAGGCAGCTCCGGTGCACGGCCGAGGCGCAGCGCCTCATGGACGGCGAGCAGCTCCTCGATGAAGGTGAAGGTGGAGATCGCGTCGGAGATGATGTGGTGGACGGCCTTCATCAGCACCCAGCGGTCCGGGCCGCGCCGGAACAGGCGCAGCCGCACCAGCGGGTCGTGGGCGAGGTCGTACGGCTTGCGGTACTCACTGACGATCAGCGCGTGGATGTCGTCCCACGACCACTCCTGGACGTCGAAGAGCGCGACGTCCGCCCGGGAGGCGGCGTCCTCGGCGGGAGCGGTCTTCTGCACCGGCCGGCCTTGGTCGTGGGTGAAGTTGGCCCGGAGGGCGGGGTGGCGTTCGATCAGGACGCGGAACGCCGCGAACACCATCTCGGGGTCGAGTTCCGCGCGGATCTCGACGGCGCCGCCGATGTTGTAGGCGAAGGCGTCGGGGTTGAGCTGCCTGAGGAACCACAGCGCCTTCTGGTTCTGGGTCAGGGGGTGCAGGCGCTCGTCGTGGAACAGCTCGACGGCGGCGGTGGCCTCGGTGTCGTCCGTGCCCGCCGCGACCTGGTCCGTGAGTTCCTCGTGGACGCGGCCGATCAGGTCACCGACGGGGGTGTTGCCGAGCAGCGCGACGACCGGGAGGGTGACACCCAGGTCGGCCTGGATCCGCGAGCGCAGCTCCATCGCCAGCAGGGAGTCCAGGCCGAGCGCGCCCAGCCCGGTGCCGGGGTCGACCTGATCGGGCCGCATCCGCAGCACACCGGCGACGACCTGGGTGAAGCGGTCGGTGAGGAGGGCCTCCCGGGCGGCCGGGTCCGTGGCGGCGAAGACGGCACGGAAGGTTTCGAGGGCGCCGTCCCCGGTCGCCGGTGCGTCGGCCCCGTCGGCCGCCGCGGCCAGGTCGGCGACCAGCGGCGGCGGCTGCGGGTACCAGGCGAGGAAGACCGGCCAGTCCACGACGGTGGCGACGAGCAGCTGGGACCGGTCCTGGCCGATGACGCGTTCGAGAACGGCCATGCCCGCCTCGGGGGAGAGCGAGCTCATGCCCCGGCGGGTGCGGTAGTGCTCGACCAGCCCCAGTTCCTCGATCATGCCCGTGGCCCAGGGGCCCCAGTCGATGCTGAGGGCGGGCAGGCCGCGGGCACGGCGGTGGTGGGCGAGCGCGTCGAGGAAGGCGTTGCCCGCGGCGTAGTTGGTCTGGCCCGCGGTGGTCAGCAGGGAGGCGATCGACGAGAAGAGGACGAAGTGGTCGAGCGGCTCGTCGGCGAGATGACGGTGGAGGAGGTACGCGCCGAGGACCTTAGGGGTGTACACGGCCTCGAAAGCCGTCCGGTCCATCTCCGGCAGCAGGGTGTCGCGGACCTGGCCCGCGAGGTGGAACACACCGCGGATCGGCGGCGACTGGCGTCGCCGGTAGCCGGCGAGCCACGCGGTCAGGGCGGTCTCGTCACCGATGTCGAGCGGGGCGAGCACCGGCTGGGCGCCGAGGGCCTCCAGTTCCTTGAGGAAGCGGATACGGTCGCCGGCGGGGGAGTCCGGGGCGACGGTGTGCCAGTGGTCCCGGTCGGGCAGCGCGGTACGGCCGACGAGGATCAGACGGCGGGCGCCGCGGGCGACGAGCCGACGGCACAGGATCCTGCCGAGGGCGCCGAACGCACCGGTCACCAGGTACGCGCCGTCGGCGCGGAGCCGCAGCGGCAGCGGGCGGGGCAGGCCGGTGACCGGGGCGAGACGGCTCGTGAGGCGGCGGCCGGCGCGCAGCGCGACCTCGTGCTCGCCGTCGGCCGCGGTCACCTCCCGCAACAGGGACTCGGCGTCCGCGGCAGGTGAGGAGCCGTCCTCGCCGGTGGCGGGGTCGAGGTCGATGAGCGTGCCGCGGTGGTCGGGGAGTTCCTGCTGGCCCAGGACGCGGCCGATGCCCCAGGCCGGCGCGGACAGCGGCTCGGCCGGGTCGCCGGGGACGACGGCCTGGCCGCCGCGGGTGACGATGTGCAGTCTGCTGCCGGGCTGGTGGGCCGGGAGCGCGCGGGCCAGCGCGACCAGCGAGTAGCCGGCCAGGTCGGCGTGTTCCCGGATGTCGGCCGCCGTGCCGGCCGTGTCCATCGGCGGGAGGTCCAGGCTCCACAGGTGCGCGACATGGTCGTACGGCGCCGAACCGTCCGCGCGCAGCTCGGTGAGGAGCCGCTCCAGGTCGGCGGTGGAACCGGGCCTGATCACCGAC
Organism: Streptomyces sp. NPDC090994; assembly: GCF_044768905.1. Taxonomy (NCBI): domain Bacteria; kingdom Bacillati; phylum Actinomycetota; class Actinomycetes; order Kitasatosporales; family Streptomycetaceae; genus Streptomyces; species Streptomyces sp. NPDC090994. The sequence goes on from NZ_JBIVWS010000016.1 coordinate 74,458, forward strand.
TCCCGCCGGTCCGCGGCCATGCGGTAGGCCGGGCCGGGCCGCACCAGGTGGCAGCGGCCACCGCGGGCGGTGACCCGGGCCGCCAGTTCGTCGGCGACGCCCTGCCCGTCGGCGAGGACCAGCCAGTCCCGCGGGGGACCGGTGAGCGGGTCGGTGGCGTGCGGGCCGGTGACGGGTGGGGCCTCGGTCCAGGTGATGTCGGTCAGCCAGGAGTCGATGGTGCCCAGGCCCACGGTGGTGGAGGCCGCCTCGACGTCGGCGGCGCGGAACCCGGTGACCCGGCCGAGCGGACGGCCGTCGTCGGCGTGCACCGCGATGTCGCCGACCAGCTCACCGTCCGCGTCGCGGGTGAGGACGGCGTGGGCCCACAGCGGCTGGTCCCCGACGGCGTCGAGGTCCACCTCGCCGATGGAGAGCGGCAGCCGGACCCCGGTGCCCGAAGCGGCTCCGGAGCCCTCGCTCGCGAGGAGCTGGGGTGTCAGCAGCGTCTGGAAGCAGGAGTCGAGCAGGACCGGGTGCATATGGTGGCGGGTGGCGTCGTCACCGATCGGCGCGGGCGGCCGGATGCGGGCGAGCGCCTCTCCCGGACCGATCCACACGTCCTCGATGCCCTGGAACGCGGGCCCGTAGTGGTAGCCGAGAGCGGCCAGCGCCTCGTAACAGGCGGCGCCGGTCAGGTGGCGTGTGCTGCCGCGACGGACCGTGTCGACGTCCAGCCGGGGCAGACGCCGGTGGTGTCCGCGCTGGGCGGAGCGTACGGCACCGCGGGCGTGCACGGTCCGCTCACCGGTACCGCTCGGGGAGGCGGTGGCGATGGTGAACTCGGCGTCCTCGCCGCGGAAGGAGAGCTGCACCGGTGCCGTCGGGCCGGTGGTGCTCTCGGGCCCGGTCGGCAGGAACAGCGCCTTGCGCAGCTCGATGTCGACGAGGGCGGCGCCGCCGCCGGTCGTCGCCCGGACGGCCTGTGTCGCCATCTCCACGTAACCGGCGGCAGGGAACACCGCGCTGCCCTGGATCAGGTGGTCCCTCAGATACGGCAGGGACTCGACGTCCAGCCTCGCTTCCCAGGTCGGTTCGGCCGTGTCGAGACGGCGGCCCAGCAGCGGGTGGTCCAGCCGGCCGAGCCGGACCCGCTCGACCGGCGCGGGCTCGGTCCAGTACCGGTCGCGCTTCCACGGGTAGCGGGGCAGGGGAACCGGCCGTCCGGTCGGGTGGACGGCGGCCCAGTCGATGTCGAAGCCGAGGTTGTGCAGGGTGGCGAGGGAGAGGGCGAACCGCTCCCGCTCGTCCTCCTGGCGGCGGATCGACGGCACGGTCCGCGCCTCGCCTCCCCGGGCGGCGAGGCATTCGCCGATCGAGTGACCGAGGACCGGGTGGGGCCCGATCTCCAGGAAGACGCCGTGGCCGTCGTCGGCGAGCCGGTCGACGGCGTCGGTGAAGCGGACGGTGTCGCGGACGTTGCGCCACCAGTACGCGGCGTCCAGCTCAGGGCCCTCGGCGTACCGGCCCGCCCACTCCCCGCCCGCGGTCAGGCAGAGGGGGACGCGGGCCGGCCGCGGCCGGAGACCGGCGAGCGCGGAGAGCAGGTCGTCCTTGATGGCGTCCATGCGCGCGCAGTGGTACGGCACCCGGACGGCGAGGAACTTGGCGAAGACCCCCTCGTCCCTCAGACCGTCGGCGATCTCGGTGAGGTCCTGCTCGTCCCCGGCCAGGGTGAGTGCCGTCGGACTGTTGACGGCGGCCACCGACACACGGCCACCGTGGGGCCGTAGCCGGCGCAGGGCTTCCGCCTCCGGCAGGCCCACCGCCAGCATGGTGCCGGTGCCCACCAGCTTCTGCTGGAGCCGGCTGCGGTGGACCGCGATCGCGGCGGCGTCCCGCAGGCTGTAGACACCGGCCTCGTAGAAGGCCGCGATCTCACCGGTGCTGTGCCCGACGACGGCGTCCGGACGCACACCGTGAGCGCGCCACAGGGCCGCCAGCCCCATCTGCACCGCGAAGTTGGCCGGCTGGGCCAGCCAGGTCTCGCTCATCCGGGAGTCGGCCTCGCCGGCGGTCAGCTCCTCCACCAGCGACCAGTCGGCGAACTCGCGAAGCGCGCGGTCGCATGCCTCGACCGCCTCCCGGAAGACCGGCTCGGCCTCGAAGAGCTGCCGTCCCATGCCCCACCACTGCGGCCCCATGCCGGTGAAGACCCAGACCAGCCGCCGGTCCTTCGCGGGACGCCGCTGGTCCAGCAGCACGCGGGGGTGGGCCTCACCGCGCAGGTGCGCGTCGAGGGCCTCCTTCAGCGAGGCGGGCGAGTCGTAGACCACCGACAGCCGCGCGTCGAGGTGCTGACGGCGGCGGGCCAGGGTGTAGGCGACGTCGGACAGGGAGGGCGCCGGGCCGTGGGCGCCGGAGAGTTCCCGCCGGATGTTTTCGGCGACCTCGGTGAGGAGGGCGGGGTCGCGTGCGGTCAGGGGCAGAACGGCAGGCCCGGAACGCGCGCGGCGCTGCCCCGGCACACCGGCCGTCCCGTCCGCCGGGGCGGCTTCGAGCAGGACGTGCGCGTTGGTACCGCCGAACCCGAAGGAGTTGACCCCCGCACGCGCCGGTCCCTCGTGGTCGGGCCAGGGAACCGTACGGGTGGGGATCTCGTACGGCAGTGACGCCAGGTCGATCGCCGGGTTGATCTCGTCGAGGTTGATGTGGGGCGGGATGGTGCGGTGCTTGAGACACAGCACCGTCTTGATGAGCCCGGCGATGCCCGCGGCCGCCTCGCAGTGCCCGATGTTGGCCTTGACCGAGCCCACGTGGCATCGGGCGCCGGGTGCGCGCCCGATCGACAGCGCGCGGCCCAGCGCCCCCGCCTCGATGGGGTCGCCGACCGGGGTGGACGTGCCGTGGGCCTCGACGTACTGGAGGGAGCCGGGGGTGATGCCCGCCTCGGCGCAGACCCGCTCGATGAGCGCGACCTGGGCGTCGGCGTTGGGGACGGTGATGCCGTCGGTACGCCCGTCCTGGTTGACGCCGCTGCCGATGATCACCGCGTGCACGGGGTCGCCGTCGCGCAGCGCGTCGTCCAGGCGCTTGAGGGCGATCACGCCGACGCCTTCCGCGCGGACGTAGCCGTTGGCCGAGGCGTCGAAGGTGCGGGACCGGCCGTCGGGCGAGAGGAAGCCGCCCTTGGTCTCGGCGATGGTGTACTGCGGGGCACTGTGCAGGAGTGCACCGCCGGCCAGCGCCAGCGTGCTCTCGCCGCGGCTCAGGCTCTGGCACGCCAGGTGTACGGCCACCAGGGACGAACTGCACGCGGTGTCGAGGGAGAGGCTGGGGCCGCGGAAGTCGAAGCAGTACGAGATGCGGTTCGACACCATCGTCATCATCGTGCCGGTCGCGGTGTGGGCCGTGAGCGTCTCGAAACCGAGGTCGGCGAACTGGAGGATCTTGTAGTCGAGAGTGAAGGCGCCCACGAAGACACCGACGTCCTGACCCGCGAGTTCCGCGGGTTTCTGCCCGCCGTCCTCCAGTGCTTCCCAGGCCACCTCCAGCAGCTTGCGCTGCTGCGGGTCCATATGGGCGGCCTCACGCGGGCTGATGCCGAAGAAGGCCGGATCGAACTCGTCGAAGCCCTCGATGTATCCGCCGCGCCCGCCGACCAGTCTTCCGGGCTTCGTCTGGTCCTGGCTGGCGAGCGTTCTGACGTCGTACCGGTCGGACGGCGTCGGAACGATGCAGTCCTTCCCCTGGGAGAGGTTCTCCCAGAAGGTCCGGTAGTCAGATGCTCCGCCGGGCAGCCGGCAGCCCATTCCGATGATCGCGATCTTCTCTCGCGTGGCAGCGCGCTGTAACTCCGACATGGACCTTCCTTGAAACGGCGTGGAGCGATGGGGACAGAGCCGTTGCCGACGAGGGGCGTGCCGGGCCACACGCTGGACCTGCGCGTGGCGGGCGACGACGGCTGTGGGTTCGAGCGGTCGCGGCAGGACTCGGGCCGCGGTGGATGGCCTGGCCGATGTCAGTGCGAACGAGGAGGCGCGGGGCAGTGGGTGATGCCTTTTCGGTGGATCACCGCGCGTCCCGGCACATGGTCGGCGTCATCGGGGATTCGGCCCGCAAGAAATCCATGAGCGATGGTTCATATGGAGTCGCCGCTGTCGTTCTTGTTCAGTACGGGCGGCAACGGTATTGCGAAGCCGGCGATGGCCGTTGCGCGAGCATGAGGGATGACCGGATCGCAACCGAGCCGGGCAAGGCGCACTGGTGCAATCACGACGGCCGTCGTCGACAGGGACGCCGCAGAAGCGGAATGGCGCACGGCGCGACGGACACGTGCCTTCAACAGGATGACCTCCCCCTCTGTGGGCGTGCCCACTCGTCAGGTAATTCCCCTTGCGCTGATGGGTAACCACCCGCGAAATAAGTGTGAAAATAAAATGATCAGGGTTATTCCGTGACGCATTCCCGTGGAAGGAGGGAACGAGGCAGGTGGTCGGTGTACGTACGGTCCGGACACGCGCCGTGCTCTCGACGTGCGGCACGCCGCTGTCCTGGTCGGCCCCGGCCACCGAGCCGGACACAGTGGCGTGCAGGCGGAAGCCCCAGCCGTTCTCCATGAACAGGCGTACGGCCCTCTCGAACTCCACCTCGTGGTCCGGGGCGTGTTCGGGGCGCTGCTGGGCGAAGTTCTGGAAGCCGGCCGCCGCCCAGGTGAGGCTCTCGCCGACGCCGTCGAGGCGGAGCCACTCGTCGCCGTCCTCGGGCCGGACCACTTGTCCAGCACCGGCGCCTTGGCCAGGGCCGAGTACAGGATCAGGGCGCTCGGGGCGGCCAGGAGCATGCCCGTGGGTTCGCCGCTCCGTCCCGCACGATCTGCCCGCCGGGGGAGGTCGTAGCCCACGGCCCGCAGGGCCGCCCGGTTGAGGATCGCGGACCGGTACAGGCGCAGGACGAAGACCGGGGTGCGTGGTGCGGCGGCGTTCAGTTCGGCGACGGTGGGCAGTCGGCGTTCGGCGGACTGCTCGGCCGACCAGCCGCCGACCACCCGCACCCACTGCCCCTCGGGCGTGCGCGCCGCCTGCTCGCGCAGCATGGCCAGGCCCTGCCTCAGGGTGCGCACGCCGTTCCAGCGCAGTTCGCGTACGTAGTCGAGGCCGTGCGGATCACGCGCAGGCGGGCGTCGTCGAGGCCGGGGATCATCCTGCGGCCGAGCGCGTCGACCACCCGGGCGGCGGGGCCGACCTGGTCGGCCACGTCCTTGTCACCGCCGACGACAGTGATGACGCCGTCGCGCACGGCGATCCACTCGGCCTGCGGGAGGCGGGGATCACCGGTGTGGATCTCGGCGTTGCGGACGACGAGGTCCGCCGCGTCGTCGGTGGCGCGGGGAATCAGCCCGCCCACCGGCATCGTGGACACCTATCGACAACCTCCCGCGTGGCGTACAGCGTGGCAACCGCGTCGGGGCCGCGCGCCCGAGCCGGACGGAACGCCGGCGAGGTGCACGGAGGTCCGTGCAGCGGCTGCTTCGCCAGTCACGCCATGCCGGTCGGTCCTGGCCCGGTTCCTGGTGAGCGCGCCGCGATGTGCCTGGCAGCGCACTGGACACCACCGGGGCGACCGGCCCGACGGCACCGGCGTCCGGCCCGGACGTGGGCGCCCTTCTCCACCCCGGGACAGAGGCCCGCTTCCTCCCGCAGGCCGACGAACCGGCTGTCGCCGGGCGGAATGCTGAGGTCATGACCGCGACGGGGCACGGGCCGGTTCCGCTCCCACGCGACCTGCCGGTCCGCGCCGCACGCGGCCGCCGTGGCCGACCAGGTCCCGGCCCGCCGCTCGCCCCGGTCCCCTTCGCGTCCCGCTCCGCAACAGCCTGACAGGGCAGGAAAGTGGTCCCGATGTCTGTCAACCTCACCGTCGTGATGGCCGTGGTCATCGTGCTCGCCCTCGGCGCCGCCGCGTTCGCCCGGGGCCGCTGGTCCGGCCCCTGGTGGCTGCTGCTGATCGGCGCCGTGGTGGTCCACCCCCTCCGCATCCCGTTGGACCGCGCGGAGGGCGTCCCCGACGGCTGGCTCCGCTGGACCTTCCAGGCGGCGTGCGGCCTGCTCGTGGCCATCGTGCTCGCCCCGGTCCACCACCGGCTGCGCAAGCCGGGCGCCGAGGGCGGACAGGGCAGCGGCGACCGGGCCGGAACCCGCCCGGCCGACGCGCCGAACTCCCCGTCCTGACCTGCCCGGGGTGGCGAACAGCATGGTGAACCGGCACCGTCCGTACGCCACGCACCGCGAACAGCCGCCGGTGCCGGGCACGCCGGGCACGTCCCTTACGCTCGCACCCGACATGGAACCCCTGCGCACCTGGCTCCTCCCGGCCGCCCTCTCGCTCCCCAACGCGGCGATCCTGGCCCTCCTGCTGCTGCCGGGTGGCGCGCCGCACGGCGTGCTGCTCCCCGCAGGCATGGCGGTCGCCCTCGTACTGCAACTCGTCGCGCTGGGACGGCGCCGCCGCGCCCCGCTGCAGGCGCTGGCCGGGACGCTGGCCGGCCTGGTGATCGGCGCGACGGCCGCCCCCGAACACTTCGGTGACCTCTGCGCGTTCGCCGCGGTGTACTCCGTGGCGGTGCGCCGCGGCGGCCGGGTCACCGTGCTCGCCACCGCCGCCGCCGTCGTGTGCGGGTGGCTGCCGGGCGCCCTGCGCGGCGGTTCCGTGCCGGCGTTGCTGACCGACCTGGGGGTCACCGCCTCCCTGTTCGTGGCGTGCGCAGGTCTGGGCGAGGCGCGGCGGCAGTGGCTGGGCGGCCGGTGGGCGGCGGCCGGACGGCTGGCCCGGGCCGAGGAGGAGCGGCGGCAGGCCGCCGACACCGAACGCCACCGGCTCGCCAGGGAACTGCACGACGTCAGCGCCCACCACCTCACCTCGGTGGTGGTCACGGTCGACGCGGCCCGCAGGCTCGGCGCCAAGCGGCCCGAACTCGTCGCCGAGGCCCTGGCGTTCGCCGCGCGCACCGGCCGGGAGACGCTCACCGCCCTGCACCGCCTGGCCACCGTCATGCGCGACACGCGGGCGGCCGACCCACGGCCGGTGAGCGGACGGCTGAGGGAACTGGTCGCCGCGTTCAGCCGCCTCGGCCGCCCCGTCGACGCCGACCTGCCCGACGACCTCGCCGGCCCGGCGGCCGAAGCCGCCCTCGCCATCGTCCGCGAAGCCCTCACCAACGCGCTGCGGCACGCCCCCGGCGCACCCGTGCGGGTCCGGATCCGGCGTACCGGCGACACCCTCGCCCTGACGGTGGACAACGGCCCGCCGCGCGCCGCGCGGGACCGCCTGCGGGCCACCGCCGGGCTCGGCTCGGGCAACGGCGTCACCGGCATGCGGGAGCGGGCGGTCGCCGTCGGCGGCGACCTCACGGCGGCGCCGGTGGCGGACGGCGGCTGGCGGGTGACCGCCACCCTGCCGGACAGCACCGGACCGGTACGGCCCGACCGGCCCGGCCGGTGGCGCGCGCCGCGGCGCGAACAGCGCCTGACCGACGCCTGCCTGATGTTCACCGCCGTGGTGGTCCCGCTGTTCGTGCTGCTCTCCGCCATCGCGGACGGGGCGCTGCCCGGCGACCCGGCCGGCATGCTCGCGCTGGCCGTGGTGCTGGTGGCGCACGCGCTGCCCCTGCTGTGGCGCCGCCACACGCCCTGGGCCGCGCTGGGCGGGGTGGCCGCGACCCTCTGGCTGGTACCCGCCGCCTGCGCCGTCGGCCTGGTCCCGGCGGACTGGGCGAGTCTGCTGCCGGGCGCCGTGGTGGCCGAGGCGACTGCGGTGTACGCGGTCGCCGCCTACGGCCGCCGGACCGTGCGCGCCCTCGGCGCGGTCCTGGCCGCCACCGTGAACCTGGTGGCCGCGATCATGGTGACGGCCGCGGCCGACGGGGTGCTGATGGGGTCGTGTGCGGAGCCGGTGGTGATCGGCTGGACGGCGTTCCTGCTGCTGTGTGCCACAGGCTCCCTGCTGCTCACCCTGTGGGGGACCGGCCTGGGCGTGCGCGGGCGCCGGCTGCGGATGGTGACGCGCGAGAGCGGGGCGCTCGCCGACGCCGTCCGGCAGACCGCCCTCGAAGCCGCCGCCGAACGCCGCAGGATAGCCGCCGAGTTGCACGCGACCGTACTGGAGCACACCACGCGGATGGTGGCGCGGGCGGACGAAGGGGAACTCGACGGGGTCGCCACCGAGACCAGGGCGGCGCTCGCCGCGATGCGGGAACTGCTGCGCGGCCTGCGCGCCGGCACCGAGAGGGAGACACGGCACGCCCCGCAGCCGGTCGCCGCCGACCTCGTGGACCTGTGCCGCGCGTGGCGCACCGCCGGGCGGAAGGTGACGCAGCACGGACTGCCCCGGGCCGCCGAGGGGCTGCCGGTGCCGGTGTCCCTGACCGTGTACCGGGTGGTGGAGGCGGCGCTCGGCGCGGGCGACCGGGGCCCGGCCCGGGTGACACTGCGCCGGCGCCGGGGACAGGCGCACCTCACGGTCACCGGGGTGCCGCTGGCCGCCGCGGGACCGGTGGCCGAGCGGCTGCGCGTCCAGGTGGAGGCGGGGGAGGGGAGGATGACCGTAGACCGGGCGGGTACGCTGCGCGTGTCCCTGCCCGCCGGAGACGTACCGGACCGGGCCGTCGCCCAGGAGGTTGCGTCATCGCCGTACGCGTGATGGTCGTCGACGACCAGGCCGTGGTGCGCGCCGGGTTCGCCGCCGTCGTCGACGCCGAACCCGACCTGACCGTCGTCGGCGAGGCCGGTGACGGAGCGGCGGCGGTGTCCCTCGCCCAGCAGACCGCCCCCGACGTGGTCCTGATGGACATCCGGATGCCCGGCATGGACGGCCTCACCGCGACCCGCCTGATCACCGCGCTGGAGACGCGCCCGAAGGTCCTCGTCCTCACCACCTTCGACCTCGACGTGTACGTCTACGAAGCACTGCGCGCCGGTTCGTCGGGGTTCATGCTGAAGGACGCCCTGCCCGAGGACGTCCTCGCCGCGATCCGGGTGGTCGCCGCCGGGGAGGGCATCCTCGCCCCGGCCGTCACCCGCCGGCTCATCGGGCAGTTCGCGCGCGGGGCGCCCGTGCCGCCCGAGATCTCGGGGCGGCTGGCCGGTCTGACGCCCCGGGAGCGGGAGGTGCTGCTGCTGATCGCCTCCGGGCTGACCAACGCCGAGATCGGCGACCGGCTCGGGGTGACCACCGGAACGGTCAAGTCCCACGTCAACGCCCTGCTCACCAAACTCCGGCTGCGCGACCGGGTGCAGGCGACGATCCTCGCCTACGAGACGGGCCTGATCCGTCCGCGCGGGACGACCGACGACCCGGCCACCGTGGCGTGAAGGGCCGCCGGGCGACCGGAGGCCTCCGTGACCGGAAACGGCTCACGACCGGACCCGGGACGGCTCCGGACCGGGACAGCTCCGGACCGGGACGGCTCCAACCAGAGATGGAGACGCCTTTCCTGCCGGTGGCTGACGTCCCGCGCGGACGGTGACGGCAAGCTGTTGTACATGACAGAACCCGCTTCCCCGCCCTCCCTCCCGTACCACCGGCTGGCCCGCCTCACCGGCCGTCACCGATGGTGGCGACCACTGCTGGGGCTGCTGCTGATGACCGGCGGCTGGCTGCTGCTGATCGTCGTCGTCGACACCGTGGCCTACGGCGTCGGCGAGGCGTCCGGCCGGCCGGAACGGCCCGACGGTTCGGTGGACTTCGGCCCGCTGCCCAACACCGTGCTGGACCTCTCGTTCATCGCCCTCATGCTGCCCATGGCCCTGCTGGCCGCGCGCTGGGCCGACCGCAGACCGGCCGGCAGCGTCTCGTCGGTGGCCGGACGGCTGCGCTGGGGCTGGCTGACGCGCTGCCTGGCGCTCGCGATGCCCGCCTGCATGGTGCTGCTCGCGGCGTCGTTCCTCCTCCCCGCCGGCGAAGAGGAGTCCGCCGCGGCGAACGAGTGGGTGGGGCTGCCGACGTTCCTCGTCTCGCTGGCGGTGCTGGCGGTGTTCGTGCCGTTGCAGGCGGCGGCCGAGGAGTACGTGTTCCGGGGCTGGCTGATGCAGGCGGTCGGCGGCTTCCTGCGCTCGCCGTGGTGCGCGGTGCTGCCGCAGGCGGCGCTGTTCGCCGCCGCACACGGCTGGGGCACCCCGTGGGGCTTCGCCGACCTGCTGGTGTTCGGCCTGGTCGCGGGCTGGCTGACCGTGCGCACCGGAGGCCTGGAGGCCGCGGTCGCCCTGCACGTCCTCAACAACCTGACCGGCTTCGGCCTCGGCGCCGCCGTCGTCGACGGTCTGACGTCCGAGGAGACCGCCGCCGACCTGCCCTGGCAGATGGCCGCCGTCGACACCGCGACCATCCTGCTGTACGCCGCCGCGGTGCTGTGGCTCGCCCGCCGCAACCCGCCGCAGCGCCTCGCGACCCCCCTGCCCGCGACCCTCGCTCACCCGGTGCCGGCCTACGGCGTGCCGCGGTACCCGGCGCCCGTCGGGTACGCCGCCGGGCCGTACCCGGCACCGACGGCCGCAACACCGTACGGCGGCGCCGCCCACTTCCCGCCACCGCCCTACGGGCCCGACGCGCCGGCCGCGCAGCCGCCCGCCCACCGTCCTGCCGACGGGCGTGCGCCACAGTGACCGCTCGTCAGGGCGGTCGTTGACGGGGCATGGGTGCGGGTCTCGCTGACGCCGGTTCGCGGGTGGGTGAACCGAACGCCGTGCGTGAGCGACAAGGCGACCCGTCCGCGCCGCGAGGCTTGTCCTGGAGGATGCGTGTCCGAGGCGAGTGAAAACGTACCGCTGTTCCTGGAGCGATCGGAGTTCGGCCCCGGACCCGGCCTGCTGAGGGCGAGGGACGAGGACGGGGTCCGCACGGTCCCGATGCCGATGGGATTCGAGGCGTGGCTGGTGACGCGGCTGCGCGACGTACGGCAGGTGCTCGACGACCCGGCGCGGTTCAGCAACGCCCACGACGGTCTGCTGCGCCCGGCCGGGGCAGCGCCCCGGACCGAGGAGGCGGCCGCGGCGCGCGCGGGCAACCTGCTGGCCTGCGACCCGCCCGAGCACACCCGCTTGCGACGGATGCTCGCCCCGGCCTTCTCGGCGGGCCGGATGCGGGCGATGCTGCCGGCCGTCCGGCAGATCGTGGGGGAGCGGCTGGACGCGCTGGAGCGGTCGGGGCCGCCCGCAGACCTGATGGCGGAGCTGGCCCTGCCGCTGCCGTCGCTGGTGCTCTACGAACTGCTGGGCGTACCCCACGCGGACCGCGAGGAGCTGGCACGGCGCGCCGGCCTGATGCTGGCCGAGCCGGCCGCCGGCGACCAGTGGGTCCAGACGCAGGCGCGGTGGCGCCGGTACCTGGCGGCTCTGGTGGCCCGGGCGCGGACCGACCCGGGGACGGGCCTGCTGAGCACGCTGGTACAGCGACACCGTCAGGAGGTGACCACCGAGGAACTGGTGGGCATGATCGACCTGGTGGTGCTGGCCGGCCACGAAACCACCGCCCACATGCTGGGGATGGCAGTGTGCGCCCTGCTGCACCACCCCGATCAGCTGGAGCTGCTGCGCGCGCGGCCCCACCTGATCGACGCCGCCGTCGAGGAGCTGCTCCGCTGGCTGAGCATCGTGAACTCCGGCAGTGCCAAGGTCACCACGGCGGAGGTGGAGATCGGCGGCCGCCGCATCGGCCCGGGCCGGCTGGTGATCTGCTCGCTGCCCGCCGCCAACCGGGATCCGCAGCTGCTGGCGGACCCGGACCGGCTCGACATCACCCGCGGCGCTCCCGGCCACCTGGCCTTCGGGCACGGCGTCCACTACTGCCTGGGCGCTCCGTTGGCCAGGATGGAACTGCGCGTGGCGGTCCCCGCTCTGCTGGAGCGCTTCCCCGGCCTGCGCGCCACAGCCGCGCCGGACTTCGGCAATCGGCACGCCGTGTACGGCTTGCGCTCCCTGCCGGTGACGTGGTGATGCGTCGCGTCACCGCCCGGGGACGCGTCCCCGCGGCGGGTACCTGACGCCGCGCCCCAGCCGTGCGGCGTCGCTCCTCACCCGGAGGCCAGACTCCGCACGGAGGCTCGCCAGCGAAGGTGGAGCCGATCGAGCCCGGGTACCGCCGCGTCCGTCACGAAGCACGCCGCCGCGACGTCACGGCAGGTCAGCAGGGAGACGGACAGCGGGGTGCCGTCCAGCGCGCACGTCAGCGGCAGGGCCCGGGTGACGGGCGCGCCGTGGAAGGCCAGACCGCCGCGCAGGGCCATGTGGCTGGCGCTCACGCCGGCCCGGGTCGGGTCCCGGACGACCCGGTACAGCGCCGTGACCAGCCAGGCCGGCAGCATCGCGTCGTTGCGGCGCAGTGCCTCGCGGACGACCGGTGACCTCAGCGGCGCGGTGACCCGGGCGGTGTGCCGCAGGCACTGGACGGGGGTGAGGCCGGCGGTGGCGATCCTGAGCGGCACAACCGTGGTGCGGTTGCCGGGCATGCCCACCTCCCCGGCACGCCGGATGCTGACGGGGACGTCCACGCGGATGCCGGAGCCCGTCTCGGTGCCCTGATCGGCGGCCCACCGTGTCACGGCGTGGGCCAGGGCGGCCAGATAGACGTCGTTGCGTGCGACACCGTGCGACCGGGCCGCCTCCGTCAGCCATGCGGACGGCACCTCGGCCCAGCGGAAGACCCGCTCGTCCGAGAAACGGTCCCGGTCACGGCCCCAGAACCGCTCCTTGCGCAGCATCGCGGCCGTGGCGGCCGCCGTGCGACCGCGGTCGCCCAGCGTGGCGCGCACGGGTTCACCGAGGCCCGCGAAGCAGGTGCGGGACCTGACCTCCGCGTCCTCGGCGAACAGGGTTTCCAGCGTGTGCAGCACACCGCTCCCGTCCTGCAGAGCGTGGTGCACCCGGTACAGGACGACGTACTGCCCGGCGGCATGACCGTGGAGCAGCCACAGTCGCCACGGCGGGGCGGACACCGGCAGCGGGGCCCGCACCAGGCGTTGCAGGGCCTCGTTCAGAGCGGCGGTCCCCGGAGGCAGCACGATCTCGGTGAGATGCTCCGCCACGTCGACGCGGGTGGTCCGCCACACTGCGCCGCCCGGCGGCAGGTGACAGGCCAGAGCGGGCAGCAGGGGCAGCCGCGCGGCGAGGTGCGCGGCCAGGTCACCGGGGGCGGGCGGCTCGCCTTCGAAGTGGAGCACGAAGCCGATGCGGGGCCGTGTGTCAGGACCGGATGACAGACGGTGGAACAGTCGGTCGAGCGGTACCGCTCGCGGGAGGTGGCTGTTGCCCTGGGCCATGTCTCCTACAGTGCGCGACGGTCGTGCGGACGGCTCCTCGCCGGTGGTGCCTGGGCGTCCAGGCGAGGTACGCCCCCTGAGGCCGCGATCTCACGCCATCCGCCCAGCCGCCGGACCGGGCAGGCCACCGGTTCCGGGGGCCGTGACTCCCCGCGGCGCGGCCGGCCCTCCCCTCACCGGCGCTCCTGCGTGGCGGGACCGTCACCATGAGCGTTCAATCGCAGATGTGTGGTCTGCCTTTCCGAAGACCCACCCCCCTGCGGGATCTCCGCCGGCGGCGGCGCGCCGCCCGTTGATGACGACCTCCGAGGTGTGCCATGTCACCGCAGCACCACCAGGCCGAACCGGCCCTCTCCCCGGCAGGGACGAGGCCGGCTCCGGGCGAGCCTCCGGCCGCCGGTCTCGCCGGCGAGGATCCGGACGAACGGGACACCGCCCGGTCGGCGGCCCGCGCGGTGACCCTCGCCGCCGACCGCCTGCTGTCCTCGCAGAGCCCCGAGGGATGGTGGAAGGGCGACTTCGAGACCAACGTCACGATGGACGCCGAGGACCTGCTGCTCCGTGAGTTCCTCGGCATCCGCACCCCGGAGCAGACCCGGGCGACCGCCGCGTGGATCCGCGCCAAGCAGCGACCGGACGGCACCTGGGCCACCCACCCCGACGGGCCGGCCGACCTGTCCACCACGATCGAGGGCTACATCGCCCTGCGGCTGGCCGGTGACGACCCGCACGCACCGCACATGGCCGCCGCCTCCGCCTGGGTGCGCGAGCACGGAGGCGTGGCCCGCGCCCGGGTGTTCACCCGCATCTGGCTGGCACTGTTCGGATGGTGGCGCTGGGAAGACCTGCCCGACCTCCCCCCGGAAGTGATCTTCCTGCCCGCCTGGGCACCGCTCAACCTGTACTCCTTCAGTTGCTGGGCCCGCCAAGCCATCGTCCCGCTGACGATCGTCTGCGCCCACCGGCCCACCGCCCCGGCCCCGTTCACCATCGGCGAACTGCACACCGACCCCGCGCGCCCCAACCCGCCCCGCCCCCGGGCACCCCTGACCACCTGGGAGGGCGTCTTCCAGCGCCTGGACGGCGCACTGCACCGGTGGCACGCCGTCGCCCCGCCCGCACTGCGCCGCGCCGCCATCCGCGCCGCCATCACCTGGATCATCCGGCGACAGGAGGCCGACGGCTGCTTCAACGGCATCCAGCCACCGCTGGTCTACTCGATCATCGCGCTGCGGCTGTGCGGCTTCAGCCTGAACCACCCCGTCCTGCGGTCGGCCCTGGAAGCGTCGGAGGCGTTCACCGTGCGCACCCCCGACGGGAAGCGGTGGGTGGAGTCCTGTCAGTCGCCGGTGTGGGACACCTGCCTGGCCGTCACCGCCCTGACCGACGCCGGCCTGGCGCCCGACAACCCGGCCCTGGTCAAAGCCGCCGACTGGCTGCTGGCCAAGGAGGTCACGGCGCGGGGCGACTGGTCGGTACGCCGACCCCGTCTGGCCCCTGGCGGCTGGGCGTTCGGCTTCCACAACCGGAACTACCCCGACACCGACGACACCGCCGAAGTGGTCCTCGCCCTGCGCCGCGTCCAGCACCCCCGGCCGGACCGGGTGGCGGCGGCGATCGGCCGGGCGGTGTCATGGAACCTCGGTATGCAGTCGCAGTGCGGCGGCTGGGGCGCCTACGACGCCGACAACACCAGCCGCTGGCCCGCACGGCTGCCGTTCTGCGACTTCGGCGAGGTCACCGACCCGCCGTCGGCGGATGTGACCGCGCACGTGGTGGAGATGCTCGCCGATGTCGGACGGGCCGGCGAGGCGGCCACCCGCCGCGGCGTCGACTGGCTGCTGCGCCACCAGGAGCCCGACGGTTCCTGGTACGGCCGCTGGGGAGTCAACCACGTGTACGGCACCGGCGCCGTTCTGCCCGCCCTCGTCGCCGCGGGCGTGCCGCCCCGTCACCCGGCGGTCCGCCGGGGTGTGCGGTGGCTCGTGAACCACCAGAACCCCGACGGCGGGTGGGGGGAGAAGTGGGAGTCCTACACCGACCCCGCCTGGCGCGGACGCGGACCCTCCACGGCCTCCCAGACCGCCTGGGCGCTGCTGGGTCTGCTCGCCGCCGGACAGCACGACCGTGCGGAGGTGGCCGCGGGCGTGCGCTGGCTGGCCCGCACCCAGCGCGAGGACGGCTGCTGGGACGAACCCGAATACACGGGAACCGGCTTCCCCGGAGACCTGCCGCTCAACTACCACCTGTACCGGCTGCTGTTCCCGCTCAGCGCCCTGGGCCGCTATCTGACGGCCGTAGGGCACGGAGCCGGCGCCCAGGCACATGTCCGGACCATCACCGTGCCGACGGGTACGTGAAGCAGGACCCTCTCCCTGCCTCCCTGCCTCCCTGCCTCCCTCCTCCCTCTCTCCCTCTGCCGTCGACGTGGAGTACTGTCGTGGACCCGACCGAGCAGCGCGCAGCAACACCGTCCGACGAGCGCTCCGCAGCGGGCTTCGCCGTCGCCGCACCGGCCACCACCGCCGGCTCGACCGCCCCCCTGGTGTCAGGACCTCTTCCCCTGCTGGGGCACATGCCCGCTTTCATGCGTGACGCCACCGCCGTTCTGGAGCGCGGGTACGCCGAACACGGGAGGCTGTTCCGGCTGAACCTCGCCGGCGTACCCGCGGTCGTCCTGCTGGACCCCGAACACCGCGGTGACATCATGACGCTGCCGGAGGAGACGCTGTCCATCGCCGCCTCCTACCCGTTCCTGCGGACCATGTTCGGGTCCGACTTCTACTTCATGGCCCCCACCCCGGAGTACCGGCGCCAGCGCGAGTTGTACGTGCCCGTCTTCCGGTCCGGTGCCCTCCACGGCTACCTGCCCGTGATGGAAAGACACACCCAGGACCTGATCCGGCGGCTGGGTGACGACGGTGAAGTCGAACTCGTCCGCATGTGTGCCGAACTGAACCTGCGCATCATCGCCGACACCTTCTTCGGAGAGGAGTTCGGCCACCGCCTCGTCGGCGCGCTGGAGGACTTCGAGGACTTCTCCGCCAACGTCAGCTTCCTCCTGCCCCCTTGGCTGCGCCCCCTGCGGTCACGGCGCAGCCGCAAGGCCCGCCGGCGCCTGCACGTCATCGTCCTGGACTGTCTCGCCCAGCGGCGCGCGCGTCCGAAGACGGAACCGGACTTCCTCCAGTCGCTCTGCCAGAGCCGCTACGCCGACGGGACGGCCGTACCGGACAGTTCCATCGTTCACCAGGCCCTCGGCCTGGTGTGGGCCGCCCGGGAGACCACCGCCGGGCAACTGGCGTGGAGCCTCGCCGATCTGCTGACCCACCCCCAGTACCAGGCCGCCCTCCTGGCTGAACAACGCGAGCACGTGCCGGCCGGGCAGCCGC
Organism: Streptomyces sp. NPDC090994; assembly: GCF_044768905.1. Lineage (NCBI taxonomy): Bacteria > Bacillati > Actinomycetota > Actinomycetes > Kitasatosporales > Streptomycetaceae > Streptomyces > Streptomyces sp. NPDC090994. The sequence goes on from NZ_JBIVWS010000016.1 coordinate 91,138, forward strand.
TCACCATGGAGGCGATGCATGCCCTCACCCGCCTCGACCACCTGATGTACGAATCCGAGCGGCTGCACCCGCTGGCCATCCTGATCGCCCGTAAAGCCATGCGTCACCTGCGCATCGGCCCGTGCCGCATCCCCCGCGGCACCATGGTCCTCACCTCGCCGTACCTCACCCACCGACTGCCCGAGGAGTGGCCCGACCCGCAAGCGTTCCGCCCCGAGCGCTACGAGCAAGATCCCAGGGCCGCCCGGAACCTGCTGGGGTTCGGCTCAGGCATCCACCGCTGCCTCGGCCAAGGCTATGCCCGCCTGGAGACCAAGGTCTTCCTCACTCTCCTGTTGCGCCGCTACCACCTGGAACTGCTCGACACCCCGACACCCGTGACGGGCTTGTCCCCCCGGGGCCTGGCCGCGCCGTGCCGCATCCGCTACCGACTCCGCGACCCCGCTTGAGACGGGCCTGCGGTGGGGTGGTGCGTAGGTTCAAATACACCTTGCCGCAAGTGAGTTGAGGAAGGCGAGTGGGTGGTCGCGGGGATTAGGATCGACGGTGAGCGCCAGTTCGGTGATCTCCACCGGAGCATGTGAGGGGAACCCCGCGATGAGCGAGAACGGCCACTCCGAGACGTCCGCACCAGGTCCGTCGTGGGCACTGGTGACCGGTTCGACCAGCGGGATCGGACGTGCGACGGCGGTCGGCCTGGCCCAGGACGGGTACGCGGTCGTGGTCACGGGCCGGGACCGGGACCGGGCCGCCGAGACCCGCCGGGACATCGAGGCGGCGGGTGGCCGAGCGCTCGATCTCGTCGCCGACCTGGCCGATCCGGCGGCTGTGCGCGGCCTGGTCACGCGGATACGGGACGCCGTCGACGGCCCGCTCGACGTCCTGGTGCACAACGCCGGCGGCGGCGGCTTCGCGCCGACCGAGTCCACTCCGGAGGAGATGTTCGACGCCGCCTTCAACCTCCACGCCAAAGCGCCGTTCCTCCTGACGGGCGCCTTCGCACCGGCCATGGCCGAGCGCGGGCGGGGGGCCATCGTCAACGTAGGGAGCCTGAGCACCTCGATGGCGGCTGCCGGCACGTGCGCCTTCCAGGCGTCGAAGGCGGCGCTGTCCATGATGACCAAGTCGTGGACGGCGGAGTACGGTCCCCGAGGGGTGCGGGTCAACTCCGTCGACCCCGGCTTCATCCTCACCCCGGTGAACGAGGGGGTCCGTGACATGTACGGAACCTACCTCGCCTCGCTGCCGGCCGGACGGGGCGGAGACGCGGAGGACGTCGCGCACGCTGTCCGCTTCCTCGTCTCGCCCAAGGCGTCCTACATCAACGGCGCGACCCTCACGGTGGACGGCGGCAAGACGGCTGTCGTGGCCATGTGACGGTCAGCGGCGCGTCCCGCGAGACGGGGCTCGGACCGCCCGAACGGATCGCCGGGAAAACCGCTTGTCACAGGGCAGTGTCCTCCGACCGGCCTAGCCCGTTGTCACCACGTACCAGCTGTGACGTACCGGTGAAAGCGATGGGGATGGCGCACATGACGAACGGGTGCGGGCGCGTCGTGCTGACGCTCTGCTGCGGCCTGATGGCGGCGGGAGCGGTAGGGACGGCTCACGCGGACAGCAACGACAACCTGGCCGACCCGCCGATGACGTGCGGTGCGGGGCCGCTGTCGGTGAGCACCGAGGGACAGTCGTGCGTCACGGACCAGCAGGTCGACCAGCAGATGGTCAAGCACCACAGCAAGAGCGCCGACCTCTTCGACTTCGCCGACGTGATCACGCCGGTCGACGGCCTGGTGCCTTGAGCCTTCCGTCTTCGTTCAGGAGTTCATCGATGCGTACCCGTCAGTTCGTCGGAGCCGCGGCCCTGGCCGCGGGGGTGCTGGTGCTGCCCGCCGCGGGAGGGGCCGCCGCGGACACCAACATCAACACGTACAGCCCGTCGATGCTGTGTGACACCGGACCGGCGGCCGCCACGACCGCTCACAGCTCGTGCGAGGCGCGGCAGAGGGTGAAGCAGGGCGTGCTGAAGACCCACACCGACGACGTCGACCTGGTCAACCGGCTCGACGTCGCCGTCCCGGCCGCCCTGGGAGCCTGAGATGACGGCAGGACGCTCCAGGGGTGTGACGCGTACGGCCGGCCTGTCGCTGACGGCGCTCGCCGCCGTACTGGCGAACGGGGCGCAGGCCGCGGCCGACTCCAACCAGACCGAGCAGAAACCGGTGATGCTCTGCAACATCGTGCTGCTCTCGCCCGGGGCCCAGGTCGGCGACGGATGCCAGGCCCTGCAGGCCAGCGGGCAGAGCATCGTGAAGGAGGACAGCGTCAGCCACACGCTGGTCGACTTCATCGGCGTCCGTCCGACCGCGTTGTGACGGAGCCGTCCGGCCCGCCGGGAGCCGTCCGTCCGGGACGTGCCGGGGGAGTGGCGCAGGCCGGCCCCGGCGGGCCTTCCGGTCCGTCAGGAGACGGACGCGGCGCAGGCCCGGACGGTGTCCCAGGCCCGGCGGACGGTCGCCTCGTCGGCGTACGGGGAACCCAGGGCGGCGCGGAGCACCGGCCGGCCGTCCACGGTGGCGGGCGTGCACAGGACCTCCGGTTTCCCGGTGAGGCGCCGGGTGATGTCCCGGGTCACCTCGTCGCTCTCCGCGCGCAGCACGACGAGCCCCAGCCGGTGGGCCACGAGACGGAAGCCGGGCTCCCGCTCGACCAGGGAGGCGAGCAGGGCGGCGAGCCGGACGTCGCGCCGGATCACCTCCCGCAGTCCCTCCAGCCCGTGGGCGCGCAGTACGTACCAGAGCTTCAGGGCCCGCATCGGGCGGCCGAGTGGAACCTGCCAGTCCTTGAAGTCGACGACCTGCCCCGAGTCGGTGGCGTCGTTGCGCAGATAGGAGGAGGTCGCGCCGAGGGCGTCGGTCAGGTCCCTGCGGTCGGCGACCCACAGGACGTCGCACGGGATGCCGGTCCGCATCCACTTGTGGGCGTTGACGGCGTAGGAGTCCGCGAGGTCCGCCTCGGCGTCCGCCTCCCGCAGTTCCGGACAGAGCGCCGCGCTGCCGGCGTAGGCGGCGTCGACGTGCAGCCAGACGCCGCGCTCCCGGCAGACGGCACCGATCCGGGGCACCGGGTCGATGGCGCAGGTGGCGGTGGTGCCCACGGTCGCGACGACGGCGGCGGGCACCAGCCCCGCGGCCCGGTCGGCGTCGAGGCGGTCGGCCAGGGCGGCCGGGTCCATGCTGTGCGTGCCGGGGACGGTCGGCACGAGGACGGGTTCACCGGCGCCCGCGACACGGACGACCTTGGGCACACTGTGGTTGGCCTGGTCCGTGCAGTAGACGCGCAGCCGGCCCTCCGTCCCGTGCTCGCGCCACCGGCCCCCGGAGGCCCGGTGCAGGGCGGCGGCCACGGCGACCAGCGCGGCCGACGACGCCGAGTCCTGGATCACGCCGCCGCCCTGCCCCGACGCGTGCGTGAACCGGGACGGCAGGCCCAGGGCACGGGCGAGCCAGTCGCACACCCGCTGCTCCAGCTCCGTGGCGGCGGGCGACGTCGACCACATCATGCCCTGTACGCCCAGACCCGCCGTGACCAGCTCGGCCAGCACGGAGGCGGGCGAGTTGTTGGCCGGGAAGTAGCCCAGGAAGTTCGGGTGCTGCCAGTGCACCAGCTGCGGCACGATCGTGCGCCAGGTGTCCTCGAGGATGCCGGCCAGGTCCTCGCCCTGCTCCGGCGCCGTCTCCGGGAGCGCCTTGAGCGTGGTGCCCGGTGGACCGGACGGCACCACGGGGAGTTCGCAGGAGGCCAGGGCCCGCCAGTGGTCGGCCAGTCGGCCGGCCGCGTCAGCCGCGGCGGTCTGAAAAGCGCGCTCGTTCATGTGCGGAAGTTAGACGCGCGGCCTCCCAGGCCCACCCCCATGGAGTCATGATCACCCGTACGAGCCCCGTGTGGCTGCCCCCGCCCGAACTGCTGCCCGACGCTCGTTCGGCACTCCGTGCCGCGGCGGCGGAACTCCCCGCCCCGGGCGACGGCCCCGGCGCCGACCCCCGCCCCGGGGACGCCGGACCCCTCGCCGACCCCAGGGAGGCCGTGTACGACGCGCACTTCGGTGTCGCCCGTACCGCCCGCGACCCGGCGCGCACCCTGCTGCGGGCACTGCTGCAGACCACCGCCGAGGCGAGTGCCTGGGTCCGCGCCGACGACCGGGCCGCCCTGCACGCGGCGCTGGCGGTCTGCGGGGCGGGCACGCCCGCCCCCGTCGGCGCACCGGCCGGGAATCCGAGGGCCCGCTGGAGGGCGGGGCACCGGCTGTTCTTCGCGCTCACCGCCGCCACCGTCGTCGCCCTGCGGGACGCCACCGCCCGGCCCGCGGGACGCCACCCCGGGCCGGCCGCGACCCGGGACGCGGCCGTCCTGCTCCGGGCGAGCGCGGCCGCCATGGCAGCGACCGCGTCCTTCACCCCGCACGCCTACCAGACAGAGGTACGGCCGTCGATGGAACCGCCCGCGGAGCGGGACGGTTTCTCGGGGCTGTGGTCCGCCGACCACCGGGCCCTCGTACGGCAGCTGGGGATCTGAGGCAGGGCCCACGCCGCCGCCTGCCCCGCGGCGCGGTGTGTCGCGGGACGTGGGCTCCATGCCGCCCTGACGGAGGTGCACGCCGCTCACCACGGCATCTGCGCCCGCTTCGTCGGCCACGGCCCCTCCCTGCTGGGGACCGGCGCCGACGCCCCGCACACCCTGGACCGCCTGGCCGTCTCCCGCGGCAGGCTGCTGCGGCCGGACGCCGACCCGCCGCCCTTGCACCACCGCCGCGAAGCCGCCGCCCACCGGAGGAACTGATCGTGCGCCCGAACGCCCCGTCACCCGCCCGACCCGGACCCGCGTCCGACGCCCTGCCTCCCGTGCGGGAACCGGACGGACCCCGCCCGGTCACGCTGGAAGGCGTCGCGGCCGACGAGGGGACGGCTCACCTGGAACGGCTGGCCGACGAGATCGTCTTCCTCGACCGCTCCGCGTTCCTGCCGGCCTCCTGCCGCCCCGCCACCGGACGGGTACGGCACGAGCCCGTCTCCCCGCTGCTGACGGCTCCGCCCCCGCCGCGGCCCGCACACCGCACCGGCGGGCGGACGGTCGCCGTCGCCTTCGCCCCCGAACACGGTGACCACGCGCGCGCCTGGGCCCGGCAGCACGGTTGCCCGCTGCTCGCCCCGCCCGCCGGCATCACCGCCCGCGCCTCCGACAAGATCGACTCGCTGGACCTGCTGGCCGAAGCGGGCGTCGCCGTCCCCGAGCACGTGGTCGTCCCGGCGCGGCGGCAGCCGTCGGCCGCCGCCCACTGGCCGGACGGCTGGGACGCCGCGGTGCTCCAGCGCCGGGAGAACAACCTGGCGGGCCGCGGCACCGTCCCCGTCGACACCCCCGACGCGCTGCCCGCGGCCCTGGACGCGTGGGCCGGCCACACCCTGCGGCTCAGCCGGCGCGTCCCCGGACTGCCGCTGACCGTCAGCGCCTGCGCGGGAGCGGACCGGACCGTCGTCTCCGCCGTCTCCCACCAACTCGTCGGCCTGCCGGAACTGACACCCGGATGGGGTACCCACTGCGGCAACCAGCTCCTGGACGGCTCCGACCTGCCCGCCGTGCTCCTCACCCGCGTCCGGGACACCGCCCGTGCCGTCGGTGACGTGCTGCGCCGGCACGGCTTCCGGGGCGTCTTCGGCCTCGACCTCGTCGTCGACGGCGGGACGCCCGTGGTCATCGAGATCAACCCGCGCTTCCAGACGGTGGCGTCCCTGGCCCAGGCGGCCGAGGCCGCCGCCGGGCTGCTGCCTCTGCTGGGGCTGCACGTACTGGCCTGTCTGTTGCCCGAACTGCCGCCCGTCCGCGCCATGACGTGCCCGGTGCCGAGGCTCGCCCAGCTCGTCGTGCACGCCCGGCGGCCCGGCAACGTCACGGGTCTGCCCCGCCCCGGCCAGTACCGGCTGACGGGAGAGGGCCCCCTCCACCTGCTCGAACCGTTCGCGGGGACCGGCACGCTCGACGAGACGGCTCTGCCGGAGCCCCTCCCACAGCAGGGGGCCGGGACGGCCCTGCTCTGGCCGCACGCCTCACCGGGGCCCGTGCTGCCCGGCGACGAACTCGTGCTGGTGCAGACCGGCCACCACCTCTGCGACGTGTCCCCACGACCCGCCCTCGGCCCCTGGGGCCGGTCCTGGACCGAACGGCTCCTCACCCAGGAGATCCGAACCACGACAGGTGATCCCGCATGACCCGGTCCCGCGCCGACGCCCCGGCCGCCGGCCCGGTGCCGTCGGCCCGCCCCGCGAGCGCCGGCGAGGCCCCGCACCCCTACCGCCCCGGTGAACTCGCCCTGTCCGCGGAGGAGATGCGGGCCGCCGGCCGGCATGCCGTGGACCTCGTCGTCCAGCGGCTGTGCACGGTGGCGGACGGCCCGCCGCACGCCGTCGCCGGTCCCGCCGAACTCGCGGCGCTGCTCGACGAGCCGCTGCCCGAGGAGGGCGGCGACCTGACCGGGCTGCTCGACCGCCTCGCCCGGGACGTCCTGCCCCTCGGCATCCGGTTCGACCACCCCCGCTGCTTCGCCTTCGTGCCCACCACCGGCAACTACCCCGCGCTCCTCGCCGACCTGCTCTCCACCGCCCACCTGAGCGTTCCCGGCGCATGGCTGGTCGGTTCCGGCCCCACCCGTGTCGAACTGACCGCCCTGAACTGGCTGAAGGAACTGCTGGGGCTGCCCGGACACTGGGGCGGCCTGTTCGTCAGCGGCGGCTCCGTCGCCAACCTCACGGCACTCGCCGCCGCCCGCGACCACCACCTCGCCGGTGATCTCGCCGGCGCCCGCCTCTACTGCTCCACCCAGGCCCACCCCTCGGTCGCCCGCGCCGCCCACCTGCTGGGTCTCGGCCGCGACCAGCTCACCGCCCTCGAACCCGACGCCGGCCAGCGCCTCGACCCGCGGGCCCTGGCCGCCCGGATCGACGCCGACCGCACCGCCGGCCTGCGTCCCTTCGCCGTCGTCGCCACCGTCGGCACCACCGGCACCGGCGCCGTCGACCCCGTCACGGACCTCGCGCGGCTCTGCCGCCGGCACGGGCTGTGGCTGCACGTCGACGGCGCCCACGGGGCGGCGTACGCCGTCTCCGAGCGCGGCCACCACCTGCGCGACGCGCTGGGGCACGCCGACTCCCTCACCTTCGACCCGCACAAATGGCTGTTCCAGCCCTACGAGACCGGCTGCGTCCTCGTCCGCGACCCGGAGCTTCTCAGGGCCACCTTCCGGATGGCCCGCCACCACCTCGACACCGGATACCTCCACCCCGCCGAGGCCCGTCACGACGAGGTCAACCTCGACGACCTCGGCCCCCAGCAGTCCCGCGGCCTGCGCGCCCTGAAGGTGTGGCTCTCCCTCAAGACGTTCGGCGCCGCGGCCTTCCGCCGTGCCGTCGATCACGGCCTCCACCTCTCCGACCACGCCGCCGCCCGCATCACCGCCCACCCCGACCTCGACCTCACCAGCCCCCCGGGCCTCGGCATCCTCACCTTCCGTTGCCGGCCCCCGGGCTGCCCCGTCGACCCGGCCGCCGCCGACCGCCTCCAGCGGTCCGTCGGCGACGCCGTCCGCGCCACGGGCCAGGCACTGCTGCTGACCACGCGCGTCGACGGCCGTACGGTCCTCAGGATGTGCACCATCAACCCGGCCACCACCACGGCCGACATCGACGCCGCCCTCGGACTGGTGGTTCGGGCGGGGCGGGCGATGACAACGGTGCCGGGCGAGGCGTAGCACGGAAGCCGGCCGCCCGGCCGGTGCTGCGGGCCCTCCCGGGGAGGCGGGGACGAGGGTCCCCGACCCCGGTGCTGCTCAGCGGGGCCGGGTGCGACAATGGGCGCGGGGGTCGGAACCGGCAGCAGTGGACCGCAGGTGAGACATGGAGACCAGGCTCGTGCCCGTCGAGGGCCCGGTGGCGCCGAGGGCGAGGCGTCGTGGATGAGGTCGCGCTCACAGCCGCCGGTCTCTACGTCATCGTGCTGCTGCGGGCCGGAGGGACGTACGCCGTCGGGCGGCTCGCCGGCGCCGGCGCACGGCGCAGTACGTTCGCCGCACGGCACTCCTCGGACAGGTTCCGGCGCGTCGAGCGGGCGATCCAGCGCTGGGGCGCGCCCGTGGTCGCCGTCTCCTTCCTGACCGTCGGTTTCCAGACCGCGGCCAACTTCCTCGCCGGGAGCATGCGCATGCCCCTGCCGCGCTATCTGCCCGCGCTCTTCGTGGGTGGAGCGGGCTGGGCGCTGATCTACGCGACCGCCGGGCTCGGGGCCCTCGAACTGCTGGGGCGGCTGTTCGCCGAGCGGACGGAGTTCGGTGTGGCCGCGATCGTGGCGGTCCTCCTCGCGGTGTGCGGCGGGGTCGTGTACCGCCGCCGGAGGAAGACCGTCGCGCCGGTGCCGCGCGAGGCCGCGGTCGAGGAACAGCACTGACAGCGGCTCGCGTCACGCGGTGATCCTCACCTCGCCCGGACGCCCGGTTTGCGGTAGAGCGAGTCAGGCGGGCCTCGATCGTCTCGCGGGACGGAAACAGCGACGCGACGGCCTCCCCGTTGCTGAGGCCCTCGCCGACGGCCCGGGCGACCTGGAGTTCCTGCGGGGTGAGCAGGGCGGCGGCCAGGCGGTCAGGACGCCCTTGAGGCCGGCGGCCTGTCCGAGGCCACCCCGCTGTGAGTCTCCGTGCCGGAGGAGGCCGAGGTGCGCGAACCGGGGCGGCGGCTCGGCGAGGCCGGCAGCCGCGTCGTCGCCGGAACCCTCGTCGGCCGGCTCCGCGACGACACCGGTTCCTGCCTCAACCGGACGAGCTGGAGCCCCGCCCCGCCGCCCGCCGCAGCAGCGGCCAGGCCAGTAGCAGCACGATCACCGCGTACACCGTCACCGAGAACGGCGTGTCGACCAGACCGGTGACGCTGCCGTCGCTGATCTGGAGCGCGCGCCGCAACTGCTGCTCGGCGGCGGGGCCGAGGATGACGCCGATGACGGCGGGCAGCACCGGCAGCCCGTAGCGCCGCATGCCGAAGCCGACCAGGCCGATGACCAGCAAGGTCACCAGGTCGACGACCTCGCCGCCGACGGCGTAGGCGCCGACCGCGGCGAAGAACATGATCCCCGCGTAGAGGTAGGGGCGCGGGATGCGCAGCAGCTTGGCCCAGACCGGGGCCAGTGGCAGGTTCAGCGCGAGCAGCAGCACCATGCCGACGAAGAGCGAGGCGATCAGGCCCCACACCAGCTCGGGTTCGCGTTCGAAGAGCAACGGTCCCGGCTGGATGCCGTACTGCTGGAACGCGGCCAGCATCACCGCCGCCACCGCCGTCGTCGGCAGCCCCAGCGTCAGCATCGACACCAGCGTCCCCGCCGCCGACGCGGACGCCGCCGACTCCGGGCCCGCGACGCCCTCGATGGCGCCCTTGCCCCACTCGTCCTGGTGCTTCGAGAGCCGTTTCTCGGTGACGTACGACAGGAAGGTCGGGATCTCCGCGCCGCCCGCCGGGATCGCGCCGAACGGGAAGCCGATGAACGGGCCCCGCAGCCACGACTTCCAGGTCCGGCGCAGATCCGCCCGGCCGAGCCAGGGCCGGCCCACCGGGATCGGGTCGGCCGCCCCGCGCCGCAGGTGGGCCGCCACCCACAGCGCCTCCCCGATCGCGAACAGACCGACCGCGACGATCACCACGTCGATGCCGTCGGCCAGTTGCAGGGAACCGAACGTCAGCCGCTGCTGTCCGGTCATCTGGTCCAGGCCCACCAGCCCGATCGTCAGGCCGATCAGCAGCGAGGCCGTCCCGCGTACGCGCGAGGAGCCCAGCACCGACGTCACGGCGATGAACGCCAGCACCATGATGGCGAAGTAGTCCGGGGCGCCGATGTCCACCGCCAGGTCCGCGACCGTCGGCGCCAGCGCCACCAGCAGGACCGTGCCGATCATGCCGCCCGCGAAGTGGCCCACGGCGGCCGCCGCCAGCGCCTGCGCGCCGCGCCCCGCCTTGGCCATCGGGTTGCCCTCCATGGCCGCGACCACGGCCGCGCTCTCCCCGGGCGTGTTGAGCAGGATCGAGGTCGTCGAGCCGCCGAACATGGCGCCGTAGTAGATGCCCGCGAACATGATGAACGCGGCGACCGGGTCCAGGCCGTACGTCACCGGCAGCAGCAGGGCGACCGCCATCGCCGGGCCGATGCCGGGCAGGACGCCGATCGCCGTGCCGAGCAGCACACCGAGCGCGGCCCACAGGAGGTTGAGCGGGGTGAGGGCCGTACCGAAGCCGTCCCACAGCGAGTTGAGGGCGTTCATGTCACAGGACTCCCATCAGCGGGCCGCCGGGGAGCGGGACACCGAGCAACTGGTCGAAGACGGCGTACGTGACGACGGACAGCACCGCGGCGATCAGCGGATCGCGGTCGAGGCGGCGGCTGCCCAGCGCGAACGCGGCGCCCCAGAACAGCAGCGCCCCCGCGATCGGGAAGCCGACGGGCTCGATGAGGACGGCCGCGCCCAGGAAGACCCCGGTGAGCATCAGCACCGTGCCCCAGTCGGCGGGTTCGGACAGGTCGACGTCCTCGCCGCCCTCCGCCTCGCCCCGGCCGCCGCGCAGCACGTCCACCGCGAGCAGCGCGGCGATCAGCAGCAGCCCGGCGCCGACCGCGACCGGCACGGTCCGCGGGCCGACCGGGCCGCGCTGGGTGATGTCGACGTCCATGGTCAGCGCGTCGGTCAGGACCAGCACGCCGAGCGCCAGCAGCAGGACGCAGACGCCGAGTTCGGAGTGGTCGCGCAGCCAGGAGCGCCGGTCGGCCCGTTCAGTGGTTCCGGTCGTCACAGCCCCAGCTCCTTCAGTACCGACACCACGCGCTGGTCCTGCGCGTCCAGGAAGTCACCGAACTCCTCGCCGGTGAGGAAGGCGTCGTCCCAGCCGTTGGTCTCCATCGACTTCCGCCACTCGGGCGAGTCGTGCAACTCCTCGGCCAGCCGCACCAGTTTGCTCCGCTCGGCGTCCGACAGACCCGGCGGGGCGACGATGCCGCGCCAGTTGGTGAAGTCCACGTCGTAGCCCGCCTCCTTCAGGGTGGGCGCGTCCAGCCCTTCGACCCGCTCCGGGCCGGTCACCGCGAGCAGCCGCAGCTCACCCGCCCTGATCTGGTCGAGGTACTCGCCGACGCCCGAGACACCGAAGGCCACCTTGCCGCCGAGGATCGAGGCGAGCAGCTCGCCGCCGCCGTCGAACGGAACGTAGTTGACCGCCTTCGGGGCGATCCCCGCGGCCCGCGCCATCAGCATCGGCGCGAGGTGGTCGGGACCGCCCGGTGACGAACCGCCGCCCACCGGCAGCTTGCCCGGGTCCTTCTTCCACGCCCCGATCAGCTCGTCGATCGTCCGGTACGGGGAGTCCTCGGCGACCACCACGACGTCCTGCTCCTCGGTGAGCCGGGCGATCGGCGTGGTGTCGGCGAGGGTACGGGGCGCGTCGTTGGAGCGGACGGCGCCCACCACGCCCAGGCCCATGGACATCGCGAGCCTGCCGTTGCCGTGCTCACCCACCAGCCGGCTCAGCCCCACCGTGCCGCCGGCGCCGGGCAGGTTGAACACCTCGATGCCATGGGTCAGTCCGGCGTCCTCGGCGTCCTTCGCGGCCGTACGGGCCGTGATGTCGTAGCCGCCGCCGGGCGTGTTGGGGACCATGAGGCGCAGGCCCGGGATCTGCGTACCGGTCCCGTCGCCGCCGCCGGTGTCCAGCAGCGGCGGTCCCACGAGCACCAGCACGGCGGCCCCGAACAGGGCGAGGGGGGTGCGCAGGCGCACGATGCCACCACCTGTCGTCGCGTCGATGTGGGCCACATGGTGCCCGCTCCCCGGCGGCCCGTCGTCTTTGCGTCACCAACGGAGGTTGTGGTCTTTGCGGTCACCGTCACCGCTCACCCCTGGCGCCGGCCCGGCCGGTCTGCGAACGTCACGGCGGTGAGATCTCGGTGACCAGCGCCCGGACGGGTGCCGCGCACCGCCCGCACGACCGTCAGCCACCCCGTCGACGCGGTGGCGGAAGGAGCGACATGACGACCGGAACCAGCCGGACGGAGCCGATCGACACCCTCGTGGTCGACGACGACTTCATGGTGGCCCGGATCCACCGCGCCTTCGTCGAACGCGTCACCCCGTTCCGCGTCGTCGGCGCCGCCGCCACCGGCGAGCAGGCCCTCGCCGCCGTCGACCGGCTCCGCCCCGGCCTGGTCCTGCTCGACCTGTACCTGCCGGACGTGTTCGGCCTCGACCTGCTGCCGAGGCTGCGCGCCGCCGGCCACGACTGCGACGTCATGGTCGTCAGCGCGGCCCGCGAGACCGACACGGTGCGCGCCGCCGTACGGCAGGGCGTCGTCGACTACCTCCTCAAACCCTTCGAGTTCGAGGACCTGCGGCTGCGTCTGGAACGGTACGCCGTTCAGCGCGGCCGGCTGCTGGAGACGGTGGTCCGCGGCCAGGCCGACGTCGACCGGGTCCTGGCGGGCGCGGGCGGCCCCGCGCCGGGCCCGGCGCTGCCCAAGGGCATGAGCGTGGAGACCGCCGAGCTGATCGAACGCGCCCTCCGCGACGCCGACGGCACGCTGTCCGCCAGCGAGTGCGCGGCCCGTACCGGCGTCTCGCGGGTCAGCGCCCGGCGCTACCTGGAGTACTTCCACACCGTCGGCAGCGCCGAGGTCTCCCTGCGCTACGGCGTCGCCGGCCGCCCCGAACGCCGCTACCGCCACCGCGACCGCACGGTGGGCCCCGGCGGTCTGTCGTCTGCCGGCCTGCCGTCCAGTGGTCTGCCGTCCACCGGTGGGGTGCGGGCGTGAGTCCGGCCGTGGTCGTGAGTCCGGCCGTGGGCGTGTGGCGGTCCTGGTCGTGAGTCGGTCCTTGGGCGTGAGGGGATCCCGGGCTTGAGGTGCCCCGGGCCGGTCAGTAACGCGGCCGGGGCGGGAGCTCCAGGGCCCTGCCCAGTCCCTCGGCGTCGGTGCCCAGCTTGCGGTAGACCGAGGAGAGCACCTGCCGCACGCCCTGCTCGGTCAGGCGCAGTTCCTTGGCGACCACGTCCGGCGGTTCGTCACGGGCGGTCATCTCGGCCGCCCGGCGTTCCCGCGCGGTGAGCGTGTCGGTCTGCGCGTACCGCAGCGGCAGTGACCGCAGTCCGGCCGCGGACAGCTCGGCCCTGGCCCGGCAGGCCAGCCCCTCCGCGCCGCAGTGGACCGCGCGTTCCAGCCCCTGGTAGAGCCGGTCGGCGGCCTCCTGCACCCGGCCGTTGCGGGACAGCAGCGCGCCGTGGCCGACCAGGGCGCGGGCCAGCTCGTAGGCGGCGGGCGACGCCTCCAGCCGCCGCACGGCCTCGTCGTACAGGTCCAGCGCCGCCGCCCCGCAGGTCACCTCCGCCTCGGTGCGCAGGGCCTGGCCGATCACCGACGCGGCCCCGAAGTCCCGGGCCCGCTTGACCGCCTCCCGGGCCAGCCGCACCGCCCGGCCGGGGTCGACGCGGGCCACGGCCCGGGACAGGTGCAGCTGCCAGGGGCACCAGGAGGGGTTGCGCCAGGCGCGTTCGTCCAGCCGCTCGCCGACCTCGGACAGGACGCGCGCCGCCGCCCGGTCCCGGCCCTCGGCCAGCAGCAGCTCGGCGTGGACCGTGCGGGGATCGGGATAGATGACGGCGTTCGGCACGGCCTCGCCGTAGCGGTACCGGTCGGCGAGCCGGCGCGCCTCGGCGGTCCGGCCCCGGGCCAGCAGCGTCTGGACGAGGATGCCGACGGCGAACCACTGCGCGGGCACCGCCCCGTCCACCCGGTCGGCGACCGCGAGACCCGCCCGTACCAGGTCCTCCGCCTCGGCCAGCGCGCCGCGCCGGTAGCGGATGTACCCCAGCAGGGCCTGCCCCAGGGCCAGGTGGGAACCGCGCCAGCCCTTGCTCTGGCACTCGGCGATGCCCTGGGCGAACAGTTCCTCCGCCCGGCCCGGCTGGTCGCCGTACAGGAACACCAGGGCGACGGAGACGGGCACCTCGAAGCCCTGGTGCTCGCTGGTCCAGCTCATGCCGCCGCGCAGTGCCTCCTCGGCGAAGGCCAGGGGGATGTGCCGGGGCTCGCCGCGCAGTACGGCGTCCCAGGCGCGCATCCCGAGGATGTAGCGTTCCTCCAGCCCGCGGCCGGGCATCCGCTCGGCCAGCCGGGCCAGCACGCGGGAGCGCGCGGGGGAGTCCGGCTCGTCGGTGCGGGAGGCGCTCCACACGTAGTGGTCGGCCAGCATGCGCAGCCGGATACGGGCGTTGGTGGCCCGCCGGGCCTCCTCCCCGGCGACCGCCGCGGCCTCCGCGACCTGGTCGGTGTGGGCCAGCGCCTGGGCGAGCCGGAAGACGATCGAGGCGCGCAGACCGGGGTCGACGTCCGGTTCCGCCAGCGCCGCGCGGAGGTGACTGACGGTGGCCGCGGGGTCGATCAGGAAGGTGGCGCGGGCCAGTTCGTGGAGCAAGACGGCCCGCTCCTCGGACGGAGGCGGTTCGTGGAGCGCCCGGGTCAGGACCCGCTGGGCGGCCTCCGGCGCGCCGGCCCGCAGATACTCGCGGGCGGCCTCCCGCAGACAGGCGACGGCGGCCGGCTTGCCCTCGCAGGGCACCTCCAGGAGGTGCCGGGCGGCGGCGGTGGGGCCGAGCCCGGCGGCGAGGACGGCCTCGGCGGCGGTGTTGTGCATCCCGACGCGCAGACCGGCCGGGACGTCCCGGTACACCGCCCTGGCGATCAGCGGGTGGACGAACTCCAGGCCGCCGCCGGCCCCGGTGCCCGGGGCGAGGATACGGGCGGCGCGCAGCCGCTCGGTCGCCGCGGCGCCCTCCTCGGTGCCGACCACGGCGAGGGTCGCGGCCAGCTCCGGCGGGGCCGGTGAACCCAGTACGGCCACGGCCCAGGCGAAACGGACGGTGGCACCGCCGAGCCGGTGCAGCCGGTCGGCCAGTCCCGGCCCCTTGACGGCCGAGGCGAGGTTCCGCATCGCCGCGAGATCGGACGAGGTGCCCCGCAGTCCGGCCTCGTCGAGCCGTACGGCCAGTTCGACGGTCTCGAAGGGGCTGCCGCCGGTGACCGCCCAGCACTCGGCGCAGAACGCGTCCTCGGCGTCCTCGCCCAGCCTGTCCCGCACGATCCGGGCCACGGCGGTCCCGGTGAGCGGGGACAGGCTGTGCGGGCGTTGCCCATGGCGTTCCATCAGCGCGCGGAACGCGTCCGCCTCGGGCGGCAGTTCGTCGGGCCGGTAGGCGGTGACGATCAGCAGCGGGAGGTCCTCGGCGCGGGGCGCGAAGGAGGCGAGCCAGCCGAGGGACTCCACGTCCGCCCAGTGCGCGTCGTCCAGCAGTACGACGACCGGCGCCTTGCGCACGGTGAGCTGGGTCATGACCCAGTCCAGGCCGTCGCGGACGCTCAGCGGGTCGGGGGCCCGGGCGGCACCGGCCGCCTCCAGACCGAGGGCGGCGGCGACGATGTCGTACCAGCTGCCCAGGAACGCGCGGCGCTCGTGGCCGTCCAGCGCCGCCAGCGACGGCTGGAGCAACTGGCGCAGCACCCGGAACGCCAGCTCCTGTTCGTTCTCCCCGCCGCGGCCGGACAGCACCGTGCAGCCGCGGGCCACCGCCCGGGCCCGGGCCTGGGACAGGAGTGTCGTCTTGCCCATCCCGGCCGGTCCCGTGAACGCGACCACGCCGCCCCGCCGCTCGCGTGGCGTGTCGCCGTCGGCATCGCACAGCCGGGCCAGGGCATCGTCGAGAGCGCGCAGTTCGTGCGCGCGTTCCAGTAAGGAACGGTTACCGGTGCCCGGTTGACGCAGTCCAGTCGCCATCTGCCGTACTGCTTCCTGTCGACGGCCGTCGGAGGACAGCGCCGAGCGTACGCCCTGGCGGAGCCGGACTGCCCGGATTCTGAGACAGGTTCGACGAGGATGGGTGAATCCGGCTCCGCTGGTGTATAGGGCGGGCTCCGGGTGGGTAGCGAGGCTCGAATCGCCACCGCCCGGGCCGTGGAGGCGACGCGGACCGTGCGGCGCGGGCGCCCTACGGAGGCTGCCCGCACGGTGGTCGCCCGCGCGGCGGTCGCCCGCGCGGACACGCCGGCGCGGGGACGGCCCGCACGGCGGCCGTCGGCGTCGAACGGCGTCCGGCGGCACCGGCCGGCGTCACTGCCCCACGGACGCGACCGGACCGACCGGACCGACCGGCCCCACCGGCACCCCCGCCGTCTCCGCGTACCGCGGCACCACGCGCGACCAGTGGTAACAGCCCCGTATCCACCCGGCCATGCCCTCGATGTACCCGGCGCCGGCGGGGCTCAGTTCGGGGGCGATCACGCGGCGCAGCCGCTGGAACTCCTCGATCGTGGCATTGATCCGCCGTACCGCCAGCACGACCGCCTGGGGCAGGGAGCAGTCCTGTGTCCGCCGGTAGGCGAGCGCGAGGTTGATCAGGCCGCCCGTCCGGTGCTCCTTCACCGCGGAGAACAGGTCGGGTATCCACACCGCCGCGTCGGCCGAGAGCCTGGCGAGGCGCCGCATCACCGGGTGGTGCAGTTCCCGCGCGGTCAGTTCCTCGGGCTGCGCGGCCTCGCACAGCGGATAGAACGGCTCCACCCCGGCGATCAGCGCCCGGATGGAGGTGACCAGCGCGATCCGCGGCGGGAGCGAGTGGCTCTGCGCCACCGCCTCGTACAGCAGCCCGTGCACGTACTCGCGGCTGTTCCAGGCCCAGCGGGCCGCCTGCGCGGGCGAGCACCGCTCCCGGACGCGCCGGTGGAGGTCGGTCAGGGCCGCCCCGAGCGGGGTGACCGGCGGCTCGCCGTCCCGCAGGATCGCCACGCTCTCGCAGACCATCGGCAGCAGCGCGTTTGGCCCCGAGCGGCCCAGTTCCTCCGCCCGGTCGTCGAAGACGAACTGGTAGGCGATCTGATCGGCCACCAGCTGGAGCAGACCGGCGTCCATCGTCGGGCTGTTGTACGAGGCGAGCTGCGCCGGACGGGTCCGGACGATCATCTCCGCGACCGCCGGGTCGTCGGTCAGCCCCCAGCGGCGCAGCCAGGCGTCGACCCCGGCCGCCGCCCGCTGCTCATGAGGGCCGGCCACGAACGGGAAGGGCATGTGGAGCGTGGCCTCGATCAGTTCCTTGAGGCTGCTTCCCGGCGTTCCGGCCGGGACCTCCTCACGCGCCTGCTCCGTCGCCTTCGTCATCGGCACCGTGCTCATCGTGGTCGTCACCCGAGTCGTCATACGTCGTCACCTGCCTCTCGGAAGTCCGGTCGCGGGGCGTCGTCCAGGGGCGCGGGTGCTCCGCCCGGCAGGTGTGCCCGCGGTT
Source organism: Streptomyces sp. NPDC090994 (assembly GCF_044768905.1). NCBI lineage: Bacteria > Bacillati > Actinomycetota > Actinomycetes > Kitasatosporales > Streptomycetaceae > Streptomyces > Streptomyces sp. NPDC090994. The sequence goes on from NZ_JBIVWS010000016.1 coordinate 108,534, forward strand.
CGCAGACCAGGACCAGCGACCGGGGGCCCAGCGTGGCAGCGGGGCGCGGCCGGCCGACCGGACCCGACGGTGAGCGCAGCCGCCAGCGGCGGGCGATGACGGCCACGGCGGTGACGGCCTCCGTCATGGCGAACGTGTCGCCGATGCACTTGCGGCTGCCCGCGGCGAAGGGCAGCAGCGCCCCGCCCGCCCCGCCGGCCGCCCGTCCCGGCAGCCACCGCTCCGGACGGAACCGCTCGGGCTCGGGGAACGCGTCGTCCCGGTGGTGCAGGAGGTAAGGGCTGTAGAGGACGGTGGCACCGCGCGGCAGGCGGTGCCCGCCCAGTTCGGTCTCCCGGGTGGTGAGCCGGGTGAACAGCCAGCCCGGCGGGCGCAGCCGGAGGGTCTCGGTGACCACGGCGCGGGTGCGGACGAGCCGGGTCAGCTCCTCGGGGCCGGGCAGGGACCGGCCGTCGAGGACCGTGTCCAGTTCCTCGTGCAGCGGGTGCTCCGCCTCCGGGTGGTCCGCCAGCAGGCCGAACACGGAGGCCAGGCACATGGCGGTGCTCTCGACGCCGGTGAGCAGGAGCGTGACGAGCTGGTCGCGGACCTCCCGCTCGGTGAGCGGCTCGGCGGGTACGGACGACGCCTCCGGTCCGGCACCCGGCGCCCGGTCCGCGCGCGTGGCCGCCAGCAGGGTGCCCAGGAGGTCGTCGCGGGGTGCGCCGCCGCGGCGCTCGGCGATGATGGTGCCGACCAGCGTGTGCAGCCGTGACACCGCGCTGTGGTACCGGTGGTTGGCGGGGGCAGGCAGGCGGAACAGGGCGTCGACGGGCAGGACCGTCCGGACGAACAGCCCCCGGACGATCACCGCGAGACAGTCGCGCACCGCCGCGGCCCGGCCGGCGTCCAGGGAGTCGGAGAAGAGCAGCCGGCTGGTGACGCCCGTGGTCAGGGCGATCATCGCCGCGGTCACGTCGACCCGCTGTCCCGGCCGCCATGAGCCGCTCACCGACGCGGCCTCCGCGCCCATGACGCCGGTGCACCGGGCCACCCGCGCGGGACTGAACGCGGGCTGCAGCAGCCTGCGCTGCCGCCGGTACGCGTGATGGGGGCAGGTCACCAGGCCGTCGCCCATGAGGCCGCGCAGCCGGTCGTACAGCGGGCCGCCCTTGTCGAAGGTGCGCGGGTCCATCAGCATCCGGTGGACCAGGTCCGGGTCGCAGACCATCCAGGCCCGGCGCGGTCCCAGACGTATCTCGACCAAGTCGCCCCGCGCGGGCAGGGTTTCGAGAAAGTCCAGCGGGCGCCGGAACAGTGCGATAGCGTTTCCTAAGAACGGTAATATGCCCGGCGCAACACCGGTCGTCCAGACGCGCTCCGTCGCGGATACGGCCTCGCTCATGGGACACCACCTGCCTCAGCCGACGTACGGACGGGCCCGGTGACCGCTCACCGGGCCGCTGCTCGATTCATTGTTCTGCCCGGCTCAACGGCTCGTGGCCGCCCCCTGTCCCTCCATGCGGGGGCGCACAGATGCACGAAGGGGCGTCTGCGCACGCGGAAGGGACAGGGGACCACTGAAGGGGACGGGGACGGCATTCACCTCCCGGGCGCGCCCGCCCGAAGCCCGTCCATGACGAAGTCCAGCAGCCGGGTGGCACGCGTCTGCCAGTCGTGGTGCGGCTCGATCTGCCACAGTCCCGCGATGGCGAGATAGAAGTCGTCCGCGGTGACCCCGGGACGGATGGTGCCGGCCTCCTCGTTGGCGCGCAGCAGGAGTTCGGCCGCGGCCAGCACCGGGGAGGGCTCCGGCTTGGCCGGGCCGTCCGGGGCGCAGGTGGCCTGCCGGATGGCCTCGGCCAGACCCGCCTTGGTCAGGGCGAAGCGGGCGAGGTGATCCAGCCACGCGCGCAGGGCCTGCTCGGGGTCCCGCTCCGCGAGCAGTGCGGCCGCGCTGTCGGCGACCTGTCCCATCTCGTGGCGGTAGATCTCCAGGACCAGCGCCTCCCGGTTGGGGAAGTTGCGGTAGAACGTGCCCTGGCCGACCCCCGCCTTCTTGGCGATGGCGCTCAACGGGGCGTTCGCGCACCGCGTCAGCTCGGTCAGCGCCACCTCGAGGATCCGCTCACGGTTGCGCTGCGCGTCCGAACGCAACGGCGCCTTGTGCCCCGGCTGTTCCACCAGTCCTCCTCACGGGGTCCTGTCCGAATCCCGTCCTTGCTAACCGGACAGCTGTCCGTTACGTTTTTTCCAGCGGACAGCTGTCCGGTTGACGTCAGCATATCCACTGACGCGGCACACGCCAGAGGCCCCGGCCCACCGGCCGCGGGCGGCCCTCGCCGTGTCGCGCCTCTTTCCACAAAGCTTCCCGAGCCCACTCTCTCGTACAGCGCCACCCCCTCGTTCCCTGACGCATGAAGAAGGCTGACCCATGGCTTCAGCGCCCTCGCCGACGTACAGCGCCATCACCTTGAACATCAACGGCGAGAAGCACCCTCTGACCGTCGACCACCGCACCACCCTGCTCGACGCGCTGCGTGAGCGGCTCGACCTGACCGGCACCAAGAAGGGCTGCGACCAGGGGCAGTGCGGTGCCTGCACGGTTCTGATCGACGGGCGCAGGTCCGTGGCCTGCCTGCAGCTCGCGGTCGCGGCCGACGGACGTGAGATCACCACCGTCGAGGGCCTGGCCGACGGCGACCGGCTGCACCCGGTGCAGCAGGCGTTCCTCGACCTCGACGGCTACCAGTGCGGCTACTGCACGCCCGGCCAGATCTGTTCGGCCGTCGCCGTCATCGAGGAGCACGCGGCGGGCTGGCCGAGCGCCGCCACCGACGACGTACGGCCCGAGGCCGGGCCGCCCGAGCTGACACCCGAGGAGATCCGGGAGCGGATGAGCGGAAACCTGTGCCGCTGCGCCGCGTACGTCTCCATCGTCGACGCGGTGGCCCGCGCCGCCGAGGAGCGCACGCGCGGCACCGAGGAGGCGGCGGCATGAGGGAGTTCGGCTATCAGCGCGCCGACGACGTCCCCGGCGCGGTGGCCCTGCTGGCCGCCGACCCGGACGCCCGCTACCTCGGCGGCGGCACCAACCTCGTCGACCTGATGAAGACCGGCGTCGAACGGCCCGGCCTCCTCGTCGACGTCCGTGAACTGCCCCTGGACGGCATCGAGTCGACCCCCGACGGCGGCCTGCGGATCGGCGCGACCGTCACCAACAGCGACCTCGCCGCCCACCCCGAGGTCCGCCGCCGCTACCCCGCGCTGTCCCAGGCGGTCCTCGCCGGCGCCTCCGGACAGCTGCGCAACATGGCCACCGTCGGCGGCAACCTGCTCCAGCGCACCCGCTGCGGCTACTTCACCGACACCGCCCGCCCGTGCAACAAGCGCGTCCCCGGCAGCGGCTGCTCCGCACTCGGCGGCGAGCACCACAATCACGCCGTCCTGGGCGCCTCCGACCACTGCGTGGCCACCCACCCCTCCGACATGGGCGTGGCGCTCACCGCGTTCGACGCCGTCGTCTCCTACGAGACGGCGGAAGGACCGGGAGAGCTGCCCCTCGCCGATTTCTACCTGCCCGTCGGCGACACCCCGCACCGGGAGACCGCCCTGCCGCCGGGCGCGCTGATCACCGGCGTGACCCTGCCGCCCGCCCCGGTCGCCGCCCGCTCCCGCTACCGCAAGGTGCGCGAACGCGCCTCCTACGCCTTCGCGATCGGCTCGGTCGCCGCCGCGCTCGACGTACACGACGGCGTCGTGCGGGAGGCGCGGCTGGCCTTCGGCGCGGTCGCCTCCCGGCCCTGGCGGGCCCACGCGGCCGAGCGCGCGCTGACCGGCGCCCCCGCCGACGCGGAGACCTTCGCCGCCGCCGCGGACGCCGAACTGGCGGCGGCCCGGCCCCTGCCCCACAACGGATACAAGGTGACCCTCATGCGCAACCTCGTGGTGGCCGTCCTGACGCAGCTCACCGAGGAGGCCGCCCGATGACGACGGCCACCACCGGCCGTACGACGCCGAAGGGCGCCGTCGGCACCGCCCACACCCGCGTCGAGGGCCGCGACAAGGTCACCGGGGCCGCCCGGTACGCCGGGGAGATCCCCTTCGCCGGCCTCGCCCACGGCTGGCTGGTCCTCTCCACCGTCGCCCGCGGCCGCGTCCGCGCGATCGAGACCGGCCCCGTCCTGGAGATGCCGGGCATGCTCGCCGTGCTGCACCACGGCAACGCGCCGCGCGTGGAGACCGACTTCATCGGCATGCTGGGCGTCCCCGACCCGACCGCCGCCGTCTTCCAGCACGACCGGGTGCCGCACGTGGGCTGGCCGGTCGCCCTGGTCGTCGCCGAGACGCCCGAACAGGCCCGCGAGGCCGCCGAGTCCCTCGTCGTCCAGTACGACGAGGAGCCGCACGACACCGCGCTCTCGGCGGACCGCCCGGACGCCTACCAGGCCGAGGGGTTCATGCCCGCCGTGACGGAGAAGGGCGACCTGGCGGCCGGACTGGCCGCGTCCGCCCACGTCGTGGACGCCGAGTACACCACCCCCGAAGAGCACCACAGCATGATGGAGCCGCACGCGGCCACCGCCCACTGGGACGGCGGCCGGCTGGAGCTGGTCGACTCCAACCAGGGCACCACCTGGGTCCAGAGCGATCTGGCCAAGATGTTCTCGCTGGACGAGTCCGTGGTCCGGGTCCGCTCCGAGCACATCGGCGGCGGCTTCGGCAGCAAGGGCGTCCGCGCCCACCAGGTGTCCGCCGTGATGGCCGCCACCGTCCTCCAGCGGCCGGTCCGCGTCGTCATGACCCGCCGCCAGATGTTCTCCCTCGCCGGCTACCGCAGCCCCACCGCCCAGCGGGTCCGGCTCGGCGCCGGCGCCGACGGCCGGCTGCGCGCCCTGGAACACCGCTCGCTGAACCAGACGTCCACCGTCTACGAGTTCATCGAGCCCAGCGCCGGCGTGGCCCGGGTGATGTACGACGCCGACGCCCACCGCACGGTCAACGACGTCGTACGGCTCGACGTGCCGTCCCCGACCTACATGCGCGCGCCGGGCGAGGCACCCGGGTCGTTCGCCCTGGAGGCGGCCCTCGACGAACTGGCCGAGAAGTGCGGCCTCGACCCGGTCGAACTGCGCCTGCGCAACGAGCCGGAGACGGGACCGGTCTCCGGCATGCCGTTCAGCAGCCGCAACCTGGCCGCCTGCTTCCGCGAGGGCGCCCGCCGCTTCGGCTGGGCGGACCGCGACCCGCGTCCCCGCGTGCGCCGCGAGGGACGCTGGCTGCTCGGCACCGGCACGGCCGCCGCCTCCTTCCACGCGGGCGCCCTGCCCTCCACCGCCCTGGTGACCGCCGAGCCCGACGGCACCTTCACCGTGCGGATCGCCGCCGCCGACATCGGCACCGGCGCCCGTACGGCCATCACCCTGGTCGCCGCCGACGCGCTGGAGACGACGCCGGACCGGGTCCGGGTGCGCATCGGCGACAGCGACTTCGGACCGGCCGGGATCGCCGGCGGTTCCATGGGCACCCGCTCCTGGGCCTGGGCGGTGCAGGCCGCCGCCGCCGAACTGCGGGAGCGGCTCGCCCTGGGCTCCGGCATCCCGCCCGAGGGCATCACCGTACGGTCCGACACCACCGAGGCGCTCCAGGCCCTCGCGCAGAAGGAACGGCACTCGTTCGGGGCGCAGTTCGCCGAGGTCGCCGTGGACACCGCCACCGGCGAGGTACGGGTGCGCCGGATGCTCGGCATCTTCGCGGCCGGCCGGATCGTCAACCCGCTCACCGCCCGCAACCAGCTGCTCGGCGGCATGGCCTGGGGCATCTCCATGGCCCTGCACGAGGAAGCGGTCCGCGACCACGCCTTCGGCGGTCTCTACGGACCCGACCTCGCCGGCTACCACGTCGCCACCCACGCCGACGTCCCGCGCCTGGAGGCCGACTGGGTGGACGACCCCGACCCGGAGGACCCGGTCGGCATCAAGGGCGTCGGTGAGATCGGCATCGTCGGAGCCGCTGCGGCCATCGCCAACGCCGTCTGGCACGCCACGGGCGTCCGCCACCGGCACCTGCCGATCCGGCCGGACCGCGTCATCGAGGCGGGCGGACATGTTTGACATCGCCGGCGAGCTGCACCGCTGGGCCGCCGAGGGCCGGGACTTCGCCGTCGCCACCGTCGTGTCCGTCGGCGGCAGCGCCCCGCGCGGTCCGGGCGCCGCCCTCGCCGTCGACGGAGAGGGCACGGCGATCGGCTCCGTCTCCGGCGGCTGCGTCGAGGGCGCGGTGTACGACCTGTGCGTCCAGGCCCTCCAGGACGGCCGGACGGTGCGCGAGCGGTTCGGCTTCAGCGACGAGGACGCCTTCGCGGTCGGGCTGACCTGCGGCGGCGTCATCGACGTCCTGGTCACCCCGGTCCGCGCGGACGCGCCGTCCCGCGCGGTCTTCGAGGCGGCCCTGACGGCCGCCACCGGCCAGGGCCCCGCGGCCTTCGCCCGGGTCGTCGAGGGCCCGGCGGAGCTGCTGGGGCACGCCCTGCTGGTACGGCCCGACGGGTCGTACGAGGGCGGCCTCGGCGGCCACCCCGACCTGGACCGCACGGCGGCGGCCGAGGCCCGCGCCCTGCTGGACGCCGGCCGCACCGGGCTCGTCGGTCTGTCGGAGGACGGTTCGCACTGCCCCGGCGGGCTCTCGCTGCTCGTCGAGTCGAGTGTGGAACCGCCCCGGATGATCGTGTTCGGCGCGGTCGACTTCGCGGCGGCGCTGGTCCGGGCGGGCAAGTTCCTCGGCTACCGCGTGACGGTGTGCGACGCCCGGCCCGTCTTCGCCACGGCGGCCCGCTTCCCCGAGGCCGACGAGGTCGTCGTCGACTGGCCGCACCGCTATCTGCGGGGCACCGCCACAGACGGGCGGACGGTGCTGTGCGTGCTCACCCACGACGCCAAGTTCGACGTGCCGCTGCTGACCGAGGCGCTGCGGATGCCGGTCGCGTTCGTCGGCGCGATGGGTTCGCGCCGCACCCACGCCGACCGCACCCGGCGGCTGCGCGAGGCCGGCCTGACCGACCGCGAGCTGTCCCGGCTGCGCTCCCCGATCGGCCTCGACCTGGGCGCCCGTACTCCCGAGGAGACGGCGCTGTCCATCGCGGCGGAGATAGTCGCCGCCCGGCGAGGCGGCACGGGCGTACCGCTCACCGGTTCGGCCGCGCCGATCCACCGGGACCTGACGGGGGCGGCGGCCTGAGGCGAGGGGCGGCGGCCTGAGGCGCGGGGGCCTGAGGCGAGGGGTGGCGGCCTGAGGCGCGGGGCGGGGGCACGAGCGGCTCACACCGTGCCGTGCCCCGCCAGCGGTCCCACGGTCAGGCCCGCCGCGCGGCAGTCGGCGACGACGGCGGGCAGGGCGCCCAGCGTGGCGCGCCAACTGCCCGGGGCGGACGCGTGGTCGCTGTCGTGCAGCAGCAGCGTCCCGCCACCGCGCAGGTCAGCCGCGGCCGTGCGGCGCACCGAGGCGGGCGTGGCGTCCCGCCGCCAGTCCTTGCCCCACGCCGTCCACAGCACCGGCCGCAGCCCCGCGCGCCGGGCTGCCGTCCAGCGTCCGGTGGTGAGGATGCCGTAGGGCGGGCGGTACCAGTACGGCCACCGGCCGGTGACGTCGCGCACCGCCCGCGCGGCCCGCGCCAGCTCGCGGGCGTCCCGGGCCGGCGAGGGCAGCCAGGGGCGGTCGTGCGCCCAGCCGTGGACGGCGAGTTCGTGCCCCCGGCGGACCGTCTCCTCGGCCACTTCCGGATGGCGGTCGACGCTCTCGCCGAGGACGAAGAACGTCGCCCGCACGCCGAGACCGTCCAGCGCGTCGAGGAAGCGCGGGGTGGAGACCGGGTCGGGGCCGTCGTCGAAGGTGAGGGCGACATGGCCGGGGTGGCCGACGCCGGCCAGGCCGGGCAGCCAGCGGCGGCGCGGCCCCGGCAGCCAGGTGGCGGCCGGACCGGCATGGGCCAGCGCCACGGCGAACGGCGCCACGGCGCAGACCGTGCGCAGGGCACGGGACCGGTCGCTCATCCGTCGGGCTCCTTCGCTGAGGCGGGGGTGGGGGCGGGGGGGCAAGGGGCAGAGGGGGCAGAGGGGTGGGGCTGTGCCGGGGCCGGGGCCGGCGTGCGGACGGCCCACGTCCCGCATCATCTCCGTACCCAGCCGCTCCCGCCGCCCGGACCGTCGCGCGCCGCCGCCGCGGTGTCCCACGCGCCGTGCACCGACGGCGCGCGGGCCAGCCCCAGGCTGCCGAGGCCGATCAGCGCCACCCCGATCAGCTCCGGCAGGATCCGCACACCGAGGGCGATCTCCTCCCCGAACAGCGTCCAGCCCAGCGCCACGCTGGTCAGCGCGTCCCCGAGGGTCAGCGCGGGCTGGGAGGCGGCGAGCGTCCCGGCGCGCAGCGCGCTCTGGAGCAGCAGGAAGCTGATCACGCCCACGAACCCGGTGGCGTACAGCGGCCACTGCGTCAGTACGGCGCCCGCGCCCTGCGGGAACCGGCCGGTGACCTCCTTCAGCAGCGCGGCCGTCCCCCCGAAGGCCACCGCGGAGGCCGAACCGAACAGCGCGGCGCGCGGGGCGCCACGGGTCAGCCGCCCGGCCGCGGCCAGCGCGGTCACCGCGCAGAGCACCGCCGGTCCGGCCGCCGCCCACCGGCCCGGCGTGGCGGTGTCCTGGCCCTCGGCGGGCGAGGCCGCGCCCAGGAACAGGGCCAGCCCGACGGCCAGCGCCCCGAACGCCAGCCAGGTCGTCGAGTCGGGGCGATGATGGAACACCACGCTGCCGACCGCCAGGGTGAACAGCAGCTCACTGGCCATGAGCGGCTGGACGACGGCCAGACTGCCGACCGCGAGCGCCGCCGCCTGGAGCACGGTCGTCACCGCGAGCAGTGCCGCACCGCCCACCCAGTACGGGTCCCGGACCAGCCGCAGCAGCCAGCGGACCGGGTGGCCCGGCGCCGCGTCGTCCGCGTCCTGCGCGGCGGCCCGCCGTTGCAGCACCGACGCGGCGGCGTTGGACAGCGCCGCGAACAGCGCGAGGACGACGGTGAGCGCACTCACCGTCGCGCACCCCCGGCCACCGGAGCCGGCCGCCCGCTCATCCGAACCGGGCGGCCAGTCGCCGGTAGAGGCCCGGTGCCGCGCCGTGGATCCGGCACGGCAGGCGCAGCCAGCCCGGCACGTACACCTCGTCCCGGCCCCGGAGCGCCGCGTCGCGGATCGCGTCGGCCACGCGTTCCGGTGGGACGGGGCGGGGCCGGGACCGCCGGTAGGGCGTGCCGCGGCGTTCGAAGAAGGGTGTGTCGACGACACCGGGGATCACATGGCTGACGCCCACCCCGGTCCCGCGCACCTCCTGCCGCAGGGCGTCCGCGAAGGCGCCGAGCGCCGCCTTGGCCGCGGAGTACACGGCCTCGCCCCGTACCCCGACACAGCCCGCCAGCGACCCGACCAGCACCACCCGTCCCGTCCCCGCCGCCACCATCCCCGGCAGCAGCAGCCGCACCAGCCGCACCGTGGCCACCAGATCGGTGTCGATCACCTCGCCGATGGCGTCCGCCGGCATCTCGCGGAACTCCCCGGCCCAGCCGATCCCGGCACCGGCCACGAGCAGGTCCACCGGACCCAGTGTCGCCAGGGTGAAGTCGGCGAGCCGGCGGTCGGCCCCGGGAGCCGTGAGGTCGACGGCGAGGGCGGCGGCCGAGGCGTCGTGGGCGACGGCGCGCAGCCGCCGCGGATCGCGACCGCTCAGCACCAGGTCCCAGGTGCCCTCGGCCCCCAGCCGCCGGGCCAGGGCCGCGCCGATGCCGGAGGAGGCCCCCGTCACCAGGGCCGTACGCGTCCGCGGGTCCGCCGGACCCGTCCGCCGCGGAACCCGCGCCACGGCGGCGTCGGACGCGTCGGGCGCGGCGGCCGGCGGCGCGGCCGGAGACCGGGGGCGGGAGAACGCGGAGACCATGGTCGACCACCTCGGCAGCGGGCCGGATCACCGTGCGGGCGTTCGGCGCCGTGGCGACCGGCGGGACGGGCGGTGACGGAGTATCCAGCCAGGGCCGTCCGAAACGCCCGGTTGGCGGCGGTTTGGCCTGCGACGGGTGGGCTACTCCCTCAGCCGTGCGCCCCAGCAGCCCGTCCACGCCCCGCCGGCCGGCCCCGGCGTCCTCCCGGCCCGCCGGGCGGCTGCTGGTGGTCAGCGCCGCGATGGGCGCCGGACACGACACGGTCGCCGCCGAGCTGGTGCGCCGGGCCCGCGAGCGGGGCGGCGACGCGGTGGTCGTCGACGTGCTCACCCTGCTTCCGTACGGCCTCGGCGGCGGGCTGCGGCACTTCTACCGCGGATCGGTACGGCACTTCCCCTGGGCCTACGCCGCCCTGTACCGGCTGTTCCTGCGCCCCGGCCCCGGACGCCGCCCGAGCGGCACCCCCCTGGCCCGCCTGGCCGGCGACCGGCTGAGCCGGCTGGCCGAGCGGACGGAGGCCGACGTCGTGGTCCCCGTCTTCCACCTCGGCGCCCAGCTGACCGGCCACCTCCGCGCCCGGGGCCTGCTGCCGGTCCCCAGCGCCGTCTTCGTGATCGACTTCGTGGCGCACCGGCAGTGGCTGCACCCCGGCAACGACCACTACCTGTGCCTCACCGACGAGTCCGCCCGCGCCGCGCACCGGAGCACCGGGGTACCGGCCCTGGCGTGCGGTCCCGTCGTGGACCCGGCGTTCCGCACCGAGGCCGCCGAGGCCCCCGGGGCCGCCGAGTGGCGGCGCCGGTTCGCCCGGCACGGCCCCGGACGGCCCCCCGTGGTGCTGACCTCCGGCGCCTGGGGCGTCGCCTCGCACCTCGACGCCACCGTCCGGCTGCTGGCCGGCCACGGCTGGCTGCCGGTGGTGCTGTGCGGTGCCGACGAGCGGCTGCGCCGGGCACTGTCCCGCGTCCCGGGCGTGCTCGCCCTGGGCTGGGTCACCGACATGCCCGGCCTGCTGCACGCGGCCCGCGCCCTGGTCGACAACGCGGCCGGCCAGACCGCCGTACAGGCGCTGGCCGCCGGACTGCCGGTCGTCGGCCACCGGCCGATCCCCGGCCACGGCGCCGACGGCGTCCGCGCCATGGCCGCGCTGGGCGTCTCGGAGGCCGCCGCGGACGACACGGAACTGCTGGCGGCCCTGGGCCGGCTCACCCCCGACGGCCCCGCCCGCCGGGAGCGGATCGCCGCCGGACGGGCCCTCTTCCGGGACGATCCCGTGGACCTGGCGCTCGGCCTCGCGCACCGCACCCGTGCGCGGCCGTCGCGCGGGTCCGGATGAGAGCGGTGCCGCCGGTTACTCCGTCCGGGGAGCGGGCACCCGGGCGGAAGATCGAGCGAGGAGGCAGGCCGTGAGGGTGGACGAGTTCCTGGCCCAAGTCCGTGACCGCGGGGAGTACCACAGCCAGGAGGAGGCCGAACAGGTCACCGAAGCGGTCCTGTGGGTCCTCGCCTCCCGGATCGTGCCGGAAGAGGCCGGTGACCTGGCGGCGCAGCTGCCCGCACCGCTGGACGACGCGCTGCGCCTGGAACGGGGGCGCCCCGAGTCGTTCGACCGGGAGGAGTTCCTCCGGCGGGTGGCGCGGCAGACCGGCGCGCGCCCGCGTACCGCCGAATGGGATTCGAGCGCCGTCCTGTCCACGGTGGCCGACACGGTCTCCGAGGGACAGGTCGGCCACCTGCTGGAACAGCTCCCGCCGGACTGGGCCGACCTGTTCGGCAGGACCGGCGGGACGGCCACGGGGAGGCACGCATGACGGACAACGAACGGATCTACGGCGACGAGGAAGGCACGCCCCTCGGCGGCTACGCGACGCTCGCGAGCACCTTCGCGACCGGGCTGGGGCTGTTCGCGTGGACGGCGCGCCGGCGCGGGGTGCGCCTGCCCGACGGGGTCCCGCCCTGGGACCTGGCCCTGCTGGGGACGGCCACCTTCAAGGCGTCCCGCCTGCTGACCAAGGACAAGGTCACCAGCTTCCTGCGGGCGCCGTTCACCCGGCGCGAGGCCGACAGCCACGGCACCGAGGTCAACGACGCGCCGCGCGGCAACGGCCTGCGCCGGGCCGTCGGTGACCTGGTCTCCTGCCCGTTCTGCACCTCCGCCTGGGTGGCTGGCGGGCTCGTCGCCACCTACGCCTGCGCTCCCCGGGCCGCCCGGCTGGTCTGCGCGGGGCTCAGCGCCGTCGCCGTGTCCGACTGGCTCCAGTACGCGTGGAGCCGTACGGAGCAGAAGGCGGAGGGCTGAACGCGGAGGGCTGAACGCGGCGGCCGGGCCGGTTCTAGTCCCGCTCGGCCCGCTCGGCGTGCAGCTTCTTCACCCGGGCCGTCTCCTTGCGGACCTCGGCCTGGGTGGCGCGCTCCCGCCGGAGCCACTCGGGGTCCTCCTGCTTCAGCGCCTCGATCTGCTCGGTGGTGAGGGCGTCGTCGACACCGCCGCGGCGCAGTCCGGCGATGGAGACGCCCAGCTTGGCGGCGACCACCGGCCGGGGGTGCGGGCCGTCGCGCCGCAGGTCGCGCAGCCACTGGGGCGGGTCGGTCTGGAGTGCGTTCAGCTCGGCGCGGGAGACAGTGCCCTCCTGGAACTCGGTGGGCGTGGCGTCGAGGTACACACCCAGCTTCTTCGCCGCGGTGGCGGGCTTCATCGTCTGGGTGCTCTGGTGCTCGGTCATGGCGTCCAGGGTATCGAGCGGGTGACCGAGCGCCGACCACGTCCGGCGACCGGGCCGGGTGGGAGGGCCGGGCGGCCGGTAACCTGGCCGGGTGACAGCCTCGGAAGACTCCCTCTCGTTCCGCCTCGCCTACGTCCCCGGGGTGATGCCCGGCAAGTGGGTGCGCGTCTGGGGCGAGCGGCAGCCGGACGTCCCGCTGTCCCTGGACCAGGTGAGCGCCGCCGAGGCGCCCGGCGTACTGCTGGACGGCGCCGCCGACGCGGGCCTGGTGCGGCTGCCCGTCGACCGCGACGTGCTCAGCGCCATCCCCCTCTACACCGAGACGACCGTCGTGGTGGTCCCCAAGGACCACGTCGTCACGGCGGCCGACGAGGTGACCCTGGCGGACCTGGCCGACGAGATCGTGTTCCACCCCCTGGACGACGTCCTGGGCTGGGAGACGCCGCCGGGGCGGCCCGCCCTGGAGCGCCCCGCCACCACGGCCGACGCCGTCGAACTGGTGGCGGCCGGGGTCGGCGTGCTCGTCGTGCCGCTGTCGCTGGCCCGTCTGCACCACCGCAAGGACCTCACCCACCGCCCGGTCACCGACGCCCCCCGGTCCGGCGTGGCGCTGTCCTGGCCCCAGGACGCGCACACGGACCTGGTCGAGGACTTCATCGGCATCGTCCGCGGCCGGACCGTGAACAGCACCCGGGGCCGCAGGCAGGCCGAGCCGCAGCCGCCCAAGTCCGCGCCGAAGAAGAGCGGGCGCGCCGACGGGCGCCGCAAGCCCGGCACCGGCGCCGGCAGCGGCAGCGGCAGCGGCAAGCAGGCCACCCCGGCCAAGCGGGGCGGCGGCGCCCGGCGCGGCAAGCCCCGCCGCCGTTCGTAGCCGCCGGCCGGACTCACCGCACCGTCGGACTCGGCGTCGGCGACACCGTGTTCACCTCCAGCCCCGGCGGCTCGGTGAGCGACACCACCGGTTCCCCCGGCTGCGGCGCCGGCGGCGTCACCTGGGCCGCGGGCAGCTGCGGCGGGGCGGTCTGCTGCAGATTGGCCTGGTCGAAGTTGACCAGGCCCGTCTTCTCCAGGACGGTGATGTGGTCCAGGACGGTGTCGTTGGCCTGGTCGGCCAGCTGACGGACCAGGCTGTTCTCGGTGTTGGCGCGGATCTTGGCGATCGCCGGGAAGATCTGCCCGTGGGTCACCCGCATGATGTTGACCGCGGTCGTGTCGAACTGCTTGCCCGTCGTCCCCTCCACGGTCGCCACGAACTGCTGCTGCTGGGGCGAGGCCCGGTTGGGCAGCGCGACGCCCAGCTCCGGCGCGATCTTGCGGCAGGTGGCGTCGAGCCGGGCGTGCCCCACGACCAGATGCTCACCGGCCTCCTTCATCTCCGGTGTCGTCCCCCGCTCCATGGCCAGCAGCCCCAGCGGGTGTTCCCACAGCCCGGCGGCCCGGACCTTGACCACGAAGTCCCGGTCGGCCTCGGTCAGCGGGCCGTAGCGGGTGTCGGCGATGACACGGTCCGGGCCACCGGTGGTGTTCCGCACCCCGAGCATGGTCGGGTAGGCGAGCGCGGTGAGGGTGAGGAGCAGGGCACCGCACACGAAGGCGGTGCCCGCGGTGGCGCGCGTGAGGCGCATCGTGCCTCCTGGGGTCGAGGCGGGCTGGGACACCAGGAGATACGGACGCACCGCGCCAACCGATCAGTGTTCCGGGTAAAACCTCTCACGGCCGAGGACAGGACCTCGTACGGCCGAGGACAGAACCTCGTACGGCCGTCAGTCCGCGTACGACGCCCGCCGCGCCGTCGCCACCACCCGCTCACCGTCCGCCCGCCCGAGCAGTCCGTCGGCGACCCACCCGGCCACGACGGACCGCACCCGTCGCACCAGGGCGTCCTTGCTCCGGAACGGCGCCCCGGCCCACACCTCGTCCAGCAGTGTGGTGCCGTCGGCCCGCGCGGGGTTGGCGACACCGGCGTCGGTGCCGCCGAACACCACCCGGGGCTCAGCCCGGCGGACGTAGACGTGTGTCGGATCCTCGGTCCCCTCGGCGAACGGCGCCCACTGGACGCCGTCGAGCCCGTCCAGCGTGAAGTGCAGCGGCACGCCGGGCACGGGGGTGAGCGCGGGCAGCAGGTCCCCGGAGAGTCCCGCGCCGCCGTACAGGCCGACCTCCAGGAACCCGGTCGAGGACGAGCGCGCGACCAGGTTGACCGGGCCGAGGAACAGGGCCTGCGTCGACGGGTCGTCCAGCGCCCGCTCCACCCGCAGCCGGAACGGCATCGCGACGCGCACGGTGTCACCGTCCCGCCAGGTCCGCGACACGGTGAAGTAGCTCCCGGGACGCGGAGTCCCCGGCACCGCACGCCCGTTGACGTTCACCCGGAACCCGTCGACGGCCCAGGACGGCACCCG
Source organism: Streptomyces sp. NPDC090994 (assembly GCF_044768905.1). Lineage (NCBI taxonomy): Bacteria > Bacillati > Actinomycetota > Actinomycetes > Kitasatosporales > Streptomycetaceae > Streptomyces > Streptomyces sp. NPDC090994. The sequence continues at coordinate 123,616 of NZ_JBIVWS010000016.1, forward strand.
CAGCCTCAGCGCGAACGAGCCCCCGGACCCGCCGACCGTCAGGACGCTGCCCTGCTCCCGCGGGAAGTCCGTGACCTGCGTGACGGTGACGCCTCTGCCTTCCCAGGTCACCGTGGACGGGAGGTAGAGGTTGACGTAGAGGGCGCTGTCGTCGGCCGCCGCGAAGTACACCGAGTCCTGGTACTTGGTGGCGCTCTCCATGCCCGTGCCCTCGCAGCAGGTGGTGCCCTGCTTGGGCGTGTAGTCCCGCACCTGCCCCGGTGCCAGCCCGATGAAGTAGGTCACGAGCGGCTTCTCCGCGTCCGGGCGGTCCTGCTTGGAGCCGAGCACCTGGTTGAACAGGGCCCGCTCGTAGTAGTCCATGTACGCCGGGTCCTGCTCGTGCAGGAACAGCGCCCGGCTCAGCTTGAGCATGTTGTACGCGCAGCAGGTCTCCGCGGTCGTCTCCCCGAGGGTCCCCGCGATCACGTCCCGTGCCTTCCAGAACTCACCGCTGCTGGTGCCGCCGATGGCGTACATGCGGTGCGGTACGACCATGCTCCAGAAGTTCCGCGCGGCGGCGAGGTAGCGCTCCTCGCCCGTCTCGTCGTACAGCCGCAGCAGACCGGTGAAGATCGGTATGTGCTGGTTGGCGTGGAGGCCGTCGAGGATGTCGGTGCCCGCCGCGCAGGCGTCGATGAGCCGGTCCAGGTCGAACAGCCGGGCCAGCGCGAGGTGTTCGGCCCGTCCGGTGAGGGCGTGCAGATCGCAGATCGCCTCGACGATGCCGCCGAACTCGCCGCTGGAGAAGATCCCCCACATCCGCTGGAGCGTCGCGGCCGGCAGTACCGACAGCCGCGCGTGCATCCAGTCGCCCATCCCGGCCGCGAGGTCCAGGGCGCGCTCGTCACCGAGCGCGAGATACGCGTCCAGCAGCCCCCGCAGGATCTTGTGCGCGGTGTAGTACGGCGCCCACACCCGGCTGTAGTCGCTGCCGGTCATCGACTCCAGTTCGATGAACTGCGTCTCCGGATACGCGGCCAGGAACCCGGGATGGCTGGGCCCGCCCCAGGTCCGCCGCAGCGTCGCGGTCAGCCCCCGCCCGGAGGCGTCCGCGAAGGCGCCGCCGCCGGTCTCGTCGAAGGCGTACGAGACGAGGTCCCCGCCGCCCGGACGGTTCCGGGCCCCGGCGATCTCGTCGGCGCCGAGCGCCCGCGACCACACGTCGAACCCGCCGAAGGCGCCCGCGAACACCGGGTCCGCGGCGAAGTGGGAGCGGCCCAGCCAGTGGTGGGCGAGACCGCCGAGCGCGGCCGGGGTGAGCGGCAGGTCCGTGTTCCGGTCCACCTCGACGCCGTCGACGTACAGCGTCCCGGTGCCGTCGGCCAGCGTGACCGCCAGGTGGCTCCACTGGTCCAGGGGGAGCGCGGCGGTGCCGCTGAGCGCCTGCTCGGCGCCGGGTCCGCCGTCGGTGATCGCGAACCGGGGCACCCCGGCGGAGTCCCGGACGGCCAGGTACAGATAGCGGGTCGTGTCGTCGCCGAAGTCGAGGACCCGCGCCCAGGCGCCGTCGTGCGTGGGCTTCACCCAGGCGGCCAGGGTGAGCGCGGGAGCCTCCCCGAGGACGCCCGCGGGCAGGTCGACGTACTGGTACGAACCGCGCACGTTCTCGACGGCCCCGCCCCGCGGCCCGTCGACGCTCAGCACGGCCGGGTCGTGCCGCAGTGCTTCGCGTACGTCGGTCAGCGCCTCGACCACGGTGGTGATGCGGTCGGCGAACACCGGCTCGCCGGTACTGCGGTACGCCTGCGCCAGCATGGTCAGGAAGTGCCCGGTGTAGTGGCCGCGCAGATTGCCGTTGGCCTCGCCGTCCAGCCCCTCCCAGCCGCCGGGCGCGACCGCGCCGAGCGTGGACAGGCCGGCGTTGGCGCGGAAGACCTGGAGCAGCCGGTGCACGTCGTAGCCGCGGGCGTGGTCCAGCATCAGCTGCCGCTTGTCGGCGAAGACGCCGGGCCCGAGCGTCACGTCCTCCAGCCCGAAGGGCCGGGCGGTCCAGGACGCCGGTGCCGCGACGGCGGCGGCCCGCCGGTCACCGGCGGCGGCGTACGACAGTCCGGGCGTTCCGGCGGTGATCGCCGCGGCCAGCAGGAGGGACCGCCGGGAGAGGGGCGCTGCCATGTGCTCCTCGTTCCTTCGCACTCAGGGTGCGTTCGGTGTTGTGTGGCGTTGTTCGCCTGTTCGCTCGTTTGGTATATCGAACGATGTTCGAGAGATCGCCCAGAAGATAGGCAAGGGGCGGGAGGGCGTCAACGGTACTGACGGGTACGCCCGATCGACTCCACCAGCGGCAGCAGCCGGTGCGGGACCCGCTCGCGCAGCGCCACCTCCGAGCGGGTGCGGACCACGCCGGGGAGGCTGATCAGCTTCTGGATCACGTCCTCCAGATGGGCGTTGTCCCGCGCCACCACCCGGGTCAGCAGGTCCCCGCCGCCCGTGATCGAGAACGCCTCGACGATCTCGGGGACCTCGGCGAGCGCGTCCCCCACGTCGTCCAGGTGCCCCTGCGTCACCTCGATGTGCACGAAGGCGAGCACCGGGTGCCCGAGCGCGGCGGGGGAGAGGACCGGGCCCGTGCCGGTGATCACGCCGTCCCGCTCCAGCCGGTCCAGCCGCGCCTGCACGGTGCCGCGGGCGACGCCGAGGATCCGGGCGTACTCGCGGACGCTGGTGCGCGGCTGCTCCAGCAGCAGCCGCAGGATGCGGGTGTCCAGCTCGTCCACGGCCATGACGTCGCCTCCGTCGCGCGTGCGGTGCCTGGGCCGTTGGCCGGCCTCTGGACATCGTAAGACCTCATTCGCTGTGCCATTGGTCCAGTGAAAAAGGAAACTGTTGATCCAGCTGTGGACGGGATGCTGTGATGGACGGGTCGATGGCGCTGCGGAGGAGTCCGCGGCGCTTTTTTGCTGCCGGTGGACCGGACGTACGCGGAAGGGGGAGGCCAGTGGTGCTGAAGAGGATGTTCGTCGCGCCGGACCCGGGACGGACGCGGCTGCGGTTCGCGGCGCGGGCCGTGCTGGGCATCGGTGCCGCCGTCGCCGTCTGCGGGCTGGCCGGACAGCCGCTCGCCGGGGCGATCGCCGGCGGTCTCGCCGCGCTGCTCGCCCTGTTCACCGTCACCGACGCCACCGTCCGCGGCCAGGCGGTCACCACGGCGCTGCTGCCGGCCGTCGGCCTGCCGGTGCTCGCCGTCGCGGCCGTGCTGCACGACCAGCCCGTCGCCCGCGACCTCGCCTTCCTCGCCGTCACCGGCGCGGGCGTGTACGCCCGGCGCTGGGGGCCGCGCGGCCACAGCCTCGGCGTCTTCGCCTTCATGACCTATTTCGTGGCCCAGTTCCTGCACACCACCCCGGGACACCTGCCCGGGCAGTACGCCGCCGTCCTGCTGTCCGTGGCCACCGCCGCGGCGGTCCGCTTCGGGCTGTGGTGCTACGAACGCCGCCTCCCGGCACCCGTCGTGCCCGTCCTGCCCGGCGGCACCGGGCTCGCCCGCGTCACCACCCGTCAGGCGGTCCAGGCGACGGCCGGCGCGGGTTTCGCACTGGTCGTGGGGCAGCTGGTGTCCGGGGAGCGCTGGTACTGGGCGGTGGGCGCCACCTGGTGGGTCTTCGTCAACACCACCTCGCGCGGCGAGACCCTGGTCCGCGGCTTCCGCCGGGTCGCCGGCACGGCGGTCGGCATCGGCCTCGGCCTGCTCGTCGCCGTCCCGGTGGACGGGGCGGCCCTGCCCAGCGCCGTCCTCGCCGCCGCCTGTGTCTTCGGCATCTTCTACACGGCCGCCGTCTCGTACACCTGGATGATGCTCTGCGTCACCCTGCTCGCCGAGCTGCTCTACGGGCTGCTCGACGTGCTCACCCCGGCCCTGCTCGCCCTGCGCCTGGCGGAGACCGCCGTGGGCGCGCTCGGCGCGGTGCTCGCGGTGCTCCTGGTCCTGCCGGTCACCACCCACGCCGTCACCGACGGCTGGATCCAGCGGGCCCTGCGCTGTGTCCACCTCTGCACCGTCGAGGCGGCCGCCCGGATCGCCGGGACCGAGGGCGCCGACCCGGCGCCGCGCGTGGCCGAACTGGAACGGCTGCTCGGCCGGGTCCGGCTGTCGGTGGCCCCGCTGACGCACCCGCTCAATCCGCTGCGCACCCGCAAGCGGCGTGCCCGCCGGGTACTCGCGCTGCTCGACGACTGCGCCCGGGAGATCCACGGCCTGGTGACCGTCGCCGCCGACCCGGAGGCCTCGCACGACGCCCGGCTGTCCGCCGCGTGCCGCCGGGTGGAGGCCGCCGTCGAGGCGCTCACGGGCGGCGGCGCCGTGCCCGCGCGGGCGGAACGGGCGGGCGTGGGGGAGCCGGTCCTGGCCCACCTGCACGGTCTGGAGCACGCGCTGGTCGAACTCGCCGCACCGCTGCGAGGTCCGGCTCCGCTCGGTCTCGACCGGGTGGCCTGACCGGTCACCCGGATCCTCTGCCTGGTTTGTCCAGCTGGTCCAAATAGTCCAGCTGATCCAGCTGATCCAGTGGGCCCATTTGGTCTAGACCGCAGATGATCACTGCTACCGTCGCCCGGGACGACAGGCACGACGGGGCCGACACGTACGGCAGGTACGGCAGGTACGGCAGGTACGGCGGGTACGGCAGGTACGGCTGGGACGAGAGGGGACAGCAGTGGCGCAGGGCGACGGCACGGGCCGGCAGCGGCGGGCGTTCATCGGTTCGTTCACGGCGGCCGGCGGCCCCGGCATCGTCACCGCGGCCGTCGACCCGGACAACGGCGCGCTGACCGCCCTGGGCACCGTGAACGGCCTGCCCGACCCCTCCTGCCTGGCCCTCTCGCCCGGCGGCGGCACGCTGTACGCCGTCAGCGAGACCGCCGACGGCGCCGTGGCCGCGTACCGCGTGACCCGCGACGGACCCGTACCGGCCGGGCCGCCGGTGTCCGTCGGCGGCAGCGGACCCACCCACCTCAGCCTGTTCCGCGGGCACGTCCTCACCGCCAACTACGGCTCCGGCAGCGTCACCGCCGTCCCCGTCCGGTCCGACGGCACCCTCGCCCGCGCCGCGTCCGGCGTGCTCCGGCACACCGGCTCCGGCCCGCACACACCGCGCCAGCAGGGCCCGCATGCCCACCAGGTGCAGCCCGACCCGAGCGGACGCTGGGCCGTCAGCGTGGACCTCGGCACCGACTCGGTGCGCGTGTGCACCCTTGAGGACGGTGCCCTGGCCGTCCACCGGGAGACCGCCCTGCGTCCCGGTTCCGGCCCCCGTCACCTGGCCTTCCACCCGGACGGCACCCGCGCCTACGTGGTCAACGAACTCGCGCCGACCGTCACCGTCTGCCGCTGGAACGCCGACCGGGGGGCGCTGCGGCCGCTCACCGAGGTCCCGGTCCTGCCCGGCGCCCCGGCCGGCGACGCCTACCCGTCCGGCGTGGTCGTCTCGTCCGACGGCCGGTTCGTGTGGACCGCGACGCGCGGCGCGGACGTCCTGACGGCGTTCGCCGTCGAGGGCGAGACGTTGCGGCCGGCCGGCACGGTGCCCTGCGGGGGCCACTGGCCGCGGGCGCTCACCGAGGCCGGCGGTTTCCTCTACGCGGCCAACGAGCGCTCCGGGGACGTGACCTGGTTCGCGGTGGACGAACGCACCGGCCTGCCGCGCCGCGCCGGCGCGCTCACCGTCCCGGCGGCCTCCTGCGCGGTCTTCGGCTAGCACCGGGAACCGGTCGGCACCACCACCGGTCGGCACCACCACCGGTCGGCACCGCCACCGGTCGGCACCGCCACCGGCCGGCGCCGCCACCGGTCGCCACCACCACCGGTCGGCACAGCAACCCGGTCAGCACAGGCACCCGAGTACGACGAAAGGCCCGCCCCCCGGTCCGCGTGAACCGGAAGGCGGGCCCTGACCCGTCATGGCGCCGTCAGCGAACGGGCGCCCCCTGCGGCTGCGGCGGGGTGATGCCCAGCGCCGTCGTGTACTTGGCCAGCGCCAGCTTGCCGATGGCCGGGTACGGGCCGAGCGGCTCGGCGACGGAGCAGCCGGCCTCCTTGGCCGCCTCCTCCAGCAGCGTCGCGTCGATCTCCGGACCGATCAGATAGGGCGCCAGCGCCAGCTGCTGGGAGCCGGAGCCGCGCAGTTGCTCGGCCACGGACGCGATCGAGCCCTCCTGGTCCAGCGCCGCCGCCATCACCGGCACGGCCAGGCGCGCGGCCAGCAGCATGCCGGTGATCCCGGCCGCCTGCACGGCCTCGTCGCCGCCCACCGAGGCCAGCACGATGCCGTCCGCCGCGGTCGCCACGGTGAACAGCCGGGCCCGGTCGGCGCGGGCCAGCCCGGCCTCGGAGAGCCGCACGTGCAGCGCCTCGGCCAGCAGCGGGTGCGGACCCAGTACGTCCGTCAGCTCGGCCGCGACCCGGCTGTCCATCACGGCCTGGCGGACCTGGCGCAGCAGCGCGCTGTCCGGCCCGGCGAGCAGCGGTACGACGACGGCGACGGGACCGTCGGGCTCCTTCACCTCGGCCCCGGCGGCGACCGCCTGCTCGTAGCGGGCGGTGCGCTCCTCGGCCGCGTGGGCCAGCACGGCGGCCAGCGACGGGAACTCCTTCTCGTCCCCGTCCAGGTAGCCGATCCGGGCGTCCAGGCCGGGCAGTTCGGAGCGGGCGATGCTCACGACCTCCTCGGCCAGGCCCCGCGTGGCGGCGCTGGGCGTGCCGGGCACGGCCAGGACGAGCGCGGGCGCGCCCTCGGGAGCCACCAGCGGCTCGGGTCGGCGGTGGCGCCCCGGCTGGCGGGGGCGCGGCATTCGTACTGGCAGGCCGGACGCGGGCCCAGTGGGGGAGCTCATGGCGCCGCATGTTACTAACTTCCCGGGCTCCCCTGTTCGGGGAGGGCCCAGGTGAGCGGTATCCGTCCGGTTTTGTCTGAAGAGTGATGTACGGATCGGACGACATCGGCACGATTCCCCTCACCGGAAGACCGGAGTCAGCCACCCCCGGCGGTGGTCACCCACAGCATCCCCGGAGCGTCCGGAAGGGCGAGCGGACCGGCCGCCAGCCCGGCCGCGATCCGGACCGCGCCGTCCAGCGGATCGCCCTCGGCCGGCACCCACCGCGCCCGCGGCAGCCGGTCCGCCAGCTCCTCCTCCAGCCGCCCGGTGAGCGCCCGGCCCAGCTTCAGCAGTCCGCCGGTCACGGCGACCCGGACGCCGTCCCCGTCCGGGCAGACCGCGGCGGCGGAGTCGGCGATGTGCCGGGCGGCGTCCCGCAGGATGCCCGCGGCCACCGGGTCGCCGCCCGTACCGCCGCCCGCGCAGCAGGCCACGTCCGGCGCGAACGAGGCGAGGACGGCGGCCCGGTCGGTACGCGGGTACAGGGCGCCGGGCAGGTCCGTCACCGGCCCGAAGCGTTCCGTCGCGCGGGCCAGCAGCGGCGCGGAGCCGCCGGACCGCCCGTCGTGCGCCCGCAGGGCGGCTTCCAGCCCCGCCCGCCCGATCCAGGCACCGCCCCCGCAGTCGCCGAGCAGGTGCCCCCAGCCGTCCGCGCGGCGCCAGCCGGTCAGGTCCGTGCCGACGGCGATCAGTCCGGTGCCCGCGGCGACCACGGCGCCGGGCCGGAAGCCGAGCGCCCCGGCGTAGGCGGTGACGGCGTCGGCGGCCAGCGCGACCGTCCGCGTCCCCAGCTCCCGGGCCAGGGCACCGGGCAGTTCGGCGCGCAGGGCGTCCCCCAGGGTGGCGAGCCCCGCCGCCCCGACCACGGCGACGGCGATCCGGTCCACCCCGGCCTCGGCGGCCGACGCCCGGGCCAACGGCGCCAGCTGCTCCATCAGGTGCCCGGGATGGATGCCCCGGGCGCCGGTCCGGACCGGCTCGCGCGACCCACGCCGCACCGGCGTACCGCGTCCACAGGCCCCGAAGCCTCTGAAGTGTCCGAAGTCTCCGAAGTCTCCGAGGGCCCCGACCGCGACCCGGAGCCCGGAGCCGCCGGAGTCCACGGCGAGATATCCGTCCGTCACGGCGACGAAGCGTACCGCTCGGGGTACCCCGTTCCGACTCCGGCGGAGCGTGCCCCCGTCCGCCAGTAGAGTGACTCCCCGTGGCACCACGACCTCTCCATGAACTTGTCGAGCCCGGCTGGGCGAAGGCCCTGGAACCGGTGGCCGAACGCGTCGCCGCGATGGGCGACTTCCTCCGCGCCGAACTCGCCGCCGGCCGCACCTACCTGCCGGCCGGGCCGAACGTCCTGCGCGCGTTCCAGCAGCCCTTCGACGACGTTCGGGTCCTGATCGTCGGACAGGACCCGTATCCCACGCCGGGGATGGCGATCGGCCTGAGCTTCGCCGTGGCGCCCGAGGTGCGCCGCCTGCCCGGCAGCCTGATCAACATCTTCCAGGAGCTGCAGAGCGACCTGGGCCTGCCCCGCCCGTCCAACGGCGACCTCACCCCGTGGACCCGGCAGGGCGTGCTCCTGCTCAACAGGGCGCTGACGACCCGGCCCAACAGCCCCGGCTCGCACCGCGACAAGGGCTGGGAAGAGGTCACCGAACAGGCGATCCGCGCGCTCGCCGAACGCGGCCGGCCCCTGGTCTCCGTCCTGTGGGGGAGGGACGCCCGCAACCTGCGCCCGCACCTCGACCGCTACCCGGTGATCGAGTCCGCCCACCCCTCGCCCCGCTCCGCCGACCGGGGCTTCTTCGGTTCCCGCCCCTTCAGCCGGACCAACGACTTCCTCGTCCGCCAGGAAGCGGAACCGGTCGACTGGCGCCTGCCCTGACCGGCCCGGTCGCGGCCGCGGTCACCCCTCGCCGGCTCCGGCGGCACCATGGTCACCCGTGAGGCGCACCGCCACCCCTGAGGCGCACCGCCACCCCAGCGAGCCGGCCCGCCGCCCGGACCGGTGCGGTCCGGACGGCGGGCCGGTGGGTGGGGTGCGCGCGGGTCAGTCCTGCTCGTCCAGGTGGCCGAACCAGTCGTAGTACGGCGATCCGGGGCCCCAGTCGCCCGGACGCCCGTCGGCGTCCTTCGTCACGAAGACGCTCGGCTGGGAGGCGGTGACGCCGCCGCCGGCGGAGCGGGCCGTGACGAACCAGGCGTGCGCGGCGCCGGGCCTGAGCTTCCGCCAGGTCACCGAGGCGACCTCGCCCGACTCCACCGTGGCCCTGCCGATGACGCTGACGGGGTTGTACAGCGCGACCGAGTCGGTCCTGAAGGTCGTCTTGCGGGACTGGAGGTCGATCGGCAGCACCATGTTGTCCTCGGTGCCGTCGTACCGGTGGTCGGAGTCGTACTCGGTGGCACCGAACTCGTCGAGGAACGGCGAGTAGGTGTCGACGGTCAGCTCGGAGCGGTCCACGTCGAACTGGAGCATCCGGAAGAAGCTCGCGCCGAAGTTGAGCCGGTCGTCGGGCCGGTAGCCGCCGGCCTCGGTGAGGCCGAGGCGGTCCGCGGAGACCGTGTAGAACTGGTAGTCCGCGAGGAGTTCGACCACGCCGTGGCCGACCTCGCCGACCTTCGGCTTCACGTTGGTGCCCACACCGTGCTCGTGACCGGCGAGGATCAGGAACACGTTCGGGTTGTCCTGGACCACCTTCTTGTACAGCATCGAACCGTCGGGCGCGGAGAACGGGGCGCCGCGTCCGTCGGGGCTGGTGCTCGGCGCGAGGTAGTCGTGCGAGAGCAGGATGCCGTTGCGGTCGGAGAACCGCTCGAAGACCGAGTCGGCCCACGCGGCCTCCTCGCGGGTCACGCCGTAGGACAGGCCGACCACGACGAAGTCCTGGCCGCCGGCCGAGAACAGGTCGTAGTGGTTCTGGTTGTCGCCCGGCTTCCAGGGACCGCCGTAACTGGCGTGCTCCCAGCCCTCGGAGAGCGCTTGGTAGCGCTCGGGGCCGTAGTACCGGTTGTAGATCGCGTCCGGGCCGTTCTCGGTGCCCGACTGGTTGTCGTGGTTGCCCGCGATCACCCCGTTGGGGATGCCCGCGTCGTCCAGGATCTTCTGCTGCTTCGAGGACAGCTCCAGCTCGCCGACGATCTGCTGCCGCAACGCCTCGGTGGTGGGCTTGCGGATGTTGTTCTCGATGATGTCGCCGGTGTGGGCGACGTACGCGATCTTCCGCTCGTCCTTGTTGGCGACCACCCAGCGGCCGACGTCCCCGTACGCCTTCTCCCAGACCGCGCGCTCGGCGGCCGTCTCCTGCTCGACCGCGCCCTCGGAGAGGTACTGCGTGTCGGTGTGGTGGACGATCGAGAAGTCGTACGAGTCCGGGTCCGCGAAGGAGTCCGGGTCACCGGCCTCGATGTCGTCGGCGAACGGGTCCTCGCCGGTGACCATGACGTGGACGGTGCGCCGGTCGACGTAGGTGTCGACGTCCAGGACCGCGCTCAGCACGGTGTTGCCCTCGGCGGCGCCGCGGGCGCTGCTCACCACGTCCCACTGCCGGGTGCCGGTGTTCCACACCCGCAGCGAGGCGAGGCGCTCGGGGTCGATGACGCCCTCCCAGCGCAGCACCGGCCGGTCGACCCGGCCGTGCACGCCGACGTCGAACCGCTGGAAGGTGACGTCGGAGGAGGCGGGCGCGTCCAGTGTCCGTCCGTCGGCCGGGGCGAGGCCGGCCGCCTTGACCTTCTTCTCGCCCTTGACCTTCAGGGTGGTCGGCACGGCGGTGGCGGTGCCCTGGTACACCTTCCCCGGGGTGAGGATGTCGGCCTCGGCGAAGGTGGCGGTGACTTCGCCGCCGTCGGGTTCGGCCACCTGCGCGGACAGCGTGACGTTCCGGCCGGCGTCGGTGGTGCCGGACGCGGGGGTCAGCCGGCTCGGGGTGTCCGGGACGCCGGCGGAGGTGAACGCGATCTCGCGGGTGCCGGTGTTGCCGAGGCCGTCGGTGGCGGTGACCGAGAGCGTGTGCGGGCCGGCCTTCAGACCGGGGCCGACCGCCTCGCCGGCCTCGATCGCCTTGCCGTCCAGCTCGATCCGCGGACCGTCGGTCACGCCCGAGGGATCGTCGACCCGGACGTCGAGGACGACCGCGGCGGTGATCCGCTGCCCGGCCCTCGGGGTGCTGTCCGTGACCACGGGCGCCGAGTTGTCGGTGGCCAGGACGCGGGTCGCGGTCCTGCCGGACTCCGAGGTCGCGGCCAGCGTGTGCGTACCGTCGGCGATCTCGGTGGTGTCCAGGTCGGTACGCAGGCCCTTGGCCGGGCCGTCCACGAAGAACTCCAGGTCGACCTCGTCCAGCGGGTTGACGCTGGAGCCGCAGGAGCCGTCGCCGAAGCTGTAGGAGCCCTTCACCATCCGCCCCTCGGCGGTGCCGCCGACCGGGGTGAGGGTGAGGTCGGAGAGCACGAAGTCGTCCCGGTTGACACCGCAGGAACTGTCGATGCCGCCGGTGACGACGTCGATCGTGTTCCAGCCGGGGACCAGCCACTCGTTGGGGACGGGCAGCTCGACGCGCCGGCTGACGTAGTCGCTCTCCAGCGGCACCTTCCGGCCGTTGACCAGGACGTGGTTCCGGTAGCGGGCCTCGATCGAGTTGCCGCCCACGGTGAAGCCGAGGGTGGCGGTGCCGGAACCGAGGGTCTGCACGACCGGCACGGCCGGGGCGTCGATCGTCCAGTGCAGCTCGGCCTCGCGCAGCGCGGTCGACGACGAGCCGCACGTACCGTCGCCCATGGAATAGGAGGGCGCGATGTCCTCGCCGGTGACGGTGGCGCCGTCCAGGGCGAGATCCAGGCCGCCGATCTGGAAGTCGTCGCGGTTGGCGCCGCAGCTCTCCTGGTAGGCGCCGGTGACGACCTTCACGGTGTTGTCGCCGGGCACCAGGTAGCGGGCCGGCACCGGCAGGAAGACGCGCTGGCCGGCCCAGGTGCCGCCCAGGTCGATGCGCTTGCCGTTGACCAGCAGGTGGTTGTCGAACTTGTCGTCGATCGAGTTGGCGCCGACGTCGAAGGAGAAGACCGCCGCTCCGTTGCCCAACTGCGGCTTGGCGGTGGGCGTCTCGCCGTCCACGGTCAGCGCGGCGACCCCGCCGTCGTCGCCGGCCGGCAAGGCGGCGGACACCGGCTGCTCGCCCCGGACCAGCGTGCCGTCCTCGGGCAGCAGGCGGGGCGCGCCGGCCGGGGCGTTGTTGACGGTCACCTTGCTGGTGACGGCCTTGCCCGAGGCGGTGGTCGCGGTGAGGGTGTGCTCGCCGCCGGCCAGCCGCGTGGTGTCCAGGTCGCTCCGCAGACCGGTGGTGCCCCGCGGGTCGCCCAGGACGAAGAAGCTCAGTGACGCCTCGGTCCGCAGCGAGGTGTTGGTGCCGCAGCTGCCGTCGCCGAACGAGTAGGTGTACTCGTTCTCCTCGCCGTCCGCGACCTCGCCCAGCAGCGTGAGCCGGATGTCGGAGAGCACGAAGTCGTCGTGGTTCGTGCCGCACGAGGTCTCGATGGCACCCGCGGAGAACCGGATCTCGTTCTCGCCCTTGACCAGGTGCTCGTTCGGGATCTCGATGGTGGCGCGCTCGTTGACGAGGTCGCCGAGGGCCGCCCGGTACTCGCCGTTGACGAGGACGTGACTCCCGTAGCGGGCCTCGACCGAGTTGGAGCCGACGTCGAAGCTCAGCCGGGAGACGCCGACCGTCTTCTCCGCCTCGACGGCCTTCCCGTCGACGGCGAGCCCGGTGACGGAGTCACCCGCCACCGTCGGCGTCGCCTCGATCGTCCGGGTGCCCTCCAGGTAGCTCCCGTCGGCGGGGGTCAGGACGGGCAGGGACGTCGCGTCCGCGTCCGCGTCCGCCGGGTCCCGCTGGTCGGTGGCGCGCCGGTCGGTCCCGGGAGCGGCGTACGCCGCCGTCGCGTTCCCGCCCACGAGGACGAGCGCGGCGAGCGCGGCACCGGCCAGCCGCCGGCCGCCGGACCCTCCGCCCCGCCCTCTTCGTCGCTGTGCTGGCCGCATCGGCAGCCGTCCTTCCTGTCGTCACAAGGTGAGGGGCACGCCACGATCCGGACCGGGCGTGCCCACGGCGGATCATGCGCACGTCAGGTGAACGCCCGTGAGCCGCCTGTGAACGAACAGGGGAAGGGGTGTCAGGGCGCTTTGAACGCGCCACTTTGAACACACCCATGACAAAGTGTGGACATGTCAAGCAGAAGTCTCCTACCTTGACGGCGGAACTGCAGCCACACCGCTCACGACCGGAGCGACTTCCGGCACGGTCCGGTCCCCACCCCCGGAGGACCAATGCACCCACGCCCACGCCTGTTGCCACGCCTGCGCAGACGCGCCGTTCTCCTGCTGACGACGAGCATCCTCACCGGCGGCCTGTACGCCGCCCCGGCCGCCACCGCCACCGCCACCGCCACCGCCACCGCCACCGCCACCGCCACCGCCACCGCCGCCGCCACCGCGGCCGCGGCCGCCGACATCCCGCCCCAGGAGCCCGGCGTCACCCTGCGGGTCTTCGACACGCAGACCCCGCTGAGCAAGCTCTGCGTCCTGAAGCCGGGTCAGACCCCCAACCACGACAAGCTGATGCCGACCGTCGACTGGTCCACGGAGGCCGACTTCGGCGGCTTCGCGGACAACTTCACGTCGGAGGCGTCGGGGTACCTGGACATCCCGGCCGACGGCAGCTACGTCTTCCGCCTCACCAGCGACGACGGCTCACGGCTGACCATCGACGACGCCACCGTCATCGACCACGACGGCCTGCACGGCGCCGAGCCGAAGGACGGCACCGTCCACCTCGCCGCCGGCCCGCACCCGTTCCGTATCGACCACTTCGAACGCGACGGCGGGCAGCAACTGCAACTGTCCTGGCGCCCGCCCGGCGCCGACGGCTTCACCGTCGTCCCCACCGAGGCGCTGAGCACCGACGCCGGTGTCGTCCGCGTCACCGCACCGGGCCGCAAGGAGTGCGAGGCGGGCCGCGACACCCCCGGCGACGGCCTCCCGCTGACCTCCGTACGCCCCGATCTGACCCTCACCGACCTGCGCCCCGAGGGCTTCGAACCGCAGGTCAGCGGCATGGACTGGCTGCCCGACGGCCGCCTGGCGATCAGCACCTGGGGCGGCACCGACAACGTGGCCGGCGAGGTGTACCTGCTGGACAACGTCACCGGGGCGACCAGCGCCGACCAGGTCACCGTCAAGAAGGTCGCGAGCGGACTGCGTGAGCCCATGGGCATCAAGTACGTCGACGGCGACCTGTACGTCTCGCAGAAGCACGAGCTGACCCGGCTCGTCGACGAGGACGGCGACGACGTCACCGACGACTACCGCACCGTCGCCACCTGGCCGTACGGCGGCAACTTCCACGAGTTCGCGTTCGGCCTCCTCTACCGCGACGGCTACTTCTACGTGAACCTCTCCGTCGCCATCAACCTCGGCGGCGCCACCACCGTCCCGCAGCCCGCGCCCAACCGCGGCGCCACCTACAAGGTGAGCAAGAAGACCGGGAAGATCAGCCCGGTCGCGGGCGGACTGCGCACGCCCAACGGCATCGGCTGGGGCCCCGGCGGCGACCTGTTCGCCACCGACAACCAGGGCGGCTGGCTCCCGGCCTCGAAGCTCGTCCAGATCAAGCAGGGCCGCTTCTTCAACCACTACATCGAGCCCGCGGGACCCTTCAACGCCAACCCCGTCACCGAACCGGTGCTGTGGTTCCCGCAGAACGAGATCGGCAACTCGCCCTCCACCCCGCTGTACCTGAAGAAGGGCCAGTACGCGGGCCAGATGCTGATCGGTGACGTCACCTACGGCGGCCTCCAGCGCGCCTACCTGGAGAAGGTCAAGGGCCAGTACCAGGGTGCCGTCTTCCGCTACACCCAGGGCCTGGAGGCCGGCGTCAACCGCATCACCCTCGGCCCCGACGGCGCGATCTACGCCGGCGGCCTGGGCGCCGACGGCAACTGGGGCCAGGAGGGCAAGCTCAAGTTCGGCCTGCAGAAGCTGACCCCCAACGGCGGCAACACCTTCGACATCAAGACCATGCGCGCCGTACCCGGCGGCTTCGACCTCACCTACACCCAGCCCCTCTCCGCCGAGACCGCCGCGCAGCTCGCCGAGCGCTACGAGGCCGAGCAGTGGGCCTACACCCCGACCGCCGACTACGGCGGCCCCAAGATCGCCGAGGAGCGGCTCGGCGTACGGTCGGCCACCCTCTCGGACGACGGCCGCACCGTCCGCCTGCGCCTGGACGGACTGAAGCCGGACCGCGTGGTGCACCTGCGCTCCCCGCGCCCCTTCGCCTCCGCCTCCGGTGAGACCCTCTGGTCCACCGAGGCCTGGTACACGCTCAACGAGATGCCCGGCAAGCAGCCGCCCGCCGCGACGCTGTACGAGGCCGAGGAGGCCACCCTCACCGGCACCGCCGGCATCCACAGCGACCACACCGGCTACTCCGGCGACGGCTTCGTCGACCGCTACGCCACCGAGGGCAAGGCCGCCACGACCTTCGACGTGACGGTCCCGAAGAAGGGCACCTACGACGTCAACCTGCGCTACTCCAACGGCCCGAACCCCTTCCAGGGCACCAAGTCCCTCTCCCTGTACGTGAACGGCGAGAAACTGCGCCAGACCCAGCTCCCCTCCACCGGTGACTGGGACACCTGGTCCACGAAGACCGAGCGGATCTCCCTGCGCGCCGGACACAACTCGATCTCCTACCGCTACGACCCCGGCGACACCGGACACGTCAACCTCGACCTGATCACCGTGCACCCCCGGGGCGACCGCGTCACCCTCTTCGACGGCACCGCCGTCTCGCAGTCCCAGTGGCAGCACACCGACGGACGCCCCACGGCCTGGCCGCTGTCCGACGAGAAGTCCATGGAGGTGTGCTGCGGCGACCTGCGCACCAAGGACGCCTACCAGGACTTCGCGCTGCACGTGGAGTTCCGGGTGCCGCTGCTGCCCCCGGAGGTCACCGGCCAGGACCGCGGCAACAGCGGCATCTACCTCCAGGACCGCTACGAACTGCAGATCCTCGACTCCTACGGCGACACCACACCGGCCACGAACGAGGCCGGGGCCTTCTACCTCAAGAAGGCACCCGACGTGAACGCGGCCACCGCGCCCGAGACCTGGCAGACGTACGACATCGTCTTCCGGGCGGCCCGCTTCGACGAGAGCGGCAACAAGACCGCCGACGCCCGGGTGACGGTGGTGTGGAACGGCAAGAAGGTCCACGACGACGTGGCCCTCGACGGTCCCACGGCCTCGGGACGGCCGGAGACCCCGGCCGCGGGGGCGATCCGCCTCCAGGACCACGGGAACACCGTCCGGTTCCGCAACATCCAGGTGCGGCCCCTGAGCTGACGCGATCGTCAGGACGCGAGTCCGGTCCTCCCGACCCGTCGGCCCGCCCGCGGCGCCTTCCCGGCGCCGCGGGCGGGTCCGTCCCCGTGGCGCCGGAGGACGTCACCAGGGGCGTCACCGCTCACCCGACCACCGCCGCCCGCACGCACAGCACGTCCGGCAGGTGCGAGGCCAGCTGCCGCCAGCTGTCGCCGTCGTCGGCCGACGCGTACACCTCGCCGTTGCGGTTGCCGAAGTACACCCCGGCCCGCTCCCCGGCGTCGTCGGTGCACAGCGCGTCGCGCAGCACCGTGCCGTAGTGGTCCTCCTCCGGCAGCCCCGCCGTGAGCGGCTCCCAGCTCCCGCCCGCATCGGACGTACGGAAGACCCGGCAGCGCCGGCCGGCCGGGACCCGGTCCGCGTCGGCGTTGATGGGGAAGACGTACGCCGTGTCACCGCGCCGCGGATGCGCCGCCACCGCGAAGCCGAACGTGGACGGCAGGCCCTCGCCGATGTCCGCCCAGTGCGCGCCGGCGTCGTCGCTGCGGTACACCCCCCAGTGGTTCTGCAGATAGAGGCGGTCGGGGGTGGCCGCGTCCCGGGCGATCTTGTGCACGCACTGGCCGAACTCCGGGTTCGGATCGGGCAGGAACACCGCGGAGACACCGGAGTTGGACGGCGCCCAGCTCGCGCCGCCGTCGGTGGTGCGGAACACGCCCGCGGCCGAGACGGCGACGGTCACGGCCCGCGGGTCGCGCGCGTCGGTGAGCACGGTGTGCAGCCCCTCGCCCCCGCCGCCCGGCACCCACTGCGAGCGGGTGGGGTGCTCCCACAGGGGCCGGACCAGCTCGAAGCTCTCCCCGCGGTCCTCCGAGCGGTACAGCGCCGCCGGTTCCGTACCGGCCCAGACCACGTCGGGCTCGGCGGCGGACGGGTGCAGCTGCCACACCCGCTCCAGGGAGGCGTCCGTCTCCTTGGGGAACTTCACGGCGGGCCGTGCCGGTTCGGTCCAGGACCGGCCCAGGTCGTCGGAGTGGAAGACGGACGGTCCCCAGTGCGCGCTGTCCCCGCCGGCCAGCAGCCGCGGGGTGTCCCGCCGGGTGTCGATGGCGACCGAGTACACGGCCTGCGCGTTGAAACAGGGGTCCTCGTCGAACTCCCAGGTGCCCCTTCGCCGGCGCCCGATGAACAGGCCTTTCCTGGTGCCCACGGCGAGCAGTACCTCGGTCATGCCGATCACCTCCGTGGCGTCCTCTTCGACGCCTTTGTCTCGGACACCGGCCAGTTTGCACCCGACCACTGACAGTCACCTCCGGGATCGGCGTCGGCGCAGGTCAGGTCGGCAGTGCGCGCGCGGCCCGGCCGCCGTCCGCCGCCTGTCCGCCGGCCCGGTCCTCCCGCCGGCCCGGACCTGGCCCGGTCATGACCCGGACGTGCCCCGGTGCGGCTCGGCCGAACGCCTAGACGGCCTCCCCGGGCGTGACCGGCGTGGTGCCGCTCCGCGCGGGTTCCCCGGCCGGTTCCCCCGCTGCCGACCCGGCGCGCGCCGGAAGGTGGTTGAAGAGCAGGTTCAGCACGATCGCCGTCAGGCACCCCGCGCTGATGCCGCTGTGCATCACGGTCTGGAACCAGTCCGGGAACCGGTCGTACACGGTCGGCACACCGACCGGCAGCAGGCCCACCGCCAGGGACACCGCCACCACCGTGAGGTTGTGGTTGCCCTTGAAGTCGACCCCGGCGAGCGTGCGCAGGCCGCTCGCGGCCACCGTCCCGAACATCACCAGGCCGGCCCCGCCGAGCACCGGCGCCGGTACCGCCGCCACCACCGCACCCAGCTTGGGCAGCAGGCCGAGCAGCACCAGCATGCCGCCCGCCGCGGCCACCACCCAGCGGCTGCGCACCCGGGTCATGCCGACCAGACCCACGTTCTGCGCGAACGCCGTGTACGGGAAGGTGTTGAAGACGCCGCCGAGGACCGTGGAGAGACCGTCGGCCCGCAGCCCGTCCGCCAGCGAGCGCGGCTCGGCCTTCCGGCCGGTCAGCTCACCGACCGCGATGAAGTCACCGGTCGTCTCGGTCATGCAGACCAGTGCCACCACCAGCATCGACACGATCGCCGACGCCTCGAAGGCCGGGGCGCCGAAGTGGAACGGCGTGCTGATCCCGACCCAGCCGGCGTCCGCGACCCCGCCGAAGTCGGTGAAGCCCAGCGGCACCGCGACCGCGAGCCCGACCGCGATGCCGATCAGCACCGCGATCCGGCTCAGGAACACCGGCGCGAACCGCTGCACGGCGAGCACCACCACGAGCACGAAGGCCGCGAGCCCTATGTTCCCCGGATCACCGAAGTCCGCCGCGCCGGAGCCGCCCGCGGCCCAGTTGCCCGCCACCGGCATCAGCGAGACCCCGATGATCAGGATCACCGTGCCCGTCACCAGGGGCGGGAAGAACCGCAGCAGCCGCCCGAAGACCGGCGCCAGCAGCATGATCGCGAGCCCCGCGACGATCACCGACCCGTAGATCGCGGGCAGACCGCCTCCCGTCGTCCCGATCATCACCATCGGGGAGACCGCGGCAAACGTACAGCCCTGCATGATCGGCAGCCGCACCCCGAACCGCCAGAGGCCGACACACTGGATGAGGGTGGCGATGCCGCACACCAGCAGATCGGCGGTGATCAGGTACGCCAGATCCGCCGCCGGCAGCTTCATCGCCCCGCCCACGATCAGCGGGACGGCCACCGCGCCCGCGTACATGGCGAGCACGTGCTGAAGACCGAAGGCGGCCAACTGCCGTACGGGCGGCACCTCGTCGACCGGGTGCACAGGGGTGGGCGGGGCCATGGGCGCTCCTGGGCTGCGGAGGGGAAACACGTCAACAGCCAGAGACCGTAAGCGCCTTGAACAGTTTGTTGATTTCCGGTCTGTTGCCGCCGCGTGTCCGCCCCGCCGGGCACCGCGAGCCCACGCTTGACCTCAAGCGCTTGAAGTGTGTTCTGCTC
Source organism: Streptomyces sp. NPDC090994 (assembly GCF_044768905.1). Taxonomy (NCBI): domain Bacteria; kingdom Bacillati; phylum Actinomycetota; class Actinomycetes; order Kitasatosporales; family Streptomycetaceae; genus Streptomyces; species Streptomyces sp. NPDC090994. Next base: position 142,911 of record NZ_JBIVWS010000016.1, read on the forward strand.
GTCCCATGGCAACAACCTTCACCATTCGGGACGTATCCCGACGCAGCGGACTGAGCGAGCCGACGCTGCGCTACTACGAGGACGTGGGCCTGATCGGTCCGGTGGACCGGGACGGGAGCAGCGGACACCGGCGCTACCGCCCCGAGGACCTCGATGTGCTGGACATGCTGGCCTGCCTGCGGGCCGTCGGCGTCGGCATCGAGGACATGCGCGCGTACATGGCCAACCGGGCCCGCGGCCGGGCGGCGGCGGCCGAGCAGCGCGATCTGCTGCTGCGGCACGCCGAACGGGTCGAACGCGAGCTGGCCGCACAGCGGGTCCGCCTCACCTACCTGCGGGAGAAGGCGGCGATGTGGGACGCCCGGGAGCGCGGCGACGCCGCCGCCGAGGCCGAGGCGACCCGACGAGTGAGGGCGGCGGCAGGCCGCCTGGAGGTGGAGCGATGAGCAAGGTACTGGTCACCGGCGGGTCCGGCTATCTGGCGACGCAGCTGATCGCCGCGTTGCTGCGGGAGGGCCGGGAGGTGCGGGCCACGGTCCGCTCGACGGCCGCCCGCGAGGCCGGCCTGCGCGCGGCGGTGCGCCGCGGCGGCGCCGACGACGCCGGCCTGGAGGTCGTCGCCGCGGACCTGATGGCCGACGACGGCTGGCCCGCGGCGCTGGCCGGCTGCGACGAGGTCCACCACGTCGCCTCGCCCATCCCGGCCACCCAGCCCGAGGACCCCGACGAACTGATCGTCCCCGCCCGCGAGGGCGTCCTGCGGGTGCTGCGGGCCGCGCGTGATGCCGGCGCCCGGCGCACCGTCCTCACCTCGTCCTTCGCGGCGATCGGCTACACCCCCAAGCCGGACGCCGACTACACCGAGGACGACTGGACCGACCCCGACACCCCCGGCCTCGCGCCCTACCCGCGCTCCAAGGCGATCGCCGAGCGGGCCGCCTGGGACCTGGTGGAGCGCGAGGGTGGCGGCCTCGAACTGGTCGTCGTCAACCCGACGTTCATCCTCGGGCCCACCCTCACCACCGACCTGGGCATGTCGGCCCAGCTCGTCAAGTCGATGCTCGACGGGACGCTGAGCGTGCTGCCCCGCCAGTACTTCGGTGTCGCCGACGTCCGTGACGTCGCCGATCTGCACCTGCGCGCGATGGCGGCGCCCGGCGCGGCGGGGCGGCGGTTCCTCGCGCTGGCCGACGGGCCCACGATGAGCTTCCTGGACGTGGCCGGGACGCTGCGCCGGCGGCTCGGCGGCTGGGCCGCGCGCGTCCCCACCCGGGAGGCCCCGGGGGAGGAGCCGCGGCGCCCGGTCATCCACAACGACCGGGCGCGCACGGAGCTGGGCTGGACCCCGCGCCCCGCCGAGACGACCATCGTGGAGACCGCCGAGAGCCTGCGCGCCCTGGGCCTGCTGGCGCCCATGGCGTGAGGGTGCACGGGCGGAGCCAGTCCGCACGCGCACCGCTCGCGGTCCGCTGACAGGGTGCCGCGCGGGGTGCTCGACGCGTGTCCGGCACGTCAGGGATGGGCTGCGCGGTTACGTTCCGTAGGTGCCCGAAGCATCGCGCGTTCATCGTTCCCTCCGGCTCTCCGACCGCTGCCCGGACGACGGCGAGATCTCCGTACGGCACGCGTGGAACGTGTGCGAGGACGGCGCCACCGCCTCCTGGTACGACGTCCTGCTGGTGTTCGCCGACGGCGCCCGGATCGAGGCCCTGGCGGTGGTGTCCCCGGACGGCGTCTGCCTGGAGGACGTGCAGGCCCGGCCGGCGCTCTGCCTCGACGACCTGACGGTGCTCGGCGAGTGGCTGGAGGAACCCCTCGCCGAGGCGTGCGGCGCCGGCCGCGCGGACGGCACCCCGTCCGCCGTACGGCACGCCCGGCCCGGCTGTCCGCGGGGCCAGGAAGGGCGGCGGTTGGCGGCACGGGAGTACCGGGCCGCTCAGGAGCGGGGCGGCGACCCCGTCCTGGCGGTGATGGCCGCTACCGGACTGAGCAGGCGCGGATCGCTGCGGCTGATCGGCCAGGCCCGGGACGCGGGCCTGCTGGCACCGCGCCGGGCCCGCCGCTGACCGGCCCCCGCCCGGCAGCCGCCACCCGCCCGTCCCGCGGCCCCGGTCGCTCTCGTACGCGTCACAGCATGTCCCGCATCCGGGAGATCTCGCTCGTCTGCTGGGCGACCACGTCGTCGGCCATCTCCTCGATCCGGACGTTGTTGCCCTGCGCCTTCACGTCCGTCGCCATGGTGATCGCCCCCTGGTGATGGGTGATCATCAGTGTCAGGAAGAGCTGGTCGAACGCCTTCCCCCGCGCCGCGCGCAACTGCTTCAGCTGCGCGTCGGTCGCCATGCCCGGCATCGCGGCGTGGTCGTGCGCGCCGCCCGTCTCCGTCTCCTTCTCGCCGTGCTCCGTCAGCCAGCCCCGCATGGCGCCGATCTCCGGCTCCTGCGACGCGGCGATCCGCTCGGCGAGGCGCGTCACCTTCTCCGACGCGGCGCGCTCGGGCACCAGCTCGGTCATCACCAGCGCCTGGGCGTGATGCTGGATCATCATCCGGGCGTAGTCGACATCGGCCGAGTTGGGCGAGTCGTCGTCGGCGCGCTGCTCCTCGGCGTCCTGGGCGGACAGCGTGCGATTGGCCTCGCCCGGTCCGCCGGGCGCGATCACCGAGGGACCGGAGGAGGCGGCCGAGCCGGTGTCCCCGCCGGAGTCGCCGGAGTCGCAGGCCCCGAGCCCCAGTACGGCCAGGGCGGTCAGCGAGGCCGCGACGAGCGAGGCACGGGACACGGGACGGAAGGGCACAACGACCTCCTGGGGCAGCCGGGGCGGGGGGACACCTCGTGAGTGTCCTGACCGTCCTAGCACGCTTCCGCACACCGCTGATCGGAAAACTTCATTACGAGTCTGTTGCCCCCTGTTGGTATGAGCATGTCGAAGACGATACTGCGGGATGGACGCACCGTTCGAACGCGAACGGAACCAGGGAGGAAGCAGTGATCCTGTCGAACGACCCGAGAACACGGCGCAGACGCCTGGGAGTTGCCACGGCTGCCGCCGGACTGCTGGCCGCGCTGCTCACCGCCTCGCCAGCGGCGGCGACCCCCGACCCCGGGGACGGTCCGGCCGCGTCGAAGGAGGTGTCCAAGAGCGCGCGGGCCGAGGCGACCGAGGCGATCGCGAGCGGCGAGATACCCGCCCAGGACGAGATCGTCCACTCGGACAACATCGAGCACCTCGTCAACATCCCCAAGGACGTGCTGCCGGGCACCAACTCGGACCTGGCCTTCCAGGGCAAGTACGCCTTCGCCGGCAACTACGACGGCTTCCGCGTCTTCGACATCAGCAACCCGAAGAAGCCGAAGACCGTCTCCCAGGTGCTCTGCCCCGGCTCGCAGAACGACATCTCCGTCTCCGGTGACCTGCTGTTCCTGTCGACCGACTCCTCGCGCAGCGACGACAGTTGCAACAGCACCACCCAGCCGGTGACCGAGAAGTCCTCCTGGGAGGGCATGAAGGTCTTCGACATCAGCGACGTGCGCAACCCGAAGTACGTCGCCGCCGTCGAGACCGCCTGCGGCTCGCACACCCACACGATCGTGCCCGAGCGCCGCAACGTCTACATCTATGTCTCCTCGTACTCGCCGAGCGCGTCGTACCCCGACTGCCAGCCGCCGCACGACGGCATCTCGGTCATCAAGGTGCCGCGCAGCGCCCCCGAGAAGGCGGCGGTCGTCGGCTTCCCGGTGCTGTTCCCCGGTGAGGGCCCCGACGGCGGCGGCAACCCGGGCGCGCCCACCAACCCCGGCGTCTCCAAGACCACCGGCTGCCACGACATCACCGTGCTGCCCTCCAAGGACCTGGCGGCGGGCGCCTGCATGGGCGACGGCATCCTGTTCTCCATCAAGGACCCGGAGCACCCGAAGGTCATCGACCGCGTCCAGGACAACGTCAACTTCGCGTTCTGGCACTCGGCGACCTTCAACCAGACCGCGAAGAAGGTCGTCTTCACCGACGAGCTGGGCGGCGGCGGCGCGGCCACCTGCAACGCGGAGATCGGCCCGAACCGCGGCGCCGACGGCATCTACGACATCGTCGGCAAGGGCGAGAAGAGCAAGCTCGTCTTCCGCAGCTACTTCAAGATCCCGCGTCACCAGGCCGACACGGAGAACTGCGTGGCCCACAACGGCTCGCTGATCCCGGTCAAGGGCAAGGACCTGATGGTCCAGGCGTGGTACCAGGGCGGCGTCTCCGTCTGGGACTTCACCGACTCCTCGAAGCCGAAGGAGATCGCCTGGTTCGAGCGCGGCCCGCTGTCCACCGACACGATGGTCACCGGCGGCTCCTGGTCGGCGTACTACTACAACGGCTACATCTACTCGAACGACATCGCCAAGGGCTTCGACGTGCTCAAGCTCAGCGACCGGCGCACGGACGCGGCCAAGCGCGTCCGCCTGGACGAGCTGAACGTCCAGACGCAGCCGGACTACTTCGACTGACCCTCCGGCCGGTCCTCGGGGGCCGGCGCGGTGGCGAAGAAGCGCGACAGGTCCGTGTCCGTGTCCGTGTCGCGTCTCCCGCCGGACGCCTTGGTGTCCGGCGGGACACCCATGTCCCACTCCAGCCGGTAGCGCGCGAAGAGTTCGGCGCGCAGCACCGGCACCGGCATCGGCGCCCCCGGCATCAGCGCGGCGTAGACGGCGCCCATGAGCAGGGCCCGCAGCAGTGGGTAGTCCCGGTCCACATCGGACGAGCCGTGCCGGGCGACGGTGTCCCGCAGCAGTTCGGCCAGCCGCCGCTGCTCCGGGCACGGCACGAACCCCTCGGCGTGCAGCAGGCCCGCCATGTGCTGGCGCATCAGCACCGGCCGGTCCCGGGCCAGGCCCAGGACCGCGTCGATGGCCCGCGCCATCCGCTCCCGTCCGTCACCGGAGCAGGGCTCCCGCTCCAGCGCCTCCTCCAGCGTGCGGTGCATCAGCCGGTGCACGGCGGACTGCACGAGCCGGCGCTTGCCGGGGAAGTAGTACGAGATCAGTCCCCGCGCCGCCCCCGCCCGGTCGGCGATGTCGCCCAAGGTGGTGGCGTCGTAACCGTGTTCGCCGACCAGCTCCACCGCCGCCTGGAGCAACCGCTCCTGCGAGCGCCGGCGTAACTCTTCGTTGACCGAGGCGCTCCGCGGGGACATGCTGTAACTCCTGCGTTGACTGGCTGCCGGCCAACTATACTCAGCGCTACCGGACCCGCGCCGCCACGGGCGCGTCCGGCCACCGCCACCTTGGGCGACGCGGGGGATCGTCCAAGGTCGGCGGTGGGTGTCGAGAGGCCCGGGCGGCCCGTCAGGGAACGAGGTCGAGCACCGGCCGCAGTCCGTCGGGCCGTTCGCGCACCGGCAGGTGGTCGACGAAGTGCACCCCGCAGCCGAGGGCCGCCGCGCCGCCGTCCGCGCGGCGGTCGTCGCCGACCATCAGGGTGCGCGCGGGGTCGGCGCCCAGGGCCGCGCAGGCCGTGGCGAACAGGGCGGGGTCCGGTTTGCGGAGGCCGTGTTCGTAGGACAGCACGTAGGTGTCCACGTAAGGGTCCAGCCCGTGCGCGCGGAAGACCGGGCGCGGGTCCCAGCCGATGTTGCTGACCACGCCGACCGGGATCCCGCGCTCCCGCAGGGTGCGCAGCACCTCGGCGGCGTCGGGGTAGGGACGCCACGCGGCCGGCGTCATGTGCCGCTCGTACAGCGCCTCGTGCAGCGCGGGGTCGGGCAGCGGTACCCGGCGGGACAGCCCCGTGTACGCCGCGCGGTGCAGTTCCGGCGTCTCGTCCCGGGTCTCCCACACGGTGGCCAGCTCGTCCGGCACCCGTGCGGGCGGCGCCCCGCCCGGCAGCGCGCCCGCCTCCTCCAGCGCCCGCGCGGTGCGCGTCACCTCCGCCTCGGGCAGGTGGATCCGGGCCTCGGCGAGCACCGCGCGCAGCCACGCCTCACAGGACTCGACGCGGAAGAGGGTGCCGGAGAAGTCGAAGAGCACCGCTGTCATGCCGGGATCCTACGAGGCGGGGGACTCCCGGGGCGAGGGGGCGGTCCGGCCCGCTGCCGGCCCGGGCCGCCGGCGACGGTGGACCGACACCGCCAGACACACCGTCAGGGCGCCCATGAGCCAGCCGGCGACGACGTCCGTGGTCCAGTGGACGCCCAGCCAGACCCGGGTCAGGCCGACGCCGGCCACCGAGACCACGGCCACGGCCGTCGCGGCCAGGCGCGCGGCGCGGGCGGCGGCGTAGTGGTGCAGCAGCCACAGCAGCAGGCCGCACACCACGGTGGCGGTCATGGCGTGGCCCGACGGGAAGGCCGCGTAGTGGGCGCTGTCCACGGGGTCGGGCCAGACCGGACGCGCCCGGCCCACCGAGGCCTTCAGCACCTGCTGCACCAGCGCGGCCAGCACGCACGTCGCCGCCAGCCACAGCGCCGTCCACCAGGCGTCCTGCCGCAGACCCAGCCACAGCACGGCCACCGCGCACAGCAGGCGCATCGTCCACGGGTCCCAGACCCAGTCGGTCAGGACGCGGAAGGTCTGCGTGACACCGGTCTCCTCGACCGCCCAGCGGTGCGTGGTGCGGGAGACGGCGGTGTCCAGGTCGATCAGCGGGCGCCACTCGGCGGCGACCAGGACGAGCAGCAGCGCCGAGCACACCGCCAAGACCCAGGCGGCGCGGGCGGCGGTACCGAGCGCGGTGCGGGGCCGCGGTGGACGGGGCGGGGAGTTCAGGTGCGGCGTCTGCATGGTGAGATCCTCGCCGAACCGGAGGCCGGGGGGCCAATTCCGGTGCTCGCGGCCCCAGGAGGGCCGCCCGCCGTACCCGCGGCGCGCGTTCAGAGCATGGCCAGCATCGCCAGCATCGCGATCCCCATCGACAGCCGGCACGCGCGGGCCAGCTCCGGCCGGTCGCCCCACCCGCCGCCCGCGGCGCCGGCCACCGCGGGCACCGGCACCAGACGGACCCCGGCCAGCAGGACGTACCCGGCGAAGTAGAGCAGCAGGGCGCCGGTGAGCAGGGGTACGCCGGAACCGCCGTGGCCGTGACCGTGCCCGGGGGAGGCGGCCATCACCAGCGACATGTAGACCATCGCCCCGGCGCCGACCAGGTGGTGGAGGTGGTGGCGGCCGCTCCGGGCGGCCCACAGGGCGCGCAGCCCGGCCGCGCCGAACACCGCCGCGTAGACCGGCCAGGCCCACGCCGGCTGGGTGACCACGGCCGCCGGCACGGCCATGGCGGCCATGCCGAACCCCATCAGCGCCTCGCCGCCCGCGGCGCGGCGCTGCTCCTCGACATCGCTGCGCATCCGCAGCAGGCAGTAGGCGCCGGTCGCCGCGCACAGCGCGACCAGCAGCCAGCCGGAGGACACCGGTCCGTGCACGCGCCCCTCCCTCGCTCGCCTGTCGGTCAAGGGATGCCCGGAGCGCGCGGCGCGCACGCGAGCGCAAGGAGGCATCGGAGGGGCATTCACGGGAGCGCGGCACGGGAGGGGGCTGAGCCCGGACGTAATCTTTTACAGGTAAAACACCTGCTAAAGTATGTGTATGAGCAGTGCGACCCCCACCTCCGGCCCCACCCGCACCCGCCGCCTCCCCCTGGCCGCCGCGCTGCGTCCGCGCCGCCCCTCCGACATCTGGTTCAAGCCCGCGCTCAGCGTCGTCGCCTCGCTCGCCCCGCCCAACCTCACCCTGCTGGCGCTCGGCCGGCTCGACCTGGCCATGTACACGATGGCCGGGTCCATGTGCGCGCTGTACGCCCACAACCGCCCCTACGCCGCCCGCGCCCGCGCCCTGGTGTGGGTGATCCTCGGCATGGTCGGCGGCCTCGCCGTCGCCCTGGTCACCGCGTCGCTCACCGACGACGCCGTCGTGCTGGTGGCCGTCGGCGCCCTGCTGGCCGCCGCGCAGAAGACGCTGTGCGACGCCACCCGCGTCGGCCCGCCGGGCAACGTCGTCCTCACCTTCATCAGCTCCGCCGCCCTGTTCGTCCCGCAGACCCTCGGCCAGGTCCCCGGCCACCTCGGCCTCGCCCTCGCCGCGGGCGCCTGGGCCTGGATCGTCGGCATGGCCCCCGGCCTGGTCCGCCCGCACGGTCCGGAGCGCCGCGCCACCGCGGCGGCCCTGCACGCCGCCGCCGCGTACGCCGACACCCGCGGCACCGGCGACGGCCACGCCGGGGCCCGCGCAGCCGGGTACGCCGCCGTCCAGGCCGCCTGGCAGGCCCTGCTCGCCGTACCGGCGTCCGGTGCCCGCGCGGCCACCCGCCGCGCCCTGGAACGCCTCGTCGTCCGCGCCGAGGTCGCGCTCGCCGCGCCCGCCGACACCGACCCGGAACGGCTGCGCGGCTGGGCCCGCGACCTGCGCGGCACCGGCCGCGTCCCGCGCACCGGGGACAGCGCCGCCGACACCGAGGAACTGCTCGGCGTCGAGGCCGAACTGACCGCCGGCCCCCGCTCCCTGTGGCACCGGGCCGGCTCGCTCGCCCCCCTCGCGGCGCGCACCGCGCTCGGCTGCGCCCTGGCGGGCTGGGCCTCCCTCGCGATCGGCGTCGGCCGCCCCTACTGGGCCCTGGTCACGGCCGCGGCGCTCTACCAGGCGAACCTGACCCTCACCTGGAGCCGGACCGTCCAGCGCGTCGTCGGCAACCTCGCCGGGGTGCTGCTGTTCGCCGTCGTCGCCCCGGTCGCCCACCTCCACCAGGCGTTCCTCGTGGTGTTCTGCCTCGCCTGCGCCTTCGGCGCGGAGGCGTTCATCAGCCGCAACTACTGGCTCGGCACCGTCTGCGTCACCCCCATGGCGCTGCTCATCAGCGAGTTCGCCCGCTACCAGGACCCCGGAGAACTGATCACCGAACGCGTACTGGACACCGTGGTCGGCGCCGTGGTCGGTCTCCTGGCCGCGGTGGCCGTCACCAACCGGCGCGCGGCCTCCCGGGTCGAGGAAGCCGTGACCGCCGCCGACCGCGCCCGCGAGCACGCCGCCCGGCTGCTGGCCGCACCCCGCCCGGACCCCGCCGCCCTGGAGACCGCCCGGCGCGCCCTGGCCGCCGCCCTGACCGACCTGCGGGCCACCGCCGACGCCGCCGCCGGAGAGTGGTGGCAGCGGGCCCTGCCCCAGGAGAGGGTCGTGCTCGCCGAGCAGGCCGGACACCGTACCCTCGCCGCTACGGTGCGCCGCCGGACGGCCGGCGCGGACCAGGACTCGGGCACGACAACGGAGGACGCGAAGCCATGACGGCAACCGACCGGCCCTCGGCGACCAAGGACGGCACGACCGGGCCGGCGAAGACCGACTCGACCGGGGCGGGGGCGGGCGACGTGACCGGCGTGACTGGTTCGAAGGCGGGCGACGTGACGGGGCCGGGGACGAGTGGGGTGACCGGGCCGGCGCAGGGCGACACCGTCGCCGGCGTCGTCCGGCAGTGGCAGGCCGTCCACCCCGACCTGGACACCGGCCCGATGGAGATCATCGGCCGCATCAACCGCTGCGCCGCCCTCCTCCAGCAGGCGGAGGACGCGCCGCTGCGCCGGGCCGGTCTCACCCGGCCCGAGTTCGACCTCCTCGGCGCGCTGCGCCGCACGGGACACGAGCTGACCCCCGGGGAACTGGCCCGCGAGACCTTCTCCTCCGGCGCCGCCGTCACCAAGCGCCTCAAGCAGCTCTCCGAGCGCGGCCTGGTGGAACGCCGCGGCGACACCCGGGACCGCCGGGTCGCCCACGTCCGCCTCACCGACGCCGGGCGCGACACGGTGGACGGCATCCTCCCCGAGCAGCTCGCCTACGAGACCGCCGCCCTGTCCGGCCTGGGCACCCCCGAGCGCGGCACGCTGGCCGGACTGCTCGGCGAACTCCTCGTCCAGCTGGAAGGACGCCTCGGCGCACCGCGGGCCTGACCCCGGGACCACCGGGTCCGGCGGCACGTCAGCCCCGGCCGCCGCCCGCCCCGTACACCCCGAACATCGCCCCCTGCGGATCCCGCAGCACCGCGATGCGCGGGCCGTCGGGCGGCGAAGTGGGCAGCATCAGGACGGTGCCGTGCCCGCCGGTGACGTCGGCGGCGGCACGGTCGACGTCCGCCACGGCGAAGTACGGCAGCCAGTGCGCGGGCACCTCGTGCGGGAACTTGTCGTCCATGGTCACCAGCGAGCCGAACTCCGTGCCGCCGACGCTCCACCGCGCCGAGCCGCCCGAGGCGCTGGAGGTGCCCGAGCCGCCCCGCCGCCAGCCGAGGACCGCCGCGTAGAAGTCCGCGGCCCGCTCCGGCGCCCGGGTGAGCAGTTCCGCCCAGCCCAGCGAACCGGGCACTCCCGGTGGGGCGACGCCCGCGAAGGCACCGGCCTGCCACAGCTGGAAGACCGCGCCGCCCGGGTCCACCGCCACCACCAGACGGCCCGCGTCGGTCACGTCCACCGGGCCGGACAGGACCGCGCCACCGGACGCCGTCACCCGCCGCGCGGCGGCGTCCGCGTCGGCCACGGCGAAGGCCACGTCCCAGCCGACCGGCTGCTCCGGCCGGTACAGCGGGGCCAGCCCGGCGACCGGCGTGCCCGCGAGGCGCGCCAGCGTGTAGCCGCCGGTCGCCCGGCCCGGCACCGTCTCGGGCCGCCAGCCGAACAGCCCCGCGTAGAACCGCCGGGCGGCCCCGACGTCACTGGTCCCCAGCTCGGCCCAGCAGGGCCCGCCGGGCACGGGCGCGTCCGTCTCGATCGCATCGGGCATGGCGTGGGGCGTCCCTTCCGCGGCGGCCGGCGTCCCCCTCCAGCACGCTAAGCCCGACCGCCCGCCCGTACCATCCGGAACGTCCGCGCCCCGCCCGCGCGGACCATCCGGAACGTCCCGGCGCCCCGCCCGCCCGGACCGTCTCAGATACCCGGCCGGTAACGCAGCGGATGGTCGCCGGGGATCTCCACCAGGACGATCCGCGTCCCGTCCGGGTCCTCGATCCACATCTCCACCAGGCCCCACGGCTCGCGCACCGGCTCCCGCACGATCGGCACGCCCTTGGCCCGCAGCTCGTCGCGGGCCGCCGCCGCGTCCGCCACCTGCATCCAGATCCGCAGCCCCGGCGCGGCCGGGGCCTCGGCCCGGCCGGAGACCTCCAGGAAGCCGCCGCCGAGGAAGTAGACGGTGCCGCGTTCCGGACCGGTGCCGAACTCCCGGTGGACGGCGAGGCCGAGCCGCTCGCCGTAGAAGGCGCGGGAGCGGTCCGGGTCGACGGGGCGGAGCAGGATACGGCTGCTGAGTACATGCACCATGCGTCCGGAGCCTAACGGCAGCGTTACGCTCGACGCTGCCCGCGCCGCGCCGCGCCGCATCGCAAGCACCGCACCGCACCCGAGGGAGACGTGCTCCATGGACACCGCCGACGCCCCCGTCACCGACCTGACCTTCCGCGCCGCCACCGCCGCCGACGTCGACGCGCTCGTCGCGCTGATCGAGTCGGCGTACCGGGGCGACAGCAGCCGGGCCGGGTGGACCACCGAGGCGGACCTCCTCGAAGGGCAGCGGACGGATCCCGAGGGCGTGCGGGAGGTCATCGAGGCGCCCGGGGGCACGCTGCTGACGGTCGAGCGGGACGGGCGGATCGTCGCCTGCTGCCAGCTGGAGCGCCGGGACGGGCACGCCTACTTCGGGATGTTCGCCGTCCGCCCCGGCCTCCAGGGCGCCGGCCTCGGCAAGGCGGTCCTCGCGGAGGCGGAGCGGCGGGCCCGTGCGGACTGGGGCGTGACCGAGATGCACATGACGGTGATAACGGCGCGCGAGGACCTCATCGCCTGGTACGAGCGGCGCGGCTACCGCCGTACGGGCCGCACCAGCCCGTTCCCGTACGGCGACGAGCGCTTCGGCATACCGCGGCGCGCGGACCTCGCCTTCGAGCTGCTGGTCAAGGAACTGTCCTGAGGGTTCAGGCGGTGAAGCGGCCGGTGCGCTTGATCTCCGGGTAGTCGGTCGTCACGCCGTCCAGGGCGAAGGCCCGCGCCAGGCGCAGGTGCTCCTGGGTGTTGACCACCCAGCCGATGATCCTCAGCTCCGCCTCGCGGGCCAGTTCCACGGTCTCCAGGGTGAGCCGGCGGATGTTGAGGCAGACGGTCGCGGCACCGGCCTCGACGGCGCGTTCCACGATGTCGGTGCCGTACCGGCTGGCGATGAGAGCCGTGCGTACGTCCGGCAGCAGCCGGCCCGTCTCGGCGACCGCCTCGTCGTGGAACGAGGACACCTCCACCCGCCCGGCCAGCCCCCGCTCGCCGATCACCTCGGCCAGGGCCCGGGCCGCCGCCACGTCCTTGATCTCCGCCTGCAACGGCAGCGACACGGCGTCCAGCACCTCCTCGAACACCGGGACGCGCTCCCCGCGCCCGGCGTCGAGCGTGCGCAGCTCGGCGAGGGTCTTCCCGGCGATCGGACCGGTGCCGTCGGTCGTGCGGTCCACGTCCGTGTCGTGCATGACGACGAGGGCGCCGTCCTTGCTCAGGTGCAGATCCAGTTCGATCACGTCGAGCCCCGCCTGCTCGGCGGCGACGAAGGACCGCAGGGTGTTCTCGGGCTCGACGCCCATGACGCCGCGGTGGCCGATGGTGACAAAGTTCAAGACGCGACTCGCTTCCGTCGGACGTCGGACGGTGACAGGACCCGCAGCCTAACCGCCCGGCGGGGAGCACCCCCTCCCCGGTGACCCACAGGAAAAAGTGCGGTGAAGCCGGGGGTGCGGCAGGATAATTTCCCGAGGTTCCCCTTGATGAGGGAAACCTTGTATGCATACGGTGTCCTTACGCGAGGTTCTCCCGTGGAGGATGGAACATGACGGAAATTCTTGTGCAGGCGGGTACGGAGGAGCGGCTTCCTCCGGCGGACAGGGTGGTGGAGCACCCGGCGTGGCCCGTGCTCAAGGATGCCGTGGAGCGCATCCGCCCCTGGCAGTCCAAGGACGGGTCGATCGACTTCACCGCCGAGGGCGCCCCCGGGCGCGGCGCCGCCGAGGACGCCGTACGCCGGGTCGCCGAGGCCGTACGGGAGCTGTCGCCGCTGCTGCCGCACGACCGCGCCTACCACGAGGCCCTGGTGAAGGACCTCGGACGGTGGGCCGAGGGCGGCTTCCAGGTGCCCGACTTCCTGGACTCGCTGCTGGCCTTCCAGCCCGCCGCGCACCGCGCCGACGGCCTCCAGCACCTGGTCGTCTTCCCGATGTACACGCAGAACGGCAACCCGGACCGCAACCTCGAAGCGGTCGTGCTGCGCATGGTCTGGCCCCACTGGCTGGCCGAGCTGGAGCGCACCCGCTACGACAACCCGCTGTTCTGCGGCATCACCTTCGAGGACTTCACCTCGGGCTACGACACCAACTCCGCCGTCCTCTTCCCGGAGACCATCGCCGTGCGCGAGGCCCCCGAGCGCTTCACCTGGGGCGGCATCTTCTGCGACCGCGAGGCCGCCCGCTTCCGCCGCGTCACCGCCGCCGCCGTCGACGTGCTGGGCCTGGAACTGCCCGAGGACGTCGCCGCGATGGTCCACGACCAGCAGCGCTGCCAGGAGGCGTTCGTGCTCTGGGACATGGTCCACGACCGCACCCACAGCCACGGCGACCTGCCCTTCGACCCGTTCATGATCAAGCAGCGCCAGCCGTTCTGGATGTACGGCCTGGAGGAGCTGCGCTGCGACCTCACCGCCTTCAAGGAGGCCGTGAAGCTCGCGGGCGAAGGCGTACCGCAGGCCCGGGACGTACAGGTCGCGGTCCTCTTCGACCGCATGTTCCGCTTCCCGGTCACCGGTGAACGCGTCCGCAACTACGACGGGCTCGGCGGCCAGCTCCTCTTCGCCTACCTGCACAAGCACGACGTCGTCCGCTGGACCGACAACCGCCTCTCCATCGACTGGGAGCGCGCCCCCCAGGTCACCAACCAGCTGTGCGCGGAGATCGAGACCCTCTACCGCGACGGCATCGACCGCCCCAAACTCGTCCACTGGTTCGCCGGCTACGAGCTGGTCTCCACCTACCTCGCCCCGCACCCGGGCTCCAAGTGGGCCAAGGGACCCGACGCCCTCGACCTGACCCTGCCGCCGCGCAAACTCGTGGACGACGTGCTTCCGGACGAGTTTCCGCTGAGCATGTTCTACGAGGCCCTGTCCAAGAAACTCAAGAACGTGATCGCGTCGACCCGGGGCATCCGTGCGGACGGCGCGGAGCGGGCCGCCGCGTGAGCGACGGCACCGGCACCGGCAACGGGAACAAGGCTCGGGAGGCGAGGACCATGGGGTCCAAGGGCAACGGGACGCTCGACGGCGCGGTGATCGCGGTGGCCGGCGCGGGCGGTCCCGCGGGACGGGCCGTGCTGCTGCGGGTCGCCGAGGCCGGGGCGACGGTCGTCGGCTCGGACAACGACCCGGAGAAGCTGGCGGAGGCGGTGGACGCGGCGCGCTACGCGCACGGCGGCGCCACCGTCACCGGCGAGACCGTCGACCTGCTCGACCTGGACGCCGCCCGCGCCTGGGCCGACGGGATCGAGAAGGAGTACGGCCGCGTCGACGGCTTGGTCCACCTGGTGGGCGGCTGGCGCGGCAGCCAGACCTTCACCAAGACGGACCTCGGCGACTGGGACCTGCTGGAGAAGCTCCTCGTCCGCACCGTCCAGCACACCTCCCTCGCCTTCCACGAGGGCCTCCAGCGCAGCGACCGCGGCCGGTACGTCCTGATCAGCGCGGCCGGCGCGTCGAAGCCGACCGCGGGCAACGCCGCGTACTCCGCCGCCAAGGCCGCCGCCGAGGCGTGGACGCTCGCCATGGCCGACTACTTCCGCAAGGCGGGGGGCGAGCAGGGGCCGACGTCGGCGGCTGCGATCCTGGTGGTGAAGGCGTTGGTGCACGACGCGATGCGCGCCGAGCGCCCGAACGCGAAGTTCGCGGGCTTCACGGACGTCAAGGACCTGGCCGAGGCGGTCGCCGGAGTCTGGGAGAAGCCCGCCGCGGAAGTGAACGGAAACCGTCTGTGGCTGACCGAGAAGCCGTGAACCCCCCGAAGACCGACGCGCGTCGCCATCACGACCCCGAGGAACGCGGTTTCGCCAGTGACAACTACGCCGGGGCCCACCCGGAGGTGCTCGCCGCCCTGGCCCTGGCCAACGGCGGCCACCAGGTCGCGTACGGCGAGGACGCGTACACGGAGAACCTCCAACGGCTGATCCGCGGGCACTTCGGGCCCACGGCCGAGGCGTTCCCGGTCTTCAACGGCACCGGCGCCAACGTCGTCGCGCTCCAGGCGGTCACCGACCGCTGGGGCGCGGTCATCTGCGCCGAGAGCGCGCACATCAACGTCGACGAGGGCGGCGCCCCGGAACGCATGGGAGGCCTCAAGCTGCTCACCGTCCCCACCCCCGACGGCAAGCTCACCCCCGAGCTGATCGACCGTCAGGCGTACGGCTGGGACGACGAGCACCGGGCCATGCCCCAGGTCGTCTCGATCACCCAGAGCACCGAACTCGGCACCCTCTACACACCCGACGAGATCCGCGCGATCTGCGACCACGCCCACGCGCACGGCATGACCGTGCACCTGGACGGCTCCCGGATCGCCAACGCCGCCGCCTCCCTCGACGTCCCCATGCGGACCTTCACCAACGCGGTCGGCGTCGACATCCTCTCGCTGGGCGGCACCAAGAACGGCGCCCTGTTCGGCGAGGCGGTGGTCGTCGTCAACCAGGACGCCGTGCGCCACATGCCGCACCTGCGCAAGCTGTCCATGCAGCTCGCCTCCAAGATGCGCTTCGTCTCCGTGCAGTTGGAGGCGCTGCTCGCCAAGGACCTGTGGCTGCGCAACGCCCGGCACTCCAACGAGATGGCCCAGCGCCTGGCCGAGGGCGTGCGCGCCGTGCACGGCGTGGAGATCCTCCACCCGGTGCAGGCCAACGCCGTCTTCGCCCGGCTGCCGCACGACGTGAGTGAACGCCTGCAGAAGCGGTTTCGCTTCTACTTCTGGGACGAGGCGGCCGGCGACGTCCGCTGGATGTGCGCCTTCGACACCACCGAGGACGACGTGGACGCGTTCGTGGCGGCGCTCAAGGAGGAGATGGCCCGGTAGCGCGGCAGACGGACAGTGATGCATAGGTATGCGGTCACCCGGAAAACTATTGACCTGGGGTGATCGCTTTCCTATGCTCTGCGGGCATGGAGCTGATCCAGGAAACCCCCGACCTGTCCGCCTATCTCGCCGCCGACGAGGTGATCGACCACGAGCACCCGTTGGTCCGCGAGACGGCCGCGCGCCTCGCCCAGGACGCGGAGGACTCGTATGCGTATGCGCGACTCGCGTTCGAGTTCGTCCGGGACGCCGTGCCGCACTCGCAGGACTCGGGCGACCTGCGCGTCACCTGGCGGGCCTCCGACGTCCTGGAGCGGCGCACCGGCATCTGCCACGCCAAGGCCCACGCCCTGGCCGCGCTGCTGCGGGCCGAGGACATCCCCACCGCGCTCTGCTACCAGCGGCTGCTGCACGACGACGGAGCCGGTCACGTCGTGCACGGACTGGTCGCCGTACGGTTCAACGGCGCCTGGCACCGGCAGGACCCGCGCGGGAACAAGCCCGGCGTCGACGCCCGGTTCTCCCTGGCCGGGGAACGGCTGGCCTTCACCCCGGACACCGCCGCCGGCGAGGCGGACCACCCGCTGCTCCACGCCGCACCGCACCCGGCCGTACTGCACGCCCTGCGCACCGCCACCGACCGGCCGCACCTGTGGCGCATCCTGCCGACCGCCCTGTAGCGGCCCGGGGTCAGTGCGCCTCGGCCGCGCGGACCTGCTCCGGCGTCGGGGCGGTGCCGCCCAGGTGGGCCGGCATCCACCAGGTGTCCTCCGGGCCCTTCGGCCGCACCGGGTAGGCGCGCTGAGCGGCCTCCAGCAGCTCGTGCACGCGCCCGCGCAGACGGCGCGTGATCGCGCCCGCGTACTGCTCGCGCGGGGCCTCCATCGCCTCGCCGACCCGGATGGTGATCGGGGTGTGGCTGCGCTTGAAGTTGCGCGGGTGGCCCTTGGTCCACAGCCGCTGGGTGCCCCACAGCGCCATTGGCACCAGCGGGACGCCCGCCTCCTGCGCCAGCCGCGCGGCACCCGACTTGAAGCTCTTGAGCGTGAACGACTCGGAGATCGTCGCCTCCGGGAAGACCCCGACGATCTCACCGGACCGCAGCGAGTCCAGCGCGTGCGCGTACGCCGTCTCGCCCTGCTTGCGGTCGACCGGGATGTGCTTCATCGAGCGCATCAGCGGGCCGGAGATCCGGTGCCGGAAGACCGACTCCTTCGCCATGAAGCGCACGAGCCGCTTCTGCGGCAGCGCCGCCAGGCCGTCGAAGATGAAGTCCAGGTAGCTGATGTGGTTGCTCACCAGCACGGCGCCGCCCGAGCGCGGGATGTTCTCCGAACCCTGGCAGTCGATCTTGAGGTCCCACACCTTGAACAGGGTGCGGGCGAGACCGATGGCCGGACGGTAGACGAGTTCTGCCATGGGCGGCGCGGACCCTTCCTTCTTCGCCTGGGAAGGGGACTCCCAGAAGAAACTTACGCAGCCGTAGGTTTACGGCTTGTCGCAGATCGTGCCCGAAGAACGACCGGTGTACCAGCCCTGGTGCCCGGAGAGGGCGAGATTCTCGTCACGTCCCCCTCGTGCGGCGGCCGGGCGGGAATCTTTCACCGTTCCGTGGGCGCTGCACGGGCGGGGGACCGGAGCGAGACGGGAGCGTGCGTGTGGGCGGGCGGGACGAGGGTGAGCGGTTGGGCGCGGCCGAGCTGGGCGCGGAACTGGGGGAGCGGGCCACGCTCGTCCAGTTCTCCAGTGCCTTCTGCGCCCCTTGCCGGGCCACCCGCCGGGTGCTCCACGAGGTCGCCGGGCTGGTCCCGGGGGTCGCGCACGTCGAGATCGACGCCGAGGCCCGCCTGGAGCTGGTCCGCGCCCTGGACATCGTCGGCACGCCGACCGTGCTGGTCCTGGACGCCGAGGGCCGCGTGGTGCGGCGGGCCGCCGGGCAGCCCCGCAAGGCGGACGTCATCGCCGCGCTCGGGGAGGCCGTGTGACGGCACCTCCCCGGCGGCACGGGTTCCGCATTCCGGAACACCCGCTTGACGGTGCGCGGCACCTGTCGTCAGCCTGACACTTGAGCCTCCGGCCATCCCTTCCCCGGCCGGGGCGCGGCGCAGAAGGACTCACGCATGACGGTCACACCCGACCTGGCCCGCCTCCGATCCGACACCCCCGCCCTGCTGCGGTCCGTCTTCCGGCGGCACGCGGCGGGCGTCGCCGTGATCACCGCGTGCGGTGACGCGGGTCCCGTCGGCTTCACCGCCACCTCCCTCACCTCGGTCTCCGCCGAGCCGCCGCTGGTCTCCTTCGGCGTCGGCACGGGTTCCTCCAGCTGGCCGGTGATCGCCGAGGCCGGACACGTCGGCGTGCACCTACTCGGCGAGCACCAACAGGACCTGGCCGCCACCTTCGCCCGCAGCGGCGCCGACCGCTTCGGACCGGCCACCGCCTGGCGCACGGGCCCGGAGGGGGTGCCCGTCCTGGACGGCGTCCTCGCCTGGCTGGTCTGCCGTGTCGCCGCCCGCGTCCCCGCGGGCGACCACCGCATCGTGCTCGCCGAGGTGCTGCTCGGCGACCCCACCGGCGACGGCCGGCCCCTCGTGTACCACCAGGGGCGTTTCGACGGCCTGCGCGGCTGACCAGCGCGGGGGTGCCTGCGCGGAGCCGTCGGACTCCGGTTACGCTGCGTTGCGAAGGTCACAGTTCAAAGCGCTTGCTCAGCGGGAACGAACTGAGTGTACTGACGAGTAATATTTCGACCGGAGCGCAGGTCGCCCCGGCCGGGATCGGCCGCTTGGGGCGCCTATGCTGCCTGCAAGAGGCAGCAACGGAAATGTCGACGCAGTAGGAGAGCCGGCGTGAGCTTGAGGATCGTTGTCACTGTGAAGTACGTGCCCGACGCCACCGGCGACCGGCACTTCGCCGATGACCTGACCGTCGACCGGGACGACGTGGACGGTCTGCTCTCCGAGCTGGACGAGTACGCGGTCGAGCAGGCGCTCCAGATCTCGGAGAACTCCGACGACGACGTGGAGATCACCGTCCTGACGGTGGGCCCCGAGGACGCCAAGGACGCGCTGCGCAAGGCGCTGTCCATGGGCGCGGACAAGGCGATCCACGTCGAGGACGACGACCTGCACGGCACCGACGCCATCGGCACCTCCCTGGTGCTGGCCAAGGCGATCGAGAAGGCCGGGTACGACCTGGTCATCTCCGGTATGGCCTCCACCGACGGCACCATGGGCGTCGTTCCCGCGCTGCTCGCCGAGCGCCTGGGCGTGCCGCAGGTCACCCTGCTGTCCGAGGTCTCCGTCGAGGACGGCAAGGTGACCGGCCGCCGCGACGGCGACGCCGCCTCCGAGCAGCTGGAGGCCTCCCTCCCGGCGGTCGTGTCGGTGACCGACCAATCGGGCGAGGCCCGTTACCCGTCCTTCAAGGGCATCATGGCGGCCAAGAAGAAGCCGGTTCAGTCCTGGGACCTGTCCGACCTCGACATCGACGAGGACGAGGTCGGCCTGGAGAACGCCTACACGGTCGTGGAGTCGGCCACGGAGCGTCCGGCGCGCACCGCGGGCACGATCGTCAAGGACGAGGGCGAGGGCGGCAAGCAGCTCGCCGAGTTCCTCGCGGGCCAGAAGTTCATCTGAGCCCCCGCGTTCCGCTGACCGCCCATCGTCTTTCGCAAGCAGGAGAGAAGAAGTCCCATGGCTGAAGTTCTCGTCTACGTCGACCACGTGGACGGCGCCGTCCGCAAGCCGACCCTGGAGCTGCTCACCCTGGCCCGCAGGGTCGGCGAGCCCGTCGCCGTCGCCCTCGGCAACGGCGCCGCCGACACCGCCGCCGCCCTCGCCGAGCACGGCGCGGTGAAGGTCCTCACCCACGACGCCGCCGAGTACGCCGACTACCTGGTCGTGCCGAAGGTCGACGCCCTCCAGGCCGCCGTCGAGGCCGTCTCCCCGGCCGCCGTGCTGGTGCCGTCCTCCGCGGAGGGCAAGGAGATCGCCGCCCGCCTCGCGCTGCGCATCGGGTCGGGCATCATCACCGACGCCGTCGACCTGGAGGCCGGCGACGAGGGTCCGGTGGCGACCCAGTCGGTGTTCGCCGCCGCGTACTCCACCAAGTCCCGCGTCTCCAAGGGCACCCCGGTCATCACGGTCAAGCCCAACAGCGCCGCCGTCGAGGCCGCCCCGGCCGCCGGCGCCGTCGAGGCCCTGTCGGTGACCTTCTCCGCCGCCGCCACCGGCACCAAGGTCACCGCGCGCACGCCGCGCGAGTCGACCGGCCGCCCGGAGCTGACCGAGGCCGCGATCGTGGTCTCCGGCGGCCGTGGCGTCAACGGCGCGGAGAACTTCGCGATCATCGAGGCGCTCGCCGACTCCCTCGGCGCGGCCGTCGGCGCCTCGCGTGCCGCGGTCGACGCGGGCTGGTACCCGCACACCAACCAGGTCGGCCAGACCGGCAAGTCCGTCTCCCCGCAGCTGTACATCGCCTCCGGCATCTCCGGCGCGATCCAGCACCGCGCGGGCATGCAGACCTCGAAGACCATCGTCGCGGTCAACAAGGACGCCGAGGCCCCGATCTTCGACCTGGTCGACTACGGCGTCGTCGGCGACCTGTTCGACGTCGTCCCGCAGCTCACCGAGGAGATCAAGGCCCGCAAGGGCTGAGCCTCCCCAGGAGCCCGTACCGAGGCCCCCGCGACCGTCACCGGTCGCGGGGGCCTCGGCCGTCCCCGTCCTCAGCCGAGCGTCAGCGACGCCTGCACCGGCAGGTGGTCGCTCGGGAACTGCCCGTCCCGGGAGTACGTGTTGATCGCGGCGCGGTGCACCGTGACGCCCGGGGTGGTCAGGATCCAGTCGATCCGGTCGCCGCCCGGAGCCAGCGGCCGGTACCCGTGGAACGTCGCGTACAGCGCGCTGCGCTCGGCCGCCACGTCCCAGGAGTCGACGAGACCGGCGCCCAGCATGGTGTCGTAGACCGGGTTGCCGTGCGCGGCCACGTTGAAGTCACCGGTCACCACCAGCGGCAGCGACGCGTCGAGGCCGCCGATCCGCTGGGCGATGAGCGCGGCGGCACGCGCGCGTGCGTTCTGGCTCGCGTTGTCCAGGTGGGTGTCGAGGAAGCAGAACTCCCGGCCGCCGTCGCGCAGATCGCGGAAGCGGACCCAGGTGACCATGCGGATGGAGCCGCCGCCCCAGGTGTTGGAGCCGATCACGTCCGGCGTGTCCGAGAGCCAGAAGTGGTCGTACTCCAGCGGGGCGAGCCGGCGGGTGTCGTAGTACACGGCCATGAACTCGTCGCGGCTGCCGCCCGCGCGGCCGGTGCCGATCCAGTCGTAGGACGCGCCGAGGTCGGCCTCGATGTCCCGGACCTGCTGGTAGAGGCCCTCCTGGGTGCCGATGACGTGCGGGCGCTCGTGGCGCAGCAGTGCGCGGGTCACGGGTCTGCGGGCGGCCCAGCTGTTGGGTTCGGCGGTGCTCGCGAAGCGCAGGTTGAACGACATGACCTCCAGGGGACCGGCATCGCGCTCGGGCGGCGCGGCGGCGGCGGGCGGGGTAGCGGCGAGCGGCAGGGCGGCGGCGCCGGCCAGGGCGGTCTTCAGGCTCAGGCGGCGGGTGAACCGGCCGGGGTTCGGCACGGGAGCTCCTTCCGAAGGGCTGCGCTGGTGGGCACGTCGACCGTGCCAGATGGACGTGAACATGCCGAGAGGGGCGGATGGACCGGTGGGCAAGAGGGTGTTGACCGGCGGGAAGATCGCCGGATAGCTTCACTCTACGGATTGTTGATTCCGTAAAGCGGAATTTCCGCTGGTGGGGTTCCGCGGCGGACATGAGGAGGGTGTGGCATGGGGCAGCTGGAGAAGGTGGCGACGAGCCTCGCGGGCGCCGTCGGCGAGGAGATCGGCGCCTCCCTCGCGCCGGTCGACGCGGAGCTGGCACGCCGCTACCCCGGGGACCCCGGGACGCGCCAGCCCGTCCACACCGTCTACGTCCCCGGTGACGCCTTCACCGCCGGCACCGTCCGCTCCTGGGGCGACCGGGCGCTGGCCGCGCTCGACGAACACGCCCCGGACGCCGCCTCCTTCGCGACCGTCCTCGGCCTGCCGGACCACCTCGCCGGACCGGTGTACACGCGGGTACGCGCCAAACTGGAGCGCGAGCCGGTGGAAGACCTCCGCGTCGACTTCGAGGACGGCTACCAGGGCGACGACGAGGACCAGGACGCCGCCCGCGCCGCCCGGCTGATCGCCGAGGCCCACCAGAACGGAACGGCAGCTCCGTACACGGGCATCCGCATGAAGTGCCTGGAGGCCGCCGTCCGCGACCGGGGCATCCGCACGCTGGACATCTTCCTCACCGGCCTGCTGGAGGCCGGCGGCCTGCCCGAGGGGCTGGTCCTGACCCTGCCCAAGGTGACGTACGCCGAGCAGGTCACCGCCATGGTGCGGCTCCTGACGGCGTTCGAGGAGACGCACGGCCTCACGCCGGGCCGGATCGGCTTCGAGATCCAGATCGAGACCAGCCAGGCGATCCTCGCCGCCGACGGCACCGCGACGGTCGCCCGCATGATCCGGGCCGCCGAGGGCCGCGCCACCGGCCTGCACTACGGCACCTTCGACTACAGCGCCTGTCTCGGCGTCTCCGCCGCCCACCAGGCCGGCGACCACCCGGCCGCCGACCACGCCAAGGCGGTCATGCAGGTCGCCGCCGCGGGCACCGGCGTACGGGTGTCCGACGGCTCCACCAACGTGCTGCCCGTCGGCCCCACCGCCCGGGTGCACGACGCCTGGCGCCTGCACTACGGGCTCAGCCGCCGTGCCCTGGCCCGCGCCTACTACCAGGGCTGGGACATGCACCCAGGCCACCTCCCGACCCGGTACGCGGCCGTCTTCGCCTTCTACCGGGAGGGCTTCGAACAGGCCGCCGACCGCCTCGCCCGCTACGTCGGCCGCAGCGGCGGCGACGTCATGGACGAGCCCGCCACCGCCAAGGCCCTCAGCGGCTATCTGCTGCGCGGCCTGGACTGCGGCGCCCTCGACACGGGCGAGGTCGCCCGCCTGACCGGGCTGACCCGCGCCGACCTGGAGGGACTCTCGGCCCCGAGGCGCGGCGACTTGCGCGCCCCCGGCCTCGCCGGCAGCAGGTGAGACGTCAGGTGTGGGAGAGGGCGAAGGAGACCAGGAAGCCGCTCACCGTGACCAGCCCGATGGCCAGGTGCGCGTCCTCGAACGCCTCGGGGATCATCGTGTCGGCGACCATCGCGAGGATCGCTCCTGCGGCCACCGCGGTCACCGCCGCGATCACCGCGGGGGAGAACCCGCCGACCACGGTGTAGCCGAGGACCGCCGACACGGTGCTCGCCGCGGCGATGGCACCCCACACCCCGAAGACGTACGCCTTGCCGCGGCCCTCCTTCTTCATCCCCGCCGAACTGGACAGGCCCTCGGGGACGTTGCTGATGAACACCGCCGCCACGGTCACCAGGCTCACGGCTCCGCCGTCGAGCAGGCTCACGCCGATGACCGCCGACTCCGGGACACCGTCGAGCAGCGCCCCGAAGGCCAGCGCCAGTCCCGAGCCGGGCTGCTGCTGCTCCGAGGGCTGCGCCTGGCTCCGCCGGTGACCGGAGCGTTTGCGGTGCCGGGCGCCGCGGCGGGCCAGCCACATGTTGCCCGCGGTGTAGGCCGCGGCACCGGCCAGGGTGCCGATCCCCGCGGGGGCCAGCCCCGCCTGCTCGTACGCCTCCCCGACCAGCTCGAAACTGACCGCCGACAACAGCACTCCGGCTCCGAAGGCCATCACCGTCGCGATCACCTTCTGCGGCACCCGCAGCCCGTATCCGACCACCGCGCCGAGCAGCAGCGCCGAACCCGCCACCAGACCCCACAGACCCGCCTGCACCACCTCTGTCATGGCCCGTGGGTACCCGCTGCCCGGACGCCTCACCAGGCGGCGGCGTCACAGTCGCCGGCCGGGGGACGACCGGCGGGCGGGCTCGGTGACGCGTGGACGTGCGCCGTCAGTCCGCCGGGGGCAGTTCGCCCGAGCCGCGCGCTATCAGCCGGGTCGGCAGTTCGATGCGTTCGGGGACGAGGAGACCTCCGTCCAACTGGCCGAAGAGGCGCTCCGCGGCGGTCCGGCCCAGGGCCGCCGCGTCCTGGGCGACCACGGTGAGCCCCGGCCGCAGCAGGTCGGCGAGTTCGATGTCGTCGAAGCCGACGAGGGCGACGCCGCGGGTGTGCTCGGCCAGGACCCGGATCACGGTGACCGTCACCCGGTTGTTGCCCGTGAAGATCGCGGTGACCGGATGCGGGTCCGCGAGCATCGCCTCGGCCGCCCGGCGCACCCGCTCCGGGTCGGTGACGCCCAGGGACATCCAGGAGTCCTTCACGGGTATGCCCGCGTCCTCCATCGCCGCCCGGTAGCCGCGCAGCCGCTCCGCGGCGGTGTGGATGCGGGGCATGTCGCCGATGAAGCCGATCCTGCGGTGGCCGTGCGCGATGAGATGGGCGACGCCGTCCCGGGCACCGCCGAAGTTGTCGCACAGCACCACGTCCGCGTCGACATGACCGGCCGGCCGGTCCACGAAGACCGTGGCGACCCCCGCCTTCAGCTCCGGCTCCAGATACCGGTGGTCGTCCCCGGCCGGGATCACCACCAGTCCGTCCACCCGCCGCGCGCACAGGGCCAGTACCAGCTCCTGCTCCCGCTCCGGGTCCTCCGCGCTGGACCCGTTGATGAGCAGGGCGCCGTGCGAGCGGGCCACCTCCTCCACGGCTCGGCTGAGCGGTCCGTAGAACGGGTCCGCGAGGTCCTCCAGCACCAGGCCGACGCTGGCCGTGCGGCCCTTGCGGAGCACCCGCGCGCTGTCGTTGCGCCGGAAGCCGAGCGCGTCGATGGCCTCCTGGACGCGGCGCTCGGTCTCCGGGGTCACCCCCGGCTCCCCGTTGACCACACGGGAGACGGTCTTCAGGCCGACACCGGCGCGGGCGGCGACGTCCTTCATGGTCGGACGGTTGCCGTAACGGTTCCCGCTGCTGCGGGGCGCGGGGCGGGCCATGTCGGGCACGATGGGGGATCCTGTCCTGTCGTCCACGGGAAGCGACGGCTCCTGTCGTCCACGGGGGCGGTGCGCCCATGGGGTTGTATGAGGATGTGGCGTCGAGCATAGAGCCTGGACAACGTTGTCAGATCGGGTGGACACTGTCCATCGCGGAGAGCGCGACGCGCTCGTGTTGTCGAGGGCTGACGGGGAGAACCGACTCTGATGGACACCGACCTCGTGGCCGCACTGGACATCGGAGGCACCAAGATCGCCGGTGCGCTGGTGGACGGTGACGGCCGGATCATGGTGCGCGCCCAGCGCGCCACCCCCGCGCGGGAGAACGGCGACACCGTGATGGGAGCCGTCGAGGAGGTGCTCGGAGAGCTGACGGCGGCGCCGCTGTGGGCGCGCGCCACGGCGGTCGGCATCGGCAGCGCCGGGCCGGTGGACGCGTCGGCCGGCACCGTGAGCCCGGTCAACGTCCCCGGCTGGCGCGCGTATCCGCTGGTGGCCCGGGTCCGCGCCGCCGCGGGCGACCTGCCGGTCGAGCTGATCGGCGACGGGGTGGCGATCACCGCGGCCGAGCACTGGCAGGGCGCCGCCCGCGGCCATGACAACGCGCTGTGCATGGTGGTGTCGACGGGCGTCGGCGGCGGCCTGGTCCTGAACGGACGGCTCCACCCCGGTCCCACCGGCAACGCGGGCCACATCGGCCACATCAGCGTGGATCTCGACGGCGACCCGTGCCCGTGCGGTGCGCGCGGCTGCGTGGAGCGCATCGCGAGCGGCCCCAACATCGCGCGGCGCGCCCTGGAGGGCGGCTGGCGTCCCGGAGCCGACGGCGACACCTCCGCCGCCGCGGTGGCCGCCGCCGCCCGCGACGGCGACCCGGTGGCCGTCGCCTCCTTCGAACGGGCGGCGCGGGCGCTGGCCGCCGGCATCGCGGCCACCGCGACCCTCGTCGAGATCGACATCGCCGTGATCGGCGGCGGCGTGGGCAAGGCGGGCGAGGTCCTCTTCGCGCCGCTGCGCCGGGCCCTGGCCGAGTACGCGACCCTCTCCTTCGTACGGCATCTGACGGTCACACCCGCGCAGATGGGCACGGACGCGGGACTGGTGGGAGCCGCCGCGGCGGCCCTCACCAGGACGCCCGGCGTGTCGGCGGCGGGTGTCTGAGGCGCGCGGCGGGGGTGACGGCGCGGGGTCTCCCGGGGACCGGTGGGTGTGACGGCAGGGAGAGGGCTTCTGGAAAGCGCCGGGTGCGAGGGTGGGGGGCGCTTCGGGGTGGTGGGTGTACGGCGGTTGGCGCTCTGGGGTGTGGCGGGGGTGATGGCGGCCGGTGTTCTGGGGTGTGGCGGGGGTGATGGCGGCCGGTGTTCTGGGGTGTGGCCGGGATGACGGCGGCCGGCGTCCTGGGAAGCGGTGGGCGTGACGCGGCGGGCGTTCGGAGTGCGGGGGCGCGAGCGCGGTCCCGCGCCCGACTCGCGCCCGAGTCGCGCCCGAGTCGCGGCCGGGCGGGAAACCGGCGGGTGACCTCCGGCCGCCCGAGCAGTTGAACCCGGCATGAAGAAGCGCAGCATGCTCGCCATCGCCTCCCTCGCCACCGGCTTCGTGGTCGCGGCCGTCACCCCCTCGCACGGCGTGACCGACCTCCCCGTCGACCCGCGCACCGCCACGGACGCCCTCCGCCACGTCGACATCGGCGAAGGCGTCCTGACCCCGCACGAGGAGACGCCGAAGGACTGACCGGCGCGGAACCGGACCACGCGGCGCCGACGCCCCCGGCCGGGGGCGTCGGCGCCGCTTTCGCAGCTCCTCAACCGAGACTGGTTTCCGTGGCAGGGTGGAGCGGGCAAGCCACAGGGGGCCAACAGAAGAGGGGGACCTGTGACCGTCGTCTGGATCAACGGCGCGTTCGGTGCGGGGAAGACGACCACCGCACGGGAACTGATCGACCTGATCCCGAACAGCACGCTCTTCGACCCGGAGATCATCGGCGGAGCGCTGGCACACCTGCTGCCGCCCAAACGCCTCGCCGAGGCCGGCGACTACCAGGACTTCCCGATCTGGCGGCGTCTCGTCATCGACACGGCGGCCGCGATGCTCGCCGAACTCGGCGGGACGCTGGTGGTCCCCATGACCCTGCTGCGCCAGGAGTACCGGGACGAGATCTTCGGCGGGCTCGCCGCCCGCCGGATCGCCGTGCGGCACATACTGCTCACACCGGCCGAAACGATACTGCGGGAACGAATAGCCCATCGCGAGGTCCCCCCGGACCTGCCCGACGGCGAGATGCGGGTGCGGCAGTGGTCGTACGACCGGATAGAGCCGTACCGGGCCGCGCTCGGCGCCTGGCTGATGGCCGACGCCCACCCGGTCGACAACGGCGGTCTCACCCCGTTCGAGACCGCCGCCCGCATAGCCGACGCGGTCGGTACCGGCACCGCGCCCGTCTGCGAGATCGTGCAGACCCCGGAACCCACCGCCGAGACGATCGCCGCCGGTGTCCTGCTCTTCGACGAACACGACCGGGTGCTGCTGGTCGACCCCACCTACAAGGCGGGCTGGGAGTTCCCGGGCGGGGTCGTCGAACCCGGCGAGGCCCCCGCCCGCGCGGGCGTCCGCGAGGTCGCCGAGGAGACCGGCGTCCACCTCGACGACGTACCGTCCCTGCTGGTCGTCGACTGGGAGCCGCCGCGGCCGCCCGGGTACGGCGGGCTGCGGCTGCTCTTCGACGGCGGACGGCTCTCCTCCGCGGACGCCGGGCGGCTGCTGCTGCCCGGGCCCGAGCTGCGGGGCTGGCGGTTCGTCAGCGAGGAGGAGGCGGCGGGTCTGCTGCCTCCGGTGCGGTACGCGCGGCTGCGGTGGGCCCTTCGGGCGCGGGAGCGGGGGGCCGCGCTGTACCTGGAGGCGGGGGTGCCGGTGGGGTGACGCCTTCGCGGCTGCGGGGGGCGGGGACTGCCGGGTGCCGGGTGCCGGTTTGCCGTGGCTGGGCGCGCCCACGCGGCGGAGCCGCATATCGGCACAACCCCGCGCCCCGTGGCGGCGTTGCCCTCCCGGCAGGAATCAGCTGCCCGCGTAGTTCCGCAGGAACAGCGCCTCCGCCACCGACAGCCGCTCCAGTTCCTCCGGGGACACGCTCTCGTCGACGGCGTGGATGCGGGCCTCCGGCTCGCTCAGGCCGATGAGGAGGATCTCCGCGTCCGGGTAGAGCGCGGCGAGGGTGTTGCACAGCGGGATGGAGCCGCCCTGGCCGGCGTACTGCATGTCCTGGCCCGGGTAGGCCACCGCCATCGCCTCCGCCATGGCCTGGTACGCCGGGCTGGTCGCGTCGGCGCGGAACGGCTGGCCCTGGCCCACCTGTTCCACGGTCACCCGCGCGCCCCACGGCGTGTGCGCCTCCAGGTGGGCCGCGAGCAGCCCGACGGCCTCGGCGGCGTCCGTGCCCGGCGGCACCCTGAGGCTCACCAGCGCCCGCGCGCCCGCCTGCACCGAGGGCGTGGCGCCCACCACCGGCGGGCAGTCGATGCCGAGCACCGTGACGGCCGGACGCGCCCAGATGCGGTCGGCGACCGTGCCGGAACCGATCAGCTCCACGCCGTCGAGCACCTTGGCGTCCGCGCGGAACTGCTCCTCCGCGTACTGGAGCCCGTCCCACGTGCCGTCGCCGGCCAGTCCGTCGACCGTCGTCGAGCCGTCCTCGGCGCGCAGCGAGTCCAGCGTGCGGATCAGCGCCGCCAGCGCGTCGGGGGCCGCGCCACCGAACTGACCGGAGTGCAGGTTGCCTTCGAGGGTGTCGACCGCGACGCGTACGAGCGTCATGCCACGCAGGGTCGTGGTGACCGTCGGCAGTCCGGCCCGGAAGTTGCCCGCGTCGCCGATGACGACGGTGTCCGCGGTCAGCAGGTCCGGGTGCTGCTCGGCGTACCGCTCCAGGCCGCCCGTGCCCTGCTCCTCCGAGCCCTCGGCGATCACCTTGACGTGCACCGGCACACCGCCGTTCGCCTTCAGCGCGCGCAGCGCCAGCAGGTGCATGATGACGCCGCCCTTGCAGTCGGCGCTCCCGCGTCCGTACCAGCGGCCGTCGCGCTCGGTCAGCTCGAACGGCGGAGTGGTCCAGCCGGCCTCGTCCAGCGGGGGCTGCACGTCGTAGTGGGCGTAGAGCAGGACCGTCTTCGCGCCCTCGGGGCCGGGCAGGAAGCCGTACACCGACTGGGTGCCGTCCGGGGTGTCGAGCAGGGCCACGTCCTCGAAGCCCTCGGCGCGCAGCGCGCCGGCTATCCACTCCGCCGCGGCCTCGCTCTCGCTCCTCGGGAACTGCTCGAAGTCGGCCACCGACCGGAAGGCAACCAGTTCGGCGAGTTCGGCCCTCGCCCTCGGCATCAGGGAGGCGACGGTCTCGGCGACCGGATTCGACGACATGGGCACGCTCCTTGTAGGTGCGACGTTGTACTGATGACCACTCCGCTGACTGTTCCGCTTTATGCGGTGTTTGAGAGTGATCGTGCGGTGTGCGCGCGCCCTGGTGTGTGCGGGGCGCATACATTGCCGATCCTCCCACAGTGGCCTGCGGCGATGCCCACCGTAGGATGCGGAAGGACAGGTGCGGCATGCGGTTTGATCGGAGCAGTAGACCATCGTGAGCAGCGAGAACTCTTCGGCGGACGACGCGCGTCAGGTGTGGGACGTCGTCGTGGTGGGCGCGGGACCCGCGGGGGCCTCGGCCGCCTACGCGGCGGCGGTCGCGGGACGGCGCGTGCTGTTGCTGGAGAAGGCGGAACTGCCCCGCTACAAGACCTGTGGCGGCGGCATCATCGGACCCTCGCGCGACTCGCTCCCCCCGGGCTTCGAACTGCCCTTCAAGGACCGCGTGCACGCGGTGACCTTCTCCAACAACGGGCGCTTCACCCGCACCCGCCGCTCCAAGCAGATGCTGTTCGGGCTGATCAACCGGCCCGAGTTCGACCAGCAGCTCGTCGAGCACGCGCAGAAGGCGGGCGCCGAACTGCGTACGGGCGTGACGGTGTCACGGGTCGAGCAGCACGGGTCTGCGGTCCCCGACCGGCGCACGGCCGCCGTCGTGCTCCAGGGCGGTGAGACCGTGCTGGCCCGGGCCGTCGTCGGCGCGGACGGCAGCGCCAGCCGGATAGCCGCCCACGTCGGCGTCAAGGTCGACCAGGTGGATCTGGGACTGGAGGCGGAGATCCCGGTGCCGGATCCGGTCGCCGAGGACTGGAAGGGCCGGGTCCTGATCGACTGGGGCCCGATGCCGGGCAGTTACGGCTGGGTCTTCCCCAAGGGCGACACGCTCACGGTCGGGGTCATCTCGGCCCGCGGCGAGGGCGCGGCGACCAAGCGCTACCTGGAGGACTTCGTCGGCCGGCTGGGGCTGGCCGGGTTCGAGCCGAGCATCTCCTCCGGGCACCTCACCCGCTGCCGTGCCGACGACTCGCCGCTGTCCCGCGGCCGGGTGCTGGTGTGCGGGGACGCGGCCGGGCTCCTGGAGCCGTGGACGCGGGAGGGCATCTCCTTCGCCCTGCGCTCGGGGCGGCTCGCGGGGGAGTGGGCGGTGCGCATCGCCGAGGCGCACGACGCCGTGGACGCCCGCCGCCAGGCCCTGAACTACGCCTTCGCCGTCAAGGCCGGGCTGGGCGTCGAGATGAGCGTCGGCAAGCGGATGCTGGCGGCGTTCGAGCGCCGCCCGGGGATCTTCCACGCCGCCCTGACCGGCTTCCGGCCCGCGTGGAACGCGTTCCGGGACATCACCCGGGGCTCGACGACGCTGGGCGAGCTGGTCCGCAACCACCCCATCGCCCAGCGCGCCCTGACCGGGCTGGGCGACCGGCCGGCGGCCGCCACCGCCGAGGCCGGGGCCGGGGCAGCCGCAGAAACCGAGAAGACCGGACAGGACGGGCCGGCCGGGGAAGCCGGGCCGGCCGGCGGAGCCGAGGAGAAGGCCGGCTCCTGACCCGCGTCCCCTGACCCGGGCCGGGCGTCGGCGTACTTCCCCGGGAGCAGATGTGACCGCTCCGCGCGGGTGACGCCGGCTGGGCGCCGGCGTCCAGCGTGGCCGTCATGGAGGGACAGCGCGAGCGCGGGGCCGGACCGCGGCGGTGGTGGCGGTACGGGCCCCCGGAAGGGCACCGCCCTCGCAGCGGTCGGTGGCCGTGGCGGTCCACCGCGCCGCTCACGGCGTTCGTCCTGCTCGGCTCGGACTTCGCGGCTCACGCCCAGGAGGGCGAACGGGCCGCGCTCGACCCCTTCGCCCGCGTGCTGCTCGTGGTGGCCTGCGCCCTGCTGCTGGGGCGGCGGCGGTGTCCGGTGGCCGTCGCCTTCGGCACGGCGGCCACCGTGCTGATCTACCTGGGAGCCGGCCACCCCTACGGGCCGGTGCTCCTCACCGTCGCCGTGGCCTGCTTCAGCGCCGTCGTCGCCGGGCACCGCCGGGCCGCGTGGACGGCGGTCGCGGTGCTGTGGGCCGGGCACGTGCTGATGGCGCACTGGCAGTACCGGTGGCTGCCGCCGGCCGGGGACGGCGCCGCCCCCTGGGGGCAGGAGGCCGTGGTCGCCACCTGGGCGGTGGCCGTCGTGGCCCTGTCGGAGCCGGCCCGGACCCGACGGGAGCAGTGGGCGCGGGAACGGGCCGAGCGGGCCCGGGCGGCCCGGCGCCGCGCCGACGAGGAGCGGCTGCGGATCGCCCGCGAACTGCACGACGTCCTCGCCCACAGCATCTCCGTCATCAACGTGCAGGCGGGCGTCGGCCTCGCCCTCCTCGACACCGACCCCGAGCAGGCGCGCACGGCCCTCACCACCATCAAGGCCAAGAGCACGGAGGCGCTCGGCGAGGTGCGCCAGGTCCTCGACAGCCTCCGGGCCCCCGGCGCGGCGCCGCGCGCCCTGGCCCCCGGCCTCTCCGGCCTGCCCGAACTGGTCCGCGAGGCAGCGGGCGCGGGCCTCACGGTTGGCGTGGAAGGAGAGCCTCCGCCGTTGCCGTCCGCCACCGACCTGGCCGCCTTCCGCGTCGTCCAGGAGGCCCTCACCCACGTCGTACGCCACTCCGGATCCGGGCACGCGCGCGTGTGCCTCGGCCGGGACGGAACCGTCCTGCGGCTGCGGATCGACGACGACGGGCCCGCGACCGGCGCCGACGCGGGCGGCGGCGGCAACGGACTGGCCGGGATGCGGGAGCGCGCGGCGGCGCTCGGCGGCACCATCGAGGCGGGGCCGCGCCCCGACGGCGGCTTCCGGGTGCTCGCCTGTCTGCCGCTGGCACCCGGGGACACCGACACGGAGGAAGACCGGTGATCCGCGTCCTGCTCGCCGACGACCAGTCACTGGTCCGGGCCGGTTTCCGCGCGCTGCTCGACGCCCAGCCCGACATCGAGGTGGCCGGGGAGAGCGCCGACGGCGAGGCGGCGGTGCGCGCGGTGCGCGAACTGCGGCCCGACGTCGTCCTGATGGACATCCGGATGCCCGTGCTCGACGGGCTGGCCGCGACCCGCCGGGTGACCGGGGACCCCCGGCTCGGAGAGGTCAAGGTGGTCATGCTGACCCGCGTCAGCCGCACCATGGTGAAGCTGGGCGCGCGGGACCGGGCGCAACTGGTGGTGTCGGCCTACGAGTCGGGGCTCGTCCGGCCGGGGTGGCTGGGCTGATCCGCCCGCTGGAAGCGGAGCAGCACACTCACCACCCGCACGGCGAAGACCGCCACGGCCACCGCCACGCCCCCGCCGACCAGTACACGGCGCGCCCCGGCCGACAGCTCGAAGACGTACGCCGGTCCCGCCACCGCCCCGAACAGCACGGCCGCCGCGAACGCCGCGCTGAACAGCGCGTACCCGATCTCGACGGTGACGGCGTCCCGTTCGGCCTGGCTGCGCCGTGCTCCCTGACTGGTCATACCGGGAGTCTCACAGGTGTCCTCCGGCCGGACAAGCCGGTACGGCAGGCCCCGGCCGGGTGCGCCTCCTCGGCCCGGCCGCCTCGGCCCACGGCCAGCCCTCCTCGGCCCGGCCTCCTCGGCCCACGGCCAGCCCTCCTCGGCCCGGCCTCCTCGGCCCACGTCCAGCCCTCCTCGGCCCGGCCTCCTCGGCCCACGTCCAGCCCTCCTCGGCCCGGCCGCCTCGGCCCACGGCCAGCCTCCTCAGCCCACGCCCGACGTCCGCCGCCACAGCTCGGCGAGGGAGGCGTCGCCGGTGACCTCCGGGAAGGGCTGCCGGTTCCACAGCGCGAGGTACAACCGGTCGGCCGGACCGGTGATCTCGCACTCGGGGTCCCCGGCGTCGCCGCGCTCGGTGACGGGCGGCTCCCGCGTCACCCGTACCGTCCACACCGCGTCGGCCACGTCGGTCGCCCGGACCCGCAGGACGCGGGGTGTCTCGCTGCGGACCCGGCTCTTGGCGCGGCCGTGCATGCCGCCCAGCAGTTCGTCGATGCCGTCCGCGGCGAACTCCGCGTCGAGCGCGGAGGGGACGCCGCCGGCGGCGGACTCGGCGTCGAACCGGTGCACGGCGGTCTCGTGGGCCTGCCGCCGGGCCCAGAACGCCAGCGGGGTCGGCGCGGGCAGGAACTGCCAGCAGCGGACGTCCGGCGGCGCGGTGGTGAGCGTGTCGACCAGTCGCCGGTGGCTCGCGCGGTACCAGTCCGTGAGCGCGGTGCCGTCCAGGTCCGGCGGATCGCCCATCGGGCGGGGCGAGGTCTGCCGCCGGGCGACGAACGACGCCGCCCAGCGGTGCACCACCCCGGTGTGTCCGACCAGGTCCCGTACGCGCCAGCCGGGGCAGTGCGGCACCTCGGCGTCGCTCCCGGCCGCGTCGGCGGCCGAGGCCAGCAGCCGGCCCTCGCGGTCCAGGAACTCGATGAATCGCGCAGTCTCCATGAGCGGTGAGTCTGTCGGACGGACTCATCCGAGGGGAACGGGTTTTCGGTGACCGAGACGGCCCTCAGCCCGGCGCCATCACCCGCCGGTTGCAGACCGCGACCACCACCGCCACCCCGGCCAGCACCGCGACGCTGGTGAGCGCGGCCGGCAGGGAGAACCAGTCGGCCATGAAACCGATCGCGGGCGGCCCGAGGAGCATGCCGCCGTAGCCGAGCGTGGAGGCGGTCGCGACACCGCCGGGACCGCCCAGCGCTCCGGCCCGCTCCACCGCCACCGGGAAGATGTTGGCGAGCCCCAGGCCGGTGACCGCGAACCCGAACAGCGCCGCCCACACCGAGGGGGCCAGCGAGCCGAGCAGCATGCCGGCCACGGCGACGGCGCCGCCGGCCACCACGGTCGGGGTCCGGCCCAGGCGCTCCAGCAGGGCCGTACCGGTCAGCCTGCCCACCGTCATGGCCAGCGCGAAGCACGAGTACCCCACCGCGGCGACGCCCGGCGAGGCGTCGAGGTCCTGCTCCAGGTGCAGGGCGCCCCAGTCGGCCATGGCGCCCTCGCCGTAGGAACTGCACAGGGCGATCAGCCCGAAGGTGACGACGAGACGGCGGGTCCGGGCGTCCGCCCTGCGCGGGGCCGCGTCGCTCCGGGGTGACCGGTCCGGCGGCACGAGCGGCGCGCAGCGCAGCAGGACGCGCCCGGCGACCAGGGTGACGAGCAGGCCGACGACGGTGAGGCCGAGCAGGTGCCACAGCGGGGACAGCGACCCGGCGACCAGCCCGCCGAGCCCCGCGCCGACCATGCCGCCCAGACTGAACGCGGCGTGGAAACTGGGCATGATCGGCCGGCGCAGCACGTTGACCAGATCGACGGCGGCGCTGTTGAAGGCGACGTTGATCCCGCCGTAGGCGCTGCCGAACACGAGGAGTACGGCGCCCAGGGCGAGCGCGGAGTGGGTGAGCGGGGGCAGGGCGACGCTGAGGCACAGCAGGACGGCGCAGACCACGGTGACCGGATGGCTGCCGTAGCGGCGGCAGAGCCGTCCGGTCAGGGTCATGGTGACGACGGCGCCGGCGGACACCCCGAGCAGGGCCAGCCCCAGGGCGCTGGCGGAGGCGCCGGTCTGCTCCTTGATGGCGGGGATGCGCACCACCCAGCCGGCGAAGACGAAGCCGTCGAGGGCGAAGAAGACTGTGAGGACGATCCGGAGACGGGTGAGGTCGGTGCGGGGGCCCGGCACGTCGTTGTGCGAACGGGTTTTGTTTATCGGCGGCACAAAATGAGAGTAGGAGCACCCCCCGGACCGGGCAAGGGGCCCGTCCCGGCCCCTCCCGCGTCGCATACGCTCGACAGCACGATGATGAACAACCTGACCCCCCTGGAGCCGAAGGCCGACAAGGCCACGGTCAGACGGCACAACCTCAGTCTGGTCCTGAGGGCCGTGCACGACGCGGGGGAGGCGACCAGAGCCGGGGTCGCCACGCATGTCGGACTGACCCGGGCGGCGGTGTCCTCCCTGGTCGAGCAGTTGCTGGAGTACGGCTTCGTCACCGAGTGGGGCAAGACCAGCAGCGGCCAGGTGGGCCGGCCCGGCACCGTCCTCAAGGTGTCCAGGACCGGTCCGGCGGGCCTCGGCGTCGAGATCAACATCGACTTCATCACCGTCTGCGTCGTCGACCTCGCCGGCACCGACCGGGTGCGGCTGGTGGAACACGTCGACAACCGGGGTGTCCAGCCCTCCGAGGTACTGGCCCGCGCCGCCCGGCTCGCGGCCCGCGCCATCGGCTCGGCGGCCGAGCAGGACCTCACGCCGGCCGGCGTCCATGTCGCGCTGCCCGGCCTGGTCACCGGGGGCAGCGTGCGCCAGGCCCCCAACCTGGGCTGGCAGCGGGTGGCCGTCGAGGGCCTGTTCGCCCAGGCGCTGCTCGCCCTGCGCCCCGCCCAGCGCGCCCTGCCGGTCAGCTCCGACAACGAGGCCAACGCCGCCGCCCTGGCCGAGCTGTGGTTCGGCGCCGGCACCGAGGGGGTGCGCAGCTTCCTCTATCTGACCGGCGAGATCGGCATCGGCGGCGCCCTGGTCCTGCGCGGCGAACTGCTGCGCGGCGCGCACGGCTTCGCCGGGGAGATCGGGCACATGGTGGTCGACCCGGACGGCCCGCTGTGCCGGTGCGGGGCGCGCGGCTGCCTGGAGCAGTACGCCGGCCAGGGCGCCCTGCTCACGGCCGCCGGCCTCGACGCGGACACGGGCGTGCGGGGCGTCGCGGAGCTGGGGCGCCGTGCCCGGCGGGGTGACCCGGACGCGTGCTCCGCGATCGAGCGGGCGGGGCGGCAGCTCGGCGTGGTGGTGTCCGGGGCGGTCAACCTCTTCGACCCCGAGGCGGTGATGCTCGGCGGTGTCTACCGGGAGCTGAGCGACTGGCTGGCCCCGGCCGTCGACCGGGAACTGGCGCTGCGGGTGGTCTCCGGGCTGTGGACCGAGGACGGCAAGCGGCTGCGGGCCGCCTCCTCCCTCGGGGACGCGGCCCGGGGCGCCGCCGGGGTGATCGTCCGCGAGGTGCTGGAGGACCCGGCGGCGTACGCGGAACGCGGCGGAGCATGAGAAAGGGGGCCGCCCCGCCGGGCGGCCCCCTCGGTCACCTCGGTCGCCTCACCGCCGGTGGGCGGCGATCAGCTCCTGGTAGAAGCGGTAGCTGTCCTTCGGCGTGCGCTCCTGCGTCGCGTAGTCGACCCGGACGATCCCGAACCGCTTGTCGTAGCCGAACGCCCACTCGAAGTTGTCGAGGAGCGACCAGACGTAGTAGCCGCGGACGTCCACGCCCGCGTCCATCGCCGCCTTCAGCGCGGTCAGATGACCCCGCAGGTACTCCACCCGGTCGGTGTCGTGCACCGCGCCGTCCTCGGCGACCACGTCGTCCTCCGCCGAGCCGTTCTCGGTGATGTGGACCGGCGGCAGCGCGTCCCCGTACTGCTTCTTCAGCTGCACCAGCAGGTCGGTGAACGACTCCGGAACCACCGGCCAGTTCATCGAGGTGTGCCGGACGCCGGGCAGCCTGACCTCCTCGTACCGGTTGTCGGTCGCCACCCGTGCCGCCGGGTCGGGCTCGCGGTGCGGGGCGTCGGCGACCACGATCGGCCGGTAGTAGTTGATGCCGAGGAAGTCCAGCGGCTGGGAGATCAGCTCCAGGTCGCCGTCCTGCCGGAAGTCCGCCCCGGTGATCAGCTCGCCCCAGGTCTCCTCCTCGGTGGCCGGGTAGCGGCCGGCGAGGATCGGCTCGGTCCACACCAGGTTGTGCTGGGTGTCCGCGCGGACCACCGCCGCCAGGTCGGCGGGGGAGTCGGTGGCGGGCAGGTTGCGGTCCAGGTTGAGGGTGATGCCGACCTCGCGCACCCCGGCCGCGCGCAGCGCCTCGACTGCCAGGCCGTGCCCCACCAGCAGATGGTGCGCGGCGGCCAGCGCGCCCCGGCCCTCCTTGGCGCCGGGCGCGTGCCGCCCGATGGAGTAGCCGAGGAAGGCGCTGCACCACGGCTCGTTCAGCGTGATCCAGCGCGGCACCCGGTCGCCCAGGTGCTCGGCGACCACGGCCGTGTACTCGGCGAACCGCTCCGCCGTCTCCCGCACCCGCCAGCCGCCCCGGTCCTCCAGAGCCTGCGGCAGGTCCCAGTGGTAGAGGGTGGCGGCCGGCTCGATGCCCGCCTCCAGCAGCTCGTCGACCAGCCGCGAGTAGAAGTCCAGCCCCTTGGCGTTGACCGGACCGCCGCCGTCCGGCACGATCCGCGGCCAGGCGATGGAGAACCGGTACGAGTCCACGCCCAGCTCGCGCAGCAGCGCCACGTCCTCGGGGTAGCGGTGGTAGTGGTCGCAGGCCACGTCACCGGTGTCGCCGTTCGCCGTCAGACCGGGGGTGTGGCTGTAGGTGTCCCAGATCGACGGACCGCGGCCGTCCTCGCGCGCCGCGCCCTCGATCTGGTACGAGGCGGTCGCGGCACCGAAGACGAAGCCGGACGGGAAGCGAGGGGAGCCACTCGTGTGATCGGTCATGCCTGCGGAACCCGTTTCCTTCGGTGTGGATGTCACTTGACGGAACCCCCGGTGATACCGGCGGCGATGTACTTCTGGGCGAGGACGAGCAGGATCGCCGCCGGGACCGCCGACAGCACGGACGCGGCCATCACCGAACCCCAGTCACCGACGTGCGCGCCGATGTACTGGTAGATGCCGAGGGTGACCGGCTTGACCTCGTCGGTGGTGTTCAGGGTGAGCGCGAACATGAAGTCGCTCCACGAGAACAGGAACGCGAACAGCCCCGAGGTGATCAGCGAGTTCCGGCTCATCGGCAGCACGACCTTGACGAACGTCCGCACCGGTCCGGCCCCGTCGATCTGCGCCGCCTCGATCACCTCGCCCGGGATCGACACCATGAAGGAGCGCATCAGCACGATGGAGAACGGGATGCCCAGCGAGGCGTCCGCCAGCATCAGCCCGAAGTAGGAGTTGACCAGGCCCAGGTCGACGTACGAGTTGTAGAGCGCGTTGGCGATGACGATGCCCGGCACCATCTGGGTGATCAGCGTGCCGAAGACGATGGTCTTCGAGCCGCGCAGCCCGAACCGGGCCAGTCCGTAGGCGGCCGGTGCGGCGATCGCCAGGCAGATGACGACCGCGCCGAACGAGACGACCAGCGAGGTCACCAGGTGGCCGCCCTGGTCGGTGATGGCCTTGGAGAAGCCGGACAGGTCCAGGCTGCCCGGCACCGGGTCGACCTTGAGCAGGCCCGACTCGGGCTGGAGCGCGGTGTTGAGCATCCAGTACAGCGGGAAGAGCATCACGCACAGGATCAGCACACCGGCGACGGTGGAGCCCCAGCGGCGCCTTGGTGCCGTGGTGGTCTGCGAGGCCATGGA
This sequence comes from Streptomyces sp. NPDC090994, assembly GCF_044768905.1. Classification (NCBI taxonomy): domain Bacteria; kingdom Bacillati; phylum Actinomycetota; class Actinomycetes; order Kitasatosporales; family Streptomycetaceae; genus Streptomyces; species Streptomyces sp. NPDC090994. Next base: position 181,807 of record NZ_JBIVWS010000016.1, read on the forward strand.
CGTCACTTCCCCTCGGTGCGGTTGGCCCGCAGGTAGAACACCGCGAACACCGCGGAGATCAGGATGAGTACGTTGCCGACGACCGCGCCCGCTCCGAAGTCCAGCTGGACGAAGGAGTTCTGGTAGGTGAGCGTGCCCAGGGTCTGGGTGGCGTCGGCCGGTCCGCCGTCGGTGAGGGCGAGGATCAGGTCGAGGATCTTGACCGTCGACATGAAGCCGAGGACGAGCACGACGGTGACCACCGGCTTGAGCATCGGCAGGGTGACGGAGCGGAACGTGCGCCACGCGGAGGCGCCGTCCAGGGCGGCCGCCTCGTGCAGTTCCTTCGGGATCTCCTGGAGACCGCCGTACAGGATGACCATGTTGAACGGGATGCCGATCCAGATGTTGACCAGGATCACGGAGAGCAGGGCCATGTCCGGCCTGGTCAGCCAGGGGGTGTGGCCGCTGCCCAGGCCGACGGTGTCCAGGAAGGTGTTCAGGACGCCGGTGTCCTGGTCGAGGATGCGGCGCCACACCACGCCGGACACCACCATGGGCACCAGCCACGGCAGCAGGATCAGGGAGCGCAGGACGCCATTGAGGGGGAACCGGCGGTTGAAGAACACGGCCAGCGCCAGGCCGATGCCGAACTGGCCCACCAGTGAGCCGGCCGTGAACACCAGGGTGTGCCACAGGGCCTTGCCGAACAGGGCGTCCTGGAAGACGTTCGACCAGTTGTCGGTGCCGTTGAACGGGGACTCGCCGGTGAAGAAGGTCTTCGGCGTGTAGTCCTGGAAGCTCATCACGACGTTGCGGACGAGCGGGTAGCCGAAGAACAGCAGCATGAAGACGACGGCGGGGGCGACGAACCCCCACTGGGTGAGCCGGCGCCGGCGCCTGAGCCGGTCCGGGTCGGGAGCGGTGGCCGTCTTCGGCTCTCCGGCGGCCGGCGTCGCGGTGACGGTGGAGGTGGTCATGGTCACGTTCCTCAGTTCCCGCTCGTGGCCCGCTGCTGGGCGCGCTTCAGTGCGGCCTCGCTGGACTGGCCGGTCAGGGCGGACTGGAAGGCGCTCTGCAGGGCGAGCGACACGCTCGACCAGCCCGCGCCGAGCTTGGCGGTACGCGACCGGGCCGCGGCCACCTGGTCGGCGAGCGCGTCCAGCTCCGGCACCCTCTCCCGCCACACGGCGGCGGCCTTGGCGTTGGCCGGGACCATCCAGCTGTTGAGCGCGTACGTCAGCTGTTCCTTCTGGCTGGAGAGACAGGCGACGATCTTACCGGCCGTCTTCTCCCGCTGCTCGTCGCCGGTGTTGGGCACGGTGAGGATGGCCCCGCCGAGCGGACCGACCGAGTCGTCACCGGCCTCGGGCACCGGTATCTGGGCGATCTCCCAGTGCAGCGACTTGTCCGTGTTCAGGGTCTCCACCTGCCACGGGCCGTTGATCATCATCGCCGCGTTGCCGGCCATGAACTGGTCGTTGACGTCCGCCTGGGTCCAGTTGACCGTCGACTTCGACAGCGAACCGTCCGCCAGCAGCGCCTTCCAGTAGTCCAGCGCCTCGGCGACCTGCGGGCTGTCCAGCTCCGCCTCGTCGCCGCCGTTGGACCACATGAACGGCATGAACTGGAAGACGCCGTCCTCCGCGCCGCCCGCGCTGAGCGCCAGCCCGTACCGCTTGCCCTCGGTGAGCTTCTTCGCCGCCGCGCGCAGTTCGTCCCACGTCTCGGGGACCTCGACGCCGGCCTGGTCGAGCATGTCCTTGTTGTAGAAGAGCGCGAGGGTGTTCACGGAGCGGGCGGCGCCGTAGTAGGTCCCCTTGTAGGAGCCGAAGTTGACGATGCCCTCGGGGATGTCCCGGGTGCTCAGGCCGAGGGTCTCGAGGTCGACCAGGCCGCCCGCGTCGGCGAACGTCGGCATCTCGGACGCGTCGAACTGGACGACGTCCGGCAGCGACTTGGAGGACGCCATGCGCAGCGCCTTGGTCATGACCTGGGCTGCGGGGACGCTCTGCTGCTCGATGGTGACGCCCAGCTGCTTGCCGCAGCGGGCCATCGCCTCGGCGTCCCAGCGGTGGTAGGACTCGTCGGTCGAGGAGTTCATCACGGTGTACACATCGGGGTCGCGTTGCTGTCCGCAGCCGGTCAGCGCCGCCCCGGCGACCAGGACGGAGACGGCGGCGAGCGGGGCTGCGGCTCTGCGTGAGCGACGGCGCCGGCGAGGTCCGGCGGCCGGAGGGTGTGCTGTCACGGTGGGTGCCCTTGGGTGCGAGGGGGTGCCGGCCCGCCCGCGCGACCACGGCGTCACGGGGCGGATGGGAGGAGGTCCGCGGGCACCGGCCGACCCGCGGACCGGGGGGTCAGCCCCGGGTGCCGAGGAGGTGGTCCATGGCGAGCTGGTCGAGGTGTTCGAAGGCCATGCCGCGGGCGGCGGCGGCTTCCGCGTCGAAGGTCTCGTAGGCGGTGGGGTCGGCCAGCAGGGCGGCCAGGCCGTCCTCGGCGGTGGGCCGGGCCAGCTGGTCCAGCCGGGACGCGGCGAGGGCTTCCCGCACCTCCGGGTCGGCACGGAACGCGGCGGCCCGCTCCTTCAGGATCAGGTAGTTGCGCATGCAGCCCGCCGCCGACGCCCACACCCCGTCGATGTCCTCGGTCCGGGGCGGCTTGAAGTCGAAGTGCCGGCACCCCTGGTACCCGGCCGTCTCCAACAGGTCCACCAGCCAGAACGCGGAGCGCAGATCCCCCGCCCCGAACCGCAGGTCCTGGTCGTA
>NZ_JBIVWS010000017.1:0-164216 GCF_044768905.1 Streptomyces sp. NPDC090994
ACGACGGCCGGCCTGGCCGCCGAGTACCGGCGGGGCCGCCGCTCTCCCGTAACGCTCCCGGTCAGTCCGCCCCGGCGGCGGCCGGCGCCGGCCGGAGCACCGCGAACCGGGCCCCGTACGGATCGGCCAGCCGGGCCAGACGGCCCGCGCCCCCGACGTCCGTGGCGGGCAGGCGGACCTCGCCGCCCAGCTCCCGGGCCCGGGCGACCGCCTCGTCCGTGTCGGCCACCGCGATGTACGGCAGCCAGTGCGCCTCCGTCTCCACCGGATCGTCGGCCAGCGGGACCACGCCCCCGAACATGCCCTCCTCGCCCTCACCCGGGGGATTGACGCAGGTGTAGGTACCCCCGGGGAAGGTCAGGGCGGAGGTCTCCAGGCCGAGCACCGCGTGGTAGTGCGCCGCGGCCGCCGCGATGTCCGGGGTGTACAGCTCGGCCCAGCACAGCGCGCCCGTGTCGCCCACCAGGTCCAGCCCTTTGCGCCGGCCCGGCTGCCAGACGCCGTACGGCGCCCCCGCCCGGTCGGCGAGGACGGCTGTGACGCCCTCCTCCAGGGCGGGCGTCGGCGGCACCAGCACCCGGCCGCGCGCCCGCTCGGCGGACCGGGCGGCGGCCTCGGCGTCCGGTGTCCGGAAGTACACCGTCCAGGACGGCGGGCCCTGCCGCGGGGAGATTCCCAGGCAGCCGGCCACCGTGGCGCCGTCCCGCTCGAAGCAGCCGTGGTCCCCGGCGGGCGCCGGCCGCAGCCGCCAGCCGAAGAGGCCGCCGTAGAAGGCGGCGGCGCCGGCGACGTCGGGCGTGGCGACGTCGATCCAGTTCGGAGCGCCGGTGACGTAGCGGTCGGTGAGCATCCTCGCCCTCCTCGGAAGGGTCCCGTGGCCTGCTCCGCCGAGTCTCGCACCGCCCACTGACAATTGCCGCCGCCGTCCCGCGCGCCGCCGTGCCTCCCGGCGCCGTACGGGTGATCATCGGAGGGCCGGAGGCCGGCGGCCCGGGCGTTGATCCCGCGTTGATCGAACGTTTTGCGCCGCCCGGCACGCTGCTGCCCATGCTCAACGACACGATCACGGCGCCCGACCTCGCCTGGCAGCAGGAGGCGTTGTGCGCGCAGACCGGGGCGGACTTCTTCTTCCCCGAGCCCGGCAGCTCCGTACGCGAGGCGAAGCGGATCTGCGGCCTGTGCCCGACCCGCTCGGCCTGTCTGGAGTTCGCCCTCAGCAACGACGAGCGCTTCGGCGTCTGGGGCGGCCTCTCGGAGAAGGAACGGCTGGCCCTGCGGCGCGCCGCGCCCTGACGGGAGCGGGCCGTACCTCCTCGGCCGCCTGAACCGGAACGCCCGGCCCGTGCGGCCGGACCGCCTCGCCGGACTGTGCGGCACGCAGGCGCCGGAGAGACCGAAGACACCGCGGGTTCGGAAGACACCGCGGGTGCGGAAGACACCGCAGGTACCGCGGGCGCCCGAACGCCCCGTCCCCGCCGCCCGGGTGGCCGGCGGGGGGGCCGACCGCGGTCAGCCGGCCGCGCGGGCCGCCATCCGTGCCTTGCGCGCCGCCAGCTTCTCGTCGAACTTGGACGCCTCGGAGTCCAGCCCGCCCATGTACAGGCCCAGTTCCTCCTGCGCCTTCATGCCCTCCGGGCCCAGCCCGTCGATCTCCATGATCTTCAGGAAGCGCAGCACGGGCTGGAGCACGTCGTCGTGGTGGATGCGCAGGTTGTAGACCTCGCCGATCGCCATCTGCGCCGCCGCCCGCTCGAACCCCGGCATGCCGTGTCCGGGCATCCGGAAGTTGACCACGACGTCCCGCACCGCCTGCATCGTCAGGTCGGGCGCCAGCTCGAACGCCGCCTTCAGCAGGTTCCGGTAGAAGACCATGTGCAGGTTCTCGTCGGTGGCGATGCGGGCCAGCATCCGGTCGCAGACCGGGTCGCCGGACTGGTGGCCGGTGTTGCGGTGCGAGATGCGGGTGGCCAGTTCCTGGAAGGCGACGTAGGCGACCGAGTGCAGCATCGAGTGCCGGTTGTCCGACTCGAAGCCCTCACTCATGTGGGCCATCCGGAACTGTTCCAGCTTGTCCGGGTCGACCGCGCGGGAGGCGAGCAGGTAGTCCCGCATCACGATGCCGTGCCGGCCCTCCTCCGCCGTCCAGCGGTGCACCCAGGTGCCCCAGGCGCCGTCGCGGCCGAAGAGGGAGGCGATCTCGTGGTGGTAGCTGGGGAGGTTGTCCTCGGTGAGCAGGTTCACCACCAGCGCGATCCGGCCGATCTCGGTGACCTTGGACTGCCCCTTCTCCCAGGCCTCGCCGTCCTCGAACAGGCCGGGGAAGTTACGGCCGTCGCTCCACGGCACGTACTCGTGCGGCATCCAGTCCTTGGCGACCTTCAGATGCCGGTTCAGCTCTGCCTCGACCACTTCTTCCAGCGCGTACAGCAGCCGGGCGTCGGTCCAGGCGGAGGGGCTGCCGAGATGGGGGGAAGTGAGCGTCACGAAAACTCCAGGGGGACGGATGACCGTTCGACAGGTCCGGCGAGCGGTGCCAGAACCTACGGCATCGTAGGCTACGACACCGTAGGTTACGTGACCGTAGGTTAAGTGTGGTGTAAAGGCCCTGCTCAGGTACCTCATACGCAGGAGGAAAACCCGGGACGGGACGGAGCCCGCAGCGCCGCACTCCGTCCCCGGAACCCCGGTCAGGCGGTCTCCGCCACCTCCTCCGCCGTCGTCTCCCTCAGTTCTCCCTCCTCCAGCAGCAGCCAGCGCGTGATGCCGAGCGACTCCAGGAACGGCAGGTCGTGACTGGCCACGATCAGCGCTCCCTCGTACGACTCCAGGGCCGTGGTGAGCTGCCGGACGCTCGCCATGTCCAGGTTGTTGGTCGGCTCGTCCAGCATCAGCAGCTGCGGCGCGGGCTCCGCCAGCATCAGCGCGGCCAGCGCCGCCCGGAACCGCTCACCGCCGGAGAGGGTGCCCGCCCGCTGGTCGGCGCGGGCGCCCCGGAACAGGAAGCGGGCCAGCCGCGCCCGGATCCGGTTGCCGGTGGCGTCCGGCGCGAACCGGGCCACGTTCTCGGCGACGGACAGCGCGTCGTCGAGCACGTCGAGCCGCTGCGGCAGGAACCGCAGCGGCACATGCGCCGTCGCCTCGCCCGCGACCGGGGCCAGCTCCCCGGCGACGGTGCGCAGCAGCGTGGTCTTGCCCGCGCCGTTGCGTCCGACCAGCGCGATCCGCTCGGGCCCGTGCAGGTCGAGACCGCCCGTCACCCGGGCGCCGTAGCGCAGTTCCAGCTCCCGCAGGGTGAGCACCGTACGGCCCGGCGGGACGGCCGTGTACGGCAGGTCGACGCGGATCTCGGCGTCGTCCCGTACGGCCTCCGCCGCGTCGTCGAGCCGTTCCCGGGCCTCGGCGAGCTTCTCCTCGTGCATGATGCGGTGCTTGCCCGCGGACTCCTGCGCCGCGCGCTTGCGCGCCCCCATGACGATCTTGGGTTCGCGTTTCTGCTCGTACATCTTCTGGCCGTACCGCTTGCGGCGGGCCAGTTTGACCTGGGCGTCGGCCAGTTCGCGCTGCTGCTTGCGCAGGTCCGACTCGGCGGCCCGCACCATGCGCTCGGCCGCCTCCTGCTCGACGGCGAGGGCCTCCTCGTAGGCGGAGTAGTTGCCGCCGTACCAGACGATCTCGCCGCCGCCCGGGTCGCCGCGCCCGGCGGCACCGGTCCGGCGCAGGTCGGCGATCTGGTCGACCAGGTCGAGGAGTTCGCGGTCGTGGCTGACCACGACCAGCACCCCGGACCAGGAGGCGACGGCGGCGTACAGCCGTCTGCGGGCGTACAGGTCGAGGTTGTTGGTCGGCTCGTCCAGCAGCAGGACGTCGGGCCGGCGCAGCAGCAGCGCGGCGAGCCGCAGCAGCACCGACTCGCCGCCGGAGACCTCGCCGACGGTGCGGTCCAGGTCCACGTGGCCGAGGCCGAGTTCGCCGAGGGTGGCGCGGGCGCGCTCCTCGACGTCCCAGTCGTCGCCGAGGGCCTCGAAGTGCTCCTCGGCCGCGTCGCCCGCCTCGATGGCGTGCAGCGCGGCCCGCCGCGCGGTGATGCCGAGCACCTCGTCCACGCGCAGCGCGGTGTCGAGAGTGACGTTCTGCGGGAGGTAGCCGACCTCGCCGGCGACCCGGACGGTGCCGCCGGTGGGGGTGAGCCGTCCGGCGACGAGTTTCAGCAGGGTCGACTTGCCCGCCCCGTTGACGCCGACGAGTCCGGTGCGTCCGGGGCCGAAGGCGACGTCGAGGTCCTGGAAGACGGGGGTGCCGTCCGGCCAGGCGAAGGAGAGGGCCGTACAGCTGATGGAAGTGTGCATGAGGCGTGCCTCCGCGGTTGCGTGGTGCGGTCAGGGGCAAACGCGTATCGAGACACCGCGGGACGCGGACCGTCGTCGACCGGCCGGGCCGAGGGGCCGGGCGGGGGAGAGGAGGGCCCTGGAGGTGGGAGAAGCCCTGCTCGTCGGGGACGGCTCGAACGCCGAGGTCGCACGCGGCGCACACACCTGAGCGGTGTGACGCGGTGTCTCAGGACCTCAGACGAGCAACGTCCTACTCCGATCGACGACAACAGGACCCGCAAACCGTAAGAACAGGCCGGGTGGGGTGTCAACCGGATTCCCGCCGAGGTCGCACCGCCCGCCCCGAAGGAGACACCCCGTGCCCCACGGCTCGCTCTCGCTGCCCGCCCGCCTGTGCCTGCTGGCGGGGGCCACCGCGCCACCGCACCGCCTGGTGCGGGCCGGCGCCCTCGCCGAACTCGCCCGGCGCGGCCTGCTCGTCGACGACGACGGCATCGCCACCCCCGTCGACCTTGACTCCCGCACCGGGGACCCCGTCCTGGACGGGCTCCTCGACCTCGTCCGCGAGTCCCTGCCGCACGACTGGCGGACCTGGGTGCGGCTGCGGGCCCGTATTACCTACGACGCCGTACGGGAGCAACTGGTCGCCGAGCGGTGCCTGCGCGCCGAGAAGCGGCGGGTGCTCGGCGTCTTCCCGTCCGTGTCGTACGCCCTGGCCAGTCCCGCCCTCGTGGACGCGCTCCGGGAGCGGACCCGGCACGTCCTGCGCGGCCCGGTGCCGGTCGCCGCGGTCCCGGTCCAGGACGCTGCCGTCGCCGTGCTGGCCGCCGCGGCGCGGGTCCGCGGGGTGGGCCGGCCCGCGGACGGCGCCCGCGGCGCGGCGCTGGCCGCCCGGGGCGCGGGGGCGCCCGGTGTTCCGTGGATCATGCGGGAGCTGTGCGCGGCGGTGGGCGCGGCCCCCGCCGGGGCCCCGGCGGTGACGGCCCCCCGCTGAGGCCGTCCCGCCGCGAGCCCGTCAGCGGGTGCCGCGCATCAGCTCCGCCAGGTCGTGGTCCAGGTCGAGCTGGAGGTGCTCCAGACCGAGGGGCACCAGCTCGCTCGTCGCCGCCAGGAAGCGGCGCAGTTCGCCCGAGCGGACGTGGACCACGGCGGTGCCCTCGGGGGCGTGGAACTCCAGGACGGTGCGGTCGTAGCCGTACGGCCGCACCCGGACGTCGCCGTGGCCCTCGGGCTCCCGCATGCCCGCCAGGAGCAGCTCACGGGAGAAGGTCCAGCAGACGTCCACGCCCTCCAGCGTGGCCGGGGCGGGGAAGGTCATGCGGACGGCGAACGGGTCTCGACGGTCGTAGCGGAGCCTCGCGGGAATGCTCGGCATACGGGGCGCGGCGGCGACGAGGCGCGCCTCGACGGGCTGCTCGATGACGATGGACAACGCCTTGCTCCCTCGGGACGGCTGGACGGACGGGCGGGCGGGCTCGTGGATGGGCGGGCACTGAATGAGACGACGGAACCCGCCGCTCCGTGCACTGGGAGAGAGTGACCTCTGTCACCGCCTTCATTCACAGGAGCGATGACGAGTGACGAGGCTCTCCTCGAGTGACCGAACGGCACCGTCCTCACCCGCCGTTGCCCCCGTCTGCCGTACCGGGCCGGTGGACGCCGCGCGGGGCGCCTGCTTTGTCCGTAACGTGAGTATCCGTTCGCCGAAGTGAAAGGAAGTGACCGGACATGCCACGCGGATCGAGCCCCAAACGGGAGCGGCAGTACGAGCACATCAAGGAGAGCGCCGAGCAGCGCGGCGCGGGCGAGGGCCGGGCCAAGGAGATGGCGTCCCGGACGGTGAACAAGGAACGCGCCCGCTCCGGCGAGTCGAAGACCACGAGCCGTACGCCGGCCAGGAGCGCCTCCTCGGCCAAGGGCACGTCCTCGGGCAAGCGCGGCGGGCAGCGGTCCGGGCAGGGCTCCCAGGAGCCCACCTACGACCAGCTGTACCAGGAGGCCAAGCGCCGCGACGTGCACGGACGTTCGAACATGAACAAGGGCGAACTGCGGCGCGCGCTGGGCAAGTGACCCGGCGGCCCGGTGCGAGGCGGGTGTCCCGCTCCTCGTAGGCTCGTGGCCACCATGACGACCGTACCGATTCCCGAGGGCTGGCCCGCGACCGAGGAACAGGCCCGCGCGGTCCAGGAGCGGCTGCGCGCCCGCCTGGTGCTCGACGAGCCCGGCCCGCCGCCCGGCACGGGCCGGGTCGCCGGGGTCGACGTGGCCTACGACGACGCCCGCGACCTCGTCGCGGCGGCGGCCGTCGTGCTGGACGCGGCGACCCTCACCGTCGTCGCCGAGGCCACGGCCGTCGGGCGGATCTCCTTCCCGTACGTGCCCGGTCTGCTCGCCTTCCGCGAACTCCCCGCCGTCCTCGCCGCGCTCGACGCCCTGCCCGGCCGGCCCGGCCTGGTGGTCTGCGACGGGTACGGCCTCGCCCACCCGCGCCGCTTCGGCCTCGCCTGCCACCTGGGCGTCCTCACCGGCCTGCCCGCGATCGGCGTCGCCAAGAACCCGTTCGCCTTCACCCACGACGATCCCGACGCGCCGCGCGGCAGTACGTCCCCGCTGCTCGCGGACGGCGAAGAGGTCGGCCGCGCCCTGCGCACCCGGGACGGTGTGAAACCGGTGTACGTCTCCGTCGGGCACCGGGTCGGCCTGGACAACGCCTGCGCGCACACGCTGGCGCTCACCCCGGCCTACCGCCTCCCGGAGACCACTCGCAGGGCGGACGCCCTGTGCCGGCGGGCGCTGCGGGAGGCCGGCTGCCCGGTCTGAGCGCGGGGTGCGCAGCTGAGTATCCGTACGGATGCGCCGGCCGGGTGCGCCCCGGCAGGCTGGGGCGCATGACGAACCCGCAGCGAGCCCAGAAGTCCCATGCCCGGCCCGGCCGGTACGTCGAGCGATCCGAGGGCCGACGCGACGGCCGGTTCGACGACCGGATCGACGACCGGTTCGACGACCGAATCGACGGCCGATTCGTCGGCGGGTTCGACGGCCGGCCCGTCGGGCGGCCCGTCGGGCGGTCGGTGAAGGCCGGGATGGCGCTCGCGGTGGTGGCGGGGCTGGCCTGGACGAGCGGGATGGTGTGGACCATCGGCGGGTGGGTCCTGTGACGGGGCTGTGCGTGCGGGGTCTACGGCTCTCCTGACGACGACCTTTCGTAGCGCAGGCTCCCCCGTCACCCGGTCGGCGCCCCGCGGCCGTGCCCCGTCGGTCGCGCAGCGCGCGCCGCTGTCGGTGGCCGGGGCTAGCGTGGGAGGCGTGGACGGGCGAAGCTTGGCCAAGCGCTTGCTCATATCTGGCGCGCAGGGCCCTTGTGCGGGCCGGGGCCCGTTCCTAGCATCGATGGTGTTACACCGTTGCTGTCACAGAGTGGGGACCCGATGACCACGGCGACGACGCCCCCGCACGGTCCGCTCACCGGCGTGCGCGTGGTCGAGCTGGCCGGGATCGGCCCCGGCCCGTTCGCCGGGATGCTCCTGGCCGACCTCGGCGCCGACGTCGTACAGGTCGACCGCCCGGGCGGCCCCGGTCTCGCGATCGACCCGGCGTACGACGTGACCCGGCGCAACAAGCGGTCGGTCGTCGTCGACCTGAAGGACCCCGAGGGCCCCGCCCGTGTCCTCGCCCTCGCCGCCCGCGCCGACATACTGATCGAGGGCTACCGCCCCGGTGTCGCCGAGCGCCTCGGAGTCGGCCCCGAGCCCTGCCACGCCCGCAACCCGCGCCTGGTCTACGGCCGGATGACCGGCTGGGGCCAGGACGGTCCCCTCGCCCGGCGGGCCGGCCACGACATCGGGTACATCGCCCTCACCGGAGCCCTCGGCCTGACCGGCGCGCCGGACGCCCCGCCGGCCGCCCCCGCCAACCTGCTCGGCGACTACGCGGGCGGCGCCCTCTACCTGGTCGTCGGCGTCCTGGCCGCCCTGCACCACGCCCGCGCCACCGGCACCGGCCAGGTGGTGGACGCGGCCATCGTGGACGGTACCGCCCACCTGACCGCGATGATCCACGGCATGCTCGCCGCCGGCACCTGGCAGGACCGGCGCGGCGCCAACCTCCTCGACGGCGGCTGCCCCTTCTACGGCACCTACGAGACGTCCGACGGCCGGTACATGGCGGTCGGTGCCCTGGAACAGCGGTTCTACGACGAGTTCATGACGCTCCTCGGCATCCCCGAGCGAGCACCGGCCCGCGACGACCCCGCCCGCTGGGACGAACTGCGCGCGGCGATCGCCGCCCGCTTCCGCACCCGTACCCAGGGCGAGTGGACGGCCGTCTTCGCGGACTCCGACGCCTGCGTGGCCCCGGTGCTCTCGCTGCGCGAGGCCCCGCACCACCCGCACCTCGCCGCCCGCGCCACCTTCACCGACCACGGCGGCCTCACCCAGCCCGCCCCGGCGCCCCGCTTCTCCGCGACCCCCGCCGCCGTCCGCACCGGCCCCGCCCGGCCGGGCGCCGACACCGAGGCCGTGGCCCGCGACTGGGACCTGCCCGGACCGCGCCCCGAGCCACCTCACCGTCCTCACCGAAAGGCCGACCAGTGACCACCGAAGCGTATGTGTACGACGCGATCCGCACCCCGCGCGGGCGCGGCAAGGCAGGCGGCGCCCTGCACGGCACCAAGCCCGTCGACCTGGTCGTCGGGCTCATCCACGAGATCCGCTCCCGCTTCCCCGGCCTCGACCCGGCCGCCGTCGACGACATCGTGCTCGGCGTGGTCGGCCCGGTCGGTGACCAGGGCTCCGACATCGCGCGGATCGCCGCCGTCGCCGCCGGGCTGCCGGACACGGTGGCCGGCGTGCAGGAGAACCGCTTCTGTGCCTCGGGTCTGGAGGCCGTCAACATGGCCGCCGCCAAGGTGCGCTCGGGCTGGGAGGACCTGGTCCTGGCGGGCGGTGTCGAGTCGATGTCCCGGGTGCCGATGGCCTCGGACGGCGGCGCCTGGTTCAACGACCCGATGACCAACCTCGCCACCGGCTTCGTGCCGCAGGGCATCGGCGCCGACCTGATCGCCACCATCGAGGGCTTCTCCCGGCGGGACGTCGACGAGTACGCGGCGCTCTCCCAGGAGCGCGCGGCCACGGCGTGGAAGGAGGGCCGCTTCGAGCGGTCGGTCGTGCCGGTGCGGGACCGCAGCGGCCTGACCGTCCTCGACCACGACGAGCACCTGCGGCCCGGCACCACCGCCGACTCCCTCGCGAAGCTCAAGCCGTCCTTCGCGGACATCGGCGACCTGGGCGGTTTCGACGCCGTCGCGCTCCAGAAGTACCACTGGGTGGAGAAGATCGACCACGTCCACCACGCGGGCAACTCCTCCGGCATCGTCGACGGCGCCTCGCTGGTCGCCATCGGCTCCCGGGAGGTCGGCGACCGCTACGGGCTCACCCCCCGCGCGCGGATCGTCTCCGCAGCCGTCTCCGGCTCCGAACCCACGATCATGCTCACCGGGCCCGCCCCCGCCACCCGCAAGGCGCTCGCCAAGGCCGGGCTGACCATCGACGACATCGACCTGGTCGAGATCAACGAGGCGTTCGCGGCGGTCGTGCTGCGGTTCGTGAAGGACATGGGCCTGTCCCTGGACAAGGTCAACGTCAACGGCGGCGCGATCGCGCTCGGCCACCCGCTGGGCGCCACCGGCGCGATCATCCTGGGCACCCTCGTCGACGAACTGGAGCGCCAGGACAAGCGGTACGGCCTGGCCACCCTGTGCGTGGGCGGCGGCATGGGCATCGCCACCGTCGTCGAGCGCGTCTGACCCCTTCCCGACGGAGCAACGACGCGTCAACGGCGCAGCCACGACGTATCAACGGCGCAGCCACGACGCGTCAACGGCGCATCAACGACGCACCAACGGCGCATCAACGACGGATCACCAGGAGCACCCCCGCATGAGCACCGAATCCACCATCCGCTGGGAACAGGACCGCACCGGCGTCGTCACCCTCGTCCTGGACGACCCCAACCAGTCCGCGAACACCATGAACCAGGCGTTCCGCGCCTCCCTCGCCACGGTCGCGGACCGCCTGGAGGCCGAGAAGGACACCGTCCGCGGCGTCATCGTCACCTCCGCGAAGAAGACCTTCTTCGCCGGCGGCGACCTGCGCGACCTGATCCGGGTCACCCCGGACAACGCCCAGGAGTCGTTCGAGGCGGGTCTCGCCATCAAGCGGGACCTGCGGCGCATCGAGACCCTCGGCAAGCCCGTCGTCGCCGCCATCAACGGCGCCGCCCTCGGCGGCGGCTACGAGATCGCCCTCGCCTGCCACCACCGCGTCGCCCTGGACGCCCCCGGCTCCAAGATCGGCTTGCCCGAGGTCACCCTCGGACTGCTCCCGGGGGGCGGCGGCGTCGTCCGTACCGTCCGCCTCCTCGGCATCACCGACGCGCTGCTGAAGGTGCTGCTCCAGGGCACCCAGTACGACCCGCGCCGCGCGGCGGACAACGGCCTGGTCCACGAGGTCGCCGACACCCCGGACGACCTGCTCGCCAAGGCCCGCGCCTTCATCGACGCCCACCCCGAGTCCGCCCAGCCCTGGGACAGGCCCGGCTACCGCATCCCGGGCGGCACCCCCAGCAACCCCAAGTTCGCCGCCAACCTGCCCGCCTTCCCGGCCAACCTGCGCAAGCAGACGAACGGCGCCCCCTACCCGGCGCCGCGCAACATCATGGCCGCCGCCGTCGAGGGGGCCCAGGTCGACTTCGAAACCGCCCAGGTCATCGAGGCCCGCTACTTCGTGGAGCTGGCCGCCGGGCAGACCTCGAAGAACATGATCCAGGCGTTCTTCTTCGACCTCCAGGCCGTCAACTCCGGTGCCAACCGCCCGCGCGGCATCGAGCCCCGCCAGGTCCGCAGGGCCGCCGTCCTCGGCGCCGGGATGATGGGCGCGGGCATCGCCTACGCGTGCGCCCGCGCCGGCATCGAGGTCGTCCTGAAGGACGTGTCCCTGGAAGCCGCCCTCAAGGGCAAGGGCTACTCCGAGAAACTGTGCGCCAAGGCGGTCGCCAAGGGCCGCACCAGCCAGGAGAAGGCCGACGCGCTGCTGGCCCGCATCACCCCCACCGCCGAGGCCGCCGACCTCGCCGGCTGCGACGCGGTGATCGAGGCGGTCTTCGAGGACACGTCACTGAAGCACAAGGTCTTCCAGGAGATCGAGAACGTCGTCGCGCCGGACGCCCTGCTCTGCTCCAACACCTCCACGCTCCCCATCACCGCCCTCGCCGAGGGCGTCGAGCGCCAGGCCGACTTCATCGGGCTGCACTTCTTCTCGCCCGTCGACAAGATGCCGCTGGTGGAGATCATCAAGGGCGAGCGGACCGGCGACGAGGCCCTGGCCCGCGCCTTCGACCTGGTCCGGCAGATCAAGAAGACGCCGATCGTCGTCAACGACAGCCGCGGCTTCTTCACCTCCCGCGTCATCGGCCACTTCATCGACGAGGGCGTCGCCATGGTCGGCGAGGGCATCGAGCCCGCCTCCGTCGAGCAGGCCGCCGCCCAGGCCGGCTACCCCGCCAAGGTGCTCTCCCTGATGGACGAGCTGACGCTCACCCTGCCCCGCAGGATCCGCCAGGAGACGAAGCGGGCCGTGGAGGAGGCCGGCGGCACCTGGACGCCGCACCCCGCCGAGGCGGTCGTCGACCGGATGGTGGACGAGTTCGGCCGGACCGGCCGCAGCGGCGGCGCCGGCTTCTACGAGTACGGCGAGGACGGCCGGCGCGGCAGGCTGTGGCCGGGCCTGCGGGAACACTTCACCCAGCCGGGGCATGAGATCCCCTTCCGGGACATGCGGGAACGCATGCTCTTCTCCGAGGCGCTGGACACCGTCCGGCTCCTGGAGGAAGGCGTACTGACCTCCGTCGCCGACGCCAACATCGGCTCGATCTTCGGCATCGGCTTCCCCGGCTGGACCGGCGGCGTCCTCCAGTACATCAACGGCTACGACGGCGGACTGCCCGGCTTCGTGGCCCGCGCCCGTGAGCTGGCCGACCGCTACGGCGACCGCTTCACGCCGCCCGCGCTGCTGCTGGAGAAGGCGGAGAGGGGCGAGGTCTTCACCGACGAGCGCTGACACACGACCACGACCGACGACCACGGTCCGGGCAGCGGGGCGCCCCGCCGCCCGGACCGTGGTCGTCGGTCGTGCGGCGCTCCTCTACCCTTCACCGTCCGGCGAACCCCGGTCGAGCCACACGCCCAGCTCCTCCTTCAGCGACCGCTGGAAGGCCGTCAGCAGCGCCTGTACCACCAGGGGCTGCATGTCCGCGGAGAGCGACCGCACGTCCCGCGCGTCCCGCCGTGCCGTCTCCCCGCGCAGCAGCTCCGACAGCTCACGGGCCGCCTGCCGGGAGTGACCGAGGAGCACCTCGCGCGCGGCGGCGAGGGACTCCCGCGACAGCGGCATGTCCAGCAGGCGCACCCCGAGCCGGAACAGCGCGAGGTCGACGTGATAGCCGTCACCGTCGGCGGGCCGGATCACGCCCATCGCCGCCAGCCGCTCGACGGCGTCGTCCGCCGGCGCCCGCCCGGCCCGCCGCACCAGTTCCTCCCGGCTGACCGTCTCCACCGCGTCCGGCGCCCAGGCGGACACCACCGCCCGGTGGACGGCAAGGTCCCGGGCGCTCACGTCCGGCGGCAGCCGCTCCAGATAGCGCTCGATGGCCGCCAGCGTCATGCCCTGCCGTTGCAGTTCCTCGATCAGCTCCAGCCGTGCCAGGTGCTCCCGGCCGTAGCGTCCCACCCGCCGGGGACCGATCACCGGTGGCGGCAGCAGGCCCCGGGTGCCGTAGAACCGGACCGTGCGCACCGTGACCCCCGCCCGCGCGGCCAGCTCGTCGACCGTGAGGACCGGCTCCCCGTCCGCCTCGTCGCCCGCCGCGCGTCCCCGCGGCTCCCCGGTGTCGGTCGTCATGTGCAGCAGTATCGCTGTCTCACCAGTACTGTGAAACCTCCCGCGCACCCTCCGCCGGGGCCCGTCCGGAGGTGTGGACGCCCGGAGCGGATCATGTGAGAAGTCACGCGCTGTGACAAGAGCCACCGCATGAGACCCCCGTGACGTGGGAAAGTGCTGTTCTGGCCTGTACCCCGACGAGGGCGTGCGGGCCGTGTCACGTACGGACGTCCCGGGCGCACCACACCCGGGCGCACCAGAGAGTGGAACCACCCGTGAGCAAGGACGCCGTGGACACGGCACAGGTCGCTGACGATCCCCAGGTGGCCCAGGCACCCGCGGACGCGGGCGACGCCGGTTACAGCAAGGACCTCAAGGCCCGCCACATCAACATGATCGCCATCGGGGGCGCGATCGGCACCGGTCTCTTCCTCGGCGCCGGCGGGCGCCTGCACGACGCCGGGCCGGCACTCGCCGTGGCCTACCTGGTCTGCGGAGTCTTCGCCTTCTTCGTCGTCCGGGCCCTCGGGGAGCTGGTGCTGCACCGGCCCTCGTCCGGTTCCTTCGTGTCGTACGCGCGCGAGTTCCTCGGCGAGAAGGGCGCCTACGTCGCCGGCTGGATGTACTTCCTGAACTGGTCGACGACCGGGATCGCCGACATCACGGCGATCGCCCTGTACACGCACTACTGGAGCGCCTTCACCAGCATCCCGCAGTGGGTGCTCGCGCTGATCGCCCTCGCGGTGGTGCTCGCCGTGAACCTGATCTCGGTGAAGATCTTCGGCGAGATGGAGTTCTGGTTCGCGATCGTCAAGGTCGCCACCCTCGTCGCCTTCATGCTGATCGGCATCTTCCTGCTGGCCACCCAGCACGAGGTGGGCGGCTACACCCCGGGCACCGGAGTCATCACCGACCACGGCGGTTTCCTCCCGCACGGCGTGATGCCGGTGATCCTGGTCATGCAGGGCGTGATCTTCGCGTACGCCGCCCTGGAACTGGTCGGCGTCGCCGCCGGCGAGACCGCCGAACCGCACAAGGTCGTCCCGCGCGCGGTGAACTCGATCATGTGGCGGGTCGCCCTGTTCTACGTCGGTTCCGTCGTCCTGCTGGCCCTGCTGCTGCCCGGCTCGCTCTACTCCGGCGCCGAGAGCCCCTTCGTGACCGTGCTGTCCAAGGTCGGCGTCCCGGCCGCGGGCGACGTGATGAACCTGGTCGTCCTCACCGCCGCGATGTCGTCGCTGAACTCCGGCCTGTACTCCACCGGCCGCATCCTGCGCTCCATGGCGATGTCCGGCTCCGCCCCGAAGTTCACCGGCGTGATGAGCCGCACCCAGGTGCCCTACGGCGGCATCCTGCTGACCTGCGCGGTCTGCGTGCTCGGCGTCGGCCTGAACTACCTGGTGCCGTCCCAGGCCTTCGAGATCGTGCTGAACGTGGCCTCGCTGGGCATCATCAGCACCTGGGTGATCATCATGCTCTGCCACCTGGTCTTCGTCCGGCGGGCCAAGGAAGGCCGCGTCACCCGGCCGCACTTCCGGCTGCCCGGCAGCCCCGTCACGGAGATCGCCACGATCGTCTTCCTGCTGGCGTGCCTGGGGATGATGTGGAACGACGAGGAGGTCGGCCGCAGGACCCTCCTCCTCGTCCCCGTCATCGCGGTGATGCTGGTGGCCGGCTGGTTCGGCGTCCGCCGCCGGGTCGGCGAGACCGCACAGCAGTCACAGCAGTCATAGCAGTAACAGCAGCAACGCGGTCGTGAGCCGCCGCACGGCTCACGGCTCACGGCTCACGGCTCACGGCTCACGCCGCGCCGACTCCCCGAGGCGACGCGCGAGGTCCTCGACCAGGCCGCGCAGCGCGTCCGGGCGTTCGACGACGAACGGCAGGTCCAGACCGGCCAGCACGCCGGGCAGCCAGTCGAGCCGCTCCACGCGCAGCTCCGCCCGGCACCAGCCCTCGGCCGCCGCATCCGCGCCGTCCCCGAGCGGCAGTTCCGTCACCACCGCCACACCGGGCGGCAGCCGGGTGCGGATCCGCTCCGCCGTGCCCTGGATCCGCAAGGACACCTCGTGCCGGTACGGCGCCGTGGCGAACCCGGTGAGCAGGCGCTGCGCGGGACCGGGCGGCCCGGCGGGCGGCGTGAACGATCCTTGCAGCACCCGCGCACCGCTCATCCGGTCCAGCCGGAACGTCCGCTCCTCGCCGGTCGCGGGCTCCGTGGCCGTCACGTACAGCTTCCCCGAGTGGACGACCAGCCCGTGCGGATGCAGCGTGCGCTCGCTGCTCCGCCCGGCACCGGAGGTGTAGCGGACCGCGACCGGCCGGTGGTGGCCGACCGCGTCGGCGACCGAGAGCAGCACCGTGGCGTCCGGGGCCGCCGCCTCGCCGGCCGGTGCGGTGAAGGCGAGGGAGCCGAGCAGCGAGTCGAGCCGCAGCCGCGTCCGCTCCGGCAGCACGCGCCGGATCTTCGCCGCCGCCGTCTCGCTCGCCGCGGCCGTGGCCGTGGCCAGGCCGGTCCGCCGGCCCGCGACCAGCCCGAGCAGTACGGCGAGCGCCTCCTCCTCGGTCAGCATCAGCGGCGGCATCCGGTACCCGGGGGCGAGCCGGTAGCCGCCGTAGCGGCCCCGCACCGACTCCACCGGCACGTCGAGGTCGAGGAGGTGGCCGACGTAGCGCCGCACGGTGCGCTCGTCGACCTCCAGCCGGCCGGCGAGTTCGCCGACGGTGCGGACACCGCCCGACTGCAACAGTTCCAGGAGGGCGAGCACACGGGCGAGCGGGCGGGGCATACCGGAAAGTCTCCCGCACATACCGGGCGGGTTCCGCCCGGTATCACTCCTAGCGTGGGACGCGGACACACCGCACGGCCAGACATCCAGGAGAGAGACCCCCATGAACTTCGTCTCCGTCCGCGTCATCACGGACGACGTCGCCCGCCTCGTCGCCTTCTACGAGAAGGCCACCGGCACCACCGCCGACTGGGCGAACGACGACTTCGCCGAAGTGCGCACCGCCTCCGGCACCCTCGCGATCGGCAGCACCCGCACGGTCCCGTTGTTCGCCCCCGGTTCCGCCGACCCGGCCGCCAACCGCAGCGTGATCCTCGAATTCCTCGTCGACGACGTGGACGCCGTGTACGAGAACCTCGCCGGCACCGTGGAGGACTTCGTCAACGAGCCGACCACGATGCCCTGGGGCAACCGCGCGCTGCTGTTCCGCGACCCCGACGGCAACCTGGTCAACTTCTTCACCCCCGTCACCCCGGCCGCCAAGGAGCGGTTCGGCCGCTGACACCGGCCCGGCCCGGCACGGCCCGCCGAGCGGATGAGAGCCACGTCGAGTGTGGTGGCCCCGGACTCGGGGAACATCCCTTTCCCCATCCGCTCGGCGAAAGGTGCCGCTTGTGACGCATGACCCACACGGCCACGATCCGCACCAGGACCCGCCCCACGACAGGGACCTGCACCCGAAGGGCTCGCTGCCGGGGTCGGAAGCGGGCCTGCCCGGCCAGGCCAGGCCCCGTACCGACCGGGTCGTGTTCGGCGTCACGGCCGTCCTTACCCTCGCCTTCGTGGTGTGGGGCGCCGTCGCCACCGACTCGCTGGAGGACGCCTCCAGCGCGATGCTCGGCGGGCTGATGCACAACGGCGGCTGGGCGTTCGTGCTGGCGGCCTCGGGCTTCGTCGTCTTCGCCCTCTGGCTCGCCATCAGCCGCTACGGACGCATCCACCTCGGCGTCGAGGGCGAGCGACCCGAGTTCCGCACGGTGTCCTGGGTGGCGATGATGTTCAGCGCCGGCATGGGCATCGGCCTGATGTTCTACGGCGTCAGCGAACCGCTCTCGCACTACACGACGTCCCCGCCGGGCACCGACCCGGCCGACTCCGGCGAACGCATGGAGACGGCCATGGCGACCACCCTCTTCCACTGGACGCTCCACCCGTGGGCGATCTACGCGGTGGTCGGGCTCGGCATCGCGTACAGCACCTTCCGCAGGCGCCGTCGGCAGACCATCAGCGCCGTGTTCACCCCGCTCATCGGCGAGAAGAACGCCAACGGCGGCCTGGGCCGGGTCATCGACGTCCTCGCGATCGTCGCGACCGTCTTCGGCTCCGCGGCCTCGCTGGGGCTCGGCGCGCTGCAGATCGGCTCCGGTGTGCGGGAGCTGGACTGGCTGGACGAGGTGAGCACGGCGCTGCTGGTCACCATCATCGGGGTGCTGACGGTGGCGTTCGTGGCGTCCGCCGTCTCGGGTGTGGAGAAGGGCATCCAGTGGCTGTCCAACATCAACATGGTGCTGGCGCTGGTCCTCGCCCTGTTCGTGTTCGTCGCGGGCCCCACCGTGATAGTGCTGGACCTGCTGCCCACCTCGGTCTTCTCCTACCTCGGCGACCTGCCCGAACTCGCCGCCCGCACCGAGGCCTCCGGCGGCGAGGGCGTCGCCGACTGGCTGGCGAGCTGGACCGTCTTCTACTGGGCGTGGTGGATCTCCTGGACGCCGTTCGTCGGCATGTTCATCGCCCGGATCAGCCGGGGCCGGACGATCCGGCAGTTCGTCGGCGGCGTCATCCTCGTGCCCAGCACGGTCAGCCTGGTCTGGTTCGCGATCTTCGGCGGTTCGTCGATGAAGCTCCGGGAGCAGGGCCGGCTGGGGGAGGAGGCCACGCCCGAGGGCCAGCTCTTCGCCGTGCTCCAGGAGTACCCCGTCGCCACGGTCACCAGCCTGCTGGTGATGGTCCTGGTCGGCATCTTCTTCGTCTCGGGCGCCGACGCGGCGTCGGTCGTGATGGGCACGCTGTCGCAGCGGGGCGCGCTGGAACCGAGCCGCCTGGTGGTCATCTTCTGGGGCGTGGTCACGGGAGCCGTGGCCGCCATCATGCTCCTGGTCGGCAGCGGGCAGGGCGACGCGCTGACCGGCCTGCAGAACCTCACGATCCTCGCGGCGGCCCCGTTCGTCATCGTGATGATCTTCATGTGCGTGGCCCTCATGCGCGACCTGCGCCGGGACCCGCTCATCGTGCGCGGTGAGATGGGCTCGGAGGCCGTGGAGATGGCCGTCGTCGAGGGCCACCGCAGGTACGACGGCGACTTCGAGATCAGGGTGGGCCCGGGCCGCGGCCCGGAGACCGAGGGCGATCCCATCGGCCGGCACCACTGACGCCGGGCGGGCCGGCGGCCCTGCGCACCCGCGCCGACGGCACGCCGGGCCTCGGCCGTACGCCGGTACCGCGCCGCCTGCCGTGCCGGGCCCGGTCTCCGGCGACGACGGGCGGATGGCCGCCGCGGGTAGGGCCGCGCCGGCCCGGCGGCACCACCGCCCGCCCGGTCCCCGGCCCCGCCCGACCCGTGTTCCGACCGTCGCTGTCCGGTGCCGGGGGCCCGCCTGTCCTGTGTTCCGGCTGGCGCCGTCCCGTCCCCCGGCCCCCGTAATCCGGCCTCCGCCGTCCCATCCTCCGCACCCGCCCGTCTCGTAATCCGGCCTCCGCCGTCCCATCCTCCGCACCCACCCGTCCCGTAATCCGGCCTCCGCCGTCCCATCCTCCGCACCCGCCCGCCCCGCAATCCGGCCCCGCCCGTCCCGTCCCCGGCGCCCGGCAGTCAGGCCACCGGCCACCGGCGTCCAAGATCCAGGGCGCGCACTACGTCGGCCGCACGTGCTGACGACCGGCCCGCGGTGCGCGCCTCCGGGCACGGGCGGGCGACTCCGCCCGTGCCCGGTACGCGACGGAACCACGCCACCCCGGCAGGACGACCGGCCCCGCGGACGCGCCACCGGCAACGGCGCCCCCGATCAGCGGCCCGCCAGCCCCGCCGCCTCCCGTGCGCACCCCCAGGCCACGGTGACGCCCGCGCCGCCGTGGCCGTAGTTGTGCACCAGGAGCCGCACGTCCGGCAGGACCTCGCGCTCCAGCCGTACCGCGTCCCGGGCGGGCCGCAGCCCCACCCGGTGTTCCAGGACCCGGGCGCCGGCGATCTCCGGCCGCAGTGCCGCGCACCGCCGGACGATCGCGGCCGCCACCGCCGGGTCCGGCTCCGCCGACCAGACGTCCTCCTCCGCCGTACCGCCCAGCACCAGCCGGCCCGCGTGCGGAAAGAAGTACGCCATCTCCCCGGACTCCGGATCGGTGGACACCGCCCAGGTGCGGATGCCCGGGTTCTCGACGACGACCAACTGCCCGCGCACCGGCCGCACCGACGGGTCCGGCACCAGCGTCCGGGCCCCGAGACCCGTGCAGTTGACCACCACCCGCGCCCCGGTCTCCCGCAGACCGGTCACCGCCCGCGTCTCGACCGAACCGCCCGCCGCCCGCAACCGCTCGCGCAGCCAGGGCAGATGCACCGACATGTCGATGAGCGGCAGCCGGGCCCACAGCCCGGAGCCCCGGTACTCCGCCGCCGTCGCCGCCCGCAGCCCCGGCAGCCGCTCGGCCGCCCACCCGTCGACCTCGTGCCGCTCCGTCTCGCCCAGGACGCCCTCGGCCATACGTACGCCGGTCCGCTCGGGGCGGGCCGCCAACTCCTCGTACACGTCCAGGGAGCGCAGCGCCCACGCGCGCGCCGCCGCGGCCGGCGCGATCCGGTACGGCCACCACAGGGCCCCCGCCACCGCCGAGGTGGTCCGCTCCAGGGGCTCCCGGGTCCACACCCGTACCCGGCTGCCGCGCTCGGCCAGGACGACGGCGGTCGTCAGCCCGATCACGCCGCCGCCCACCACGAGGACTTCGCCCCCCAGTTCGGTTTCCACAGGCGGACGGTAGCGGAACCCGCCCGGCCATGCGCACAACGCCGCGACTGCGGGAATACTCACCGCATGTCTGCCGAGTACACGACCTTCGGCCTGGCCCCCGCCACCCGGACCGGGGGAGTCCTCGCCGGGGGTGCGTACCAGGTCCACCGCGACTTCCTCGACTTCATCGTCGACGGCCGGCCGCTGCTGTTCCGCCTCAGCGACCTCGACGCCGTCTCCCCGCTCGCCTCCGACGTCCCGCCCGCCATCTTCACCGCACAGGTCCGCGGCCTGTTGCTGGAGGCCGAACCGCCGCTGCCCGGCGGCCGGTACATCATCTACGGCTGCCCCGAGTGCGAGGACCTGGCGTGCGGCGCGGTGACCGCCGTGATCCGGCGGGACGGCGACGACTACGTCTGGCAGGACTTCGCCTGGCAGACCGATCCGCACGCCGACCTCCGGCTCAACGGCTATCAGGGCATCGGCCCGTTCCGCTTCTCCGGCGCCGAGTACCGCGCGGCACTCTCCGCCCTGCTCCGGCAAGGCCCCGGCACGCCCCGCCGGCGCGTCCTGCTGATCGGTGCCCGGGTCGCCTTACTGGCCAAGCTCGCCGCCGCCCTGCGCACCATCGACATCGGCGCCGACATCACCCCCGACCTCACCGGCGCCTCCGCCGAGGAACTGCGCGAGTACGGCGCCGTCGCCTTCGGCGCCGCGGTGCCCGAGCAGGACCGCGCCGCCGTCCGCGCGGCGTTCACCGAGGCCGGCGCCGACGTCGTCTACGTCGACGGCCTCGCCCCGATCGTCCCCGTCCTGGTCGCCCAGCTCGAACACGCCCTCGACCGCACCCCTGCCGGACGACGCCGGCTGACCCGCCTGACCGCGACCGGCGAGGCGGCGGACATCGAGGTCACCTCGCCCTGCCGGGTACGGCTCACCGCGTACCGTCTGGACCGGCTGCACCGCACCCACACCCGCGAGGTCTTCGACGGCGTCCTGGAGCCCGGCGCCCACCGCGTCGCCCTGGACGCCGCGGCGGTCAAGGGCCGCTCCTGCCTCGTGGCCCGGGCATCGGAAAGCGTGCTGGTGGCAGCGGTGACGCACGGGAAACCCGGCTGAGTCCGCCCCGTACCGGCCGCTAAAATCGGCGCCCTGATGACTGCCACCCTCGTCGCCAAGAACCTCGCCGCCGGCCACGGCGACCGCTCCCTGTTCACCGGGCTCGACCTCGTCGTCGCCCCCGGCGACGTGATCGGCCTCGTCGGGCCCAACGGCGCCGGCAAGTCCACGCTGCTGCGGATGCTCGCCGGCCTCACCGCCCCCGAACAGGGCGAGCTGCGCCTGTCCCCGCCCAGCGCCACCGTCGGCCACCTCCCGCAGGAACCCGAGCGCAGGCCCGGGGAGACGGTACGCGCCTTCCTGGCCCGGCGCACCGGCGTCACCGAGGCCCAGCGGACCATGGACGAGGCCACCCAGGGCCTGGTCGACGGCGTGCCCGGCGCCGACGACGCCTACGCCACCAGCCTGGAGCGCTGGCTGGCCCTCGGCGGCGCCGACCTCGACGACCGCGCCGAGGAGGTGGCCGCCACCCTGGGCCTGGCCGTGGACCTCGACCAGCCGATGACCTCCCTCTCCGGCGGCCAGGCCGCCCGCGCCGGCCTCGCCTCCCTCCTGCTGTCCCGCTACGACCTCTTCCTCCTCGACGAGCCGACCAACGACCTCGACCTGGACGGCCTGGAACGCCTCGAACGCTTCGTCACCGGCCTGCGCGCCGGCACCGTCGTCGTCAGCCACGACCGCGAGTTCCTCGCCCGCACCGTCACCAAGGTCCTCGAACTCGACCTCGCCCAGCAGCGGATCAACCTCTACGGCGGCGGCTACGACGCCTACCTGGAGGAGCGCGAGGTGGCCCGCCGGCACGCCCGCGACGAGTACGAGGAGTACGCCGACAAGCGGGCCGCCCTCCAGGACCGGGCCCAGACGCAGCGCTCCTGGATGGACAAGGGCGTCAGGAACGCCCGGCGCAAGGCGGGCAGCGACAACGACAAGATCGGCCGCAAGTTCCGCAGCGAGGCCAGCGAGAAGCAGGCCGCCAAGGCCCGCCAGACCCAGCGCATGATCGAACGTTTGGAGGTCGTCGAGGAGCCCCGCAAGGAGTGGGAGCTGCGCATGGAGATCGCGTCAGCCCCGCGCTCCGGCGCTGTCGTCGCCTCTCTGCGCGACGCCGAGGTGCGGCGCGGCCCCTTCACCCTGGGCCCGGTCACCCTCCAGATCGACTGGGCCGACCGGGTCGCGGTGACCGGCGCCAACGGCGCGGGCAAGTCCACGCTGCTCGGCGCCCTGCTGGGCCGGGTCCCGCTGGACGCCGGGCACGCGGCCCTCGGCTCGGGCGTCCTGCTCGGCGAGGTCGACCAGGCCCGCAAGCTCTTCCACGGCACCGAGCCGCTGCTCGACGCCTTCCAGACGGCCGTCCCCGACACGGAACCGGCCGAGGTCCGCACCCTGCTGGCCAAGTTCGGCCTCAAGGCGGACCACGTGCTGCGTCCGGCGGCCACCCTCTCCCCGGGCGAGCGCACCCGGGCCGCCCTCGCCCTGCTCCAGGGCCGGGGCGTCAACCTCCTGGTCCTGGACGAGCCCACGAACCACCTCGACCTGCCGGCCATCGAACAGCTGGAGTCGGCCCTCGACTCCTACGAGGGCACCCTGCTCCTGGTCACCCACGACCGCCGCATGCTGGACGCCCTGCGGGTGACCCGCCGCCTGGAGGTCGCGGACGGCAAGGTGACGGAACGCTAGCCGCGCCCCGTCACCCGCCGCCCCGCCCGCTTACGCCAGCCCCGCCCGCTTCAGGGCGTCGGCCATCGCGCTGTTGGCGGGCGGCGGCGCCGGCCGCCCCTTGCCCTTGCCGCCGGCCTTCCCGCCGGAGGGCTGCTGCCGCTGCTTCGGCGGCCGTCCGCCGCCCCCGCCCCGCTGCTGGCGCGGCTGCTGCTCGCCCTTGGGCGCCGCCTCGTCGTCCAGCCGCAGCGTCAGCGAGATCCGCTTGCGCGGGATGTCGACGTCCAGCACCTTCACCTTGACGATGTCCCCCGGCTTGACCACGTCACGCGGGTCCTTCACGAACGTCTTCGACAGCGCGGAGACGTGCGCCAGCCCGTCCTGGTGCACACCGACGTCGATGAACGCCCCGAAGGCCGCCACATTGGTCACGACACCCTCCAGGACCATCCCGGGGGACAGGTCGGAGATCTTCTCGACGCCCTCCTTGAAGGTGGCCGTCCTGAAGGCGGGACGCGGGTCACGGCCCGGCTTCTCCAGCTCCTTCAGGATGTCCGACACGGTCGGCAGACCGAACGTCTCGTCCACGAAGTCGGCCGCCCGCAGGGACCGCAGCACCGAGGTGTTCCCGATCAGCGAGGCCACCTCCTGCCCGGCGGTCTTCACCATCCGGCGCACCACCGGGTACGCCTCCGGGTGCACGCTGGACGCGTCCAGCGGGTCGTCGCCGCCGCGGATCCGCAGGAAGCCCGCGCACTGCTCGTACGCCTTCGGGCCCAGCCGCGCGACCTTCTTCAGCTCGCCCCGCGCCTTGAACGGCCCGTTGGCGTCACGGTGCGCCACGATGTTCTCCGCGAGGCCCGACGTGATGCCGGAGACGCGGGCGAGCAGCGGCGCGGAGGCGGTGTTGACGTCCACCCCGACACCGTTCACACAGTCCTCGACCACCGCGTCCAGGGAGCGCGACAGCTTCACCTCGGACAGGTCGTGCTGGTACTGGCCGACGCCGATCGACTTCGGGTCGATCTTCACCAGCTCGGCCAGCGGGTCCTGGAGCCGGCGGGCGATGGAGACCGCGCCGCGCAGCGAGACGTCCATGTCCGGCAGCTCCTGCGAGGCGAACGCGGAGGCCGAGTACACCGAGGCGCCCGCCTCGGACACCATCACCTTGGTGAGCTTCAGCTCGGGGTGCTTGGTGATCAGTTCCCCGGCGAGCTTGTCGGTCTCGCGCGACGCCGTGCCGTTGCCGATCGCGATCAGCTCGACCGCGTGCTCCTTCGCCAGCCGCGCCAGCTTCGCGATCGCCTCGTCCCACTTGTTGGCCGGGACGTGCGGGTGGATGACGTCGGTCGCCACGACCTTGCCCGTGGCGTCGACCACGGCGACCTTCACGCCCGTACGGAACCCGGGGTCCAGGCCGAGCGTCGCCCGCGTCCCCGCCGGAGCGGCCAGCAGCAGGTCGCGCAGGTTGGCCGCGAACACGTTCACCGCCTCGTCCTCGGCGGCCGTGCGCAGCCGCAGCCTGAGGTCGATGCCCAGGTGGACGAGGATGCGGGTGCGCCAGGCCCAGCGGACCGTGTCCGTCAGCCACTTGTCTCCGGGGCGCCCCCGGTCGGCGATCCCGAACCGCGACGCGACGATCCCCTCGTACGACGACGGCCCGTCCGTCGGCTCCTCGGGCTCCAGCACCAGGTCGAGGACGTCCTCCTTCTCGCCGCGCAGCATCGCCAGGATCCGGTGCGAGGGCAGCTCGGTGAACGGCTCGGCGAAGTCGAAGTAGTCGGCGAACTTGGCGCCCGCCTCCTCCTTGCCGTCCTTCACCTTGGCGGCCAGCCGTCCGCGCGTCCACATCCGCTCGCGCAGCTCGCCGATCAGGTCGGCGTCCTCGGAGAACTTCTCGGTGAGGATGGCCCGCGCCCCGTCCAGGGCGGCCTGCGGGTCGGCCACGCCCTTGTCCGCGTCGACGAACGCGGCGGCGGCCGCGAGGGGCTCGACACCCGGGTCGGCCAGCAGGCCCTCGGCCAGCGGCTCCAGACCGGCCTCGCGGGCGATCTGCGCCTTGGTGCGCCGCTTGGGCTTGTACGGCAGGTAGACGTCCTCCAGACGCGCCTTGGTCTCGGCACCCCGGATGCGCGCCTCCAGCTCCTCGGTGAGCTTGCCCTGCTCACGCACCGAGTCGAGGATCGCGGCCCGCCGCTCCTCCAGCTCCCGCAGATAGCGCAGCCGCTCCTCGAGCGTGCGCAGCTGCGCGTCGTCGAGCATCTCGGTCGCTTCCTTGCGGTAGCGGGCGATGAAGGGCACGGTCGAACCGCCGTCGAGCAGTTCCACCGCGGCCTTCACCTGCCGCTCCCGTACGCCGAGCTCCTCGGCGATCCTGCCTTCGATGGACCCAACGTCGATCGACTCGGGTGTCGTCACGATCCCGTACCGCCTTCTCACTGAGGTTGCGCGGCAATTGTGGCAGGCCGCGCCGACACTCGGGGATCAGGGCGGGTGTCCGGGCAGGTCGGAGGCGGCGCGCTCAGGCCCGGCGGCTGCGGGTCGAGCTCGACGCCCCGCCGAAGAGCCGGGCCAGGGCCCGGAAGGGCAGCGTGACGACGGTCGCGATGGCGCCGCCGATCTGGCGCAGCACGTCTGCGATGGCACGGAACACAAGAGCCTCCCTCTGTCCACCCGGCCGGTCCGGCCGGGTGAAGAACGGGTACCTCGCAGCGGCCCCGCTATGCCCACCGAGCCGATCAGCCCACCGTGCCGACCTTTCTACCCCCGCCCACCGCCTCCGCCGGCCCCCGCCCACTGCCTCCGCCGGCCCCCGCCCACTGCCTCCGCCGGCCCCCGCCCACTGCCTCCGCCGGCCCCCGCCCACTGCCTCCGCCGACGGCCGCCCACCACCCCCGCCGACGGCCGGCGCGGTGGGCCGGGGCTCGTACAGAGCGGCCCGCACGCCCGCACGCTGCCCCTTTCTGCCGGTCCTCCTGCCGGTCCTCCTGCGGGTCCTCCTCCCGCCGCCCCTCCCGCCGTCTCTCCCGCCGCTCCTCCCGCCGCCCCTCACGCCTTCCCGAGCAGGTCCGCCGGAAAGGCGCCCGCGCCCAGCGCGGTGCGGGCGAAGGCCGCCCCCAGCTCGGTCAGCCGCGCGACGCCCGCCGCGCCGAGGTGCTCGTACGGGCCGGCGTCCAGCCGGTCCGTCTCCCGCTCGATCTCCGCGCGCAGTGCCGCGCCCTCCTCGGTCAGCTCCCCGGCGGCGTCGAGCAGCCCGCGGTCCCGCAGCCGGGCGACGGCCGCGTCCCACTCCTCCTGGGACCAGCCGCGCGTGCCGAACACCCACTTCGGCGCCAGCCCCTTGCCGGTCGCGGTGTGCGTCACCAGCGCCTCCAGGCCGTCCAGACCCGCGGCCATGAGCACGGCCAGGTGCCCGTCGCCGCGGTGCTCGCGCAGCAGGGTCGCGGCGTGCCAGTACGCCAGGTGCGGCGCGTCGGGAACCGGCAGGTCGGCGTGGGCCGAGTACAGCGGCCGGGCGGCGCGCGAACACCCCTCGGCGGCGCGCAGCGCCAGTCCGGCGGCCTCCGTCATCTCGGCCGACACCAGGGCGTCCTCGCCCAGCAGCCGGCGCAGGGTGGCGTCGACGGCACGCGCGCGTGCCGCGAGGGCCTGCTCCGGGGTCACCGTCGTCCAGACGGCCGGGACGTGCCGGGCGACCAGCTCGTGCTTGTAGTTGTAGAAGGCGGCGGTGACCGCGCCCGCGCCGACCGGTCCCAGCGCGGCGGCCCGTACGGCGAAGTTGACGGCCCGGGGGTCGGTGACCCCGAGGGCGCCCAGTTCCCGGCCCAGGTCGGGCGAGAAGTAGTGCGTCGAGTGCAGCGAGTTGAGCACGTTGTGGCAGCGGCGGCCGGGGCGCCGGTCGATGGCGGCAGTCGTCATACCGGGCAGGTTACCAACCGGTCAGTATGCGGGGGAACGGCCGTGCGGCGGGATCAATCCGGCGCGGGTGCGTGCCAGGTGAACCGGGGCGGACGGCGCTCCAGGAACGCGGCGACGCCCTCCGCCGTGTCGCCGCTGCCGTCCGCCTGCGCCGCCCAGTACGCCTCCCGGCCGGCACGCCCGTCCACGAACTCCTTCGCCGCCGCCTGGGTCAGCCCCGACCTGGCCGTCAGGACCCGGGTGAACTCCGCGACCCGCCCGTCCAGCCCGCCGGCCGGCAGCACCTCGTCGACGAGGCCCGTGCGCAGCGCCCGCCCGGTCCCGATCAGCTCGCCCGAGAACAGCAGGTACTTCGCGCCGGCCGGGCCCACCAGCGACACCAGCCGCCGGGTGGCGGAGGCCGGGTAGACCACCCCCAGCCGGGCCGGGGTCACCCCGAACAGCGCCCCCTCCTCGGCGAACCGCAGGTCGCAGGCGGCGGCCAGCTGCACCCCGCCGCCCACGCAGTGCCCGCGGACCGCCGCCAGCGTCGGCTTCGGGAAGGCCGCCAGGGCCTCCTCGGCCTCCCCGGCCGGCCGCTGCGCCGCGCGCGGCCCGTCGGCCAGCGTGGAGATGTCGGCCCCGGCGCAGAAGGTGCCGTCCGCGCCGGTGAGCACCAGCGCCCGCACCGCCCGGTCCGCGGCGAGGGCGTCGAGCAGCGGGGGCAGTGAGCGCCACATCGCGGCCGTCATGGCGTTGCGCTTGGCCGGGTGGTGGATCACGACGGTGGCCACCGCGTCCGTGACGCGATGCAGCAACTGGGGCTCCATGCGCCGGATGTTACCGGCCGGTTCGAACCGTCGGTCCGAGTCTCCCGTTGTCCTGTCCGTCCGACGGTCAAACCAGTACAACCGGAATAGTTCGCCGAGACGGTGCAACCGGGACAGGATCAGTCCCACAACTGACTGTGTCATACGCCAACGGTCAGAACCGTTCGATACGCGCTGACTTCCATTCAGTACCTCGGGGCGGAGCGACTCGTTACCAACACTCAGGGTGTGGTGACAATCGAGCGCAAGGGCGGCGACCCGACGATGGACGACCACGAGCGGGAGGACGGCGCGGTTCCGGTTCCGGGGCCCCAGCCGCATCCGGAGGCGGGAAGACCCGCGGGCCGCGCGGACCCCTTGCCGTACGAAGGCGTCTGGCGGTTCACCGCCCCCTCCGTCGAGGCGTCGGTCCCGCAGGCGCGGCACGCCGTCCGCGACCTCCTGGCCCACCAGGGCGTACCGGTCGCGCGGGACGTGGCGGACGGGCTGCTGCTGATCGTCTCCGAACTGGTCACCAACGCCGTCCGGCACGCGGCGGTGCTCTCGCCGACGCTCTCCGTGGAGGTCGCCGTCGGCTCCGGCTGGCTCCGCCTCTCCGTCGAGGACAACCACCCCTACCGCCCGACCGCCCTGGAGACCGACCACGGCCGGACCGGTGGCCGGGGCCTGCTGCTGGTCCGGGAGATCACCCGGGAGGCCGGCGGGGCGTGCGACGTCGCCCACACGGCGAACGGCGGCAAGGTGGTCTGGGTGGCCCTGCCGCTCGGACCCGCCCTCCCGTAGGGCGTCCGCACGGGGCCCCGGGGGCCGGGCTCACCAGCCGGCGGACGGACCCGTCAGCTCGCGGACGGCCGGACGCGCCGCGTCCAGCACCGTCATGAACCACGCCGAGAAGGTGTCCCGCGCGTGCCGCTCGGCCAGCTCGGCCGGGGAGACGAAGACCGTCTCGGCGACCTCCGCCGGATCGGGCCGCGGCACCGCCTGCACCAGACCCACGAAGAGGTGGTTGTACTCCTGCTCCACCAGGCCCGAGGCCGGGTCCGGGTGGTTGTAGCGCACCGTGCCCGCCTCGGCGAGCAGCGACGGGGAGATCCCCAGCTCCTCGAAGGTCCGCCGGGCCGCCGCCGCGAACGGCGACTCGCCGGGGTAGGGATGGCCGCAGCAGGTGTTGGACCACACCCCGGGGGAGTGGTACTTGCCGAGCGCCCGCTGCTGGAGCAGCAGCCGGCCGCGCTCGTCGAAGAGGAACACCGAGAAGGCGCGGTGCAGCCGCCCGGGCGGCTGGTGCGCGGCGAGCTTCTCCGCGGTGCCGATCGTGACGCCGTCCTCGTCGACGAGTTCCAGCAGAATCGCGTCCGCGGTGCCGCTCGACGAACTGTTCGCCGCGGTGGCAGGAGTGATCGGCATACCCATCCTTCGCATCGGTCCTCGCGCCCCCAGTGTGCCGTACGCGGCCGGCGCTCCCCGCACTTCCCCGCCCGCATGTCCCGCACCGCCGCGCGGGAGGCCGCCAGGTACGGCCGGGCGCCGGGGCGGGCCCGGCAGGTGATCGTGCCCGGTCGCCGGAGGGGGAACCGCCCCGCCGGGCCCGCCAGGGATCAGAACGCGCGCGGACCGGCGGACGGCTGCGTTCCCGGGCGCCTTCCCCCGAAGACGCGCCCCGCTCCGATACCTGTGCGCCCCCGTCGCCTCAGTGGCACAGCCGCGCCTCGTGCGCCGCGTGCCCGCCCGGCTCCAGCTGGAAGGTGCAGTGCTCCACGTCGAAGTGGTCGCCCAGGCAGCCCTGGAGTTCGTGGAGCATCTTCTCGTGGCCGGTCGCGCTCAGCGCCTCCGCACCGACCACCACGTGCGCGGAGAGCACCGGCATGCCGGACGTGATCGTCCACGCGTGCAGGTCGTGGATGTCCTCCACTCCGTCGAGGGCCAGTATGTGGGCCCGTACCTCGGCGATGTCGACGTCCTTGGGTGCCGCCTCCAGCAGGACGTCCAGCGTCTCGCGCAACAGCTTCACCGTCCGCGGCACGATCATCACGCCGATGACGAGCGAGGCGATCGGGTCGGCGGCCTGCCAGCCGGTGGTGACGATCACCAGGGCGGACACGATCACCGCGACCGACCCCAGCGCGTCCGCCGCCACCTCCAGGAACGCGCCGCGCACGTTCAGGCTCTCCGCCTGGCCCCGCATCAGCAGCGCCAGCGACACCGAGTTCGCCACCAGGCCGATCACACCGAAGACGACGGTCAGTCCGCCCGAGGTCCCGGCCGGCGAGACGAACCGCTCGACCGCCTCGTACAGGACGTATCCGCCCACCCCGAGCAGCAGCAGACAGTTGGCCAGCGCGGCCAGGATCTCGGCCCGGGCCAGTCCGAAGGTGCGCCGGTCGCTGGGCGGCCGGCCGGCGAAGTGGACCGCCAGCAGGGCCATGCCCAGCCCCACCGCGTCCGTCGCCATGTGCGCCGCGTCGGCGACCAGCGCGAGCGAGTCGGCCAGCACCCCGCCGACGATCTCCACGACCATGACGGTGAGCGTGATCGCCAGCGCCACCCGCAGCCTGCCCCGGTACGCCGCGGTCGCCGTACCGCCGGCGGGCGCGCCGTGCCCGTGGCCGTGCCCGTGATCGTGCCCAGCCCCCATGGAAGCCGCCTCCCTGTCGTCCGCCGGGAGCACAGTGAACTACGGGCCGGCCCCCTCCGGCAACGCGGCACTGAACACCGTTGTCATCTGCTCTGACCTGCGTAAACGTTCCGCAGGTCAGGGTGCGCGAACGGGCGGTGCGCCGGTCCGGCCCGCCTCCTCGCGTACCCCTCGCCCGCACCCTCCACCCGGTGCGGGCGGGGGCGCGGTTTGTGGGCCGGGCCCCGCATCCCCGATGATGATCGCGGCAAAGGCGTGGGCACGTCGTGTCGACCGTCCGTGAAACGGCCGGTGAACACGGCGTTCCGGTCATCCGATAACCTCTGCCGACATGCCGCCCGGGGGCTGTGGACACAGGCGCCCCCACCATGCACAGGCCCGGCGCACGGCGTCGGCATCCAGGGAGTGAGTTCGGTTGTCGACCGCCATCCTCACCGGTCAGCCGGTTCCCGGTTCGTCGATCGAGGCGGATCTGCGGGAGCTGGGCTTCGAGGTCCGCCTCGCGGCCGACGCCGCCGACGCCGAGACCCAGCTGGCCCGGGTGCCCGGCGCGGAACGGGTCGCCGTGGTGGACGCCCGCTTCGTCGGTCACCTGCACACGCTGCGCCTCGGCCTCACCGACCCGCGCTTCCCGCTCGCCGCCGTTCCGGGCGCCGTGACGGCCCAGCCGGCCGGGCGCCAGGCCCTGACCCGCGCGATGGCCCGCCAGACCTCCACCGCCGGTGGCACCACCCTCGTCGACAGCCTCGCCGACCGCATCGTCACCGCCCTCGACGACGAGGACGGCACCGAGGTGCACCGGCCCGAGCTGGGCAGCCTGGTCGCCGCCGTCCCCGCCGACCCGCAGGCCCGCAACGAGGCCCGGCAGGCGGTCGCCGCCGTCGACGA
Source organism: Streptomyces sp. NPDC090994 (assembly GCF_044768905.1). Taxonomy (NCBI): domain Bacteria; kingdom Bacillati; phylum Actinomycetota; class Actinomycetes; order Kitasatosporales; family Streptomycetaceae; genus Streptomyces; species Streptomyces sp. NPDC090994. The sequence goes on from NZ_JBIVWS010000017.1 coordinate 31,014, forward strand.
CGAGGCGGTCCGCCTGAAGTCGGCGGTCAAGGCCCGCGACGGCTTCTTCACCACCTTCTGCGTCAGCCCCTACTCCCGCTACCTCGCCCGCTGGTGCGCCCGCCGCGGCCTGACCCCCAACCAGGTCACCACCGCCTCCCTGCTCACCGCACTCATAGCGGCGGCCTGCGCGGCCACCGGCACCCGCGGCGGCTTCGTCGCCGCCGGCCTCCTGCTCCTCTTCTCCTTCGTGCTGGACTGCACCGACGGCCAGCTCGCCCGCTACTCCCTCCAGTACTCCACCCTCGGCGCCTGGCTCGACGCCACCTTCGACCGGGCCAAGGAGTACGCCTACTACGCCGGCCTCGCCCTCGGTGCCGCCCGCGGCGGCGACGACGTATGGGCCTTGGCCCTCGGCGCGATGGTCCTCCAGACCTGCCGGCACGTGGTCGACTTCTCCTTCAACGAGGCACACGTCGTAGGCACTGACGCCACCGGCAACACCAGCCCCACCGCCGCCCTCTCCGGCAAGCTCGACAGCGTCGGCTGGACGGTCTGGGTCCGCCGCATGATCGTGCTGCCGATCGGCGAGCGCTGGGCGATGATCGCCGTCCTCACGGCCGCCACCACCCCCCGGATCACCTTCTGCGTCCTGCTGATCGGCTGCGCCTTCGCCGCGACGTACACCACGGCCGGCCGCGTCCTGCGCTCGCTGACCCGCAAGGCCCGCCGGACCGACCGCGCCGCGACGGCACTGGCCGACCTCGCGGACAGCGGCCCCGTCGCCGAGGCGCTGACCCGGGTGGTGCGCGGGCTGCCCGGCGGCCTCGCCCCGGTCGCCGCCCTGACCGGCGGCGCCGCCGTCGCCGTAACGGCCGGACTGACCGGGTTCGGCACCCCCTGGCCCCTGGTCGCCGCCGTCGTGTACGCCCTGACCTCGGCCCTCGCCGTCGCGCGCCCTCTCAAGGGCGCCCTCGACTGGCTCGTCCCCCCCTTCTTCCGCGCCGCCGAGTACGGCACCGTCCTGCTGCTGGCGGCCCGAGCGGACGTGAACGGGGCCCTACCGGCGGCTTTCGGACTGGTGGCGGCGGTCGCCTACCATCACTACGACACGGTCTACCGCATCCGCGGCGGCGCGGGCGCGCCCCCGAACTGGCTGCGGCGGGCCGTCGGGGGACACGAGGGCCGCACGCTGCTGGTCGCCCTGCTGGCCGCGCTGCTCACCGCCGCACAGTTCACCGTCGCGCTCACGGTCCTCGCCGTGGCCGTGGCCCTGCTGGTGCTCGTCGAGAGCATCCGCTACTGGGTGTCCGCCCACCGGGCCGGCTCACCCGCCGTACACGACGAAGGAGAAACCGCATGATCGGCCTCGTGCTCGCGGCCGGCGCCGGACGGCGTCTGCGCCCCTACACCGACAGCCTGCCGAAGGCGCTGGTGCCGGTGGGGCCCGCGGGCATAGAAGGCGAACCCACGGTTCTCGACCTCACCCTCGGCAACTTCGCCGAGATCGGCCTGACCGAGGTCGCGGTCATCGTCGGCTACCGCAAGGAGGCCGTCTACGAGCGCAAGGCGGCCCTGGAGGCCAAGTACGGCCTCCAGCTGACCCTCATCGACAACGACAAGGCCGAGGAGTGGAACAACGCCTACTCCCTGTGGTGCGGCCGTGACGCCCTCAAGGACGGCGTGATCCTCGCCAACGGGGACACCGTGCACCCGGTCTCCGTGGAGAAGACGCTGCTCGCCGCGCGGGGTGACGGCAAGAAGATCATCCTCGCCCTCGACACGGTGAAGTCGCTGGCCGACGAGGAGATGAAGGTCGTCGTCGACCCCGCCGAGGGGACGATGACGAAGATCACCAAGCTGATGGACCCGGCCGAGGCGACCGGCGAGTACATCGGCGTCACCCTCATCGAGGGCGACGCCGCGCCCGACCTGGCCGACGCGCTGAAGACGGTCTGGGAGACCGACCCCCAGCAGTTCTACGAGCACGGCTACCAGGAGCTGGTCGACCGCGGCTTCCGGATCGACGTGGCTCCCATCGGCGACGTCAGCTGGGTCGAGATCGACAACCACGACGATCTCGCCCGTGGACGGGAGATCGCATGCCAGTACTGACCCGGCTGATCCCCTCGCCGCTGGTCGTCGACATCCGCCCGGGTGCCCTCGACGACCTCGGCTGTGTCCTCGCCGACGAGCGCATCTCGCACTCCGGCCGTCTCGCCGTCGCCGTCAGCGGCGGCTCCGGCGCCCGGCTGCGCGAGCGCGTCGCCCCGTCCCTGCCCGGCGCCACCTGGTACGAGGTCGGCGGCGGCACCCTGGACGACGCGGTCCGGCTGGCCGGCGACATAAAGGCCGGCCACTACGACGCCGTCGTCGGACTGGGCGGCGGCAAGATCATCGACTGCGCCAAGTTCGCCGCCGCCCGCGTCGGCCTGCCGCTGGTCGCCGTACCGACCAACCTCGCGCACGACGGCCTGTGCTCGCCCGTGGCCACCCTCGACAACGACGCGGGCCGCGGCTCCTACGGCGTGCCGAACCCGATCGCCGTCGTCATCGACCTCGACGTCATCCGCGAGGCCCCGGTGCGCTACGTACGGGCCGGCATCGGCGACGCCGTCTCCAACATCTCCGCGATCGCCGACTGGGAGCTGGCCAACCGGATCAAGGGCGAGCGGATCGACGGCCTGGCCGCCGCCATGGCCCGCCAGGCCGGCGAGGCCGTACTGCGCCACCCCGGCGGCATCGGCGACAACGACTTCCTCCAGGTGCTAAGCGAGGCGCTGGTGCTCAGCGGCATCGCCATGTCCGTCTCCGGCGACTCACGGCCGTCCTCCGGGGCCTGCCACGAGATCAACCACGCCTTCGACCTGCTCTTCCCCAAGCGCGCCGCCGCCCACGGCGAGCAGTGCGGCCTGGGCGCGGCCTTCGCGATGTATCTGCGCGGGGCGCACGAGGAGTCGGTGTACATGGCCGAGGTGCTGCGCCGGCACGGACTGCCGGTGCTGCCGGAGGAGATCGGCTTCACCCCCGAGGAGTTCGTCCGCGCCGTGGAGTTCGCTCCCGAGACCCGGCCCGGCCGATTCACGATCCTCGAACACCTCGACCTGAAAACCGACCAGATCAAGGACGTCTACACCGACTATGTCAAGGCCATCGGTAGCTGAACTACGTCCGGTCGTGCACCCCGCGGGGGTCAAGGACCGGCGCAGCGGTGAGCACTGGATGGGACGCCTCTACATGCGCGAGGTGTCCCTGCGGGTCGACCGCTACCTGGTGAACACCAGGGTCACGCCCAACCAGCTCACGTACCTGATGACCGTCTGCGGCGTGCTCGCCGCCCCGGCGCTGCTCGTGCCGGGGATCTGGGGCGCCGTGCTCGGCGTCGTCGCGGTCCAGCTGTACCTGCTGCTGGACTGCGTCGACGGCGAGATCGCCCGCTGGCGCAAGCAGTACTCGCTCGGCGGCGTGTACCTGGACCGCGTCGGCGCCTACCTCACCGACGCCGCCGTCCTGGTCGGCCTCGGCCTGCGCGCCGCCGACCTGTTCGGCACCGGGCGGATCGACTGGCTGTGGGCCTTCCTCGGCACCCTGGCCGCGCTCGGCGCCATCCTGATCAAGGCCGAGACCGACCTGGTCGGCGTCGCCCGCCACCAGAACGGGCTGCCCCCGGTCAAGGAGGCCGCCGCCGAGATGCGCTCCTCCGGCATGGCCCTGGCCCGCCGGGCCGCCGCCATGCTCAAGTTCCACCGCCTCATCCTCGGCATCGAGGCGTCCCTGCTGATCCTGGTCCTCGCCATCGTGGACAACGTCCGCGGCGACCTGTTCTTCACCCGCCTCGGCACCGCCGTCCTGGCCGGCATCGCCCTCCTCCAGACCCTGCTGCACCTGGTGTCCGTCCTGGCCTCCAGCAGGCTGAAGTGAGCAGCCCCATGAAGGTCGGCGCCGTCATCATCACCATGGGCAACCGCCCCGACGAACTGCGTGCCCTGATCGACTCGGTCGCCAAGCAGGACGGCGACCCGGTCCAGGTCGTGGTCGTCGGCAACGGCTCGCCCGTGCCGGACGTCCCCGACGGTGTGCGCACCGTCGAACTGCCGGAGAACCTCGGCATCCCCGGCGGCCGCAACGTCGGCATCGAGGCGTTCGGCCCCGGCGGCAGCGAGGTCGACATCCTGCTGTTCCTCGACGACGACGGCCTGCTGGCCCGTACCGACACCGCCGAACTGTGCCGGAAGGCGTTCGCCGCCGACCCGAAGCTCGGCATCGTCAGCTTCCGCATCGCCGACCCGGAGACCGGCGAGACCCAGCGCCGGCACGTCCCCCGGCTGCGCGCCGCCGACCCGATGCGCTCCTCCCGGGTCACCACCTTCCTCGGCGGCGCCAACGCCGTACGCACCGCCGTCCTCAAGGAGGTCGGCGGCCTGCCGGACGCGTTCTTCTACGCCCACGAGGAGACCGACCTGGCCTGGCGGGCCCTGGACGCGGGCTGGATGATCGACTACCGGTCCGACATGGTGCTGTACCACCCCACGACCGCGCCCTCGCGGCACGCGGTCTACCACCGCATGGTCGCCCGCAACCGGGTCTGGCTGGCCCGCCGCAACCTGCCCGCCCCCCTGGTCCCGGTCTACCTCGGCGTCTGGATGCTGCTCACGCTCGCCCGCCGCCCCTCGCGCCCCGCGCTGAAGGCGTGGTTCGGCGGCTTCCGGGAAGGCTGGGCCACTCCCTGCGGTCCCCGCCGGCCCATGAAGTGGCGTACGGTGTGGCGGCTGACCCGGCTGGGCCGGCCCCCCGTGATCTGAGAAGCTCGTACCCCGGGGCATCCCGCGGTCCGAGGACCGCGGGATGCGTCAGGCCGGTACCGGCCGCGCATCTTCGAAGACGAAAGTTTCCACTAGTGAGTGAGACAACGCACGACGGCACGGTCGCGACGACCAAGCCCGTGCCATCCGACGAGGGCCTCACGGCGGCACAGCTCGCCGAGAAGTACGGCCTGTCCGTGAGCGGCGCCCGGCCCTCCCTCGTCGAGTACGTCCGCCAGCTCTGGGACCGGCGGCACTTCATCCTCGCCTTCTCACGGGCGAAGCTGACCGCCCAGTACAGCCAGGCCAGACTCGGCCAGCTCTGGCAGGTGGCCACCCCGCTGCTGAACGCCGCCGTCTACTTCTTCATCTTCGGCCTGCTGCTCGGCGCCCGCCGGGGCATCCCGCACGACATCTACGTGCCGTTCCTGGTCACCGGCGTGTTCGTCTTCACCTTCACGCAGTCCTCGGTGCTCGCGGGCGTCCGCGCCATCTCCGGCAATCTGGGCCTGGTCCGCGCGCTGCACTTCCCCCGGGCCTCGCTGCCCGTCTCCTTCGCGTTCCAGCAGCTGCAGCAACTGCTGTACTCGATGATCGTGCTGGTCATCGTCATGATCGGCTTCGGCAGCTACCCGAGCCTCGGCTGGCTGCTGGTGGTGCCCGCGCTGGCGCTCCAGTTCGTCTTCAACACCGGCCTCGCGCTGATCTTCGCCCGGATGGGCAGCAAGACCCCCGACCTGGCCCAGCTGATGCCGTTCGTGATGCGCACCTGGATGTACGCGTCCGGCGTGATGTTCTCCATCCCGGCGATGCTCGCCGACAAGGACGTGCCGGGCTGGCTCAGCGACGTCCTCCAGTGGAACCCGGCCGCCGTCTACATGGACCTGATCCGCTTCGCGCTGATCGACGGCTACGGCTCCTCCTACCTGCCGCCGCACGTGTGGGCCTTCGCCCTGGGCTGGGCGGTGCTGGCCGGTGCCGTCGGCTTCGTCTACTTCTGGAAGGCCGAGGAGAGGTACGGCCGTGGCTGAGCCGCACGAGGGCGCACGGATCCCCACCGTCATCGCCGACGACCTGCACATCGTCTACCGCGTCAACGGCGCCCGCGGCGGCAGGGGCAGCGCCACCGCCGCCCTGAGCCGGATACTCAAGCGCGGCGAGGAACGCGGCGTGCGCAAGGTGCACGCCGTACGGGGCGTCTCCTTCGTCGCCTACCGGGGCGAGGCCATCGGCCTGATCGGCTCCAACGGCTCCGGCAAGTCCACCCTGCTGCGCGCCATCGCCGGCCTGCTCCCCGCCGAGCGGGGCAAGGTCTACACCGACGGCCAGCCGTCCCTGCTCGGCGTCAACGCGGCCCTGATGAACGACCTGACCGGCGAGCGCAACGTCATCCTCGGCGGCCTCGCCATGGGCATGTCCCGGGAGCAGATCAGGGAGCGCTACCAGGAGATCGTCGACTTCTCCGGCATCAACGAGAAGGGCGACTTCATCACCCTGCCCATGCGCACGTACTCCTCCGGCATGGCCGCGCGCCTGCGCTTCTCCATCGCCGCCGCCAAGGACCACGACGTCCTGATGATCGACGAGGCCCTGGCCACCGGTGACCGCAAGTTCCAGAAGCGCTCCGAGGCCCGCATCCGCGAGCTGCGCAAGGAAGCCGGCACGGTGTTCCTGGTCAGCCACAACAACAAGTCCATCCGCGACACCTGCGACCGCGTCCTGTGGCTGGAGCGCGGCGAGTTGCGCATGGACGGCCCCACGGACGAGGTGCTCAAGGAGTACGAGAAGTTCGTCGGCAAGTGACCGTACGGCCCCCGGACCCCGCCGGAACTGTTCCGACGGGGTCTCGCGTCCGCAAAGGAAACGTCAACTCCGGTCGCGCTTAGGAATCTTGGAGCCAATCGGTGTGTTGTTGTGATGTGCGGACGGCCCCCGCGCAGCTCGATGAGTTGTACAACGTAAGCTGTACCGGTCCCGAAACGCGGCACATGGGGCGATAATGCCCGGCACCCTCTGTCGGGCTGCCGCACGGGCAGCCAGGCGGCGTGTCCGAAATAGTGTGTATTGCGTAGGCAGTGTAGAACGGGAGATGTGACGGCAATGGCTACGGAGACTCCCCATCGCCGCGAGGCGTGCGCCGTCCCCGCTCCCGGCGGCCGGCGATGACGGCCACCGGGACGGCACCAGCCGTGGATCCGGAGCGCGGCACGCTCGACAAGGCCGCGGGGGAGAACTTCCCCGTGGCCCCCTTTTTCCTGCCCCGCGAGTGGCGCGCCGACCTCATGGCCGTCTACGGCTTCGCCCGCCTGGTCGACGACATCGGCGACGGCGACCTGGCCCCCGGCGGCGCCGACGCCCGCCTCCTCGGCGTCCCGCCGGAGCGGGCCGGCGACCGGACCGCCATGCTCGACGCCTACGAGACCGACCTGCGCCGGGTCTTCGACGCCACCCCGCACCACCCCATCCTGCGCCGCCTCCAGCCGACCGTGCGCCGCCGCGCGCTGACGCCTGAACCTTTCCTCGGCCTGATCGCCGCCAACCGCCAGGACCAGCTGGTCTCCCGCTACGAGACCTACGACGACCTCCTCGCCTACTGCGAGCTGTCGGCCAACCCGGTCGGCCGCCTGGTCCTCGCCGTCACCGGCACCTCCACACCCGAGCGCGTCCGCCGCTCCGACGCCATCTGCACGGCCCTGCAGATCGTCGAGCACCTCCAGGACGTCGCCGAGGACCTCGCCCGGGACCGGATCTACCTGCCCGCCGAGGACATGAAACGCTTCCACGTCCGGGAAGCCGACCTCGCCGCGGAAACCGCTGGCGCATCGGTGCGCGCGCTGATCGCCTACGAAGCACAACGCGCCCGTGACCTCCTGGATGAAGGCGCCCCACTGGTGGGTAGCGTCCACGGCAGGCTCAGACTGCTGCTGGCGGGCTTCGTGGCGGGAGGAAGGGCGGCGCTCCGGGCGATCGCCGCCGCCGAATTCGACGTACTTCCCGGCCCGCCCAAGCCCGGCAAGGTGCAGTTGCTGCGCGAGGCGGGCGCGACTCTGCGAGGAGAGGGGTGATCCGGACGGTGGAGTCAGCACCCGTGTCCGCACCGGTACTCGCCGCGTACAGCTACTGCGAGGCCGTCACCGGACAGCAGGCCCGCAACTTCGCGTACGGCATCCGACTGCTGCCCACGCCCCAGCGGCGGGCGATGTCGGCGCTGTACGCGTTCTCGCGGCGCGTCGACGACATCGGCGACGGCGTGCTCGCCCCCGACGTCAAGGTGGCCAGGCTCGACGACACCCGGGCACTGCTCGCCCGGATCCGCGAGGGCGCCGTCGACGAGGACGACACCGACCCGGTCGCGGTCGCCCTCGCGCACGCCGCGCGGCGTTTCCCGATCCCGCTCGGCGGGCTCGACGAGCTGATCGACGGCGTCCGGATGGACCTGCGCGGCGAGACCTACGAGACCTGGGACGACCTGAAGGTCTACTGCCGGTGCGTGGCCGGCGCCATCGGCCGGCTCTCGCTCGGCGTCTTCGGCACCGAGCCGGGCGCGCGCGGAGCCGAGCGGGCATCCGAGTACGCCGACACCCTCGGGCTCGCCCTCCAGCTCACCAACATCCTCAGGGACGTCCGCGAGGACGCCGAGGACGGGCGGACCTATCTGCCCGCCGACGACCTCGCCAAGTTCGGCTGCTCGGCCGGGTTCAAGGGGCCGAAACCACCGGAGGGCTCCGACTTCGCGGGCCTCGTGCACTTCGAAGTGCGTCGGGCCCGCGCCCTTTTCGCCGAGGGCTACCGGCTGCTCCCCATGCTCGACCGGCGCAGCGGCGCCTGCGTCGCCGCCATGGCCGGCATCTACCGCCGCCTGCTCGACCGCATCGAGCGCGACCCCGAGGCCGTGCTGCGCGGCCGGGTGTCGCTGCCCGGACGCGAGAAGGCGTACGTCGCCGTGCGCGGCCTGTCCGGTCTGGACGCCCGGCACGTCACGCGCCGGACCGTCAGGAGGCGCGTCTGATGGACACCACGGTCCAGGGCGAGGAGTCCGGGGAGAAACGGCGGGCAACCCTCCGCCGTCGCGCCGCGTCCCTGACGGCGACGGCAGGCCCGACGGGGGAGGGCGCACGATGACCCACGGCGACGACGCACCGCACACCCCCACGGGGCACACCGTCGTGGTCGGCGGCGGGCTCGCCGGCGTGACCGCCGCGCTCGCGCTCGCCGACGCCGGTGTCCGCGTCACCCTCCTGGAGGGCAGGCCGCGGCTGGGCGGGCTCGCGTTCTCCTTCCAGCGCGGCGGCCTCACCGTCGACAACGGCCAGCACGTCTACCTGCGCTGCTGCACGGCCTACCGCTGGTTCCTCGACCGCATCGAGGGCACCGCGCTGGCACCGCTGCAGGAACGCCTCGACGTGCCCGTCGTCGACGTGGCCAGACCCGAGGGACGGCGGCTCGGCAGGATCCGGCGCGACGCGCTGCCGGTGCCCCTGCACCTGGCGCGCAGCCTCGCCACGTATCCGCACCTCCCGCTCGCCGACCGGGCCGGGGCGGTCCGCGCCGCGCTCGCGCTGGGCCGGCTCGACCTCGCCGATCCGGCCCTGGACACCCAGGACTTCGGCAGCTGGCTGGCCGCGCACGGCCAGTCACCGCGTGCCGTCGAGGCCCTGTGGGACCTGGTCGGGGTCGCCACCCTCAACGCGGTCGCGGGCGACTGCTCCCTGGGGCTCGCCGCGATGGTGTTCAAGACCGGTCTGCTGTCCGACCCGGGCGCGGCCGACATCGGGTGGGCCCGTGTCCCGCTGGGAGAACTGCACGACCGGCTGGCCCGCAAGGCGCTCGACTCCGCGGGCGTCCGTACCGAGGTCCGTACACGCGTCACCTCCGTCTCCACGGACGAGAACGGACGGTGGAGGGTTCAGGTTCCCGGCGAGACCATCGACGCCGACGCGGTCGTCCTCGCCGTACCGCAGCGCGAGGCGCACGGCCTGCTGCCCGCCGGCGCGCTCGACGCCCCCGAACGGCTCCTGGAGATCGGCACCGCGCCGATCCTCAACGTCCACGTCGTCTACGACCGCAAGGTGCTGAACACCCCGTTCCTCACGGCCCTCGGCTCCCCGCTGCAGTGGGTGTTCGACCGCACCGACGCCTCCGGCCTGACCGAGGGCCAGTACCTGGCGGTGTCGCAGTCGGCCGCCCAGGACGAGATCGACGCCCCCGTGGCCGTGCTGCGGGAGCGGTACCTGCCCGAACTGGAGCGGCTGCTGCCCCGGGCCCGGGGCGCCGAGGTGAAGGACTTCTTCGTGACCCGGGAGCGCACCGCGACGTTCGCCCCCGCCCCCGGCGTCGGGCGGCTCAGGCCCGGCGCCCGCACCAAGGCACCCGGCCTGTATCTGGCCGGAGCGTGGACCGCCACCGGGTGGCCCGCGACCATGGAGAGTGCGGTCCGCAGCGGTGTCGGCGCGGCGGGCGCCGCGCTCGGCGCCCTGGGCCGGTCCCGCGACGTCCTCCCCGACTTCTTCGGAGACTCCTTCGAGGAGGCGGCATGAGGACCGATCCGCGTGGCACCGACCGCACCCCCGGTACCGCAACTGGAGGAGAGACTGTGCCCACTGTGCCCCCGGCCCCGGCGGCCGACCGACGGACCACGGTGGACGTGACCGCGCTCCTTGAGCGCGGCCGGACCCTGGCCACGCCGGTGCTGCGGGCGTCCGTAGACCGTCTGGCGCCTCCCATGGACACCGTCGCCGCCTACCACTTCGGCTGGATCGACGCTCAGGGCAGGCCGGCCGACGGCGACGGCGGCAAGGCCGTCCGGCCCGCGCTGGCGATGCTCTCCGCCGAGGTCACCGGGGCGGACCCGCGCACCGGCGTCCCCGGCGCGGTCGCCGTCGAACTGGTCCACAACTTCTCCCTGCTCCACGACGACCTGATGGACGGCGACGAACAGCGCCGCCACCGCGACACGGTGTGGAAGGTGCACGGTCCCGCCCAGGCCATCCTGGTCGGCGACGCCCTGTTCGCCCTGGCCAACGAGGTGCTCCTGGAGATCGGCACGGTCGAGGCGGGCCGGGCCACGCGCCGGCTGACCGCCGCCTCCCGCGCCCTGATCGACGGTCAGGCCCAGGACATCTCCTACGAGCACCGCGACCGCGTCAGCGTCGAGGAGTGCCTGGAGATGGAGGGCAACAAGACCGGCGCCCTGCTCGCCTGTGCCTCCTCCATCGGCGCGGTCCTCGGCGGCGCCGACGAGCAGACCGCCGACACTCTGGAGAAGTACGGCTACCACCTCGGCCTCGCCTTCCAGGCCGTCGACGACCTCCTCGGCATCTGGGGCGACCCGGACGCCACCGGCAAGCAGACCTGGAGCGACCTGCGCCAGCGCAAGAAGTCCCTCCCGGTCGTCGCCGCCCTCGCGGCCGGTGGCCCCGCCTCCGAGCGGCTCGGCGAGATCCTCGCCGCCGACGCCAAGACCAGTGACTTCGCGAACTTCTCCGAGGAGGAGTTCGCGGCCCGCGCCGCCCTCATCGAGGAGGCGGGCGGGCGCGAGTGGTGCGCCGAGGAGGCGCGCCGCCAGCACACCATCGCCATCGAAGCGCTCGACGCCGTCGACATGCCCGTGGAGGTACGGGACCGGTTCGCGGCGCTCGCCGACTTCGTCGTCGTACGAAAGAGATGATCAGTATCGGTCGAATAGTCCTCGCCTAGTCGCCGGCCGGTGCCCGCGCACCGGCCGACGGCGGACCCGCAGCAGACAGCACACGCACACTGCACGAAGGGGAAGCCATGACAGCGACGACCGACGGAAGCACCGGGGCCACCCTGCCGCCCCGCGCAGCCGCGGCCAGCCACACCGACAACTCCCTCCCCGAGGCGGCCGGGGTACAAGAAGCCGCCGCCCGCGCCACCCGGCGCGCCACCGACTTCCTGCTCGCGCAGCAGGACGCGGAGGGCTGGTGGAAGGGCGACCTGGAGACCAACGTCACCATGGACGCCGAAGACCTGCTGCTCCGCCAGTTCCTCGGCATCCTCGACGAGGACACCACCCGCGCCGCCGCCCTGTTCATCCGCGGCGAGCAGCGCGAGGACGGCACCTGGGCCTCCTTCTACGGCGGCCCCGGCGAACTGTCCACCACCATCGAGGCGTACGTCGCCCTCCGCCTGGCCGGCGACGCGCCCGACGCCCCGCACATGGCGAAGGCCGCCGAGTGGATCCGCGGCCGGGGCGGCATCGCCGCCGCCCGGGTCTTCACCCGGATCTGGCTGGCCCTGTTCGGCTGGTGGAAGTGGGAGGACCTGCCCGAACTCCCGCCGGAACTCATCTGGTTCCCGGCCTGGATGCCGCTCAACATCTACGACTTCGGCTGCTGGGCCCGGCAGACGATCGTGCCGCTGACCATCGTGTCGGCCAAGCGTCCGGTCAGGCCCGCCCCCTTTCCGCTGGACGAACTGCACACCGACCCGGCCGACCCCGTCCCGCACCGGTCCCTCGCGCCGGCCGTCACCTGGGACGGCGCCTTCCAGCGCGCCGACCGGGCGCTGCACGCCTTCCGCAAGGTCGCCCCGCGCCGCATGCGCCGCGCCGCGATGAACGCCGCCGCCCGCTGGATCATCGAGCGCCAGGAGAACGACGGCTGCTGGGGCGGCATCCAGCCGCCGGCCGTGTACTCGATCATCGCCCTGTACCTGCTGGGCTACGACCTCGAACACCCCGTCATGCGGGCCGGGCTGGAGTCCCTGGACCGGTTCGCCGTGTGGCGCGAGGACGGGGCCCGGATGATCGAGGCCTGCCAGTCCCCGGTGTGGGACACCTGCCTGGCCACCATCGCGCTGGCCGACGCGGGCGTGCCCGCCGACCACCCGCAGCTCGTCAAGGCCGCCGACTGGATGCTCGGCGAGCAGATCGTCCGCCCCGGCGACTGGTCGGTGAAGCGGCCCGGACTGCCGCCCGGTGGCTGGGCGTTCGAGTTCCACAACGACAACTACCCCGACATCGACGACACCGCCGAGGTCGTCCTCGCGCTGCGCCGGGTCAAGCACCACGACCCCGAGCGGGTGGAGAAGGCCATCGGCCGCGGGGTGCGCTGGAACCTCGGCATGCAGTCGAAGAACGGCGCCTGGGGCGCCTTCGACGTCGACAACACCAGCCCCTTCCCCAACCGGCTGCCGTTCTGCGACTTCGGCGAGGTCATCGACCCGCCGTCGGCCGACGTCACCGCGCACGTCGTCGAGATGCTCGCCGCCGAGGGCCTCGCCCACGACCCGCGCACCCGGCGCGGCATCGAGTGGCTGCTGGCCGAACAGGAGGCGGACGGCTCCTGGTTCGGCCGCTGGGGCGTCAACTACATCTACGGCACCGGCTCCGTCGTGCCCGCCCTGGTCGCGGCCGGACTGCCCGCCGCCCACCCGGCGATCCGCCGCGCGGTGGCCTGGCTGGAGTCCGTGCAGAACGACGACGGCGGCTGGGGCGAGGACCTGCGCTCCTACCGGTACGTGCGGGAGTGGAGCGGCCGGGGCGCCTCGACCGCCTCGCAGACCGGCTGGGCGCTGATGGCCCTGCTGGCGGCGGGGGAGAAGGAGTCCAAGGCCGTCGAGCGGGGCGTGCGGTGGCTCGCCGAGACCCAGCGGGAGGACGGCTCCTGGGACGAGCCGTACTTCACCGGCACCGGCTTCCCGTGGGACTTCTCCATCAACTACCACCTCTACCGACAGGTCTTCCCGCTCACCGCGCTCGGCCGGTACGTGCACGGCGAACCCGCCGTCACCCGGCCGAAGACCGGCGGCGGCGCGCGCCTCGCCGAGGCGAAGGCGGGCTGATGAGCCGCCCGCCCGTTCCGGCGCCGCTGCTGATCGCCTGTGCGCTCGGCATCGAGCACCTCGCCCTGCGCTCGGGCGGCCGGGGCGGCGCGGACGGGCCGGTCACCGTCCTGCGGACGGGCATGGGCCCCAAGGCGGCCGAGCGGTCGGTCACCCGGGTCCTGGCCGACCCGGCGCTGGCCGGCGCCGCCGTGCTGGCCACCGGCTTCTGTGCGGGACTCGCCCCGGGGATGCACCCCGGTGACCTGGTCGTCGCCGAGGAGACCCGGGCTCCGCGCGGCACCGTCGGCTGCGTGGGGACCGAGCTGCTGGTCAAGGCGCTGACCCGGGCCGTGCCCGGCCGCACCGTGCACACCGGGCCGCTGACCGGTTCCGACCACGTGGTCCGGGGCTCCGAGCGCGCCGAGCTGGGGGCGACCGGCGCGATCGCGGTGGACATGGAGTCCGCCGCCACGCTTCTGAGCGCCGTCCGTACGGCCGCGCGCCCGGTTGCGGCCGTGCGGGTGGTCGTGGACGCTCCAGAACATGAACTTGTCCGGATCGGCACGGTGCGCGGTGGAATATCGGCTTTCCGTGTCCTTCGTTCCGTTCTTCCTGCTTTCTATGAATGGCACCGTTCTTTGTTGCTCCCCCGGAGGTGAGCCAGATGGCAATGCCGCTTCGTCAGTCCATCAAGGTCGCTACATATCTGGCAGAACAGAAGCTTCGCAGGCGGAGCAAGTTTCCGCTCATCGTCGAATTGGAACCGCTTTTCGCCTGCAACCTGAAATGTGAGGGATGCGGCAAGATCCAGCACCCGGCGGGCGTGCTCAAGCAGCGCATGCCGGTCGCCCAGGCCGTGGGCGCGGTGCTGGAGTCCGGTGCGCCGATGGTCTCCATCGCCGGCGGCGAGCCGTTGATGCATCCGCAGATCGACGAGATCGTGCGGCAGTTGGTGGCCAAGAAGAAGTACGTCTTCCTGTGCACCAACGCGATGCTGCTGCGCAAGAAGATGGACAAGTTCACGCCCTCGCCCTACTTCGCCTTCGCCGTGCACATCGACGGGCTGCGCGAGCGGCACGACGAGTCGGTGGCCAAGGAGGGCGTCTTCGACGAGGCGGTGGCCGCGATCAAGGAGGCCAAGCGGCGCGGCTTCCGGGTCACCACCAACTCGACCTTCTTCAACACCGACACCCCGCAGACCATCATCGAGGTCCTCGACTACCTCAACGACGAGCTGAAGGTGGACGAGATGATGATCTCGCCCGCCTACGCCTACGAGAAGGCCCCGGACCAGGACCACTTCCTCGGCGTCACCCAGACCCGGGAACTGTTCAGGAAGGCGTTCGCGGGCGGCAACCGGCTGCGCTGGCGGCTCAACCACTCCCCGCTCTTCCTGGACTTCCTGGAGGGCAAGGTCGACTTCCCGTGCACCGCCTGGGCGATCCCCAACTACTCGCTCTTCGGCTGGCAGCGCCCCTGCTACCTGATGAGCGACGGGTACGTGCCGACGTACCGGGAGCTGATCGAGGAGACCGACTGGGACAAATACGGCCGGGGCAAGGACCCGCGCTGCGACAACTGCATGGCGCACTGCGGCTACGAGCCCACCGCCGTGCTGGCCACCATGGGGTCGCTGAAGGAGTCGCTGCGCGCCATGCGCGAGACGGTCTCCGGAAACCGGTCGTGACGTCGTGACCGCCGTTTCCCTGGGGCTTCCCGAGGTACCGGTCCGGCCGGTCGCCGTGCGACGCCCGTCGCGGCGCATCCAGGTCGGGCCGGTGGCGGTCGGGGGCGGCGCCCCGGTGTCGGTGCAGTCGATGACCACGACGCGCACCTCGGACATCGGCGCCACCCTCCAGCAGATCGCCGAGCTGACCGCGTCCGGCTGCCAGATCGTGCGGGTGGCCTGCCCGACGCAGGACGACGCCGACGCGCTGCCCGTCATCGCGCGCAAGTCGCAGATCCCGGTGATCGCGGACATCCACTTCCAGCCCAAGTACGTCTTCGCCGCCATCGAGGCCGGGTGTGCGGCGGTCCGGGTCAACCCCGGCAACATCAAGCAGTTCGACGACAAGGTCAAGGAGATCGCCCGGGCGGCCCGGGACCACGGGACCCCGATCCGGATCGGGGTCAACGCCGGGTCGCTGGACAAGCGGCTGCTCCAGAAGCACGGGAAGGCGACGCCCGAGGCGCTGGTCGAGAGCGCGCTGTGGGAGGCGTCCCTCTTCGAGGA
Organism: Streptomyces sp. NPDC090994; assembly: GCF_044768905.1. Lineage (NCBI taxonomy): Bacteria > Bacillati > Actinomycetota > Actinomycetes > Kitasatosporales > Streptomycetaceae > Streptomyces > Streptomyces sp. NPDC090994. The sequence continues at coordinate 46,815 of NZ_JBIVWS010000017.1, forward strand.
GCACGGCTTCCGGGACATCAAGATCTCGGTCAAGCACAACGACCCCGTGGTGATGATCGAGGCCTACCGGCAGCTCGCCGCGCAGTGCGACTACCCGCTGCACCTCGGGGTGACGGAGGCCGGCCCCGCCTTCCAGGGCACGGTCAAGTCGGCCGTCGCCTTCGGGGCGCTGCTGTCGCAGGGCATCGGCGACACCATCCGGGTGTCGCTCAGCGCCCCGCCCGCCGAGGAGGTCAAGGTCGGCATCCAGATCCTCCAGTCGCTGGGGCTCAAGGAGCGCCGCCTGGAGATCGTCTCCTGCCCGTCCTGCGGACGCGCCCAGGTCGACGTCTACAAGCTGGCCGAGGAGGTCACCGCCGGCCTGGAGGGCATGGAGGTCCCGCTGCGCGTCGCCGTCATGGGCTGCGTCGTCAACGGCCCCGGCGAGGCCCGCGAGGCCGACCTCGGCGTCGCCTCCGGCAACGGCAAGGGGCAGATCTTCGTCAAGGGCGAGGTCGTCAAGACCGTCCCCGAGTCCAGGATCGTCGAGACGCTGATCGAGGAGGCGATGAAGATCGCCGAACAGATGGAGAAGGACGGCGCGTCGGGGGAGCCCGCCGTCACCGTGAGCTGAACAGCACGGACCGAAGGGGGCCCGAGCGTGACGATTCTGGAGAACATCCGGTCACCACGCGACCTGAAGGCGCTGTCCGAGGCCGAACTCGGCCGACTGTCCGAGGAGATACGCGAGTTCCTGGTGCACGCGGTGGCCAGGACCGGCGGTCACCTCGGGCCCAATCTGGGGGTGGTCGAACTCACCGTCGCCCTGCACCGGGTCTTCGAGTCACCGGTCGACCGCATCCTGTGGGACACCGGTCATCAGAGCTACGTGCACAAGCTGCTGACCGGGCGTCAGGACTTCTCCAAACTGCGCGGCAAGGGCGGCCTGTCCGGCTATCCCTCGCGGGAGGAGTCCGAGCACGACGTCATCGAGAACAGCCACGCCTCCACCGCGCTCGGCTGGGCCGACGGACTCGCCAAGGCCCGTGACGTCCAGGGGGAACGCGGGCACGTGGTCGCCGTCATCGGCGACGGCGCGCTCACCGGCGGCATGGCCTGGGAGGCGCTGAACAACATCGCCGCCGCCAAGGACCGGCCGCTGATCATCGTGGTCAACGACAACGAGCGCTCCTACGCGCCCACCATCGGCGGCCTCGCCAACCACCTCGCCGCCCTGCGCACCACCGACGGCTACGAGAAGATGCTGGCCTGGGGCAAGGACGTGCTCCAGCGCACCCCCGTGGTCGGCAACACCGTCTACGAGGCGCTGCACGGCGCGAAGAAGGGGTTCAAGGACGCGTTCGCCCCGCAGGGACTCTTCGAGGACCTCGGGCTGAAGTACGTAGGCCCGATCGACGGGCACGACATCGGGGCCGTCGAGTCGGCGCTCAGGCGCGCCAAACGCTTCCACGGGCCCGTGCTGGTGCACTGCCTCACCGAGAAGGGCCGCGGCTACGAACCGGCCCTCGCCCACGAGGAGGACCACTTCCACGCCGTCGGCGCGATGGACCCGCTCACCTGCGAACCGCTGCGCCCCGCGGGCGGACCGTCGTGGACGTCCGTGTTCGGCGACGAGATCGTGCGGATCGGGGAGGAGCGCGAGGACGTCGTCGCCATCACGGCGGCCATGCTGCACCCGGTGGGCCTCGGCACGTTCGCCGAGCGGTTCCCCGACCGGGTCTGGGACGTCGGTATCGCCGAGCAGCACGCCGCCGTCTGTGCGGCGGGCCTCGCCACCGGCGGCCTCCACCCCGTCGTCGCCGTCTACGCCACCTTCCTCAACCGCGCCTTCGACCAGGTGCTGATGGACGTCGCCCTGCACAAGTGCGGCGTGACGTTCGTCCTGGACCGGGCCGGCGTAACCGGCGCCGACGGCGCCTCCCACAACGGCATGTGGGACATGTCGGTCCTCCAAGTCGTCCCCGGCCTGCGCATCGCCGCCCCGCGCGACGCCGACCAGCTCCGCGCCCAGCTGCGCGAGGCGGTCGCCGTCGACGACGCGCCGACGGTGCTGCGCTTCCCCAAGGAATCCGTGGGCCCCGTCGTACCGGCGGTGGACCGCATCGGCGGCCTCGACGTGCTGCACGCCGCGGACGAGCCCGAGGTGCTGCTCGTGTCCGTCGGCGTGCTGGCGCCCGTCTGCCTCCAGGCGGCCGAGCTGCTCGAAGCCCGGGGCATCGCCTGCACCGTCGTGGACCCCCGCTGGGTCAAGCCCGTCGACCCCGCCCTGGCGCCGCTGGCCGCGCGGCACCGCCTGGTCGCCGTCGTCGAGGACAACAGCCGCGCCGCCGGGGTCGGCTCGGCGGTCGCGCTGGCCCTGTCGGACGCCGAAGTCGACGTACCGGTACGGCGGTTCGGCATCCCGGAGCAGTTCCTCGCGCACGCCAAACGCGCCGAGGTGCTCGCCGACATCGGGCTCACCCCGGTCGAGATCGCCGGCCGGATCAGCGCGAGCCTGGCCCTCGCGGCAGGACCTCTCGCGTCGGGACAAGGAGAGAACTGAATGACCAAGGAGTTCGACCTCGGCGCGCTCCTGGCCGAGCGCGGGGCCGAGCGGTACGAGCTGCACACCAGGCACCTCAACCACCAGCTCCCGCGCATGCTGCGCACCATCGGCTTCGACAAGGTCTACGAGCGCGCCGAGGGCGCGTACTTCTTCGACGCGGACGGCAACGACTACCTCGACATGCTCGCCGGGTTCGGGGTGATGGGCCTCGGCCGCCATCACCCCGTCGTCCGCCGGGCGCTGCACGACGTCCTCGACGCCTCCCTCGCCGACCTGACCCGCTTCGACTGCCAGCCGCTGCCGGGCCTGCTCGCCGAGAAGCTGCTGACGTACAGCCCGCACCTGGACCGGGTGTTCTTCGGCAACAGCGGCACGGAAGCGGTCGAGACCGCGCTGAAGTTCGCCCGGTTCGCCACCGGCAGACCCCGCGTCCTCTACTGCGACCACGCCTTCCACGGGCTGACCACCGGCTCCCTGTCGGTCAACGGCGAGGGCGGCTTCCGGGACGGCTTCGCGCCGCTGCTGCCGGACACGCCGGTCCCGCTCGGCGACCTGGACGCGCTCGCCCGCGAGCTGAAGAAGGGGGACGTCGCCGCCCTGATCGTCGAGCCGATCCAGGGCAAGGGCGTGCACGAGGCGCCGCCCGGCTACCTGCGGGCCGCGCAGGAACTGCTGCACCGGCACAAGGCCCTGCTCATCGCCGACGAGGTGCAGACCGGCCTCGGCCGCACCGGCACCTTCTACGCCTACCAGCACGAGGCCGGCGTCGAGCCCGACCTGGTGTGCGTGGCCAAGGCGCTGTCCGGCGGGTACGTGCCCGTCGGCGCCACCCTCGGCAAGGACTGGATCTTCAGGAAGGTCTACTCGTCGATGGACCGGGTGCTGGTGCACTCGGCCAGCTTCGGGGCCAACGCACAGGCCATGGCGGCCGGGCTCGCCGTCCTGCACGTCATGGACGACGAGCGGATCGTCGAGAACGCCCGGGCCACCGGAGACCTGCTCCGCTCCCGGCTCGCGGCGCTCGTCGACAAGTACGAGCTGCTCGCCGACGTACGCGGCCGGGGGCTGATGGTCGGCATCGAGTTCGGCCGGCCGAAGTCGCTGAAGCTGCGCAGCCGCTGGACCATGCTCCAGGCCGCCCGCAAGGGCCTGTTCGCCCAGATGGTCGTGGTGCCGCTGCTCCAGCGCCACCGCGTCCTGACCCAGGTCTCGGGCGACCACCTGGAGGTCATCAAGCTCATCCCGCCGCTGATCGTGGGGGAGCGGGAGGTGGACCGGTTCGTGGACGCCTTCACCGAGGTCATGGACGACGCGCACAGCGGCGGCGGTCTGATGTGGGACTTCGGCAAGACGCTGGTGAAGCAGGCGGTGGCGCATCGCTGAGGAGACCCCCGCCGGGATTCACCGAGATTTTGCCTGTGGGGCAAAAAATTTGCCCCACAGGCAAAGCTGCGGCTGAATGGAGGCATGAGCCCCTCGGAAGCCTCCGGAGCCCCGGAAGCCGGGCCGGCGGCGGAGCTGCCCGCCGTGGCGCCCCAGCTCCGCGAGCTGCGCCGCCGCGCCTCCCTCACCCTGGAGGCCGCGGCCCGCGCCGCCGGGCTCTCCCCGGCCCACCTCTCCCGGCTGGAGACCGGGCAGCGCCAGCCCTCGCTGCCCATGCTGCTGGCGCTGGCCCGTATCTACGGTACGACCGTCTCGGACCTGCTCGGCGAGACCGCCGCCGAGCGGGACGCCGTCGTGCGCGCCGCCGACGTGGAACCGACCGCCGCGGGCGGCTGGACGTACTGGCCGGCCGGCGCCCCCGGCCGCGGCATGCAGGCCCTCAGGGTCCAGGTGCCGTACGGCTCGCAGGGCGACATCGTGCGGGTGCACCCCGGCGAGGAGTGGCTGTACGTGCTCGGCGGGCGGCTGCGGCTGCGCCTGGGCGACGCCACACACCTGCTCACCAGCGGGGACAGCGCGCACTTCGACTCGCTGACCCCGCACCGCATCGCGGCGGCTGACCCCGACGGGGTCGAGCTGCTGTTCGTCCACACCCTGCTGCAGAGCCCCACGGCCACGCTGTGCCTGGGGCCGCCCACCGGAGGCACGCCATGAGTGACATCGAGGAGAAGTTCCCCCGCGCCCTGTGGGTGCGGCTCATCGTCTACATCGCCGTCGGCCACGTCTTCGCGGCCTTCGTGTACCTGCTCTTCGAGGTGGGCGCGAAGTGACGGCCCGGGCGTTGCGAGGACGTCCTAGTCGAGGAACCGGTCGCGCAGCCGGTCCCGGGTCCGCGGAGTGATCCGCAGGCCGCGCTCCAGATAGGTGTCGACGTCGCCCCAGGTCCGCTCGATCGTCTCGAAGGCCGCCGTCAGGTATTCGGCGCGCGCGTCGAACAGAGGGCTGAGCAGTTCCATGACCTCGGGGGAGTAGGCCGAGTCCGCGGAGCCGCTGCGCTTGACCTGGTAACGGCGGTGCTTCTCGTTGGACTTCAGGTAGTCCTCGACGATCGCCTCCCGCTCGACGCCCAGTGCGAGCAGCGTCACCGCGATGGACAGGCCCGCGCGGTCCTTGCCGGCCGCGCAGTGCATCAGGGCCGGGACGCTGTCCTCGGCGAGCGCGTGCAGTACCCGGGAGTGCTCGGCGGTGCGGTCCGTGATGATCGAGCGGTACGAGGCGATCATCCGCTCCGCGCCCTTGCCGTCCGCGAGGATCTCCCGCAGCTGGTCCAGGTCGCCGTCGCGGACCATCTTCCAGAACTCGGCGCCGTCGGCGGGGTCGGACAGCGGCAGGTTCACATTGCGCACGCCCGGCAGGGTCACGTCGGGGCCTTCGAGCTTCTGGTCGGCCGCGTTGCGGAAGTCGAAGACGGTGTGCAGGCCCAGACCCGCGAGGAACGCCGCGTCCTCGGCGGTCGCGTGGGCGAGGTGGCCGCTGCGGAACAGCACGCCGAACCGCACCCGCCGTCCGTCCGTGGCCGGCAGGCCGCCCACGTCACGGAAATTGCGTACCCCGGCCAGCTCCGGCTCGGTCGACGGGACCTGTTGCGTCACGAGGACTCCTCCCATTCGGCTCCGCTGCCGCTGCTCGACGGCGGGTGCGCCCGACGATACGGCATTCCGACCCCCGAAAGAGTCCTGGTTGTCCCTCTGCGTGACTTCTGATGCGTCTGTCCGAATTGGAGCTTTCTCCCCAACTCGCTCTGGAATAAAAGTCGCTGGCGCGGGCCCGCGTGAGCAGCGTCATATCCGTGACCGTACGTCGTGCCTCATGTTCACGTAATACAGGCGCTTTTCAAGGGTGTTCGACTTCGGCGCAATTCCCGCCATCGACGGAGGGTGACGGATCTTTCCTCCAAAGGATCATGTGAAACACCTTCACCGGGAATCCCTCGCTTGTCCCTGTGCGTCCTGGTCCCTTACGTTCACCACCGATCCGGACGGACGCCTAATCCTGCCGCCGCCCGGAGACCACACCCACTCACCACCCGTACGCGGCAGGAGCGGGGGACCCACAGGTACGACCGCCTGTTCCGGTTCCCGGGACGGCTAGGGGTAAAGCCGCGCCCTTCCGGCGCGGCCGGGCAGCTCCAGCCCGCACCCGACAGCTCACCTCGCAGGCGCCGGAGAGGAATTCGTCATGCCCGCGAAGGGTAAGCACCGCCGTACCAAGACCCAGCGCCTGACCCGCACCCTCGCCGTCGCCGGAACCGGCGGCGCCGCACTCGCCCTGCCGCTGCTGGGGGCCGCCGGCGCCCACGCCGCTCCCGCGCAGTCCGCCTCGGCACAGTCCGCCGCCGTGAAGGACGCGCGGACGTACACCGTCCGCTCCGGTGACTCGCTGGCGAAGATCGCCGATGCCGAGAACGTCAGCGGCGGCTGGAAGAAGCTCTACGAGGACAACCGCGACGCCGTCGGCGCCGACCCGTCGCTGATCCGTCCCGGCCTGAAGCTCACCCTCGGCGGCAAGACCGCGGCGAGTGCCGACACCGCCGCCGACACCAAGGGCACCAAGGACACCACGGACGCCGCGGAGAAGAAGACGGCGCAGCCCGCGTCGGACACCTCGGACACCTCCGACACCTCGGCCACCGCGGACAGCTCCGCCGGGTTCGTGGCCCCCGTCGACGGCGGCACCGTCGGCACCCCGTACCACCAGTCGGGCAGCATGTGGTCCAGCGGCTACCACACCGGCACCGACTTCGTCGTCCCGACCGGCACCTCGCTGAAGGCCGTCGGCGCGGGCACGGTCGTCACCGCCGGCTGGGGAGGCGCGTACGGCAACCAGGTCGTCATCAAGCTCGCCGACGGCACCTATGCCCAGTACGCCCACCTGTCCTCGCTCTCCGTCTCCAGCGGCGACTCCGTGACGGCGGGACAGCAGATCGGTCTCTCCGGCGCCACCGGCAACGTGACCGGCCCGCACCTGCACTTCGAGATCCGCACCACGCCGGACTACGGCTCGGACATCGACCCGCTCGCCTACCTCCGGTCGAAGGGCGTCTCCGTCTGACGCCGCCCGCCGCGCGCCCACCGAAGGCCGGACCCCGATCCCCGGGTCCGGCCTTCGGTGTTGTCCCAGGGAGCGGGGCCCACTTATTCCGGAATTGGCCAACACTTTAGGAGTGGCCTTTCTCACCGCCCGTCAACCCCTTCCTACGGTCGCGTAGGTCACAATCCAAGGTGAATCATGGGCCGACGTGGCAGACGATTCGAAGAGTGACAAGAGAGCAGTGATCGGGTCGTACGTGGCGGTGGGGGACAGCTTCACCGAAGGTGTCGGTGATCGCGGCCCCGACGGGGCGTTCGTCGGCTGGGCCGACCGCTTCGCCGTTCTGCTCGCGGACCGGCGGCCCGAGGGCGACTTCACGTACACCAACCTCGCCGTACGCGGAAAGCTGCTCGACCAGATCGTGGCGGACCAGGTGCCCCAGGCGGTCGATCTCGCACCGGACCTGGTCTCCTTCTGCGCGGGCGGCAACGACATCCTCCGGCCCGGCACCGACCCCGACGAGGTGGCCGAGCGGTTCGAGCGGGCGGTGGCCGCGCTCACCGCGACGGCCGGCACGGTACTGGTGACGACCGGCTTCGACACCCGCCGGATGCCCGTCCTCAAGCACCTGCGGGGCAAGATCGCCACGTACAACGGACATGTACGGGCCGTCGCCGACCGCTACGGATGCCCGGTGCTGGACCTGTGGTCGCTGCGCAGCATCCAGGACCGCCGTGCCTGGGACACCGACCGGCTGCACCTCTCGCCCGAGGGGCACACGCGCGTGGCGCTGCGCGCCGGCCAGGTCCTCGGCCTGCCGGTGCCGGCCGACCCGGAGCAGCCCTGGCCGGCGCTTCCGCCGCGCGGCACCCTCGACATCCGTCGGGACGACGTGCAGTGGGCGCGCGAGTACCTGGTGCCGTGGATCGGACGCCGGCTGCGCGGTGAGTCCTCCGGCGACCATGTGACGGCCAAGGGGACGCTGTCGGCGGACGACATCAGGACGCGGATCGCGGCGGTCGCCTGAGCGGCTGCGGGCCGACGACGGGCGGGCGGCGCTCGCCCGAGCCGACGGCGGGCGGACGACGAGCGGGCGACCGGCGGGCGGACGACGCCGGACGACGAGCGGGCGGCGGGAACCGCTGTCACACCGGACGACCATAATGGAGGCCTGTCCTACTCCACCTGGAGGTACCGTGGCCGGTTTCCGTTCCCCCAGCTCCGGGCTCCGCGCGCCGCGGCCCGAGGCCTTCGGCGCGGACCCGAGCGGCGAGCGCATGGCGCGCATCCGCAGATCACCGCACTTCGCGAACGGCGTCTTCCAGAACCCGGGAGGCGCCGCCCGCACCCGGCCCTCCGGCTCGACGGGGCTGGCCAAGTCCTACCTCGACCGTGAGGCGCGGGCCCGCCGGGCTCCCGCCGGGACCATCCCCGTGCACCCCACCACCGTCGCCGACCTGGCCCGTCCCCCGGCCACCGGTCTGCGGCTGACGTGGGCCGGGCACTCCAGTGTGCTGGCCGAGATAGACGGGCAGCGGGTGCTGTTCGACCCGGTGTGGGGCGAGCGCTGCTCCCCGTTCTCCTTCGCCGGCCCCAAGCGGCTGCACCCGGTGCCGCTGCCGCTGGCCGCCCTCGGCCCGGTCGACGTCGTCGTCATCTCGCACGACCACTACGACCACCTCGACCTGCCCACCATCAAGGCGCTGGCGCGAACGGACACCCTGTTCGCCGTTCCCCTCGGTGTCGGTGCCCACCTGGAGCACTGGGGCGTCCCGGCGGACCGGCTGCGTGAGCTCGACTGGCACGAGGAGACGAAGGTCGGCGGCCTCACCCTGACCGCCACCCCGGCCCGCCACTTCTGCGGCCGGGCCCTGCGCAACACCCAGCACACCCTCTGGGCCTCCTGGGTGGTCGCCGGGCCGGAACACCGCGTCTACCACAGCGGCGACACCGGTTACTTCGACGGATTCCAGGACATCGGCGCCGCGCACGGCCCGTTCGACGCCACGATGATCCAGGTCGGCGCGTACGCGGAGTTCTGGCCGGACATCCACATGACCCCGGAGGAGGGTGTCCGGACCCACCTCGATCTGCAGGGCGGAGACCCGGGCGGGGTGCTGCTGCCGATCCACTGGGGCACGTTCAACCTGGCGCCGCACCCGTGGGCGGAGCCGGGGGAGTGGATGAAGGACGCGGCGCAGGAGGCGGGGCAGGCGGTGGCGTTCCCCCGGCCCGGTGAGCCGTTCGAGCCCGCGGGAGCGCTCCCCACGGAGCCGTGGTGGCGGCCCGTGTCCCGGCCGATCGCGCACCCGTGGCGTCGTCCCCGGCAGGCGGAGGTCGCGGACGAGCCCCGCAGCGGCGATCTGGACCTCGCCGGCTGAGCGGTGACGTCCGGCACCGAGGGCCTGGGACGATCGCCGAGCCGACGGTGGGCTTCGGCCGTTGCCGGTGGCGCGTCCGCGGGGCCGGTCGTCCCGCCAGGGCGGCGTGGTTCCGTCGCGTACCGGGCACGGGCGGAGTCGCCCGTGCCCGGGGACGTTCACCGCGGGCCGGTCGTCAGCACGTGCGGCCGACGTAGTGCGCGCCCTGGATCTTGGACGCCGATCCGAGCCACGTCCGGCCGGGGGCGACACAGCGCTCGTAGTCGGCCGCGTGCGCGACGGCCACCTTGATGACGACGTGGGAGCCGTCCGAGGTGCAGTGCTGGTAGAAGGCGTCGGCGCTCGTCTCGTAGAAGCCGCACGGGGCGGCGGCCGAAGGGGCCGCGGTGAACGCCACGGCGCCGAGGGCGGTGAGCGCGAGGGCGGCGGCGGAGGCGAGGGTGCTGGTCACCCGGTGTCGGACAGTCACAAGGGCTCCTGGGACGGATCGATCGGATCAGGTACGGGTGACGCCGAGGCAGTGGGCGCGGAGCGGCCCCGTGCCGGACGTCGGTCCTGAGGGTCGCAGTCCGGGACGGGACGACCGGGGCCAACGGGAGGCGTTCACCCGGAAGGGGCGTCAACACACCGCACGACCCCTGTGCCGCCGTTCGGAGGAATGCGGAACCCGGCGTGGGTGTTGCAGCTCCTGTATGACATGCCCGAGTCAATCGGCTCGGGTGGTGGAGCAAGGAGCACCTCATGGCACGCAGCACCACGCGTCCGGTGGTCAGGCTGACTTCCGCGGCCGGCACCGGCGTCACCTACGTGACCCGCAAGAACCGTCTGAACGACCCCGACCGGCTGGTCCTGCGCAAGTACGACCCGGTCGTCGGCGGGCACGTCCTCTTCCGCGAGACACGCTGAGGCGACGTCGGCCCACGCCCTGCGGAAAGGAGACCGCGATGAAGGTACGCAAGTCCCTGCGCTCGGTGAAGGCCAGGCCGGGCGCCCAGGTGGTGCGCCGGCGCGGTGTCACCTATGTGATCAACAAGAAGGAGCCGCGTTTCAAGGCCCGTCAGGGCTGACATGACAGGCCGCGGCGGCCCGGCACCGCACGGTGCCGGGCCGCCGCGGCGTGCGGGGAGGACGGCCGCGCGGAGGGTCCGTCTCGCATAGTGGTCGTTCCTGGACCCCGACGCTGGTCAAGATGTTTACATGCGCGTAACACTTACGTGTCCCGCGCACGGCAATGGAGCCGAGCGCCCCCGTCGGCGCGCACCGCCTCCCGGTGCCGGCCGTGCCAGAAAGGGCTCCTGTGACCACGCGATCCGAGACGAAGACCACCCTCGCGCACCTGCTCACCGAGATCGAGCGCCGCAACCCGGCGCAGCCCGAGTTCCACCAGGCCGTACACGAAGTCCTGGAGACGCTGGCACCGGTCGTCGCCGCCCGGCCCGAGTACGCCGAACCCGGGCTGATCGAGCGGCTGTGCGAGCCGGAGCGCCAGGTCATCTTCCGGGTGCCGTGGCAGGACGACCAGGGGCGGGTGCACGTCAACCGTGGTTTCCGGGTGGAGTTCAACAGCGCGCTCGGCCCGTACAAGGGCGGCCTCCGGTTCCACCCCTCCGTCAACCTGGGCGTCGTCAAGTTCCTCGGGTTCGAGCAGATCTTCAAGAACGCGCTGACCGGCCTCGGCATCGGCGGCGGCAAGGGCGGCAGCGACTTCGACCCGCACGGCCGCAGCGACGCGGAGGTCATGCGGTTCTGCCAGTCGTTCATGACGGAGCTGTACCGGCACATCGGCGAGCACACGGACGTGCCCGCGGGGGACATCGGCGTCGGGGGCCGGGAGATCGGCTACCTGTTCGGCCAGTACCGGCGCATCACCAACCGCTGGGAGGCCGGCGTCCTCACCGGCAAGGGCCCGGGCTGGGGCGGCTCGCTGATCCGCCCCGAGGCCACCGGGTACGGCAACGTCCTCTTCGCGGCGGCCATGCTGCGGGAGCGCGGTGAGGACCTGGAGGGCCGGACGGCGGTCGTCTCCGGCTCCGGCAACGTCGCCATCCACACCGTCGAGAAGCTGACCGCCCTCGGCGCCAACGCCGTGACCTGCTCGGACTCGTCCGGTTACGTCGTCGACGAGAAGGGCATCGACCTCGACCTCCTCCGGCAGATCAAGGAGGTGGAGCGCGGCCGGGTGGACGCGTACGCCGAGCGCCGGGGGGCTTCGGCCCGCTTCGTGCCCGGCGGACGGGTCTGGGAGGTGCCGGCCGACCTCGCGCTGCCGTCGGCCACGCAGAACGAACTGAACGAGCAGGACGCCGCCGCCCTGATCCGCAACGGCGTGAAGGCGGTCTCGGAGGGCGCCAACATGCCGACGACGCCGGCTGCCGTGCACCTGTTCCAGCAGGCCGGTGTCGCGTTCGGACCCGGCAAGGCCGCGAACGCGGGCGGTGTCGCGGTCAGCGCCCTGGAGATGGCGCAGAACCACGCCCGTACGTCGTGGACGGCGGCGCGGGTCGAGGAGGAGCTGACCCGCATCATGAACGACATCCACACCACCTGCCACGAGACGGCCGAGCGTTACGGGGCTCCCGGTGACTATGTGACGGGAGCGAACATCGCGGGCTTCGAGCGGGTGGCGGACGCGATGCTGGCGCAGGGCGTCATCTGACCGGACCGACGAGCACGGGGGTGCCGGGACGCGGCCGGTCGACCGGCCCGTCGACGCGGTGGCGGGCCGACCGGAGACGGGCCCGCCGCGACGCACCCACCCGGACCCGCGTCGACGGAGTCCGCGGCACCCACGACCGGGCCGGGACCAGTACGCCCCCGCCCCTCCCCGGCCGACCGGGGAGGGGCGGGAACATGATCTGTAGTAACCAAGAGTGACTCGATCTGATCGCTTCCGATCGTTCATTCATCCCTCCATGGCGATGTCCGGGGGATTTCGGCAAACCGCCCCTCGCACGTGAGACGCACGCGACTACTGTGAGTGTCCGTCGGGCGACACGGGCCGGGTTCGCGGTCCGCGCGGCCGACACCGCGATGGCGCATGCCCGCGTGGCGCACCACGCGCGAGCACCCAGCCCCGACGGACCCGCACCCGAGGACACCGATGTCTCACCTCCGCGCCCCGGCATCGCGTGCCGACCGCCGTGAAGGCGGCCGGCACGGCCGGCCGGCCGCCCGTACCGAGCCCGCGCTGCCCGAGGCCCCCCTGCGGTCCCAGTTGCTCCGTCTCGCCGTGCTGCCGCCCGTCGCGGTCGCCCTCAGCGCCTCGGCGGCCGTCCTGTTCACCGTCCGGTCCACCGGCGTCCGCCCGGCCCCCGTGCTGTGGGCCGTGCTGGCCGGCGCGGTCTCCGTCACCGTGGCCGCCGTCGTCATCGCCGCCGTCGCCGCCGACCGCGCCGCCCGCTCCGTACGGGAACGCCTCGGCGCGCTGCGTCGCGGCACCGCCCGCGGCGAGGCCGAACTGCGCGCCCTGGTCGAAACGTTGCGTCGCGGCGAGGGCCCGCCCCAGCGCACCCCACGCGGCGGACCACCGGACGACGCCGACCCGTTCGAACTGCTCGCCGCCGACCTGTCCCGTGCCCATGACGCTGCCGTCAGCGCCGTCGTGCAGGCGGCCCAGCTCTCCAGCCAGACGGGCAGCGAACAGAAACTGGAGGTCTTCGTCAACCTGGCCCGGCGCCTGCAGTCACTGGTGCACCGGGAGATCTCCATCCTCGACGAGCTGGAGAACGAACAGGAGGACCCCGACCTGCTCAAGGGCCTCTTCCACGTCGACCACCTCGCCACCCGCATCCGCCGCCACGCCGAGAACCTCGCCGTGCTCGGCGGCGCCGTCTCCCGCCGCCAGTGGAGCCACCCCGTCTCCATGACGGAGGTGATGCGCTCCGCCATCGCCGAGGTCGAGCAGTACTCACGGGTCCGCTTGGTCCCGCCCGTCGACGGCACCCTGCGCGGCCACGCCGCCGCCGACGTGATCCACCTGCTCGCCGAACTCGTGGAGAACGCCACCGTGTTCTCCGCCCCCGACACCCAGGTGCTGCTGCGCGCCAGCCTGGTCACCGCCGGGCTCGCCGTCGAGGTCGAGGACCGCGGCCTCGGCATGCCGGTGGCCGAACAGCAGCGGATGAACGCCCTGCTCGCCGACCCCGACCAGGTCAACGTCGCCCGGCTGCTGGCGGACGGCCGCATCGGCCTGTACGTCGTCTCCCAGCTCGCCAAGCGGCACGGCATCGGCGTCCGCCTCCAGACCAACATCTACGGCGGTGTCCAGGCCGTCCTCATCGTGCCGCAGGCCCTGCTGGGCACGGCACCGGACACCGTCGCGGCCCCGGGGACACCGGCGCCCGCGCCCCAGGCCACCGGCGGTGAGCTGACCGCCGTACCCCCGAGGCTGCCCGCGCCCGCCGGCGGACCGGTGCCGGGGCCGCCGCCCGCGCCCGTCCCCGGACCGCTGCCCGCACCCCCGCTCCCCCCGGCCGCCCCCCAGGGCGTACCCGCGCCGCTGCCCGTGCGCGGCGCCCACGGGACGGCGCGGCCCACCCCGGCCGAGGCCGTGCCCGGCGTCCGGCCCGGCGACCGGCACCTGGTCGCCGAGCACACCGCCGCACCGCCCGTACCGCGCCACACCGCCGTGCGCGGCACCATGGACAAGCCCCGGCTGCCCCACCGCCGCGCCCAGGAGCACCTCGTGCCCCAACTGCGCGAGGCTCCCGCACCCCGCCAGGACACCGACCAGCACGCCGGGCACGACCCCGGCCTGATGGCCGCCTTCCAGCGCGGCATCGGCCTCGCCGAGGCCCAGCAACGCCTGGAACCGGGTCCGCCGGAGCACCTCCCGGCCGACACCGGGAACGTCACCCGCACAACCGGCACCCGGTCCGCACCCCCGTGGCGGCCCACCACGCCCGAACCCCGCACCGACCACACCACCCGGCCCGACATCCGGTCCGACGGCAGCACACCCCCCTGACGACCGTCCCTCTGTCCGCCCCCGCCCCTACCCCCAGCGCTTGCGCAGATCTTCGTACCCCAAGGAGTCGATCCACCATGGCGAGCGATGCGCCCACCGGCCATGTATCCGATCTCGACTGGCTGATGAGCGGCCTCGTGCAGCGGGTGCCGCACACCTCCAGCGCGGTGCTGCTGTCCTGCGACGGGCTGGTGAAGTCCGTCCACGGCCTCGACGCCGACAGCGCCGACCACATGGCCGCGCTGGCCTCCGGCCTCTACTCCCTCGGCCGCAGCGCCGGAATCCGCTTCGGCGACAGCGGCGACGTACGGCAGGTCGTGGTCGAACTCGACTCGACCCTGCTGTTCGTCACCACCGCCGGCTCCGGCACCTGTCTGGCCGTACTGGCGGGCCGCGAGGCCGACGCCGCGGTGCTCGGCTACGAGATGGCGATGCTCGTCAAGAGCGTCCGCCCCTATCTGGTGACCGCGCCCCGCCAGCACACCCCCGGGTCCCCGGCCGGCCTGTCGTCCCCGTCGTCCCCGTCGGCTGCGCCGGCCCCGGCTTCCCCGGCGATGAGGCCTTGAGCGTGGCGACGGCCGGCGACGGGCCGTGGCTGGACGAAGCGGCCGGGCGCCTGGTGCGCCCCTTCACGGTCAGCAACGGCCGCACCCGGCCCACCGTCGCCCTCGACCTGATGTCGCAGGTGATGGCCACCGGGGCCACCCCCCTCGGCTACCTCGGCCCGGAGCACACACAGGCCCTCGACCTGTGCCGCGCTCCCGTCCCGGTCGCCGAGGTGGCCGCCCAACTGAGGCTGCCGGTGGCGGTCACCAAGGTGCTGCTGTCGGACCTCGTCGACTGCGGCGCGCTGACCACCAAGCCACCCGCCGCGTTCCACCACGACCCCACGGACCGGGCCCTTCTGGAGGCAGTGCTCGATGGACTACGACGACAGCTCTGACTACGACGAGAGCGCCGACGGCGGCGACCCGTTCCCCACGGCGCTGAAGATCCTGGTGGCGGGCGGGTTCGGCGTGGGCAAGACCACCTTCGTCGGCGCGGTCAGCGAGATCGCGCCGCTGAGCACCGAGGAACTGCTCACCACCGTCAGCGCCGCGACCGACAACCTCGACGGGATCGAGAACAAACTAGAGACCACCGTGGCCATGGACTTCGGCCGCATCACCCTCGACGCGCAGCACGTGCTGTACCTGTTCGGCACCCCCGGCCAGGAACGGTTCTGGTTCATGTGGGACGAACTGTGCGAGGGCGCGCTCGGCGCGGTCGTCCTCGCCGACACCCGGCGCCTGGAGGAGTCCTTCGCCGCCATCGACTTCTTCGAACAGCGCGGACTGTCCTTCATCGTCGCCGTCAACGAGTTCGACGGCGCCCACCGCTACGACACCGAGGAGGTGCGCACCGCCATCGACCTGCCCGAGGAGGTCCCGATCGTCCGCTGCGACGCCCGGATCTCCAGCTCCGGCGTACAGACCCTGCTCACCCTCGTACGCCATCTCATCGCCCACACGCCGGAGCCCGCCGCGGGGCACGGTGCCGGAGCCCGCCCATGAGCTACGACCCGCCGCGCCCGGCCGGACGGCTGCTGCTCACGCCCGAGGACCGGGAGGCCCCCGCGCGGGTACGGCGGCTGCGGCAGCTCGGCCTCGGGGAGCGCTGGGACCCCGCCCTCGACGCCTTCGCGGACCGGCTCGCCGAGATGGCCCAGGCGCCGTACGCGATGGTCAACTTCCTGGTGGAGAACGGGCAGTTCTTCGCCGGACTGCACGTCCCCCCGGTCCCGCCCGCGGGCGACGGCACCGTGCCCGAGTTCGCCCGGGTCCAGCCCCGCGACCACGGGTTCTGCCCCCATGTGGCCGCCCGGCGGCGGGCGTTGGTCCTGGAGGACGTCCGCGACTATCCACGGTTCGCGGGCAACCCGGTCGTCGACACCTTCGGCATCCGCTCCTACCTGGGCGCCCCGCTCATCGACAGCACCGGGACGGTGCTGGGCGCGGTGAGCGCCGCCGACGTGCGGCCCAGACCGTGGGGGAGGGCCGGGCTGGAGACCATCAAGGCGACGGCCGTGGACCTGATGGGCCGGATCGAGCGGAGCGCGGCCGACGGCCTGCCGCTGTGAGGCGCCCCCGCGCCGGGGTGTGAAGGAAAGCTGCGGAGGCGGTTAAGAAAACCTCGATGGACGGGCGACGCGCGGTGGGGCAGATTGCTGGGCGATCACCTCGTTCCCCCGGACGCGGGCCGCTTCGGCGTGCCCGGCGCCGGGACCCACCCGTCAGGAGCCGTGGCGTTGAAAGCGCTGGTCAAGGAGAAGGCGGAGCCCGGTCTGTGGCTCACGGACGTCCCCGAACCCGCCGTCGGACCCGGTGACGTCCTCATCAAGGTGCTGCGCACCGGGATCTGCGGCACCGACCTGCACATCCGCGCCTGGGACGGCTGGGCGCGCGGGGCCGTGAGCGCCCCGCTGGTCCTCGGCCACGAGTTCGCCGGCGAGGTCGTGGCCACCGGCCGGGACGTCACCGACATCGCGGCCGGCGACCTGGTCAGCGGCGAGGGCCACCTCGTGTGCGGGAAGTGCCGCAACTGCCTGGCCGGACGGCGCCACCTGTGCCGGTCCACCGTCGGGCTCGGCGTCGGCCGGGACGGGGCGTTCGCGGAGTACGTCGCGCTGCCCGCGGCCAACGTGTGGGTGCACCGCGCCCCCGTCGACCTCGACGTGGCCGCCATCTTCGACCCGTTCGGCAACGCCGTGCACACCGCCCTGTCCTTCCCGCTGGTCGGCGAGGACGTCCTGATCACCGGCGCCGGGCCGATCGGCCTGATGGCCGCCGCCGTGGCCCGGCACGCAGGCGCCCGCCACGTGATGGTCACCGACGTCAGCGAGGAACGGCTGGAGCTGGCCCGCGAGGTCGGCGCGAGCCTCGCCCTGAACGTCACCGGGGCGGCCATCGCGGACGGGCAGCGGGAACTGGGCCTGCGCGAGGGCTTCGACATCGGCCTGGAGATGTCCGGCCGCCCCGAGGCGCTGCGCGACATGCTCGCCAACATGACCCACGGCGGCCGGATCGCGATGCTGGGCCTGCCGTCCGAGGAGTTCGCGGTCGACTGGGCCCGCGTCGTCACCTCGATGATCACCATCAAGGGCATCTACGGCCGGGAGATGTTCGAGACCTGGTACGCGATGTCGGTGCTGCTGGAGGGCGGCCTCGACCTCGCCCCCGTGATCACCGGCCGGTACTCCCACCGCGACCACGAGGCCGCGTTCGCCGACGCAGCGAGCGGACGCGGCGGCAAGGTCGTCCTCGACTGGACCGTCTGACACCCCCGATCCTTCCCTGGAGCCCTCGATGTTCGACTCCGTACGCGACGACCTGCGCGCCACCCTCGACGAGATCCGCGCCGCCGGACTGCACAAGCCCGAGCGCGTCATCGGCACCCCGCAGTCGGCCACCGTCGCCGTCACCGCCGGCGGCCGCCCCGGCGAGGTCCTCAACTTCTGCGCCAACAACTACCTCGGCCTCGCCGACCACCCCGAGGTGACCGCCGCCGCCCACCGGGCCCTGGACCGCTGGGGCTACGGCATGGCCTCCGTCCGCTTCATCTGCGGCACCCAGGAGGTGCACAAGGAACTGGAGGCCCGGCTCTCCGCCTTCCTCGGGCAGGAGGACACGATCCTCTACTCCTCCTGCTTCGACGCCAACGGTGGTGTCTTCGAGACGCTGCTCGGCCCCGAGGACGCGGTCGTCTCCGACGCCCTCAACCACGCCTCCATCATCGACGGCATCCGCCTGTCCAAGGCCCGCCGCCTCCGCTACGCCAACCGCGATCTCGCCGACCTGGAACGGCGGTTGAAGGACGCCTCCGACGCGCGACGGCGCCTGATCGTCACCGACGGCGTGTTCTCGATGGACGGGTACGTGGCACCGCTCGCCGACATCTGCGACCTGGCCGACCGCTACGACGCCATGGTCATGGTCGACGACTCGCACGCCGTCGGCTTCGTCGGCCCCGGCGGGCGCGGCACCCCCGAGCTGCACGGCGTCATGGACCGCGTCGACATCCTCACCGGCACCCTCGGCAAGGCCCTCGGCGGCGCCTCCGGCGGGTACGTCGCCGCCCGCGCCGAGATCGTCGCGCTGCTGCGCCAGCGGTCCCGGCCGTACCTCTTCTCCAACACCCTCGCCCCGGTGATCGCCGCCGCGTCCCTCAAGGTCCTCGACCTCCTGGAGTCCGCCGACGACCTGCGGGTCCGGCTCGCCGAGAACACCGCGCTGTTCCGCCGCCGGATGACCGAGGAGGGCTTCGAGGTCCTCCCCGGCGACCACGCCATCGCGCCGGTGATGATCGGGGACGCGGCGCGGGCCGGCCGGCTGGCCGAGCTGCTGCTGGAGCGCGGCGTGTACGTGATCGGCTTCTCCTACCCGGTCGTCCCGCAGGGGCAGGCCCGTATCCGGGTGCAGCTGTCGGCCGCGCACTCCACCGAGGACGTGCACCGCGCGGTGGACGCCTTCGTGGGGGCACGGGCGGAACTCGATGCCTGAGCTGGGAGAATCGACGGCATGATCGAAGCGCGGCGGCTGCACATCCTGCGGGCCCTGGCCGACCACCGCACGGTGACCGCGGCCGCCGCCGCGCTCTACCTCACCCCCTCGGCGGTCTCCCAGCAGCTCGCCGCCCTGGAGCAGGAGACCGGCCACCGCCTGGTCGAGCGCGGCGCCAAGGGCGTACGGCTCACCCCGGCCGGCGAGATCCTGCTCGGCCACACCAACGCCGTCCTCGCCCAGCTGGAGCGGGCCGAGGCCGAGCTGGCCGCGTACGCCTCGGGCGAGGCCGGCACGGTCACCGTCGCCTCGTTCGCGACCGGCATCGCCCAGGTCGTCGCGCCGGCGCTGACCGGCCTCGCCCGCAGCGCGCCCGGCATCCGGCTGCGGGTCCAGGACGCCGAGGGCGACGCCAGCGTGCCGATGGTGCTGGACCGGCAGGTCGACGTGGCCGTCGCCGTCGAGTACCGCGGGGCGCCGTCGGCCGACGACCCGCGGCTGACCCACGTCCCGCTGTACGCCGAGCCGTTCGACGCGGTCGTGCCGGTCACCCACCGGCTCGGTGACGCCGCCGAGGTGCCGCTCGCGGAGCTGGCCAAGGACCCGTGGATCGGGCCGTACCCCGGCAACCCCTGTCACGACGTGGTGATGCTGGCCTGCGAGAGCGCCGGGTTCCAGCCCCGCCCCGAGCACTCCTCGGACGACTTCCGCGCGGTGGTCGCCCTCGCCTCGGCCGGGGCGGGCGTGGCCCTCGTCCCGCGCTCGGCGCTGCGCGGCATGGACCTCACCGGCGTGGTCGTCCGCCCGGTCGACGGGGTCGCGCCCACCCGCCGGGTCTTCGCGGCCGTACGCCGGGGCGCCGAGGAGCACCCGTTGATCCGCCCGGTACTGGACGCGCTGGAGACGGCGGCGCGGGAGTGAGCGTCCCGTAACATGTCTGTCTCATATCCGGGATAGTGTCCCGGATATGAGACAGCGTACTGACGGGACGGCCCCGGACCCGGTGGACGTCCGGCTCGGCACCCGCCTGGCCGAACTGCGTGCCGAACGCGGCTGGTCCCTGGACGAACTGGCGGAACGCACCGGCGTGAGCCGCTCCACCCTCTCCCGTGCCGAGCGGGCCGAGATCAGCCCCACCGCCGCCCTCCTGAACCGCCTGTGCGCGGTCCACGGACGGACCATGTCCCAGTTGCTCGGCGAGGTCGAGGCCCGGCCCGCTCCCGTGGTCCGGGCCGCCGACCAGCAGGTCTGGACGGACCGCGCCGCCGGTTTCGTACGCCGGTCGGTGTCCCCGCCGCACGCCGGGCTGCGCGGCGAACTCGTGGAGGGCCGGCTCGCGGCCGGCGCCGACCTGGCGTACGACCGGCCGCCCGTGCCCGGTCTGGAGCAGCACATCTGGGTGCTGGAGGGGGAGCTGGAGGTGACGGCGCAGGACACCGCGCACCGCCTGGACGCCGGTGACTGTCTGCGGCTGCGGGTCTGGGGGCCGACCCGGTTCCGCTGCCCCGGGCCGGGCGACGCGCGGTACGTGCTGGCGGTGGTGCTGCCGTGACGGCGACCCGCCTGGACGCGCCCCGACTCGCCGACGCCGCGGGGGAGTTGGCCGACCTGCTGACCGACACCGTGCGCGGCGGCGCCTCGGTCGGCTTCCTCGCCCCGCTCGACCGGGCCGAGGCCCTCGCCTGGTGGCGGTCGCGGGCCGACGCGGTGGCCGCCGGCGGCCTCGCCGTGTGGGTGACGCGCGAGGACGGACGGGTGACCGGCACCGTCGGCCTCGTCCTGCCCGACAAGCCCAACAGCCGCCACCGCGCCGAACTCGTCAAGCTGATGGTGCACCCCCGCGCCCGCGGCCGGGGCCTCGGCCGCACCCTCCTGGACACCGCCGAACGGGCCGCCGCCGAGGCCGGCATCACCCTGCTCCACCTGGACACCGAGACCGACAGCCCCGCCGAACACCTCTACCGCTCGGCGGGCTGGACCCGGGCCGGAGTGATCCCCGACTACGCCGCGAACCCGCACGGTGTCCTGCGGCCCACGACGCTGTACTTCAAGCACGTCGGACCGCCCGGCTGAGCCGGGCTCAGGACGCGCGCCGCGCGGCCCGCACCATGCGCTCGGTCCGCACCGTCAGGTCGTCGCGGCGCGGGAGGCGGTGCGGATCGTCGGTGTCGAGCAGCCGGTCGAGGGCGGTGAGCACCTCGGCGTCCAGGTCGAGGATCTCCGCTTGGGCGTCGGAGTCGTGGTGCGCGGGCGGGCAGATGTGTGTCATACCGGCCACGCCAGGAGAACCGTCGGCGGACCGCGCGGTCGCTTCCCGGAGGGCAGGACGATGGCCGCCCGGCGTGCCGGGCACGCAAGAAGCCCTGGTCCGCGGCCCCGCCCTCACGCAGACGGGCGTCCGGTGTCCTCCTCCGTCTCGGCGCGCTGGTGGCCGCGGCGGGCGTCACGGTCGAAGATGCCCAGGAC
Organism: Streptomyces sp. NPDC090994; assembly: GCF_044768905.1. Classification (NCBI taxonomy): domain Bacteria; kingdom Bacillati; phylum Actinomycetota; class Actinomycetes; order Kitasatosporales; family Streptomycetaceae; genus Streptomyces; species Streptomyces sp. NPDC090994. The sequence goes on from NZ_JBIVWS010000017.1 coordinate 68,184, forward strand.
GTCGCACGGCCCGCCCTCGGCGCCGAGGGCGTGCGGGAGCATCGTCGGGAACTCGGCGGCCTGGTGGGTCTCCACCCGGATGCGCCGGTCGCCCAGGAGCAGGACGGCGGTGCCGGAGAGCACGACGAGCCACTCCCGGCCGGGATGGGCGCGCATGCGCGCGGGACTGTCGGGCGGCGGGTCCGTCAGGCGCTGGCGTACGACGCTCAGCCCCGGGTCGGCGCGGACGGCCCACCGCATCCGGTGGTGGGCCGCGTCGATCGTCGGGCTGGAGATCACGTCGTCGGCGGCGGTCTCGACCAACTGGTCGAGGGAGGTGTCCAGGGCGCGGGCGAGGGTGACGAGCTGGTCCAGCGCGAGGCGGCGCCGGCCGTTCTCGATGCGGCTGAGCGTGGAGGGGCTGAGCCGGGCGCGGCCGGCCAGCTCGTCGAGGGACCAGCCCTGCGCCACGCGCAGGGCGCGGATCCGGGCGCGTACGAGACCGTCGAGGTCATCGGAGAATTGCGTCACGAGCACAAGGATATGCGCCCTGCGCAAAACCGTCGGTGGCGCGGGACCAGGACCGGCGGGCAGCCGTCCCCGGCCGACTGTCAGTGGCACGGGCTACGGTGCCTGACATGCCGGACGCCGAAGACGTACGCCGTATCGCCCTGTCCCTGCCGGACACCACGGAGAAGATCGCCTGGAGCATGCCGACCTTCCGGGTCGCGGGCAAGATGTTCGCCACGCTGCCCGAGGACGAGACGTCCATCGCCGTGCGCTGCCCCAAGGAGGAGCGGGACGAACTGGTCCTCGCCGAGCCGGACAAGTTCTGGATCGCCGGGCACGAGGCCCAGTTCGCCTGGGTGCGGGCCCGGCTGGCCGCGCTGGACGGCGAGGACGAGCTGCGGGACATCCTCGCCGACTCCTGGCGCCAGGCCGCCCCGTCCGCCCTGCTGGAGAGCCACCCCCGGCTGGGCCTGCCGCCCACCGGCTGACGTCCCCCGGGGTCAGCTCCCCGCCGCCGCCCCGAGGAAGCCGCCGATCCGCTCCCGCAGCGACCGGGCGTCCAGTCCGTGCGCGGCGGCGTGCTCCTCGACGAGCCCGTACCGCCGCAGTTCGCGCCGGCCGACCCCCAGGCCCAGCACCCGGTGCGGTACGTCGGACAGCGCCTCGTTCACGGCCGCCGCCGACGTACCCGCGAGGTACGGCTCGACCAGGACCACGTCCGCCCGCGCCGCCCGCACGGCCCGGCGCAGCGCCCCGGCGTCGAAGGGGCGGACCGTGGTGGCGTACAGCACGGTGACGTCCAGTCCCTGCGTGGCGGCGAGCACGCCGTCCAGCACCGGCCCGACGGCGACGACCACGCCCGAGCCGCCCTCGCGCAGGACACGGAACCGCTCCCCGTCGACCGGCAGCCCGTCGGCGTTCGACTGCACCGACAGCCGTACGTACACCTTGTCGTCCCCGGCGGCGACCGCGTGCCGCAGCAGGGTCTCGGCCTCGTCCGGATGCCCGGGCACGTGCACCGTCCAGCCGTCCAGGGTGTCGAGCAGCGCCACGTCACCGGGCGCCATGTGGGTGTATCCGCCGGCCGGCCAGTCGAAGGACGCGGCGGCGCTGACCAGCACCGCGCCCGCGTCCTGATGGCCGAGGTCCAGCTTGACCTGCTCGAAGGGCCGCTCCACGAGGAAGCTGGCGAAGGTGTGCACGACGGGCCGCAGCCCGGTCAGCGCCAGCCCCGCGGCGGCACCGACGAGCAGCTGCTCGCGGATGCCGACGTTGATCACCCGGTCGGGGTGGCGGCGTCCGGCCTCCGCGAAGCCGTCCGCGCCGATCTCGGCGAGGACCACGGCGACGCGCGGATCCTCGTCGAGCAGCCCGGAGACGACAGGGGCGAAACGGTCACGCATGGTGTCCATGGGAGTTCCTTCCGAAGGGGAGTTCAGGCGGACTTCGGCTCCACCCGGGCCACCACCACGTGCGGGCGGCCCGGATGCGGCGCGGTGAACGCCGCGTACAGCTGCTCGTGGTCCCGGCCGTCGGCGGTCACCGTCGACCAGCCCGCGGCCTCGAAGCGGGCCGCGATGCCGCCGGGCCGCGCGTGCCGGGCGGAGGCGTTGTCGACGACGACGGTGTGCAGCCGCTCCAGGCCGGCGGCCCCGGCGAAGGCGATCGCCTCGTGATTGCTGCCCTCGTCCAGCTCCGCGTCCCCGGTCAGCACCCACACCCGGGGCTCACCGCGCCCCTGGGCGCGCAGTCCCAGTGCCACGCCGACCGCGATCGGCAGCCCGTGCCCCCAGCGAACCGCTGCCGATCTCCACCCCCGGCACCAGGGTCCGGTCGGGGTGGTGTCCGAGCGGCGAGTCGTAGGAGCCGAAGCCGTCCAGCCAGTCCACGGGCACGAAGCCCTTGGCGGCGAGCACGGCGTAGTACGCCATCGGCCCGTGCCCTTTCGACAGCAGGAACCGGTCCCGCGCCGGGTCGTCCCCGCGCTCCGGGCCGACCCGCAGTACCCGGTCGTACAGCACCCACAGCACGTCCAGGGTGGACGTCGCGGCGGGCCCGTGCTTCTCGTCCCCTGTCATCCGCGCCATCAGGCCCGGCAGGTCGGCGTACCCATGAGTACGCCCGCGTTCCTCGGTCGTCTTCGTCATACGGACGAGCGTGCGACCTCGACCTAACTTGAGGTCAAGTGGTGCCGGGTGCGGTACGGGAAAGGGATGCGCGACCACCGGCCCGAGTGCGGTATGGTTTTCCTGCACGCCCGCCCGGGGAAACCCCAGGTCAGGCGGGCAACGGGACGTGGCGCAGCTTGGTAGCGCACTTGACTGGGGGTCAAGGGGTCGCAGGTTCAAATCCTGTCGTCCCGACTGGAGACAGTCGCGGAGCAGAGGGCCCGCCGGAGCAATCCGGCGGGCCCTCTGCCGCATGCCCCGGGGACCATGGGGGGACCAGGCGGTCTGGCGGGCGCGGCGGGGACCTGCCGGCAAGGTCGGCAGGGTCGGCAGGGTTTTCGGGGCGCGGACCACGGTCAGGTGGGCGGTGAGCGCGGCGCCGGCGTCGGCGAACCAGGTGAGTCCGGTGTGGCGCGGGTCGTGGCGGCGCCACGCCCGCGCCGATCGAGATGACCGTGGCCCCGCACACCGTCAGCGCCCCGGCCTTGCCGGCGCGCTCGGCGCCGGCTACCCGTGGCGGTATGACGGCGGCCCGGAGGAGATCGTCCCCACCGCTTTGAGGGTCCGCAGGACAGGGGCCGTCTCCAGGGTGCGGATCGCCTTCACCGTGCCCAGACCGTGGGTGAGGTAGCGGTACAAAGCCGCGGTGTCCTCGCACAGTGCGTGAGCCACGAGGTTGGTAGGGCCGGTCGTATGGGCCACGAAGGCGAGTTCGTCATGCCGGGCCAATGTCGTGGCCACCTCGTCGAGATGCGCCGGAGCGACCGCCATCCACAGCAGGACCTTGGTGCTGCCTCCCAGAAGCACTGGGTCGAGTTCCACGTCGAAGAAGACGGCTCCGCATGCGCGGAGGTCGTCCAGCCGGCGCGACACCGTCGCCGGCGACAGGCCCGTGGTGGCCGCGAGGTCACCGACACTGGTGCGGCCGTCCCGTCTCAGGGCGTGCATGAGGGCGTGGTCCGCGGGTGAGAGCTGCACTCGCCGGTGCTTCCCTGGTGGCGCGGACTCGATGCACCCCATCGGTCTCGTGCCTCTCAGCAGGCGTTGCTGTCGCAGGGTGAGGGCGTTGGCGCTCATGCGCCACGGAGTGCGCCAGCCGATGTAGGCGTGCAGCAGGTGATGCGCGGAGACGGCGGTGAGCCCGACGCTGGGTGGGAGCTCGTGCAGGAGCAGGGTATGGCCGTGTGCCGTGCCCAGGGGTGTTTCGAGTACGGCGACGATCTCGGTACCGCCACCGGTCAGGTAGACCCACGACGTGTCCTCGCGTCGGACCAGGGCGCGGGCGAGATCGAGTGCCGTCTCGGGGGCCGAGGTCAGGCGGAGCAGCCACTGTTCGTGGCCGGTCAGCTGGGGGTCGGGCAGTCCGACGACGCGGAGCGCGGCGTGTTCGCGCAGTCTTTCGTAGCGGCGGGAGATCGTCTGCGGGGACACGCTCAGCACGTTCGCCATGTGCGTGAAAGAGGCACGTCCGTCGATGTGCAGCGCATGGATCAAGGCGCGATCGAGGTCGTCGAGCATGCGCACACCATCCTTCACGCACCACGTGGCAGGGCGTGGCAAGTCGCCGGTGGCGACGCCCGCACACGTCGGTGCTCCGCTCGGTCGTGATCCGGGCCCGGCCGCCCGGAACGCCGAGGGGGGAGTCCACCCCCCTCGGCGGTGGCGGCGAGCCTTTCGCCGCCACGGGGAACGGGTCAGTCCCTGATCACCGACTTGCAGCGCATCAGGAACTCGGCGAGATAGCCGTCGTGCGGCATGCCGGACTCCATCCAGTACGTTCGGTGGTCTCCCACGTACACGTTACTGATCGAGGGTTCTTCCAGCAGTCCGTCGACGAGCCGGTCGTCGTGTGTCATCGCCGTCAGGACGAGGCTGTTCCGCAGGGGCGCGAGGCCCGCCTCCCGCGTCCACGGAGCGACCCACACGCAAGGGAACGGCAGCTCGACGGAGGCCTGCGGCGCATCGGGCCGGTCGAGTTGGTGGACCGCGGGCCGGAGGACGGCGCTGCCGTCCCCCAGTTCGTCGGCGATGCCGTCGCCGCCCAGCCATGCCCTGGCGCCTGCCGCCTTGTGCGACAGGTGAGCCTCGAACGCCTTCGCCGTGGCGAGCGGCTGCACCGGGCAGACCGCCCCGGGATCCTCCGGCGGCAGACTGGGCACCGAGGACAGACGTTCGGCCAGCGCCTCGCAGAGCGGGGCCGGATCGCCCTCTACGAACACGGCGGTGGTGTTGACGCAACCGGTGCCGCCATGGCCGCTCACGGAGTCGACGATGGTGTCGAGGCGGTCCCGCCAGTCCACCTCCTCGGTCAGCAGGATCTTCGAACGGCCCGGGCCCTGCGGGAGGATCGACGCGTCCGTGGCGTAGCTGCGCACCACGTCCTCGCCTCCGTAGACCATCCCCAGATCGGCGCCGCGCAGCACGGCGTCCGCGGTGGCGTGGTCGGTCGGCAGCAGCACCACGTGGTCGTCGCCGAAGCCGGCGCCGCGCAGCGCCGTGATCAGCCGGTGCGGGGTGAAGGGCTCGCGCCGGGAGGGGCGGACCGCGACGCGGTAGCCCAGCGCGAGCGCCTCCGGCCAGAGGCTGTGCGGTCCGGGGTGGTTGCCGGCCGCGTGCACGGCGAAGACGCTGCCGCGCCGGGCCCACACCGCACGGCCCGTGCGGGTCAGCGGGTCGTCCCACCGCGTCACTGATCCGGCCGGCCTGGCGTGCTCCACGCTGTGGTGGACCTTCCTCAGCCGGGCCGCGATCGCCCGGGTGGTGGCCCGCACCTCGGAGATCGGGATCCCGCCGACCCGGCTGACCCGGTACTCGTACTCCTCGACCGACTGGCCGTCCAGGACGGCGGTCGAGAAGAGCTGGGCGGCACGGCCGATCATGCCGATCCGGTCGTCCAGCGCGAGAGGGGAGGCACGGTGCAGGGACTTCATCGCGCGCTCGACGAACAGCGAGGGAACCAGGCTCAGTTCGGCGACCTCCCGGCCCGCGACGTCGTGCACGGTCCTGCGGTTCCGGGCCCTGTACGCGCCCTGCGCCCCCAGGGCGTCGAGCTGCAGGAGATGGGTGCGGGGCTCCGCCATCAGTAGACCCCCTCGATCACGGCCTCGTCCTCGAAGGTCTCGACCGGGGCGATGTCCGCCACCGCGTCGCCGATGTGACCGGCGAGGGGCTCGATCCGGATCGCGGTGTCCCGCTCCAGGTTGTTGGGCAGGAAGAACGACTTGCTGACGTGGTGGACCAGGACGCGGCCGCGATCGCCGTACGCGACGGTCCCGAGCGTCTCCGGATCGACGACGGAGAACGTCACGTACGGGCTGTAGGCGTCGAAGACGCAGCCGGAGTCCTCCGGGAGGTCCGGGCGCTCGCCGGCGAAGCCGAGGATCATGGTGCTGCCGTAGTTGCCGCACAGGACCGTCTTGGGGAAGACCTCGGTCTTGTAGAGGTAGCGCGAATCGGGATCCAGCTGGGTGCCGCCCCAGCGGATGGCCCGGACCTTCTCGTTGACCAGCTCGGCCAGGTCGTCCCGGCGGGCGAGGCGCTCAAGGAGCGGGGGCGTGATGGTCAGGACGCCGATGTCCTGGGTACGGAGTACGAGCCCGGCCTGGTCGATGAGGTGTTCGGCGTAGGCGCCGGCGTCGGCGCCCCGTCCGCCGGCGATCAGTTTCTTCACCCAGCGGGGGTCGAGGTCGACCGTGAAGCCGTGGCTCCCGTGGCTGCTCGCGGACCTGCGGAAGTACTCGCCCACGATGTGCGGGCCGGTCGGGACGAGTCCGAGCCAGTTCACCCCGCCGGGGAAACCGTGGGCGTCGAGATTGGCGTTGCTCCAGTGGAGCATGCGCTCCAGCCAGTCGCGGAGCAGGACGACCCGCTTGGGGACTCCCGTGGTCCCGCCGCTCTCGAAGACGCCGACGACGTCGGGGTGCTTGCCGTAGCCCTGGGGGATCAGGTCCTCGGCACGGACGTCGCGCAGTTCGGCCGCCACGTCGGGGAAGAGCCTGAGGTCTTCGTGGGTGCGGACGTCGCTGCGGGGATCGAAGGGGAGAGTCCTGGCCCGTTCCAGCCAGAACCGGGAACCCGTGCCGGGATGGAAGTGCCACTCCATGGCGGCCCGGATCAGCTCGTCCGGCTCGGGACGGACGGCGACGGGGAGGTCGAGGACTTCTGTGCTGGCGCGAGGCACGGGTACTCCTTCTCGGCGTATGAGATGAGGGCGGGGCTGCCGGGCGGGGGTGCGGAACCTGTGCCGGCCCGCCGTTGCGTACGAAGCGCGGCGCTGGGGACGGAGTCACAGCTCGACGATGACGGCACCGACGTGCCGCCCTTCGATCACCTCCAGCAGGGCCTGCGGTGCGTGTTCGATGCCCTTGATCCGTACGTGGGGGAAGACCATCTCCCCGGCGCGGAGCCACGCAGTGAACCGCTCGGTCCACTCCGTACGGTCGTCGAAGTCGTCCGAGCTGAAGCCGCGCATCACGATCCGCTTGTGGATGAGCGGCAGGGAGTCCAGCTCGACGGGCGCCGACGTGCCCGTGCCGTCCTCGGAGAGCTGTCCGGACAGGGCGCCGACCAGGACGAACCGGGCGCCCGGACGCGCCGCATCCACAGCGGCCCGCAGCTGTTCGCCGCCGACGTTGTCGAAGAAGACGTCGATGCCGTCCGGTGCGGCCTTCGCCAGCTGTGCGGCGAGCGGCTCCGCGCCGCGGACGACGGCCTCGTCGTAGCCGAGTTCGGTCACCAGACGGTGGGCCTTCTGGCGGGAGCTGGTGCTGGCGATGACGCGGCCGGCGCCCAGCCGCTTGGCGATCTGCCCGGCCATCGATCCGATTCCGCTACCGCCGGAGGAGACGAACACCGTGTCTCCGGGGCGGAGCCGGACCCCTCGGGTCAGCGCCGCGTAGGCCGTCCAGCCCTGCTCCAGATGGGCGATCGGATCGGGCAGCGCCTCGCCGTCAAGACGCGTGCACTCGGCCGCGGGCACGATGGCGTACTCGCGCCAGCCCAGCCAGTGCGACACCAGATCGCCCGGCCGCACCGTGCCGCCCTCCGGCGCTCGGACGACCTCGCCGATCGCCGCCCCGACCAGGGTGTCGCCGGTGTTGAGCACGGGGAACGGCGTGTCCTGCGTCGCGCCCGCGATGAGGATGCGCAGCGTGGCGAAGACGTGGAAGAAACGGTTCCGGACCAGCACCTCGCCTCCCCCCGGCGGAAGCAGGGGCGTCTCGACGACACGGAGGTCCTCCAGCCGCGGCAGACCGTCAGGCTCGGCGACAAGGCGGACTTCTCTCTGGGTAGCGGGCAGGGCTGCCATTCACGCTCCTGAGCAGGAAGAACGTAGGGAAGTAAAGCCCTGGTGCACAGGAAGTGACCAAGGGATCCCCAGCGTGGAGGCGGCACGCGCGCCGCCTCCAGTCACGGCCTCGAACTGGAGCATTTTTTCCATCCCAGGCGGCTGCCTGAAGGAAGCGCACACCGTACGTCAGCCTGATCACCGCCGTCGCGCCGGTGGGGACAGCGGGTGCGTGCGCGGGACGGCGCGTGGGATTTCGTCACCGGATGCGTCCCCGACAGAAGAAATCCTCCATCCTCGCGCTCTGGCTGGAGCCGCCGGATCCGCGCCTCCACTGTGGCTCGTGGTCGAACTCGATGCCCTGCCCCCGGGGAGTCGGGTCGATGTATCGACGAGGATGGAGAGGAACTCCGATGACTGCTGAGCGTGTGCTCGCGCCGACTCCCACGGCGGCGTACCGATGGCGATGGCTGGCGCTCACCGCCCTGCTGCTCGGTGAGGCCATGAACCTGCTGGACGCGACCATCGTTCAGGTCGCCGCGCCCGCGATCCACACCGACCTGGGAGGGTCGGTGTCCGATGTCCAGTGGTTCACGACGGCCTACACCCTCCCGTTCGCGGTGCTGCTGATCACCGGTGGCCGGCTGGGTGACATCGCCGGCCGACGGCGCATGTTCGTCGTCGGCATCACCGGATTCATGCTGGCATCCGCCGCCTGCGCCCTGGCGCCGACGGTGGGCCTGCTGATCGCCTTCCGCGTGGTGCAGGGCGCGGCGGCGGCCGTGATCATTCCCCAGACCATCGGCCTGATCAAGACCATGTTCTCCGGCGGCGAGATGGCCAAGGCGCTGGGCAGCATCGGCCCCGTGATGGGCTTGGCCGCTGTCTGCGGCCCGGTGCTCGGCGGCGTTCTGACCCATGCCGACCTGTTCGGCTCGTCGTGGCGCGCGGTCTTCCTGGTCAACGTCCCGCTCTCCGTGGTCGTACTGGCCATCGCCCCCAAGATGCTGGAGGACCGCGCGCCCAACCGCCCCACCCTCGACCTGACCGGCACGGTCCTGGCCGTGATCGGTATCGGGTCCGTCGTCTACCCGCTCATCGACGGCGACATCTCCGCGCTGTCCGGGTGGCACTGGGCGGCCATCGTCGCCGGTCTGGTCGTGATGGTCGTGTTCGCGCTGCACCAGCGTGGGGTGGCCGCGAGCGGCCGTAGCCCGCTGGTGGAGCCGAGCCTGTTCACGCGCCGCAGCTTCCCGGCCGCCCTGGTGACCTCGACCTGCTTCTTCGCGGTGACGAACGGCCTGATGATGGTCATCGTGCTGCAGCTTCAGCTGGGGCTCGGCATCGACGTGCTCGACGCGGGTCTCACGCTCGCACCGTGGTCCGTCGGTCTGGCCGTCGCCTCGTGGGTGGCCGGCGCCCATCTGATCCCGCGCCTCGGCCACCGCACGATGTACCTCGGTCTCGCCGTGTTCCTGGCCGGAGCGCTGGCCGCCATCGCCGTGTACCGCTCGGCCGACCCCTCGGCGTACCCCACGCCGCTGCTGGTCGCACTGGGCGTCATCGGCGTCGGCGCCGGCCTCTTCAGCCCCGCGTTCTTCAGCATCTCCCTGCACCCGCTGAAGCCTCAGGAGATCGGGACGGCCGCCGGGCTGCTGAACGCGGTCCAGCAGCTGGGCGCCACCCTCGGCGTCGCCGTCCTGGGCAGCGTCTACCTCAACAGTGCGGCGTCCGGCGGGGCGTCGGCCTCGCTGCACGCGATCGAGGTCGCCTTCTGGGTCGCCGTGGCGCTGGTGGTGGTCAGCTTCCTCACCAGCCGGAAGATGGTCGAGAAGGGAGCTCCGGACAGCGCCGGGGCGCAGCACTGACCGGCCCACCGGCCGGAGCGGTCCATGCGGCGGCCTCGCGGCCGCCGCATCGGTATGTCCGGCCGCGCCGGCCCGTAACGGGGCGAGGGACGTCACGACCGCGTGCGCGTGGCCGGGGCGGACCGCCGGTTGCGGGCGAGATCCGTGATGATCGGACTCGCCGCCTTGACGTTCTGCAGTACCGGGCTGGTCTCGAGGGTGTGGATCGCATCGAGGGAGCCGAGCCGACGGGCGAGGTAGTGGTGCAGGTCGGCCGGGTCCTTGCACAGCGCCTGGGCCACCAGGTTGGTGGGGCCGGTGGTCGCGGCGACGAAGGCCAGTTCGTCGTGGCCCGCCAGGGTCGTCGCCACGTTCTCCAGCTGCGCGGGGCTCACCGACATCCAGAGCAGTGCCCGGGTGTTGGCGCCGAACAGCCCGGTATCGACCTCCACGTCGAAGAAGATGGCTCCGCCCGCATGCAGGTCGGCCAGGCGGCGTGCGACGGTGACGGGGGACCAGCCGGTCGCCTGGGCGAGTTCGGCGTGGCTGGCGCGCCCGTCCTTCTGCAGGGCGACCAGCAGATCCGCGTCCGAGTCGCTCAGTTGGCGGGGCACGGCGACGTACGCCGTGTCGGCGACCTCGTGCGAGCTGAGGAGGCGCTGCTGCTCCTCGGTCAGGGTGTCGGCGCTCCGGCGCCAGGTGGTGGGGCCCCCGAGGTACATGTGCAGCAGACAGTGGGCCGACACGGCGGTGATGTTGTTCGTGCGCGGGATGTCACGCAGCAGCAGGGAGTTGCCGACGGCGGCGTCAGTAGGCGTGTGGATGACCGCCACGATCTCGGTGCCGCCGGAGGTGAGTTTGACCCACGACGTGTCCGGCCGCCGGGCCAGGGCCTGGGCCAGGTCCTGTGCGGAGCTCGCCGCGGCGGTGAGTCTGACGAGCCACTGGGTCTGGCCGGCTCGGTGGGGGTCGGCGAGTCCGACGACCCGTAACGACGCCTCGTCGCGCAGTCGTCGGTAGCGGCGGGCGATGGTCTGGGGGGAGACGTCGAGGGCGGCGGCGATCTGGCTGAACGGCGCGCGGCCGTCTATGTGCAGCGCGTGGATCAGGGCACGGTCCAGAGTGTCGAGCATGCACTCATCCTTCAGTCGGGGCCTGCTCCGTGGAATAAAGCTGAAGATACGGCAGATCACGCTACCATCGCAGCCGGAGAGGCCCGCAGAATTCCATCAGTTCACCGCTCAACGGGGAGAGTCGTGCATCATTGACACGTTCCGAGGACGGCCACAAGTTCCTGCCTCGCTCTCTTTCAGGCTCCATCCGCCAAGGAAACGTGCAAGCCACTCCGACAGGCGATTCAGGCGCTCGGACGCCGACGCGGAGTCGCCTCTTTGAGTCAATTTTAGTTCGTCTTGGGGAGGATTTGGTGGTCGAATTGCAAACGCCCTCGATAGGGGTCGGACAGACCGCACTGTTCGTCGCATGGATGCGACAACTGGAAAGCGACCGTCCGGATGCACTGTTCCGGGATCCGCTCGCCGCCGCGATGCTCTCGGCCCTGGCGGAGGACCCGGTGCTGGCGGACGTGGCCGAGGTGATCAAGCAGACCCACGACAGCGCGGCCGGCTTCCCCACGTACTTCGCGGTGCGCACCCGGTTCTTCGACGACGAGGTGATCTCCGCGACCCGGCGCGGTGTCCGGCAGGTCGTCACGCTGGCCGCGGGCGTGGACGGGCGCACCGTCCGGCTGGATCTACCGGCCGGGACGCGCTGGTTCGAGGTGGACCTGCCGGAGATGACGCCGTTCAAGAACGCGCTGATCGAGCGGTCCGGCCTGCCCCTCGCGTGCGAGCGCCACGGGGTGGCCGCGGACCTCCGGGAGGATTGGCGGACTCCGCTGCGAGCTGCGGGTTTCGATCCGTCGCAGCCCACGGTGTGGCTGATCGAAGGGCTCTTGATGTACCTGACGGACGCCGCCGGGGACGCGATCCTCACCGGTGTCAGCGAGCTGTCCGCTCCGGGCAGCCGGCTCATGCTGGAGCACCTCAAGGCGGCCATGCTCGAAGAGGAGGGCAGGCCGGTACGTGAGCGGGTCGAGGAGCAGGGCGCCTCCTGGCTCTCCGCCCGCGACGACCTCACGTCCTGGATGGGCGGCCACGGGTGGAGCGCCCGGGTGTACGCGGGCGACGATCCGCGGATCGGATACGGGCGCGCGGTGGCGCCGCTCCCGGCGTGCTGGCTGGCGACGGGCACCTTCACTCGGCCCGCCGACGCTCCGGTGAACTGACGACAGAACGCCAGCTCCGGCGGAGGGGCGCCTGGAATGCAGAATTCCACAGTGGAACGGAATCCCCGACGCCGCACGGATTCTTTGCCGAAAAAATACCGGGTGTCGTCCACGAGTTTGTCAGATTGCCGTAGGGCGGTCCGCCACCGGACGTAGCGGAGTGACAACCCCGTTTTGTTGAACATGTTCGCAGCAGCGCCAAGTGACCGACTCGTCGCGCCGCCACGGCGCCATTACCGCATCCCCCCCACCACAGCGGAGGAATCGCATGCCAGAGGAGACCGCACGCCCACGTCATCCGGAAGAGCCCGGTTTAGCGAGAAGCCACTGCGTGGTGTTGGGAGCGAGTATCGGTGGCCTTTTCGCCGCGCGGGTGCTGTCCGACACGTTCGAGCGGGTGACGCTGATCGACCGGGACACGCTGCCGGAGACGGACGAGAACCGGAAGGGCGTTCCGCAGGGCCGCCACGCGCACGCCATCCTGCCCGCCGGCACCAAGTGGCTCCAGGAGACGTTCCCCGGGCTGCTGGAGCAGTTCGAGGCGGACGGGGTGTCCGTGGTCCGGGAACCCGACGAGATGCACTTCGCGCCGGGAGGTCACCTCCTCAGCCAGAAGGGCCGCCGCAGGGACCCCGTCCCCACCTACCAGCCGAACCGCCCCCAGCTGGAAGGCGGGGTACGCGCGAGGCTGAGGGCACTGCCGAACATCGAGATCGTCGACCGGTGCGAGGCGACCGGGCTCATCGGTTCCCCGGACGGACGACGGGTCGTCGGCGCCCGTGTCGTGGACCGGGACGGCGGAGACGAGCGGGAGCTCGCCGCGGACCTCGTCGTCGACGCGACGGGTCGCGGCGGACGCACGACGCGCTGGCTCGCGGACCTGGGCTACGGCCAGCCGCTGGAAGACCGCCTCGCCATCGACATCAAGTACGTCAGCCAGAACCTGAAGGTGGAACCGGGCGCCCTCGGCAGCAAGAAGGTCGTCATCGTCGGCGCATCCCCCGGACGGCCGACCGGCGCGACCTTCCTCCAGCACGGCGACGACCACTGGATGCTCACGCTCATCGGCTACGGCGGTCACCACCCGCCCACCGACCCGGGCGAGTTCCTGGAGTTCGCCAAGCCGATCCTGCCGTCGGACGTCTTCGAGGTCCTCTGCGCCGCCGAACCCCTCGACGACCCGGTTGCCCACCGCTATCCGGCGAGCGTGCGCCGACGCTACGAGCGGCTGGAACGTTTCCCCGACGGACTGCTCGTCTTCGGTGACGCCCTCTGCAGCTTCAACCCCGTCTACGGCCAGGGGATGTCCTCGGCCGCACTGCAGGCCGAGGCGCTGCGGGACGCCCTGGCCGCCCAGGGCAGGGACCCTCTGCCCAGGCGCTTCTTCAAGACGGCCGCCCGCCGCATCGAGGTCGCCTGGCAGATGGCCCTCGGCAGCGACCTCTCGCTGCCCGAGGTGGCGGGCCCGCGGCCGCTGCCCGTGCGCGTCCTCAACGCGTACTTCGGCTGGCTGATGACCGCCGCGGAACACGACTCGGCGCTGACCCAGGAGTTCGTCAAAGTCAGTTCCCTCCTCTCGCCCCCGACGATTCTGCTCAACCCCGCCACGATCGGGCGGGTCGTCGTCGGGAACCTGCGCCGGCGTCTTTCCGCACGCTGAACATCTGAATATCGAACGCGGCATGAAAAGCCGCCGCGCAGGTCAGCCATGCCATTTTTCGGCGCATATGAAATCTCTGTACGCCGAGGAAACTTCCTTGACTCCGTCGTTTTCGGTGTCCTAGCGTTCCAGGGCCGAGAAATCCGAAGGGAATGATTCGGAATGTCAAACCCGGTGACCGTTTCCGCCGTAGAGACTCCCGACCGCGCCGAACTCGTGAAGCGGGCCGAAGGCCTGCGGGCCCTGCTGTGGGAAGACGCCGTCGACTGCGAACGCGAGCGGCGCGTACCCGAACGGGTCGTCTCGTCCATGACCGAGGCGGGTCTGCTGCGGCTGATGACACCGCGGCGGCTCGGGGGCTACGAGACGGACATGCGCACCCTCCTCGAGGTCGCCACCGCGCTCGGCCGCGGCTGCTGCTCCGCCGCCTGGACAGCCGGTGTCCTGAACGCCGGGAACTTCGTGGCATCGCTGTTCCCGCCGGCCGCCGGCGACGAGGTGTGGGGCGAGAACCCCGACGCCCGGTGCGCCCTGGTCCTGGGGCTGCCCGCGCAGAACGTCGAGCGGGCCGACGGCGGCGTCGTCGTCAGCGGCGAGTGGGCCTACGTCTCCGGCTGCCTGCACGCCCAGTGGGTCAGCGCCCTGATCGCCGCCCCCACCGCCGAGGGCCGGCCCGACATCCAGTTCGCCCTGATGCCGGCCGGCGAGGTCGCCATCAAGGACACCTGGCACTTCGCCGGCATGCGCGGCACCGGCAGCAACACGGTCGTCGCCGACCGGCTCTTCGTACCGAGCCACCGTCTGGTGCCCTACGTTCCCATCCTCAACGGCGAGACCGACGGTGTCGTCGACGCCGATCTGCCCTACCGCAACAGCCTGACCGGCCTGTTCGCCATCGGCCTGATCGGTGCGCTGATCGGCGGTGCCGAGGCCGCCCTCGCCCACGTCCGCGACAAGGGCCCGACCCGTCCCGTCGCCGGCTCCACCTACCGCGACCAGACCCAGTCGCCGACCTTCCAACTCGACCTGGCCGACGCCACGTCGAAGATCGACACGGCCAAGCTGATCGCCCTGCGCATCGCCGACACCGTCGACGAGTACGCCCGGGCCGGCAAGAACATCGATCTGACCGTCCGGGCCCGCAACCGGCTGGAGTCCGCCCAGGTCGGCCGGCTGTGCCGGGAAGCCGTCGACACCCTGCTGACCGCGCACGGTTCCTCCGCCTTCAACGAGGCCAACCCGCTCCAGCGGCTCTGGCGCGACATCAACGTCGGCAGCCGCCACGCCGGCTTCGGCATGGGCATCCCCGAGCAGGTCTACGGCCGCGCCCTCGTCGGCCAGGACCCCCGCGACATCAGCTTCATCGTCTGAGCCGACGCCCCGACGGGAGGCACGGCTGCCCCCGTCCCTTCCCCATCCCACAGCTGAGGACACCCATGGCAGAGCCCCGCACACCCAGTGACGAGATCGGGCTGCGCGCCCACAACCGCGCCGTCGTCGAGCAGTACATGAACACCCGAGGTGAGGACCGGCTCCGGCGGCACCTCCTCTTCACGGAGGACGGTATCGGCGGGCTGTGGACCACGGAGAGCGGCGAGCCGATCGTCATCCGGGGCCGCGACCGGCTGGGCGAGCACGCCGTCTGGTCGCTCAAGTGCTTCCCCGACTGGGCCTGGACCAACATCGAGATCTTCGCCACCCAGGACCCCAACCGTTTCTGGGTCGAATGCGACGGCGAGGGAAAGATTCTCTTCCCCGGATATCCCGAAGGCCTCTACCGCAACCACTTCATCCACTCCTTCCTGTTCGAGAACGGGAAGATAAAGCAGCAGCGCGAGTTCATGAACCCGTGCCAGCAGTTCCGGTCCCTGGGAATCCCCGTCCCACGCGTCGAGCGCGAGGGAATTCCGACCTGACAGGGTACCGGCACGAGCACGGGGACCGACATGATCCGGCCGTTCATTCTCGTCGCCTCACGGGGGGCAGAGTCGTGGGACAAGCAGTAACCGAAATGCAGAGAGCCAAAGCCCTGCAACAACCCGAATGGAACGATCTCTCACAGGTCCAGCGCGTGCGGGAGATCCTCGGTTCCCGCCCGCCGCTGGTCCGCGTGGACGACGTCCACACGCTCCGGTCGCTGCTCGCGTCCGTCGCCGCCGGCGAAGCACACGTCGTGCAGGCGGGCGACTGCGCGGAGGACCCGGAGGAGTGCACCGCAGAGCATGTACGGCGGAAGTCCGCCGTGCTCGACCTGCTGGCCACCACGCTGAAGATGGTCACCGGCAAGCCCGTCGTCCGAGTCGGGCGCATCGCGGGGCAGTTCGCCAAGCCGCGGTCCAACTCCTTCGAGCAGGCCGGCGACCTCGTCCTGCCCGTGTACCGCGGGCACATGGTCAACAGCCCGGAACCCGAACCGGAGAAGCGGCAGCCGGACCCGCTGCGCATCCTCACCGGCTACATGGCGGCGGGCGACATCATGGAGCACCTGGGCTGGCGCGCACCGGCCCTGCGCGCGTGGCCGGGCATCGAACCCCTGGTGTGGACGAGCCACGAGGCACTCCTCCTGGACTACGAGGTTCCCATGATCCGCCAGATCGGAGACGGTCGGCGCTGGCTCGGTTCCACGCACTGGCCATGGATCGGCGAACGGACCCGGCAGTTGGACGGCGCCCATGTCGAGATGCTCGCCGACGTCGTGAACCCCGTGGCCTGCAAGGTGGGCCCGTCCATGACCGCCGGAGAGATCACCGCCCTGTGCGAGCGACTCGACCCGCTCCGGGAGCCCGGCCGCCTCACCCTCATCTCGCGCATGGGCGCCGACGCCGTCGAGGAGCGCCTGCCGTCCCTGGTGGCGGCGGTCCGCGCCGCGGGGCATCCCGTCATCTGGCTGTGCGACCCCATGCACGGCAACACCGTCACCGCACCGGGCGGGAAGAAGACCCGCCTGCTGAACACCCTCGCACGGGAGATCGCCGGATTCCGGCGCGCGGTGGCGGCCGCGGGCGGTGTGGCCGGCGGACTGCACCTGGAGACCACCCCTGACGACGTGACCGAGTGCGCCGCCGACACCACCTCGCTCGGATCGGTCAGCGACCGGCACACGACGTTCTGCGACCCCCGCCTCAACTCACGACAGGCCGTCTCCCTGGTCAACGCCTGGTCCGACGCTCTGTGAGCACCGCTGTTTCGGCCACATCACTGGAAAGGAGCCGTTCGATGGCCGGCTTACCGCCCATCGCGCCCTACCCGCTGCCCACCGCCGAGAGCCTGCCCGAGAACCTGGCGCAGTGGACCCCACGTCCGGAGCGCGCCGTCCTGCTCGTCCACGACATGCAGCGCTACTTCCTGAACGCCCTGCCGGAGCCGCTGCGCACGGAGCTCGTCCACAACACCGCCCAGCTGCGCAAGCGGTGTGCCGCCGCCGGCGTCCCGGTGGCGTACACCGCGCAGCCCGGCCGGATGACCGACGAGGAGCGCGGACTGCTCAAGGACTTCTGGGGGCCGGGCATGCGCACCGACCCCGCCGACCGCGCGGTGACGCCCGAGCTGGCGCCCGCCGAGGGCGACTGGACGTTCACGAAATGGCGTTACAGCGCCTTCTTCCGCTCCGAGCTGCTGCGGCGCATGCGGGCCGAGGGCCGCGACCAGCTCGTCCTCTGCGGTGTCTACGCACACGTCGGCGTCCTGGCGACGGCGCTGGACGCCTTCACCCACGACATCCAGCCCTTCCTGGCCGCCGACGCCCTGGGCGACTTCTCGGCGGAACACCACCGACTTGCCCTGGACTACGCGGCCCGGCGGTGCGCGATGGTCGTTCTGTCCGCGGAGGTGTTCGCGTGAGCGGCCGGGAGCAGGGCGACCTGCTCGGCGCCGTCCTGGAGCTGGAGCCGGCCGCCTTCGCTCTGCTGCACCGGCCGGAGTCCGGCCTCCCGGACACCGTCGACGTCCTGACCGGGGACGTCACCCTGTACGGGACACTGGCGGACATCCCCTTCCGGGGGCCGGACGCCGGCGCGCCCCGGACAGAGCACGACGTCCTGGTCGTGGTGCCGTACCGGCAGATCACCGAGCGGGGGTTCACGGCGCCCGACGACGGCGCACCGGTCGTCGCGCTGTCGATCGGCGAGCAGGCCAGGGTGCCCCTGGCCGAGCTCCTCGCACGGCTTCCGGACACGCCGACCCCCGTGACGGCCCACGGATTCGACGTCGACGACGAGCAGTACGCCGCGACCGTACGGCGCGTGGTCGACGACGAGATCGGCACAGGCGAGGGTGCCAACTTCGTCATCAAGCGCTCCTTCGTCGCGGACATCAGCGACTACTCGCCCCGCAGCGCGCTGGCGTTCTTCCGCCGCCTGCTGGAACGCGAGCAGGGAGCGTACTGGACCTTCCTCATCCACACCGGCCGACAGACCCTCGTCGGCGCCACGCCCGAGCGTCACATCTCCGTGAGCGGCGGGACGGCCGTGATGAACCCGATCAGCGGCACGTACCGGTATCCCCCCGCCGGCCCCACGCTGCAGGGTGTCACCGAGTTCCTCGCGGACCGCAAGGAGACCGACGAGCTGTACATGGTCGTCGACGAGGAACTGAAGATGATGGCCCGCATCTGCCCGGACGGCGGCCGGGTCCTGGGGCCGTACCTCAAGGAGATGGCCCGGCTGGCCCACACCGAGTACTTCATCGAGGGGCAGACCGACCGCGACGTGCGCGAGATCCTGCGCGAGACGATGTTCGCCCCCACGGTGACGGGCAGCCCGCTGGAGAGCGCGGCACGCGTCATCCGGAAGTACGAACCCGAGGGGCGCGGCTACTACAGCGGTGCGGCCGCGCTGATCGGCCGGGACGTGGACGGCGAGCGCTCGCTCGACTCGGCCATCCTCATCCGCACCGCCGACATCGACGCACACGGCCGCGTCCGCATCGGGGTGGGCGCCACCCTGGTGCGCCATTCCGATCCGGTCTCGGAGGTCGCGGAGACCCGTGCCAAGGCCGCCGGGCTGCTCGCCGCCCTGGAGACCGGACCCGTGCGCCGCTTCGGGGCGCATCCGGACGTCCGCGCCGCCCTCAGCCGCCGTAACAGCGGCATCTCCCGGTTCTGGCTGGAGGACGCCGCCGGGCGCCGGCCCTCGGTCACCGGGCTGGAGGGACTGAACGCGCTGGTCATCGACGCGGAGGACACCTTCACGGCGATGATCGGACACCAGCTCCGCGCCCAGGGCCTGCGGGTGCGGGTCAGCCGCTTCGACGAGCCGTACCGGTTCGACGGCCACGACCTCGTGGTGATGGGGCCCGGCCCCGGCGACCCCAGGGCCGCCGGGGCGCCCAAGATCCGTCGTCTCCGTGCCGCGATCGACGGGCTCCTGGAGCAGCGCCGGCCCTTCATCGCCGTGTGCCTGAGCCACCAGGTGCTCAGCCTGTCCCTCGGCCTCGACCTCGTGCGCCGGGAGGTCCCGAACCAGGGCGTGCAGCGGGAGATCGACCTGTTCGGCTCCCGGGAACGCGTGGGCTTCTACAACACGTTCGCCGCCCGCAGCACCGAGGACAAGCTCGACATCGAGGGGATCGGGCCGGTGGAGGTGAGCCGTGACCAGGGCACCGGCCATGTGCACGCGCTCCGCGGCCCGGGTTTCGCCTCGATGCAGTTCCACGCGGAGTCGGTGCTGACCGTCGACGGGCCGCGCATCGTCGGGCAGACCATCCGGGAGGTGTGCGACCGTGCGGGTTGACATCGCCTGGTGGGACCTCGACGGCTCCCCGCAGACCATCGACTCCCTGCGCGAGCACCTGCGGGACGGCACCGTCGACGCGTGGCGTGAAGTCCCGGGCCTGCGGTTGAAGCTCTGGATGGCCGACCGGCCGCGGAACCGCTGGGGCGCGGTCATGCTCTGGGAGTCGGACCGTCCGGCGGGCCTCCCGGCGAACCGCGCCGCCGAACTGATCGGCCGTCCGCCCACCCACCGGACCGGATTCGACGTCGAGGCCACGGTCGAAGGCGTGTACGCACTCCGCGAACTGCAGGGCCTCGGCCCCGTGTTCGCGCCATCGGCTGCACCGGCCGCCTCCATACCCGGGGAAGGGACACCGTGCACGAATACATAGTGGTGGATGCCTTCGCGCGCCGGCCGCTCCAGGGCAATCCCGTGGCGGTCTTCTTCGACGCCGCGGACCTGAGCGGCGAGACGATGCAGCGCATCGCCCGGGAGATGAACCTCTCCGAGGTCACCTTCGTCCTGCCGCCGGAGCAGGGCGGTGACGCGCGGATCCGCATCTTCACCCCCGTCAACGAGCTGCCGTTCGCGGGTCACCCCATGCTCGGTACGGCGGTGGCCCTCGCCCACACCATGAAGAAGGAGCGGCTGCTCCTGGAGACCGGCATGGGCCTCGTCCCGTTCCGGCTGCGCGACGACGACGGCGTGCCGGCGGTGCGGATGGAACAGCCCGTACCCACGTGGCAGCCGTACGAGTACAGCGCCGAGCTCCTGGAGGCGTTAGGGGTCGCGGAGTCCACGGCACCGGTCGAGGTCTACCGCAACGGCCCCCGGCACGTCTTCGTGGGGCTCGAGAGCGTGGCCGCGCTGTCGGCGCTCCGCCCGGACCACCGGGCCCTGGGCCGGTTCCCCGACATGGCGGCCAACTGCTTCGCCGGCGAGGGCACCCGGTGGCGGACCCGTATGTTCTCCCCCGCCTACGGGGTGGTGGAGGACGCTGCGACGGGATCGGCCGCCGGCCCGCTCGCCGTCCACCTGGCCCGGCACGGGCTCAGTACGTACGGGGAAGGGCTCCGCATCCTCCAGGGGGTCGAGATGGGCCGTCCCTCGCTCATGCTGGCGACCGCGGAAGGCACCGGTGAGCACGTCCGGAGCGTGCATGTCGGCGGCCACGGCGCCATCGCAGCCCGCGGCACCATCTACGTCTAGCGAGGACCACGTGAACACCAGCCAGTTCGAAAGCCTCACCGGCGAGGTCGGCATCCCCTTCCCCGAGTACGACGACCCACCGCCCGACCCCATGCCTCTGATCCACCAGTGGATCACCGAGGCGACCGCGTACGGCGTGCGGGAACCCCGCTCGCTCGCCCTGGCCACCGCCGACAGCCGGGGACGGGCCTCCAACCGCATCGTCGCCGTCACCGAGGCCGACGACCGCGGACTGGCGTTCGCCAGCCACACCACCAGCCAGAAGGGCCGCGAACTGGCCGCCACTGGATGGGCCTCCGGCCTGCTCTACTGGCGCGAGACCGGTCAGCAGCTCATCGTCTCCGGCCCGGTGGCACAGCTGAGCGACGCCGCGTCCGACGCCTTCTGGTCCGGCCGCCCGGTCCCCCTGCACCCCATGTCCTCCCTCTCCCGGCAGAGCGAACCGCTCGACGGCACGGCGGCAGCGGCCGCCCTGCGCGCCGAAGCGGCCCGCCTGGAGGCCGCTGGCACCCCGCTGCCCCGCCCGGACCGCTTCGTCGTGTACCGGCTGGCGCCGGCCACCGTGGAGTTCTGGTGCGCCGACTCCGAGCGACTGCACCGCCGGCTGCGCTACGACCGCCAGGACCACGGGTGGCGCGTGAGCCGGCTCCAGCCCTGACCACCTTGAACCGGAGCTGACACCATGGAACGCACCGCCCTGACCCAGGCCATGGCCCGGGTCCCCGGACCGGTGACCGTCGTGACCACAATCGATGGCACGGGCACGCGCTGGGGATTCACCGCCAATTCGTTCACATCCGTCTCCCTGGACCCGCCCCTCGTCCTGGTCTGCCTGAACAAGTCCGCCAGCACGCACGAGGCGTTCACCGCGGCCGACCGCTTCCTGATCAACGTACTCGCGCACGGCGAGGACGAGGTCGCGCTGCGCTTCGCCCGGTCCGGGGTCGACCGGTTCGCCGGCGACGACATGGAGCCCTGCGAACTGGGGCTGCCCGGAGCGCACGGCGCCTGCGTCCGCGTCGCCTGCTCGATGCACGCCGTCCTCGACGCGGGCGACCACAGCATCCTCGTCGGCCGTGTGGTGGATACCTACACGAACGACCGGACACCGCTCGTGTACTACAACCGGGCCTTCGCCCACCCGGCCGCCGACGCCGACACGGGCACCGAGGAGCCGGTGAAGATCCTGCACCTGGCGGACTGGTGACCGCCGCCATGAAGGATGCGGACCAGGACGCGGTGAAGGTCGCCGTCATCTACTACTCCTCCACGGGCCATGTCGCCGACATCGCCCACGAGATCGCGGAGACGGCGGAGAAGGCGGGCGCCGAGGTCCGCTTGCGCAAGGTGCGGGAGCTGGCACCTCGGGACGCGATCGAATCCAATCCGGCCTGGGCCGCCCACGCGGCGGCATCGGCGGGGATCCCGGAGGCCCAGGTCGACGACATCGTGTGGGCCGACGCCGTCCTCATGGGGTCGCCGACACGGTTCGGCAACGTGTCCGCCCAGCTCAAGCAGTTCCTCGACACCCTGGGCGGCGCGTGGCGAAAGGGCGAACTCGCTGACAAGGTCTACAGCGGCTTCACCTCCACGGGCAGCCCGCACGGAGGCAACGAGTCCACTCTGCTGGCCTTGATGCACTCCTTCCACCACTTCGGCGGAATCGTCGTCGCCCCCGGTTTCACCCACCCGGACAAGTTCGTCGACGGGAACCCCTACGGAACCGCGCACCACGACGCCGGCGGCACCGCACCGGTCGGCGACGTCACCCGCAACGCGGCCCGCGTCCAGGCCGAGCGCGTGGTGACCCTCGCCCGGGCGGTCGCCGCCCTGCCTGGCGGAAGCCGATAGCGGCCCCGCCCCCTGTACGGAACGCGGAGGGCAGTCCCCGCCGATGCCCCTGCCCGTCGGCGGCAGAGGCCGGACTTCGGCCCCGTCGGCCCGGTCCGCGTTCCCACCGGCCGGAGAGCTCCCACATCCCCCGGGGGAGCTCTCCGGCCCGGCCCCAGCCACCACAAGCACGTCCGACCACCCGTCAGCAGCCGCTGCGACCCAGGGAGAGCCATGCCCCGCCGCCTGTTCACGTCGGAGTCCGTGACCGAGGGACACCCCGACAAGATCGCCGACCGGATCAGCGACACGATCCTCGATGCCCTCCTCAAGGAGGACCCGCGGTCGAGGGTTGCCGTGGAGACCCTGATCACGACCGGCCAGGTCCATGTCGCCGGGGAAGTCACCACCACCGCGTACGCGGACATCCCCGGCCTGGTCCGCGAGGCCGTCCTCGACATCGGCTACGACTCGTCCAGGAAAGGCTTCGACGGCCGGTCGTGCGGCGTCTCCGTGTCGATAGGCGCGCAGTCCCCCGACATCGCGCTCGGCGTGGACCCGTCCGGCGAGGACGGCGACGCTCTGGCGACGCAAGGCGCCGGCGACCAGGGGCTGATGTTCGGCTACGCCTGCGACGAGACTCCCGAACTGATGCCCCTGCCCATCCAGTTGGCGCACCGGCTCTCGTACCGGCTCTCCCAGGTCCGCAGGGACGGCATCGCACCGTATCTGCGTCCGGACGGCAAGACCCAGGTGACTGTCGAGTACCTGGGCAGCCGTGCCGCCCGCCTGGACACCGTGGTCGTCTCCGCGCAGCACGCCGCCGATGTCGACCTGAACGACCTGCTGGCTCCCGACATCCGTGCGCACGTCGTCGAGCACGAACTCGCGCGGCTGGCGGACGACGGGATCAAGCTGGACACCGAGGGCTACCGGCTGCTTGTCAATCCGACCGGGCGCTTCGAGGTCGGTGGTCCGATGGGCGATGCCGGACTCACCGGCCGGAAGATCATCATCGACACGTACGGCGGCATGGCCCGCCACGGCGGCGGCGCCTTTTCCGGCAAGGACCCGTCGAAGGTGGACCGCTCCGCCGCCTACGCGATGCGCTGGGTCGCCAAGAACATCGTCGCCGCCGGCCTCGCCCGCCGCTGCGAGGTCCAGGTCGCCTACGCCATCGGCAAGGCCGAGCCGGTCGGTCTGTTCGTGGAGACCTTCGGCACGGCCACCGTGCCGCACGAAGCCATCGAGACGGCGATCAGGGAGGTCTTCGACCTGCGCCCGGCCGCCATCGTCCGCGACCTGGACCTGCTCCGCCCGGTCTACGCCCAGACCGCCGCCTACGGCCACTTCGGGCGCGAACTGCCGGACTTCACCTGGGAACGCACCGACCGGGCGGACGCCTTGCGCCGCGTGGCGGGGTGCTGACATGAGGATCGCCGTCACCGGCTCCATCGCCACCGATCACCTGATGACGTTCCCCGGCCGCATCACCGGCCAACTCCTTGCCGACCGCCTGGACCACGTCTCGCTCTCGTTCCTGGTCGACTCCCTGGAGGTCCGGGACGGCGGCGTCGCCGCCAATATCGCGTACGGGCTGGCCGCCCTGGGCCACCGTCCCCTCCTGGTGGGCGCGGTGGGCACGGACTTCGACCGGTACGGCCGGCGACTGGCCGACCAGGGAGTGGACATCTCGGCGGTCCACGTCTCGGCCACCCGGCACACCGCTCGCTTCCTGTGCACTACCGATCAGGACGGCAACCAGATCGCCTCCTTCTACCCGGGCGCGATGTCCGAGGCGGCGGCGATCGAACTGGCTGACGTCGTCAGCGACCACGGCGGCATCGACCTCGTCCACGTCGGCGCGGACGAGCCTGCCGCGATGCTCCGCCACACCCGCGCCTGCCGCGCCCTCGCCCTCCGTTTCATCGCCGACCCCTCCCAGCAGCTCGCCCGCCTGGACGGAGAGCAGATCCGTGAACTGGTGGCCGGAGCCGACCACCTGTTCACCAACGCATACGAGCGGGGACTGCTGCTCGCCAAGTCGGGCTGGACGCGCGCCGACGTCCTGGGGCAGGTCGGCACTTGGGTGACCACCCTCGGCGACAAGGGAAGCCGCATCGAACGCGCCGGCGAGCCCGTGCTCGACGTCCCCGCGGTCGCTGGGGCGACGATCGCCGACCCGACCGGTGTCGGGGACGCGTTCCGGGCCGGATACCTGGCCTCCTTCGCGAAGAACGAGAACCCTGTGGCCTGCGCGCAGGCGGGTTCAGCCCTGGCCGCACTCGCCCTCTCCTCCGTCGGCACCCAGACCTACACCGCTTCCCCCGCCCTCCTGCGCGACCTCCTGACAACGGCGTACGTGGCAGCCGACCGCTCGATGGCGAACCTGCCGCCGGGGGGAGCCCGGCCATGACCGCAACCGCCCTGGGCCCCGTGCCCGTCCCGACGGTGCGGCAGAGTCCCGCCGAACTGATCGCGTCCGGCCACCGGTCGTACTCCTTCGAGTTCTTCCCGCCGAAGTCCGCGAAGGGCGAGCGGACCCTGTGGCGTGCGCTGCGCCGCGTCGAGCCCCTCCGGCCCGCGTTCGTCTCGGTGACGTACGGTGCGGGCGGCTCCTCCCGGGAACGCACCGCCTCCCTCACGGAACGCATCGCCGAGGACACGACACTGCGCCCGGTCGCACACCTCACGGCGGTCGGCCACTCCACAGCCGAACTGCGCGCCGTCATCGGCCGTTACGCCGACGCCGACATCCGTGACGTCCTCGCGCTGCGGGGAGATCCGCCCGGAGATCCGAACGGGCCGTGGATCCCTCACCCCGACGGGCTGAACCACGCCGCCGAACTCGTGGAACTCATCCGTGACTGCGGCAACTTCAGCATCGGCGTGGCGGCCTTCCCCGAGCGGCACCCGCGCTCGCCCGACTGGGAGGGCGACATCCGCCATTTCGTGACCAAGTGCCGGGCGGGCGCGGACTACGCCATCACCCAGATGTTCTTCCGGGCCGAGGACTATCTGCGCTTGCGCGACCGGCTCGCCGCCGCCGGGTGCGACACCCCGGTCATCCCCGAGATCATGCCCGCCACCCGCTACGAACAGATCAGCCGATTTGCCCGGCTCAGCAACGCCGCGTTTCCCGACGACCTCGCGATGCGGCTGCGGACCGCGCAGTACGACCCCCGCACGTCCCACCGCATCGGCGTGGACCACGCCACCGGACTCGCCCAGCGCCTGCTCGACGAGGGCGCACCCGGCCTGCACTACATCACGCTCAACGACTCGTCCGCCGCCATGGACATCCACCGAGGTCTGCGGCTGCCCGCACCAGCCGGTCACCGGCCGGCGGAATCCCCGGCGGCCGTCGTCCCGTCCGGTCCGGGCGAGTCCGGTGAGGAGAGCGACTGCTGAGCAGGTCGCGCTGGCTGACCGCGGGAGAGTCCCACGGCCTCGCACTCGTCGCCACGCTGGAGGGTCTGCCCGCCGGCGTGCCGGTCACTACGCGGATGGTGGCGGACCAGCTTGCCCGGCGGCGGCTCGGCCACGGACGCGGTGCGCGCATGACGTTCGAGCGAGACGAGGTCACTTCGGGGGCCTGAGCACCGGCGAGCCGGCGCGGGCCCACCACCAGCGTTCGGACGGGTGCGCGGTGCCGGCGGCCGGTATCGTCGCCGAGGCGATGGCCGCCCTCGTGCCGGCGGACACGGTAGCCGAGAAGTCCGGCGGCGACAGCGTGCCCGAGACGCGCCGCGCCGTCCGGTCGTACCCCGACCACACCTGACGATCCGGTGAGCGCGGCGACGTCCGCGAGTGAATCCGGCACGGTCGGCACAACCGGTGGAAGGAATCCGCGAGTTGTCGCCTCTTGCTGGAGCCCCGCTGCCGTGCACCGTCACGCTGGTCGAGTTGAGCCTCGGGCTTGCCGGCTCACCGTGACGACGACGGATCACTGCGGTACGAGGAGAGAACGATGAAGATCACTCGCCACCTTCCGGGCGCACCGTGCTGGGCGGATCTCGACACTCCCGATGTCGCCTCCGCGCGCACCTTCTACACCTCCCTGTTCGGCTGGCAGGCCATCGAACTGCCCGGCGGCTACGTGAACTTCGCGCTGCGCTCGGAGAAGATCGTGGGCGCGATCAAGCTCAAGGAGGGCGAAGAGCACTCCGCGGGCTGGAGCGTCTACTTCATGACGGACGACCTGGTCGAGACGACGAAGGCGGTGGAGGCGGCCCGCGGCCGTGTGGTCAGTCCCCCGCGGAAGGTGTCGGCCGCCGGCAGTGCCGCCGTGTACAAGGCCCCCGACGGGGCCCTCTTCGGCGCCTGGGAGCCCGACAAGCACCCCGGGTCAGGTCTGGTGCGCGAACCCGGTACGCCGTCCTGGTTCGGGCTGAGCACCCCGGACGTCAACGGCTCCGCGGCCTTCTACGAGCAGGTCTTCGGCTGGACGGCCCTGCCGCCGACGGCAGGTGACGCCACGCGCGTCACGGCAGCCGGTGACGCGGAGGAGTTCGGCGGGATCACCGAGGGGCCCGCGGACTCGGCAGGCTGGGCCCTGCACTTCGGCGTCGGGGACGTCGACGCGGCAACGGTGACGGCCACCTCGCTGGGCGGCACGGTCGTCTCCGCTCCCACCGACGTGACCGGTGTGGGACGTGTCGCCGCCCTGAAGGACCCGTCCGGCGTGGGCTTCGCGCTGGTCGCCCGAGCCTGACATCAGCCGCACCGCACCGGTGGGTCGGCTCCGCGCAGAGCCTTCCCGCCGGGGCGGTGCCTCGCTCACGTGCCCGCATGCGAGGGAAGGAGGCGGTTCGCCGTGCAGAGCGAGCCTCCCAGTCGGACCTCGCGTACCGCCTCACGGCCGGGGCGTGCTGTGCGTCGGCACAGCTGATCTCCACCACGCGGGGGCCGGCGTCGGTACGCGTCCCGAGCAGTAGAGCATCGCGTCCCACTGCCTGCCGAGGTGACTCTTGCCATGACGCATGTCCGACTCTCCGACGACGAGCTGCCCACCGAACTCCAGGACGCTCTCGAACGCCACAACCTCCGGGACGCCCAGTTCCTGCTGGGCCAGCGCCCGCCTCATGTCATCGCCGACGAGCTGGCGCGGATGAACGCCGTCGACGCGGTCGTCGCCTTCCGGCTCCTGGGCAAGAACGAGGCCATCAAGGTCTTCGAGGAACTGGAGCCGGTCGACCAGCAGGCCATCCTGATGGGGCTGCGGGACACGGCCTTCCGCGAGCTGGTCGAGGAGCTGGATCCGGACGACCGCGTACGCATGCTCCACGAGGCCCCGGCCAAGGTGGTCCAGCGGGTCCTGGCGGGGCTGAGCGCGCACGAGCGCCGGATGACCGCCGCCCTGCTGGGGTATCCGGAGGGCTCCGTGGGGCGCTACATGACACCGGAGGTGGTCGCGGTGGACCGGCACCTGACCGTCCGGCAGGCGCTGGACCACGTCCGGACCAAGGGCGCGGACGCCGAGACCATCTACACGCTGCCCGTGGTGGACGCCGGACGCCGCCTGATCGGCGTCGTCGAGCTGCGCGAGCTCGTACTCAGCCCGTCGGGAAGGGACATCATCGACCTCGTCGCCGCCGACGCCCCCCGCGTGTACGCCTCGGATCCCGCCGAGGACGCGGCGCGCCTGATGCGCGAGACCAACACCCTGGACCTGCCGGTCGTCGACAGCGAGGAGCGGCTCGTCGGGCTGCTCACCATCGACGACGCGGTTGAGGTGATCGAGGGGGCGGACACGGAGGACGTCGTACGTCAGTCCGGGTCGGCTCCGTGGAGCGGACACTACATGGCGACGACCGTGTGGCAGTTGGCCCGCTACCGGGTCGTATGGCTCCTGCTCCTGCTGCTGGCCGCGACGCTCACCGTGGCGGTGACCGATGCCTTCGAAAAGACCCTGGAGCAGGTCACTCAGCTCGCCCTGTTCGTCCCGCTGCTGATCGGTACGGGAGGCAACACCGGAGCCCAGGCGGCCACCGCCGCCGTTCGCGCGCTGGCTGTGGGCGAGGTCCGCGGCTCCGACCTGCCCGCGATCATCTGGCGCGAATGCCGGGTGGGGCTCCTGCTCGGTGCCATGCTGGCAAGCCTCGCGATGGTGCTCGGTACGGCGTTCGTAGGCGCGCACATCGCTCTGGTGGTAGGCGTCGCCCTGGTGATCATCTGCGGGTGGGCCGCGACGGTCGGCGGCACCATGCCGCTCCTGGCCAAGCGTCTTCACATCGACCCGGCGGTGGTCTCCGCCCCGATGGTGACGACCCTGGTGGACGCCACCGGACTCGTGATCTACTTCCTCACCGCCCGGGCCGTCCTGGGCATGTGACGCAGACCGGGTGCGACGACAGGGCCTCCTGGTGCCCGAGTGGCACAGCCACCCGGGCCGCCAGGAGGCCCTGTCCGCTGTCCGCTGTCCGCTCAGTCAGCGACGGCGACGATGACGCTCGACGGCGCCGAAAGGGCCACCGTCTCCGCGTGGCGCAGACCGGCCGCCTTGAACAGCGCGGCGAACTCGGCCTCCGTGCGCTCCCGTCCCGGAGTGAGCGCCATCATCACGATGTCCAGGAACTTCCCGGGGTGCGGGACATCGCCCTCGGGAATCACCGGGTCGAGAATGACGACCCGGCCGGCGGGGTCCATGACCTCGCGGATGTTCTTCAGAACGGTGATCGCCTCGTCGTCGCTCAGCTGGTGCACCACGTGGGAGATCACGTAGGCGTCGGCGTCGGCGGGAACAGCGGCCAGGTAGTCACCGGACGCCGTCTCGCCGCGGTCGATGACACCGGCCTCGGTGAGCACCTCGACGGCCCCGGGTACGACCTCGGGCAGGTCGAACACCACACCGCGCATCTCCGGGTAGCGCTGCAGGATCCGCGCCACGAGATACCCGTGACCGCCGCCGATGTCCACGATCTTCCGGATTCCGGTCAGGTCGTAGGAAGCGACCGCGACACTCTGGAGATGGCTGACGATCTCGCCCATCGCGTTGTTGAATATCCGCCCCATCTCCGGGCGGGCGGTCAGGTAGGAGAACAGGTCGGTGCCGTGTACGTGCTCGAACGCGGACTCTCCGGTGCGGATGCTGTGCCCGAGCGCCGCGTACGCCTGCTGCAGCGCCGGCTGCCCCTCGTACCGGAAATGGTCCCGCAGCGAACCCCGGACGTCCGAGCGCAGCGTCTCGGCCATGGTGTTGAGCGCGAAGGTGCTCGGAGCCACCTCGGTGAACACCCCCTTGCTGGCGATGGCCCGCAGCGCGCGGTACAGGGTCCCCGGGTGCGCGTCGACGCGCTTGGCGATCTCATCCACGGGCAGCGGACCGGCGGCGAGCTGATCGGCCACTCCCAGTTCGGCCACCACGTACAGCAGATGCGCCAGCCTCAGGCCGTTCTGGAAGTCCAGCATGCGCCCCTTCGCGGCATCCGGACTCAGCTCGTTGCCGGCTGCGATATCGGCGGTCACCCTCGATCACTTCCGTTCGTAGTCGTCGCGGTCGTCGTCGTACCCGCCGTGGCGCTCCTCCCCTTCGAACGACGTGCGGAAGGGAGCCGTTCGGATGAGCGCCTGCGGCCGAGCGGTGAACTGAGAGAAGTGTGTTGACCCGTTCGGGCGCGCCGGTAGCGCGCTCTGCCCGATCTGCAACTTTGTTCCAGGAGCAGGCCCTCGATGAAGGATGCGTGCACGCTTGGCTTCCCGGCCCCGTGCCGTGATCCACGCGTTGCACGTCGATGGCCCCGCACTCAGTCGGACCATCGCCCCCTCGATGTTCCGCCGCAGGCCGTCACCGGCGCTGCGACGCCGCCCTGCAAGCTCGGCAACACCGGGATTGCCGTCCGCGCCGGGCTCGGTCACGGCGGTCGAGCGGCAGCCCCGCCTGCCTCTGGGCCAAGAGCGGCGGACTGCACGGGGCTGTGGTCACCGCTCAGGCACTCAGGGCAGTACCGGCTGCCGGCATCGAAGGCCCAGGCGTGGAAGGGGACCCGGCCCAGCTTCGCCGCGTGGTCCAGGACGTACGTGTGCGCGGCGTGGCGGGCCGTCAGCTCCTTGAGCCGGGCCTGCCCCAGGTCGGCCTTGGGCATTCCACGTGCGTGGTCTCGGCGTCCGCGAGTTCGCGCAGGGCCGTCAGAACGGCGGTAGCGACAGTCAGGTCCTTGGCGGTACGCAGTGCGGGCCTGCCCCGACCGTCGACCCGGCGTGCCGGGTGACGTCGACCTGCCGGTGGGTGCCCCTGGGGACCACCGCGGGACACCGCAGGCACCCCTGGCGGCCGGAACTCACTTCGGATCCCGCGCGGCCTCCGTGATCGCCTGCTGAAAGAGCGGGCCAACGCGATGCGCGGCTCGCTCGAACTCCTGCGGACACCGCTTCGAGTACTCACGGCCCACCTGGCACTACTTCCTCTGGAACCTCAGATCCCAGTCTCCGGTCGTCCCGGCCCTGAGCGCTGCCCGGGACCGGGCGGGGGGTCGACGTCGAGCGCCCGGGAAGGTAAAAACAAAGCGCGATTGTTCCAATCATGTGAAGTTTCTTACGCATTTCGGGGATGCTGCTGTCGTCGGACGACAGTAGGCGGGGGCCAATGAACGGTGTACACGTGGTGGGGGAAGCCGGCGGGAACGGGGACGCCGCGACCGGCTGTCTGTCCGACAGGAGCGAAGCGGGGCCGCGCCACGGCGGGCCGGCGCCCCACGCGATAGCGCTGGTCGAGCCGAACGAGGTGATCCGTTTCGGACTGCTGGCGATGCTCTGGGCGATGTCCGTCTCGCAGGTCATCACCGTGACGCAGGTGGGCGACCCCTGTGACACCCTGGCGGCCGGCCACGCCGACACCGTGCTGGTCTCCAGCGACCTGCCGGAGGACGACCTGGAGCGGATCCAGGCGTGGGCGGCCGGCGCGAGAAGCAGGGTGCTCCTGCTGCTGCACGACACCCTCGATCCGCGGCTGGGTCGGCTCGTCCAGCGCTTTCCCGAGGGCATCGTGCCGCTGCAGGGGCTGACGTCCGAACGGCTCGGCAGCGTCCTGCGCCTCCACCGGGGGGCCGAGGCAGCGACTCCTCCGCCGGCGGGGGCAGCGGTCCCCGCGGCCAGACGTCCCACCCGGCGCGCGCACCGCTCCGCAGAGGGGCGCCTGTCCTCCCTGTGGCACCGCAACCCGCTGACCCAGCGGGAGATCGACGTCCTGGGACTGCTGTCGCAGGGGCTGAGCAACAAGCAGATCGCACCCCGGTTAGGCATCTCCGAACACGGGGTGAAGCGCCACATCAGCAACATCCTCGCGAAGCTGAACTGCTCGAACCGGACCGAGGCCGTGTCGTACGCGCTCCAGCAGAACTTCCTCGGCGCGAGCCGGGTCATGGACTGAGCGGGGGTTGCGATGCCGGGACGGACGGGCCTGACCGCCGAGGGCGTCGGGGACGCCGAGGGGCAGCGAACGGGGCGGCGGGACTTCCGGTGGTACTGGGCCGGGCAGAGCGTGAGCGTCGTCGGCGACCAGGTCGCCGCCTTCGTTCTGCCCACCATCGCGATCACCGCGTTCGGCGCCTCGTCGCTGGAGGTCGGTGTCCTCAACATGCTCAACACCGGCGCCTACAGCCTGCTCGGGCTGTTCGTCGGGGTGCTCATGGACCGCAGGCGCAGGCGGCCCGTGCTGGTCGCCTCCGACGTGGTGCGCGGGCTCGCTTTCGGTGCCGTGCCCCTGCTCACCCTTGGCGGTGACAGCCACCTGGGCATGCTCTACGCGGTCGCCGTGGTCGCCGGGGTCTGTGCCGTCTTCTTCAACGTGGCGAGCCAGTCACACCTGCCGACGCTCGTGGGACCGGGCTTCCTCGGTACCGCCAACGCGCGCATGGAGATCTCCAACACCCTGGCCCTGGTACTCGGGCCCGCCCTCGGAGGCTGGCTGGTGCAGTGGTGGGGTGGCCCGACCGCGCTGGCCGTGAACGCGCTCTCCTTCTGCTTCTCGGTGGCCGGGATCCTCCTGATCAGGACACCGGAGCCGCCGCCGGACGCCAAGAGCCGGAACTCGCTCTGGCAGGACCTCCGAGAGGGCGTACGGGTGCTGTGGCACCACGAGGTGCTCCGCCGCACGACCCTGGCGTCGGCGGCGCGGAACTTCGGCAACACGGCCGTCAACACCGTCCTGCTGCTCTTCGCCTACCGGGCCCTGGGACTGTCCGCGGGCGTCGCCGGGATCCTGTTCGCGTCCGGCACCGTCGCGGCCGTGCTCGGGGCATGGCTGACGGTGCCGATGCGGCGGCGGGCCGGAACCGGGTGGGCACTGCTGGGGGCCAACGCTGCTGCCGCGGTCTGGGTGTTCGCCCCGATGGCCCTGGTGCTGCCCCCGCTGCCGACACTGCTCGTGATGCGGATCGTGTCGTCGTTCTCCCTCCCGCTGTGGAACTCGACCGTCGTGACCCTCCGTCAGGAAGCGGTCCCGGCGGGGCTGCTCGGCCGGGTGAGCGCGACAGCGGGAACGCTCAACTTCTCGGCCATCCCGTTCGGCGCGCTGCTCGGCGGTCTGGCCGCCGAGGGCCTGTCGGCCGCGTTCGGTACCAGAGACGGGCTCGCGCTCACGCTCGCGGTGTCCGGGCTGGCGGCCGGCAGCGGCACCCTGGCCCTGCTGCGCCGGACCGTCAGGTCCCTGCCCTGAACAGCGCCGCGATCGCGCCATCGAGGTCCGGGTGGCGGAAGGCGAACCCCGCGGCGGTGAGGACCGACGGAACCGCGCGCCGGCCGGTGAAGAAGCTGTCCGCGTACTCACCGAGCACGGCCCTCAGCACCGGGCGCGGCAGGCTCCAGGGCACCGGGCGGCGCAGGGCCCGGCCCAGCGCGGCGGCGAACTCGCGCTGAACGGCGGCCCCGGGCGCCGTGACGTTGACCGGCCCCGCGACCGACTCGTTCTCCAGGACGAACCGCACCGCGGCGACCGCGTCGTCCTCGGCCACCCACGACAGCCAGTGGTCGCCCCGCCCGAAGCGGAAGCCGAGGAACGCCCGGAACGCCGGTGTCATGACCTTGATGATGCCGCTGTCCGCCGCGAGCACCGTACCCAGACGCAGCAGCACGACGCGGGTGCCGGAGCCCTCGGCCTTGCTCGCGGCGGCCTCCCAGTCGCGGCACAGCTCCGCGTGGAAACCGGTTCCGCTCCCGGCGCTCTCGTCGACCTCGACGGTTCCGGTGTCCCCGTAGTAGGCGGTCTCCGATCCGCTCAGCAACACCGGCACACCCGATTCGACGACGGCCGAGGCCAGGGTGCGAGCGGCCACCACACGGCTGTCGTGGATCTTCCGCTTCCGCGCCTCGTTCCAGCGTTCGCCGGCCAGCCCGGTGCTGTAGAGATTCACGACCGCGTCGAAGCCGTCGAGGGTCCCGGGGGCGATGCGGCCGTAGGAAGGGTCCCAGCCGATCTCGTCCGCGGCGTGGGCCCGGCCCCGTACCAGCCGGGACACGTCGTGGCCGGCCGTCCTCAGGTCCCCGACGACGGCTGAACCGAGCGCGCCGGAGGCTCCGGCAACAGCGATTCTCACAGTTCCTCCTGAGGGGTCGCGTCACACCAGGAACGCGTCGGCGACGCTCTTCGCCGCGATCTCGAGCAGGGCCGGGTCGCGGGTCTCGACGACGTCGACCGAGACGTCCGGCCGCACCGGCACCGTCCCGGCCCCGGCGCACAGGCGGCGCCGGCCGCCACCGGTGACGTTGAGCAGCACCATGTCGTCCGTGCCGATGCGCCCGGCGCGGACGGCCTCGGCCAGACCCGCCAGCGCCACCCCGGCCGCGGGCTCGATGTCGACGCCCTCGGTCCGCTCGAACAGGGCCATGGCGTGCCGGGCCTCGTCGCCCCCCGCGACGACCACCGTCCCGCCGCTTTCGACCAGCGCCTCCCGTACGCCGCCGCGCACGGCGAAAGGAGGCCGGCCGTTCGTCAGTTCCGGGGCGACGACGGGTCCGGCGGGCGCCGGGGTCCGCCAGCCGTGCCAGGCGTCGTGCAGAGGTGCGTAAGGGGCGTTCTGGCACAGGAGGAGCCGGGGCAGCGGGTCGGGGCAGCCGTGCTCCCGCAGGCGTCCTGCCGCCTCGTGCGCGGCCACCGCTCCCGCGCCGCTGCCCACCGCCTGGACGTAGTGGCGGGGCAGCCGTCCCGACGCCTCGAAGACCGTCAACAGGCAGGTCGCCAGGCCGTCACGCCGCCCGACGTTGCGTATCCCGCCCTCCGGCCGGAAACCGTCCAGGGCACCCACCGCCTCGGCCAGGGCGATCGCGTCGTCGTACGTTCCGCCCTCGACCACGACCAGCCCCACGCCGGCGGCCCGTCCGGCCGCGGCGGACACCGCCCCCACGGCGTACGAGGGAACGACGATCAGGCACCTCGCCCCCTCCCGGACGCACGCGGCGGCGAAGGCGGCGGCGGTGTTGCCCGCGGAGGCGAGCACCAGCACCGGCGGATCGTCCGGGAGGCGGCCCAGGACCACGCCGGCCTCCAGGTCCTTGAACGTGCCGGTCGGCAGCAGCGCGCCGCGCTCGGGCCAGTGGCCGCTGAAGGAGATCCACAGGTCCGACAGCCCGAGAGCACGGCCGAGTTCCTCGGCCCGGCAGGCGACCGGCCCCGGCGAGCCGGGTATCGCGCGGACCACCGGCAGCCAGGCGAAGCGGAAGACGCTGCCGGCCGGAGCCGGGTGCTTCGCGTGCAGACCCGACGCCTGGTACACGGTGCGCAGCAGCGAGGGCTCATGGGGCGCATCGCACGCGAGCCGCAGCCCGTCGTCGTCGTACTCGGTGCCGCACGCGCAACACACCAGGCGATACGCCCTCATGTTTCCCCTCAGTCCCCTCGGGTGGCGATGTACTGCGTCAATGCCGTGGCCGCGGCCAGTACGGCCAGGCCGGCCAGGCCGTAGCCGGCGAACGGCAGCACCAGGCCGGCCGGGCTGCGGTCGCCGGACATGGAGCGCAGCATCGGATAGACCGGCGGCACCGGCTTGGCGAGGATCACCGCGAGCACCAGCGCGAGCCCGGCCACCACCGAGAAGCCCGGCCGGCCGATCACCAGCCGTGAGCACAGCAGTCCCAGCCCGATGCCGACGCAGGCACAGATCAGCTGGGCGGCGGCGCCGAGCGCCACCGCCTGCCAGGTGACGGTGTGCGAGCCGGAGACGACCGGATAGACCAGGCCGATCAAGGTCATGCCGACGCAGAAGGTGGCCGAGGCGGCGACGGCGGCGACGAGCACGTCGCGCGAACGGCGCGCGTTCACCACGACCATGGCCCGTCCGACGGGCTCCTCCACGTTGACCACCGCGGCGGCGATCCAGGTCGAGCAGGCCAGCACGGAGCCGGCGGAGGCCTGGTACACCTCCAGCAGCGGGCCGTTGTCGCTGCTGGTGAGAATGGCGAGCAGGCCGAGGAAGAACACCAGGGGCGGCACATAACGCTGGGAGTGCAGCACGGTGGCCATGTTGTAGCGGTACAGGGCGGTCATCGGGTCACCCGCCCGTCCGCCGGGGCGGGGACGACGACGTCGTGCCGGAGCGCGTCGACGGACCAGCCGGCGTGGAGCGCCGTGAGCAGCAGCGTGTCGCAGTGGCCGCGCGGCACCCGGACCCGGACACCGTGCTCCCCTTCGGGGGTCACCGACCGCACCCCCTCCGCCCTCGTCAGGGCGTCGACGAGCGCGGCCGGCCAGGGGCCCGGCGCGCGCAGTACGACCTCCGACACCGAGGCCCGAGGATCCGCCGTGTCCGGTGCCACGGCCGACGCCTCGCCGAGCCGTCCCGCCTCGATGCGGTAGACCTCGGTCGCCACGGACCGGGTCACGGCCTCCCGGTGGTCGGTGAAGACCACGGTCCCGCCGCCGGAGGCGACCTCCGTGATGACCGATGCCAGCACGCCGTGCGTCGAGGCGTCCAGGCCCGACCACGGCTCGTCGAGGATCAGCAACCGCGGCGGCACCAGCAGGGCCTGCGCCACGGCGACCTTCTGCGCGTTGCCCTTGGACAGGTCACGGATCGGCGTCTCGAATCCGCCCACCAGATCGAAGCGGGAGAGCAGTTCGGTACCCCGGGCCTCGGCACGCCTGCTCGGCAGCCCTTTGACGCGCCCCATGTGCGCGAGGTAGGAGCGGGCCGACAGCCGGGTGCCCGCCGGAAAGCGGTCCGGCACGTAGCCGATGACCCCCGGATCACCGGAGCGGGTGCCGGAGGTCGGCCGTGAGACGCCCGCCAGGATCCGCAGCAGCGTCGACTTGCCCGAGCCGTTGCCGCCGGTGACGGCCTGGACGGCACCCGGCGACGTCCGGAAGTCGACGTCGACGAGCACCGGACGGCCGCGCCGGTAGCGTTTGCTCACTGCCCTCAGAGTCAACACCTGCTTGATTCCTCCCTCTTCGCCTGCGACACGCGTCGCATGTCGAGCCATTGTCCGGCTCACCGAAGGGGAGTGTCCGTGTCGCGAGGTCGTGCGTCACCTCTTCGGGTGGTCGAGGCCGCCAGGGCGGCGAAGCGGTCCAGTCCCTCGTCGATCTGTTCGGGGGTGAGGACGCTGAACGACAGGCGGATCGCACACCGGGCGGCCGCGCCCGTGGTGAAGTGCCGCATGGGCGTCCACAGGACACCGAACTCACGGGCGGACCGCTCCAGCAGGGAGTCGTCCGCCTCGAACGGCACCGACAGCACGAGGAAGAAGCCGCCGCGCGGGCGGTTCCAGCCGATGCCCGAGGAGCCGTCGGCCGGGAACCGGCGGGCCAGGCCTTCCAGAAGACACGTCAGGTTGCGCCGGTAGACGGCGATCTCCGGCTGGTTGGCCTTCACCAGACTGCAGCCGTGGGCCAGGAGCTTGCCCGCGATCACCGCCTGGGCGATCGGAGAGGTGTTGACGGTCAGCATGCTCTTGAGCTTGGCGAGCTGGTCGGCGAGCAGGCCGCCACCGGCCACCGGCTGATCGGCGACCACGTAGCCCACGCGGGCCCCGGGCAGGCCGGTCTTGGCGAAGGAACCGAGGTAGACGACGCGCCGCCCCGAGTCGATGGCCTTGAGCGTCGGCGGCCGCTCGTCGTCGGCCGAGAAGAGCCCGTACGGATTGTCTTCCAGGATGAGGAAGTCCTCGGCGGCGGCCAGGTCGAGCAGCGCCCGGCGGTCGGCGGGGGAGAGGCTGACACCGGAGGGGTTGGAGTGGTCGGCCACGACGTAGCAGGCGCGCGGACGGCGGCCCTCGGCCCTCAGCCGCCGTACCGTCCCGGCCAGCGCGGGCAGGTCGATCCCGGCCGGCCCGCCGTCCACGCCGACCACCGGCATGTCGGCCAGCCGCGCGGCGCCGACGATGCCCACGTAGGCCGGGGTCACCGTGAGCAGGACGTCCCGGTCGTCGGCCCGCAGCGCCCGCAGGACGAGGAACATCGCCTCCTGGCACCCCACGGTGACGACGACGGACTCCGGCTCGGCATGGATCCCCTCGTCGATCTCCAGGTGCCTGGTGACCAGGTCGTCGATGACGCCCTTGGTACGCCCGTACTGGAACAGGACCTGGCACACCCGCTCGGGGGCGAACCCCCGCTCCACGAGCAGGTACTGCTCGAAACGGTGCAGGTAGTCGTGGATGAGCGCGGTGTCGAAGAACCCCTCGTAGGGCCGGCCCGGGGCGAACGAGACGGCGTCCGGGTAGTCGTTCGCAATCTCGTTCAGGAAGTTCATCGAGTCCAGGGCCGGGTCGGCCAAGGACGCGTGCAGGTCCGCCAGGGCGACTGTCGCCATCACGCCGGTCGCCTCCATATCGCCAGTTCCCGGGCCGCGGCCGGGTCGGGACATCCCGCGAGGCCCAGGGCGTCGCTGAACTCCCGCCGCAGCAACGTCAGTACGCGGTGCACACCGGCCTCGCCCCCGACGGCCAGGCCCCACAGCACCGGGCGGCCGACCAGTACGGCGTCGGCGCCGCAGGCCAGGGCCCGCAGGACGTCGGTCCCGGAACGCACTCCGCTGTCGAACAGGACCGTCCCGCGCCCGCCGACGGCCTCGCACACCGCGCCCAGCGCGTCGGCGGTGGGGATGGCGCCGTCGAGCTGGCGGCCACCGTGGTTGGAGACGACGACGCCGTCCGCGCCGGCCTCGACGGCCCGCACGGCGTCGTCGGGCGCGAGAACCCCCTTCACGATCAACGGGAGCGATGTCGCCCGGCGCAGCTCGGCCAGGTCGGCCCAGGTGAACGGGGCGAAGGACGCCCGGGTGTGCTCGGCCACCGCCGAGGCGTGCGGAACCCTGCTGCGGGCGTCCGGCGCCCCGTCCTCGTCCCCCAGCAGCGGGGCCCTGACATGGGGCGGGAGGCTGAAGCTGTTGCGGATGTCCCGGGGCCGCCGCGCCATCCACGGCACGTCGACCGTGACCATCAGCGCCGCGCACCGGGCGTCCTCCGCCCGGCGGACGAGCGCGCGGGTCCGCTGCCGGTCCCGCAGCGGGTAGAGCTGGAACCAGACCGTTCCCCCGGCGTCGGTGACCTGCTCCAGCGACGTGCTGCTCATGGTGGACACGGTCAGGGGGACACCGGCGCGCCTGGCGGCACGGGCGGTGGCCGCCTCACCGTCCGGGTGGACGAGCCGGTGGTAGGCGAGGGGTGCGACGGCGGCCGGTACCGACGCGCGGAACCCGAACAGCTCGCACCGCGTATGACGCTCCGACAGGTCGCGCAGCACACGCGGGACGAGGGTGATGCGGTCCAGCGCGGCGCGGTTCGCGGCCAGGGTGGTCTCGTCGCCGCTGCCGCCGGCGATGAAGTCCCAGATGTCCCCGGCCAGCCGCTCCCGGGCCGCGGGTTCGAGGTCCGCGACGCTGCCCGCGTCCGTCGTCGGTGCCATCGGCGCTAGTTCCCCGAGCGCCCGAGTTCGACCGCCTCGTACAGGGCCTTGATGTTGTTGGAGCCGAAGAGCCGGGCGCCGGCCCGCTCGATCACCTCGTAGAACAGGGTGCGGCGGGGATGGCTCGAGCGGGTGAAGATCTGGAACAGTTCCCCGCCCTGGTCCTCGTCGACCAGGATGTTCAGCTTCCGCAGCTCGTCGACGCCGTGGGTGCCGGGCAGGATCCGGTCCGGCAGCAGGTCGTAGTACGCGCCCGGGGTCGAGAGGAACTCGACGCCGCGGCGCTGCATCGAGGCGACGGTCCGGGCTATGTCGTCGGTGGCGAAGGCCACGTGCTGGATGCCCGCGCCGCCGTGGTTCTTCAGGAACTCGTCGATCTGCCCGGCCTCCAGCTCCGGGTCCGGTTCGAGGATGGTGAAGGTCACGGTGCCCGAGGCGCTCTGCACCACCTTGGACTCCATCGCCTGGGCACCGACGGTGATCCGTTCCTCGAAGGTCTGCCGGAAGCCGAGGGCGGACTCGTACAGGGAGATCGTCCGGTCCAGGGTCCCGGCCGGCACGCAGACCGCGAAGTGGTCCACCACGTCGAGGTGCAGAGCGTCCTCGGGGCGCCGAGGCGTCCGTGCCTGTGCCTGTCCCTGTGCGGCGGGCGTCGGCGCGGGGGTGAACCCCGGCGGCGGACCGCCCGGCCCGGTGGGGGACGTCTGCACCAGGGTGTGGGTGATGTCACCGAGCATCCGGATCGTCGCGGTGAACAGGCCGTCCGCGCCGGCACGCGGCTCCGCCACCGGCGTCGCGCCCGCCGCCACCGCGGCCGCGAAGACGCTGGGCACGTCGGCGGTGCGCATCGCGATGCCGGCCACGCCGTCATCGTGGGAGAGGACGTACGAGGAGGCGGGGTGCTCGTCGGCCAGCCCCTGGGTGAGCACGAGCATGGAGCTGCCCTGCGTCAGTGCCACGCTCCAGAACCCCTGTGCGGACGAGCCGGCCGTGCCGACGACCTCGAAGTCGTACAGCTCCACGAAGACGTCGCGCTCGGCGTCCAGGTCGGCCACGTACAACTCGACATACGCGAGATCCAGGTCCTCGCCCGCGGTCACGTGAGTGCTCATTGCTCCCCGTCTCTACGCCAGAACGATCACTCGACTATCCCAAGCGGGGGCGGCCGGGCACTGCGCCGAGCGGGGTGCCCGATCGGTGTACCTGATCGGTGCTGCCCGCGGTGATCCACCGCCCGTAGCGTGCCCAGGCGATCCAGACCAACTCACGGGGGAGGCCGTCCGGATGGCTACGACGCCAGTCGCCTTCAGGGACATGCTGAAGTCCAAGATCCACCGAGCCACGGTCACGCAGTCGGACCTGCACTACGTCGGCTCGATCACGATCGACGCCGCGCTGATGGAGGCGGCGGACCTGCTGCCCGGGGAGAAGGTCGACGTCGTCGACATCGACAACGGCAACCGGTTCTCCACCTACGTCATCACCGGGGAACGGGACAGCGGCGTGATCGGGGTCAACGGCGCGGCGGCCCGCCTCGTGGCCCCCGGGGACCTCGTGATCGTCATCTCCTACTCGGCCGTGGCCGAGGAGATGGCGCGCTCGTTCCAGCCGCGCATCGTCTTCGTCGACGCCGGCAACCGGATCGACGCCGTGGGAGCCGATCCGGCCGGGGCCCCGGCCGGATCGGGCCTGGTACGCGGCGACAGGGTCGTCGCCCGGTCCGCGGAGAGCGGTCCCGCCGCGCGCAGCTGAACGTCATTCATCGACCGGACGCGTCCGCGCGTCGCCGGGGAGGAACCCGCCATGGACTTCGAAGCCCTGACCAAGCTGCCCGCCGACGCACGGATCAAGGGGCTGTTCGCCTACTTCGAGGACCACCGTGCCCACGAGGCGGCCGGAGCGAGCAGCCAGCCCGGCGTCTGGGAGGTTTTCCGCTACGACGAGGCGATGGCGGTCCTCTCCGACCACGAGACCTACAGCAGCGACAAGACGGCGCTGATCCCGGAGGACCAGAAGAGGCTGGCACAGGCCGCCCGCGGCAACTTCATCGGGGTCGACCCGCCGCTGCACACCAGGATGCGGAGCCTGGTCAACAAGGCCTTCACCCCGGGCGTCATCACCCGCCTCGAACCGCGTATCCGCGTACTCTCCGACAACCTGCTGGACACGGTCATCGGCGAGGCCGGCCCCGGTGACGAGGTCCGGTTCGACCTCGCCCAGGACTTCGCCAGCCAGCTGAGCGCCGCGGTGATCGCCGAGCTGTTCGGCATCCCCGAGGCCGACCACAAGGTGTTCTGGACCTGGTCCGACGGCCTGATCGGCTCCCGGCCGTTCGGTGAGCTGGGCACGGTCGACGAGGCCGCGATGCGCAGGATCGGCGAGCTGCTCACCGAGGCCAGCGACTACCTGATGGCACACATCGCCGACCGGCGCACCGACCCCCGCGACGACCTGACCTCGACGCTGGCCCGGGTCGAGGTCGAGGGCAGGCGACTGGCCGACGACGAGATCTTCGGGGTCATCGCCATGTTCCTGATCGCGGGTCACATGTCGACCTCCCTGATGGTCGGCAACACCGTGACGTGCCTGCTGGAACACCCCGGGGCGTTGGCGGAGGTGCGCGCGGACCCCGGTCTGCTGCCGCCGGCCATCGAGGAGGTGCTGCGCTGGCGTCCGGCGCTGGTCCGCGACCAGCGGGTGGCCACCGTGGACACCGTGCTGGGCGGTACGGAGATCCCGGCCGGCGGGAACGTCTGCGTCTGGCTGGCCTCCGCCAACCGTGACGAGCGGGTCTTTGGCGACGGGGCCCGGTTCGACATCCACCGCGACCCCAATCCGCACCGCGCGTTCGGCAAGGGCATCCACTTCTGCCTCGGCGCGCCGCTGGCCCGGCTGGAGAGCCGGATCGCGGTCGAGGGCGTCCTCAGCCGCACCCGGGACATCACGGTTCTCGACGGCACCGTCCTGCACCCCTCGGTCGGCCTCATCGGTCCGGTCCAGCTCCCGGTCACCTGCCGCGTGGCGGACCGCTGATGCGCGTCCTGTCGACGGCCGCGCCCGGAGCCGGGCTGTTCCTGCCCACCGTGCCCCTGGCCTGGGCCCTGCGGGCCGCGGGACACGAGGTCCTCGTGATGAACACCGGCGGCACGTCACGGTCGGTGGCCGCCGGCGGTTTCTGGACCGTGGACGCGGCCCCGGGCACCGATGTGCACGCCGACTTCCTGGCGGCGAGCCGGGCCGTCCAGGCCGCCCCCGACGGGCAGCGGCCCCGGCGCAGCGGCATGGGCATGTTCGGCGAGGCGATGGCCGACGGCCTGCTGCGGGCCGCCGAGGCCTTCCGGCCGGACCTGGTGGTGTCCACCCTCGAACAGGGAGCCGGTGAACTGGTCGCGACCCGGCTGGGCATCCCGTACGTCGAGCAGAGCGTCCGGCTCGCCTGGGCCGGCCCCGACGAGCAGGCGGTGACGTACCGGAGAGCCGTCGCGGAGTACCTGCTGCCCACCCGTGAACGCCTGGGCATCGGCGAGCCCTGGCGGGAGCCGGCCGCCGTGCTGGACATCAGGCCCGCCGGCCTGGGCGGAGGGGACACCCGTACCGAGTGGCCGCTGCGCTACGTGCCCTACAACGAGGGCCGTGTCCTCCCGGACTGGGTGCTGGCCGCCCCCGGCAGGCCGCGGGTCTGCGTCACGATGGGCAGCGTTCTCGGCAACCTCCCGGCCGGTTCGGAGCTCAAGCAGCTCTATGTCGCGGTGGTCAGGGAGATCCTCGTCGAACTCGCCGGTCTGGGCGTCGAGGTCGTCGTGGCGATGGGGGAGAGCGACCTGGAGGGGATCGGCGAGCTGCCGGAGGCCGTGCGCGTCGTCGGCTGGATGCCGCTCGGTGCGCTGCTGCCGACCTGCTCGGCCGTCGTCCACCACGCCGGGGCCGGCACCTCCATGACGAGCCTCGCCCTCGGCGTGCCGCAGGTCGTCCTGCCGCAGACCGCCGACCAGCCC
This sequence comes from Streptomyces sp. NPDC090994, assembly GCF_044768905.1. NCBI lineage: Bacteria > Bacillati > Actinomycetota > Actinomycetes > Kitasatosporales > Streptomycetaceae > Streptomyces > Streptomyces sp. NPDC090994. The sequence continues at coordinate 111,504 of NZ_JBIVWS010000017.1, forward strand.
GCCAACGCCCGGGTGCTGGCCGCCCGTGGGGTCGCGGCCCTGGTGCCCCCGGACCGGATCAGCGCGGCCGAGGTACGGGAGAACCTGGCCCGGGTGCTCGACGAGCCGGCCTTCCGGACCGCGGCCCACGAGGTCCGGGAAGAGATACGGGCCATGCCCAGCCCCGCCGAGGTCGTCGACCGCCTGGCCTCCCTCGTCGCCTGACCGGCCGTTTCCGTCGTACCTGATCCGCTCAGCGTCCACCGAAGGTGAGATGAGATGACCCGCACGACGACTCCGCTTCCCCTGTCAGGGGCTCAGGCCGGCATGTGGTTCGCCCAGCGGCTGGACCGGGCGAACCCGATCTTCTCCGGCTGCCAGTACCTCGACATCACCGGCCCGCTCGACCCGGACCTGCTGCGGGCGGCCGTGGCGCGGGCGGTCGAGGAGAGCGAGGCCGTCCACGTCCGCTTCGTGGAGACGGCGGACGGCCCGACGCAGGTCCCGGCGGAGCGCGAGTGGTCGATGCCTCTGGTGGATGTCAGTGGCGAGACCGATCCGCGGGCCGCGGCCGAGGCCGTGATGCGGGAGGAGATGGCCCGGCCCGTCGACCTGGAGCAGGACCCCCTCTACTCCTGCCTGCTGTTCCGCGCCGCGGAGGACCGCTGGTTCTGGTTCAACCGCGCCCACCACATCGTCTGCGACGGCTACTCCTCCTCGCTGGTCGCCGGCCGGGTCGCGGACATCTACAACGCCATGGCCGCCGGGGAGCCGGTCCAGGACACCGCCCTCGGCCCGGCCGCGAGCCTGCTGGACGCGGACGCCGAATACCGCGCCTCGGACCGGTTCGCGGCCGACCGCGCCTTCTGGACGGAGCGGATGGCCGGAGCCGGCGAGGTGCAGGGACTCGCGGACACCACGGCGCTGCCCGCGCACACCTTCCTGCGCGTGACCGCGGAGATCGGTGCCGAGGTCCTGGACAGGCTGCAGAAGCTGACGCGCGGCGTGCGCACCACCCACTCGGTGGCGATCTGCGCGGCGATGGCGGTGTACCTGGGCCGGATGCGCGGGACCCGGGAGGTCGTCATCGGCCTGCCGGTCGCCGCCCGTTTCGGGGCCGTCCAGAAGCGCACGGTCGGCATGGCGGCGAACGTGGTGCCGCTGCGGCTGGACGTCGACCCGGACCTGGGCGTGGGTGCCTTCCTGCGACGCACCGCCGACGAGATCAAACAGGCGCTGGCGCACCAGCGCTACCGCTTCGAGGACCTGCGGCGCGACCTGAAGCTGGCCGGCGGACAGCGGCTGTACGGGCCTTCGGTCGACGTCCTGCGCTTCCAGGACGACCTGACGTTCGGGCAGGCCCGCTCGAGCGTCAACATCCTGTCGAACGGTCCCGTCGAGGACTTCAACCTCGCGGTCTACAGCGGTGCCAGCGTCCCGGGGCTGCGCGTGTGCCTCGACGCGAACCCGCGGCTGTACGACACGCCGGTGCTCGAAGCCCACCGCGACCGCCTGGCGGTGCTGCTGACGGAACTCTCCGAGGCCGACCCCGACACACCGGTCGGCGCACTGGACTTCCTGCTGCCGGACGAGCGTACGAACCTGCTCGGCGGCTGGTACGGGCCCGAGCGGGCGATCCCGGAAGCCGACATCTCGGAACTCGTCGAGGCACAGGCCGACCGCGCTCCGGGGGCCGTCGCGGTGCTCCACGACGGCGAGTCACTCGGCTACGCCGACCTCGACGCCCGCGCGAACCGGCTGGCCCGGAGGCTCGTCGAGGCGGGGGCGGGCCCCGAGCGGTTCGTGGCCCTGGCCCTGCCGCGCAGCCCCGACATGCTCGTCACCCTGCTCGCCGTCCTCAAGAGCGGCGCGGCGTACGTACCGCTGGACGTGACCTATCCGGCCGAGCGGATCGCGTACATGCTCGAACTGTCGGACCCCGTGCTGACCATCGCCACCCGCGACACCGAGTCCGTGCTGGGGGCGGCGCCGAAGACCACTCGGCTGCTCCTGGACGACCCCGAGGTGGCGCGGGACCTCGCGGCCCGCCCCGCCGGACGCCTCACCGACGCCGACCGGACCACGCCCCTGCGTCCGGACAACCCGGCCTACGCCATCTTCACCTCGGGCTCCACCGGACGCCCCAAGGGCGTCGTCGTCTCGCGGCGCAGCATGGTGAACTTCATCGGCTGGGCCGTCGAGGCCCTCGGCGCCGACACCCTGGCACACACGCTCGCGGCGACCTCGCTCAGCTTCGACCCATCGACGCTGGAGATCTTCGCGCCGCTGGTGGCCGGCGGCTGCGTCGAACTGCTGTCGGGACCGCTGGCCCTCGGCGGGCGGGTGCTGTCCGGCGGATACGCCGGCTCGGTGCCGTCCGTGATGTCGACCCTGCTGAGCGGGCCCGGTGTCGGCCTCGACGCCAAGACGATCGGCTTCACCGGTGAGGCGCTGACCGAGTCCCTGGTGGCCCGGGTCCGGCAGGCCGTGCCGGGCTGCCGGATCGCGAACCTCTACGGTCCGACCGAGGTCACCGTCTACGCGACCGCGTGGTTCTCCGACGGCGGCGCCGGCGGCGGGGAGCCGGGCGCGCCACCGGTCGGCAGGCCCCTGCCGAACACCAGGGTCCACCTTCTCGACGACCGGCTGCGGCCGGTGCCGGTCGGCGCGGCCGGCGAGATCTATGTCGAGGGCGTCGGCCTGGCCCGCGGCTACCTGGGACGCCCGGACCTGACCGCCGACCGCTTCGTCGCCAGCCCCTTCGGCGGCCCCGGCGCCAGGATGTACCGCACCGGCGACCTGGGCCGGTGGACCCGCGACGGTGTGGTGGAACACCTCGGGCGGGCCGACGACCAGGTCAAGGTCAGGGGCCTGAGAGTGGAGCCCGGCGAGGTGCAGACCGTGCTCGGCCGGCTGCCCGGTGTCCGCCACGCGGTCGTCCTGGCCCGCGGCGAATCCGCCGACGTCAAGCAGCTGGTCGCCTACGTGGTCCCCGACGAGGGGGCCGCCCCGCAGTGGCCCGGACTCGCGGCCCGCCTCGGCGCCGAACTCCCGCCCTACATGGTCCCCTCGGCGGGCGTCGTCCTCGACCGGCTGCCGCTCAACCCCAACGGCAAGCTCGACCGCCGCGCCCTGCCGGACCCCGGTCCCGCCCCCGAGGCGGCCGGCCGCGGCCCGCGGACCGAGGCCGAGGCGGCCTTCTGCACCATCGCGGCCGACCTGCTGGGCTTGCCGGAGGTCGGCATCGACGACGACTTCTTCGCCCTCGGCGCCAACTCGCTGACCGCGGTCAAGCTGATCAGCCGCGTGCGTTCCGCGCTCGGCATCGACCTCGACCTGCGCGCGCTGTTCGACGCCCAGACGATCGCACGGCTGTTTGACGAGCATGTGGCCGCCGGGCTCGAGGCGGCCGCCGCCGAACCGCCCCGCCCCGCCCTGGTGCCCCGCGCCCGACGAGTCTCCTAGGAGCACAGCATGATCCCGCTCTCGTTCGCGCAGCGCCGGCTGTGGTTCCTGGAACAGATGGGGGAGGGCGGCATCGCCTACCACCTCCCGCTCCAGGTGCGGCTGAGCGGTGAGCTGGACCGCGCCGCGCTGCGGGCGGCCCTGACCGACCTGGTCGAGAGGCACGAGGCGCTGCGCACGGTCTTCCACGACCACGACGGCGAGCCGGAGCAGGTGATCCTGGAACCGGCGCAGGACGTCGGACTGCCGGTCGTGCCGGCCGGCGCCGGGGAACTGGAACGGTTCCTCGACGAGGCCGCGGCGCGGCCCTTCGACCTCGCGCGGGAGATCCCCCTGCGAGCCACCCTGTTCGCACTCGGCCCCGCCGAGCACGTGCTGCTGCTGGTCGTCCATCACATCGCGGGCGACGGCTGGTCGATGGCCCCCCTGGCCCGCGACATCGCCACCGCCTACACCGCCCGCAGGAACGGATCGGCGCCTGACTGGGAGCCGCTGCCGGTGCAGTACGCCGACTACGCGCTCTGGCAACGGGATCTCCTCAGCGACGAGGACGTCCCGTCGAGCCGCCTGTCCCGGCAGCTCACCCACTGGCGGACCGCGCTGGCCGGCCTGCCGGACCAACTGGCGCTGCCGTTCGACCGTCCGCGCGGTACCCGGTCGGCGCGCGAGGGCGGCTCCGTGCCGTTCGACGTCGACGCGGACACCCACCGCGGTCTTGCCACGCTGGCCCGCGAGCGCGGCGCCAGCATGTTCATGGTGCTCCACGCGGGCCTCAGCGCTCTGCTGACCCGGCTCGGCGCCGGAGACGACATCCCGATCGGTGTCCCGGTCGCCGGACGCACCGAGGAAGCGCTGGAAGACCTGGTCGGGTTCTTCGTGAACACCCTGGTGGTGCGCGCCGACACCTCCGGCGACCCGGCCTTCGCCGACCTCGTCGGCCGGGTCCGCCGGTTCGCCCTGGGGGCCCTGAGCCACCAGGACGTGCCGTTCGAGCGGCTGGTGGAGGCGATCAACCCGCGGCGTTCGACGTCCCGTCACCCGCTGTTCCAGGTGCTGCTGGCCGTGCAGAACAACACGGCGGTGGCGCCGAAGCTGCCGGGCCTGGCGGTCACGGCCGAGCAGCGTCAGCTCCCGGTGGCACGCTTCGATCTGGCGGTGCACATCCACGAGCGGTTCACCGACGCGGGCGAGCCCGCCGGACTGCGCTGCCGTCTGGACTTCCGGTCGGACCTGTTCGACCGTGCCACGGCCGAGGCGATCGCGACCCGGTTCACCCGGCTCCTCACCGCGTTCGCGCTCCGCCCGGACCTGGCCCTCTCCAGGCCCGAGCTGACCGACGCCGCCGAACGCGACCTGGTGCTGCGCCAGTGGAACGGCGCCCCGCGCGACGTCCCCTTCGAAGGCGTCGTCGACCGCTTCCGCGCCCAGGCGGCGGCCACCCCCGACGCCGCGGCGGTGATCTGCGGCCCCGAGACGCTGACGTACGCCCGACTGGACGCCCGGACCGACCGGCTCGCCGCGCTCCTGGCGGAGCGGGGTGCCGGACCGGAGCGGCTCGTGGCGGTGATGCTGCCCAGGACGGCCGACCTGGTCGCGGCCCCGCTGGCAGCCCTGAAGTCCGGCGCGGCCTACGTCCCGGTCGACGCCGACTACCCCACCGAGCGCATCGCCTACCTGCTCGACGACGCCCGCCCGGCCGTCGTGGTCACCGTCGCCTCCCTGGCCGGCCGGCTGCCGCGGTCCTGCCCGCCGGTGCTGCTGCTCGACGACCCCGGCACCGCCCGCCGGCTCGCCGCCGACGAGCCGACGCCACCGCCCGCGTCGCCGCGACCGCAGCAACTGGCCTACGTCATCTACACCTCGGGGTCGACCGGGCGCCCCAAGGGCGTCGGCGTCCCGCACGCGGCGCTGGCCGCCTACGCCTCCTGGGCCGGCGCGGCCTACCCGGCCGCGGGCCGGCCCAGCGAGACCGGCAGCACCCTGCTGCACGCGTCGATCTCCTTCGACGCCACCGTCACATCGATCTACCCGCCGCTGGTGGGCGGCGGCAGCGTCCGCGTCGGGGTGCTCGACCTCGCCGGGACACAGCCCCAGCAGGTTCCCTCCCCACCGCGCTTCCTGAAGGCGACCCCCAGCCATCTGCCGGTCCTCGACGAACTCCCGGCCGGCTTCTCGCCCTCGGACACCCTCATGCTCGGCGGCGAGGCGCTGTACGGCGAGGCCGTCAGCGCGTGGCGCTCGGCCCACCCCGAGGTGGAGGTGATCAACGCCTACGGTCCCACCGAGGTCACGGTCAACTGCGCGGAACACCGGATCCCCGCGGGCACCGAGCTTCCCGGCGGCCCCGTCCCGATCGGCCGGCCGTACTGGAACACCGGCATCCACGTCCTCGACGCACGGCTGCGCCCGGCACCCGTCGGCGTCCCCGGCGAGATGTACGTGTCGGGCCCCCTCCTCGCCCGCGGCTACCTGGGACGCGCCGGGCTGACCTCGGAGCGCTTCGTCGCCGACCCGTTCGGCCCGCCCGGAGAGCGGATGTACCGGACAGGAGACGTGGCGTACTGGCGGCCGGACGGGCAGCTCCAGTACGTCGGACGTGCCGACGCCCAGGTGAAGCTGCGCGGGTTCCGGATCGAACTCGGCGAGATCCAGGCGGTCCTGGCCGACCAGCCCGGGGTACTGGCGGCCGTCGCGGTGCTGCGCGACGACCTGCCGGGCGGACCCGGCATCGTCGGGTACGTCGTGCCCGCGGCCGGCGCGGCACCGGACCCCGCCGGCATCCGGCGCGGGGCGGCCGAGGTGCTGCCCGAGTACATGGTCCCCACGGCCGTGGTGAGCCTGGACGCGATCCCGCTGACCTTCAGCGGGAAGCTGGACCGCGCGGCACTGCCGGCACCGGACCTGGCCGGCGGGCGCGCCGGACGTGCCCCCCGCACGCCGCAGGAGGAGATCCTGTGCGCGATCTTCGCGGAGCTGCTCGGCCTCGAACGGGTCGGCGCCGACGACGACTTCTTCCGCCTCGGCGGGCACTCCCTGCTGGCCACCCGCCTGGTCGGCCGGGTCCGCGTGGCCTTCGGCGCCGAGCTGCCGATCCGTGCCGTCTTCGAGACGGCCACGCCCGAGGGACTGGCCGCTCGGCTGGCCGGCGCCGGCCGCGCACGCACGGCCCCGCGCCGCGCCCAGGACCGTCCCGCAGCCGTCCCGCTGTCCTACGCGCAGCAGCGCATGTGGTTCCTGCAGAAGATGGACCCCGGCGCCTCCGCCTACAACGTCTCCCGGGTGATCCGGGTCCGCGGCGACCTCGACCGTGACGCGCTGACCGCCGCGGTCCACGACCTCGTGGCGCGTCACGAGTCGCTGCGCACCCTGTTCGTCGAGGCCGACGGGATCCCGGCGCAGCGGATCGTCGAAGCGGCGGACGCCCGGCCGCTGGTCGAGTTCCTCCCCCTTGGCGAGGAGGCGTCGCGCACCGCTGCGGCCGAGATCGCCGGACGCGGCTTCGACCTGGCCGCCGACCTGCCGATCCGGGTCCACGTCTTCGAAGCCGCCCCGGCCGAGCACCTGCTGCTGCTGGTCATGCACCACATCGCGGGCGACGGCTGGTCGATGCTCCCCCTGTCGCGTGACCTCGCGACGGCGTACGCGGCGCGCGTCGACGGACGGGCGCCCGACTGGCGTCCGCTGCCCGTGCAGTACAGCGACTACACACTGTGGCAGCGGGACCTGCTCGGGGCGGAGGACGACCCCGACAGCCCCATAGCCCGGCAGACCGAGTTCTGGAAGCGGGCACTGGCCGGTGTGCCGCTGGACCTGGACCTGCCGGCCGACCGCACCCGGCCGGCCGTGCTGGGCTCCACGGCCGGCACGGTCGAGGTACGGGTCCCGGCTCAGCTGCACGGGCGCCTGCTCCACCTCGCCAGGGAACACGGGGTCAGCCTGTTCATGGTCCTCCAGGCCGCCGTCGCCTCCCTGATCACCCGGCTGGGCGGCGGCTGCGACATCCCGCTGGGCACACCGGTCGCCGGGCGCACCGACGCCGCTCTGGACGACCTCATCGGCTTCTTCGTCAACACCCTCGTGCTGCGGACGGACACCTCCGGCGACCCGACCGTCGCCGAACTGCTGGCCCGCGTCCGGGAGACGGACCTGGCCGCCTACGCGAACCAGGACGTGCCGTTCGAGCGGCTGGTGGAGGTGCTCAACCCGGTACGCTCGCTGGCCCGGCACCCGCTCTTCCAGGTCTTCCTGGCCCTGCAGAACAACGCGGCGGCCACGCTCGACTTCCCCGGCCTGGACACCACGGTCGAGCCGGACGCCACGGTGTCCGCCAAGTTCGACCTCGCGTTCAACCTGCGCGAGCGGTTCGGCGAGGACGGCCGGCCGCTGGGCATCGGGGGAGCGGTCGAGTTCGCCGTCGACCTGTTCGAGACCGGGACCGTCGCGGAGATCGCGGACCGGCTCGTGGCCGTGCTGGAAGCGTTCGCCGCCGACCCGCAGGCCAGGATCGGCGCCCTCGACGTCCTGTCGGACTCCGAACGCGAGTGGCTGGCCGCCCGCGGCGCCTTCCCCGCTCCGCCGCGGCGCACCGTACTGGACCTCATCCGCGACCAGGTGCGGTCCCGGCCGCGGGCCGTCGCCGTCAAGGCGGGGCCACGCGCCCTCACGTACCAGGAGCTCGACGTGCGGTCCGACGCGGTCGCGGAGCGTCTCGCCGCTGCCGGGGCGGGGCCCGAGACCCCGGTCGGGGTGTTCCTGGAACGCTCGCCGGAACTCGTCGTCGCCGTCCTCGGCGTGCTCAAGGCGGGATGCGTCCACGTCCCGCTGCACGAGGCCTACCCGGCGGAGAGGCTCCGGTGGATCCTGGACGACGCGGGCGTCGGCCTGGTGCTGGCCGACGGTACCGGCGACGTCCACGACGTGGCCGGGGACCGGCAGGTCCTGCTCGTCACGCCGTCGGACCCGCCGGCCGGTCCGGCGGCCGTCCCGCCGCCCGGCGTCACGGACCCGGGGCAGCTGGCCTACGTGATGTACACCTCGGGATCGACGGGCACGCCGAAGGGCGTCGCGGTCCCGCACTCCGGGCTGCTCGCCCTCGTCGAGGACCCCGGCTGGCACAGCGGCCGGCACGAGCGGGTGCTGATGCACGCTCCCCACGCGTTCGACATCTCCGACTACGAACTGTGGGTCCCGCTCACCCAGGGCGGCTGCGTGGTCCTCGCACCCGGCGGCAGGCTCGGCACCGACGAGCTGGCGCGGCTGATCGAAACCGAGCGGATCACCTCCGTCCACTTCACCGCCGGTCTGTTCCGGGTGGTCGCCGAGGAGGCGCCGGACTGCCTGGCCGGGGTGTCCGAGGTCCTGGCCGGCGGCGACGTGGTCCCGCCGTCCGCCGTCGAGAACCTGCTGCGCGCCTGCCCCGGTGTGGTCTTCCGGCAGCTCTACGGACCGACCGAGACCACCCTGTGCGCCGCACAGTTCGAGGTCGGCGCGCCGTACACCGCCGGCAGCCGGCTGCCCCTCGGCCACGCACTCGCGGGCGCCCGGATCCATGTGCTCGACGAGCGGCTGAGCCCGGTCCCGCCGGGAGTGGTCGGCGAGATCTACATCGAGGGCACGGGCCTGGCGCGAGGCTACCTGTCCCGCCCCGGCGCGACCGCGGAACGGTTCGTCGCCTCGCCGTACGGCCCCGCCGGCACCCGGATGTACCGTACCGGCGACCTCGGCCGCTGGAACCACGCGCGGCAGCTGGAGTTCGCCGGCCGCGCCGACGACCAGGTCAAGGTGCGCGGCTTCCGGGTCGAACCGGGCGAGGTGGCCGCCGAACTGAGCCGTCACCCGGCGGTCGCCCAGGTCGAGGTGCTGGCCCGCGAGGACCACACCGGGCAGACCCGGCTCGTCGGATACGTGGTGCCGGACTGGGCCGCGCAGGAGGACCGGCTCGAGGAGGGCAAGCGCGCGCAGGTCGCCGAGTGGCGGCAGATCTACGACACGATGTACGGCGCCGCGCCGCAGGCCGCGTTCGGCAAGGACTTCTCCGGCTGGAACAGCAGCTACGACGGCGAGCCGATCCCCCTGGAGCAGATGACGGAGTGGCAGGCCGCCACGGTCGGGCGCATCAGGTCCCTGACGCCCCGGCGGGTGCTGGAGATCGGCGTCGGCAGCGGTCTGATCCTGTCGCAGCTCGCCGCCGGCTGCGAGGCGTACTGGGGCACCGACTTCTCCGCCGAGGCGATCGGGACACTGCGCCGCGAGGTCGCGGCCCGGCCGGAGCTGGCGGACGTGGTGCGGCTGCGGCAGCAGGGCGCCGACGACCTGTCCGGCCTGCCCGCGGGGTACTTCGACACGGTGATCGTCAACTCCGTCGTCCAGTACTTCCCGAACGCCGAGTACCTGGAATCGGTCCTGCGCCAGGTGGTGGAACTGCTCGTTCCCGGGGGTGCGGTCTTCCTCGGCGACATCCGCCACCTGGGCCTGCTGAGGCCGTTCCACACCGCCGTGGAGGCCGCGGGCGCGACGGCCGGCGACGCCGCGGCACTGCGGCGTGCCGTCGACCGCCGGATGGTGCGCGAGAAGGAACTCCTGGCCACTCCCGAGTACTTCCACACCCTCGGCGACGTCTTCCCGGACGTCGGCTGCGTGGACGTCCGCGTCAAGCGCGCGGAGTTCCACAACGAGCTGACCCGGTACCGCTACGACGTCGTGCTGCACAAGAGGACCGTCACCCCGGTCGACGCCCGCCTGGTGCCATGGACCGAGGCGGGCGGTCTCGAAGGGACCGCCGCCCTGCTGGAGCGCGAACGGCCCACCGCGCTGCGCCTGGTCGGGGTGCCGAACCGCAGGGTCGCCCACGAGGCCGCCGCCGCACGTGTGCTGTGTGCCGGTGACAGCCTCGACGACGTCCGCGCGGCACTCGCGCGGCCGACGGGCGTCGACCCCGCCGACGTCGAGAGGTTCGCCGCCGGACACGGCTACCGTACGGTCACCACCTGGTCCGCGACGGACGCCGACCACGGCGCCCTCGACCATCTCCTGCTGGACACCGGGGCGTTCCCCGATGACATGCCGGTCCCGACCCGGCCGCCCCAGGCCCCTTCGAGGACCCGGACCGGCCCGCTGATCAACAGCCCGGTGACGTTCCGCGAGTCCGGCGGACTCGGCCTGCTGCTCCGCGGCCACCTCTCCGGGCGGCTCCCCGACTACATGGTGCCGTCCATGTTCGTGGTCCTGGACGCCCTCCCGGTCACCGCGAACGGCAAACTCGACCGGGCCGCGCTGCCCACGCCCGATTTCGCCGGCGAGGCCTCGGGCCGGGCTCCGGGCGACGCGTACGAGGAACAGCTGTGCACGCTGTTCGGGCAGGTCCTCGGGCTGCCGCGGGTCGGTGCCGACGACGACTTCTTCGCCCTCGGCGGCCACTCGCTGCTCGCCATCCGCCTGGTCAACTCCGTCCGGTCGGTCTTCGGCGCCGAACTCTCGGTGCGGGCTGTCTTCGAGACGCCCCGCGTCAGTGACCTGGCCCGGGTGATCGCGTCCGCGGAGCGGGCCGGCCGGCCGCTGCTGACGGCGGCCGAGCGCCCCGCGGTCGTCCCGCTGTCCCCGGCCCAGCGCCGCCTGTGGTTCCTGCACCGTCTCGAAGGACCGACCGGCGTCTACAACATCCCCATGGCGCTGCGCCTGACCGGATCGCTGGACCGGCCCGCTCTCGAGGCCGCGCTCCAGGACGTCGTCGCACGGCACGAGAGCCTGCGCACCGTCTTCCACGACAGCGACGGGGAACCGTGCCAGGTCGTCCTGGACGACGTGGCCGTCGAACTGCCGCCGGCCCGGGCCGCCGGAACGGACTTCACCCGGGTGCTCGCCGAGGCCGCCGCCGAGGACTTCGACCTCGCACACCAGGTGCCCATCCGGGCCACCCTGTTCGAGACCGGTGCGGACGAGCACGTACTGCTCGTCGTGGTGCACCACATCGCGGCGGACGGCTGGTCGATGGCTCCGCTGGCCCGCGACCTGGTCACCGCGTACACGGCGCGGCTCGCCGGACGCGCCCCGGACTTCACCCCGCTGCCGGTGCAGTACGCCGACTACACCCTCTGGCAGCGGTCGCTGCTGGGTGCCGACGACGACCCGGCCGGCGAGCTCGCCCGGCAGACCGCCTACTGGGCCGAGACGCTGGCCGGGCTCCCCGCCGAACTGGCGCTTCCGGTGGACCGCCCCCGGTCGGCGGCCGCCGGCCACGCCGGCGCGGTGACCACGTTCACCGTCCCCCGGGACCTGCACGCCGGACTCAGGGAACTCGCGGGCCGCCACAACGTCAGCCTCTACATGGTGGTCCAGGCCGCACTGGCCGCGGTGCTGACCCGGCTCGGTGCCGGAACCGACATCCCCCTCGGCGGCCCGATCGCCGGGCGCGGCGACGCGGCCCTGAACGACCTGGTCGGCTTCTTCGTCAACACCCTGGTCCACCGCGTCGACACCGGCGGCGACCCGGCCTTCGCCGACCTCCTGGAGCGGGTCCGTCGCAACAGCCTGGCCGCTTACGCGAACCAGGACGTGCCGTTCGAGTGGCTCGTGGAGGTGTTGAACCCGCCGCGGTCGATGGGGCGTCACCCGCTGTTCCAGGTGATGCTCACCCTGCAGAACAACGTCGAGCCGGACCTCGCACTGCCCGGCCTGGCCGCCGAGGCCCTCGAGGTCCGCCCGGACCGGGCCAAGGTCGACCTCGACATCGAGCTGCGCGAACGGCTGACGCCGGACAGGGCGCCCGACGGGATGCAGGGCAGGGTGGTCTTCCGCACCCATCTGTTCGACCCGGAGAGCGTCGGGCGCCTGACCGGCCGGCTGGTGCGTTTCCTGACGGCCGTGGCACGGGACCAGCAGGTCCGCATCGGGGCCGTCGACATCCTGGAACCGGGGGAGCGGGAGAGGCTCCTGCACCACGGGAACGCCCTGCCGGTCCCGCCGGCCGGCCCCGCCACCGCTCCCGGCGGGGACCCGGTCGCCCTGTTCGAGGCCCGCGTCGCCGAGCGGCCCGAGGCCGTGGCGGTGGTGTGCCGGGGAGCCGAGTGGAGTTACGCCCGGCTGGACGCCGAGGCGAACCGGCTGGCACGCAGGCTCGTGCGCCTCGGCGCGGGACCGGAGCGGTTCGTGGCGGTCGCCGTGCCTCGCTCCGCGGAGACGATCGCCGTGCTGCTCGCGGTGCTGAAGACCGGAGCGGCCTACCTGCCCGTCGACCCGGGCTACCCGGCGGCGCGCAACGCGTACGTGCTCGCGGACGTGTCACCGGTCCTGCTCGTGACGACGTCCGACGCCGCCGCACTCCTGCCGGAGGCCCCCGGCGTGCCCAGGCTCGTACTGGACGACCCCGAGGAACGCGGCACGGCCGACGCCCTCTCCCCGGACCGCCTCGGCGACGCCGGGCAGCACCCGGACCGAGCCGCCTACGTCATCCACACCTCGGGCTCCACGGGCCGGCCCAAGGGCGTCGTGGTCTCCCGGCGCAGCATGGCCGCCCTGGTCGCCTGGGCGGTGGCCGCCTTCGGGCGCGACGGCCTGGCCCGGGTGCTCGCCGCGACCTCGCTCAGCTTCGACGTCTCGGTCTTCGAGATCTTCGCCCCGCTCGCCGCGGGCGGCAGCGTCGAGGTGGCGCGGGACCTGCTGGCGGTCGCGGACCGGCCCTTCACCGGAACCCTGGCGAGCGGTGTGCCGTCGGTCGTCTCGGTACTGCTGCGGGAGGCCGCGGCGGAACCGGTGCCGGGCACGGACGAGCCGGTGCCGGCGGTGGACGAGCCGGTGCTGGCGGTGGACGAGCCGGTGCTGGCGGTGGACCGTATGGTGCTGGCGGGCGAGGCGCTGACCGAGGAGGTCGTGGAGCAGATCCGGCGCTCCGTCCCGGGCTGCGCCGTGGCGAACATCTACGGCCCCACCGAGGCCACGGTCTACTCGACCGCCTGGTACGCGGACGGCGCCGCCGGCCGGCCGCTGATCGGCCGCCCGCTGACCCACACCCGGGCGTACGTCCTCGACGACCGTCTGCAGCCGGTGCCGGCCGGGGTCCCCGGAGAGCTGTACATCGCCGGCTCCGGCGTGGCCCGCGGCTACCTCGGCCGGCCCGCGCTGAGCGCCGAGCGCTTCGTCGCCGACCCGTTCGGCGAGCCGGGGACCCGCATGTACCGCACCGCCGATCTGGTCCGGTGGACCACCGACGGGCAGATCGACTACCTGGGGCGCGTGGACGACCAGGTGAAGATCCGCGGGTTCCGCGTCGAACCGGGCGAGGTCGAGACCGCGCTGCGCCGCATGCCGGGCGTGGCCGAGGCGGCCGTCGCGGTGCGTGGCACGGCCGGCGGCGACCAGCGGCTGGTCGGTTACGTGGTCCCCGCCCCGGACGCCTCGGTGGACACCGCGCGGCTGCGCCGCGAACTGGCCTCGGTGCTGCCCGACCACATGGTGCCGGGCGTGCTCGTGACCATGGGGTCGCTGCCGCTGACGGCCAGCGGCAAACTCGACCGCAAGGCGCTGCCCGCACCCGACCCCGGGTCCGGCGAGCGCTCCCGTCGCGAGCCCCGCACCCCGCTGGAGGAGCAACTGTGCGCGGTCTTCGCCGAGCTCGCCGGCGCCGGCGCGGTCGGCGTGGACGAGAGCTTCTTCGACATCGGCGGCCACTCGCTGATGGCGGTGAAGCTCACCAACCGGATCAGGGCCCGGTACGGTGTCGACCTGCCGCTGCGGACCGTCTTCGAAGCACCGACCGTCGAGGAACTGGCCGTCCGCATCGGCGAGTCGGACCACACGAGCGTGCCGCTGGCGCCGATGCCGCGCCCGCGGACCGTCCCGCTGTCGTTCGCCCAGCGCCGCCTGTGGTTCCTGAACCGTCTGGAGGGGCCGTCCGCCACCTACAACGTGCCGGTCGCCGTCCGGCTGTCGGGTGCCCTCGACCGTACGGCGCTCGCGGCCGCGGTCCGCGACGTGATCCGGCGGCACGAGAGCCTGCGGACGGTCTTCCCGGAGAGCGAGGGCGAGCCGCGGCAGGTCGTGGCCGAGACCTGGCCGGACCTGGACGTCGTGGACCACGGCGGTGCCGACGACGCCACGCTGGAGAGGGAGTTGACCGCCCTTGCCGCCCGCGGCTTCGACCTGGCCCGGGAGATCCCGGTCCGCGTGACCCTGATCGTCCGGGAGCCCGACGAGCACGTGCTGCTGTTCGTGTTCCACCACATCGCGACGGACGGCGGGTCCACCGAGGTGCTGCTGCGCGATCTGTCGACCGCCTACCGGGCCAGGGCGAACGGCGGTGAACCCCCGTTCCCGCCGTTGCCGGTGCAGTACGCCGACTTCGCGATCTGGCAGCGCGACCGCCTCGGCACCGAGACCGACGAGAACAGCCCCCTGACGCGCCAACTGGCCTTCTGGCGCGACGAACTGGCCGGGCTGCCCGCCGAGCTCACGCTCCCGGCGGACCGCCCCCGGCCGGCGGTGCCCAGCCACCGGGGCGGCGCGGTCCGCTTCGACGTGGACGCCACGACGCACCGGCGGCTCACGGAGCTGGCGGGCACCTTCGGTGCCAGCACGTTCATGGTGATGAACGCGGCGGTCGCGGCGTTGCTCGTCCGCCTCGGCGCGGGCGCCGACATCCCCCTGGGGACGCCGGTCTCCGGGCGGACCGACGAGGCGCTGGACGACCTGGTGGGCTTCTTCGCCGGCACGCTGGTGCTGCGCCTCGACGCGCACGGCGATCCCGGCTTCGGCGAGCTGGTCGAGCGGGTGCGCAAGACCGCGCTGACCGCCTACGCCCACCAGGACGTGCCCTTCGAGACGCTGGTCGAGGCGCTCAACCCCGAGCGGGCCCCGGCCCGTCACCCGCTCTTCCAGGTCATGATCGCGCTGCGCAACGGCTCGGCGGCGCCCCCCGCACTGGCCGGTATCCGGGCCGAGGCCTACGAGGTCGAGGTGCCCGCCGCCAAGTTCGACCTCGAGTTCGATCTGGTCGAGGAGCGCGACGCCACCGGGGCCCGGGGGATGCGCGGTGTGCTCCGGTACAGCAGCGACCTGTTCGACCGCTCCACGGCCGAGGGCATGGCCGCGCGGTTCGCCGGACTGCTGCGGTACGTCGCCGTCCGGCCCGAGGCGCCGATCAGCTCGGCCGACATCCTGCTGCCGGGCGAGGACGCGCTGCTGGAGACCCTGCGGTCCGGGACGGCCGGCCCCCGGCCGGCGGTGTTCCCCGACCTGTTCGAGGCACAGGTGCGGCGCACTCCGCACCGTACCGCGCTGGTCTGCGGCGACGACGAGATCAGTTACACCGAGCTGAACCGGCGTGCGAACCGGCTGGCCCGCTACCTCGTCGCGGCCGGCGCCGGACCCGAGGGCCTGGTGGCGCTGCGCCTGCCACGGTCCGTGGAGCAGGTCGTGGCGACACTGGCGGTGCTGAAGTCCGGTGCCGCCTTCCTCCCGGTCGATCCGGCATACCCCGCCGAGCGCGTCCGGCTCGTGCTCGACGACGCCCGGCCGGGCCTGGTCGTGGACCCGGACCTGCTCGGTGACCCGGAGACGGCCGCCCGGATCGCCCGGGAGTCCGGCACCGACCTGGCCCCCGGCGACCGGCTCGCGGCCCTGGCACCCGGTCACCCGGCCTATGTCATCCACACCTCCGGCTCGACGGGCCGCCCCAACGGCGTCGTCGTGACGCACGCGGGCATCGCCGGACTCGCCGGGAGCCAGATCGCCAGGTTCGTGGTGGACGAACGCAGCAGGGTCCTGCAGTTCGCGTCACCGAGCTTCGACGCCGCCTTCTCCGAACTGTGCATGGCCCTGCTCGCCGGCGCCGCGCTCGTGGTGGCCCCGCAGGAGGAACTGATGCCGGGCGCCCCGCTGGCACAACTGCTCGCGGCGCGTTCCGTCAGCCATCTGACCCTCCCCCCGGCCGCCCTGCCGCTGATGTCCGACGACAGCCTGGCGGCCCTGACCACCCTGGCCGTCGCGGGTGACGCGCTTCCTCGCGACGCCGTTCGCCGGCTGGCCGGCCGGGTCCGCCTGCTCAACGCGTACGGACCCACCGAGACCACGGTCTGCGCCACCATGAGCGAGCCGCTGGACCCGGACGGACCTCCCACGATCGGCACGGGCGTCGACGGGGTGGGGCTGCGTGTCCTCGACCCCTCGCTGCGCCCGGTCCCGACCGGTGTTCCGGGAGAGCTGTACGTCAGCGGCCCGGCGCTCGCCCGCGGTTACCTGGGCCGGCCGGCCCTGACCGCGTCGCGGTTCGTCGCCGACCCGTACGGCCCGGCGGGGACGCGGATGTACCGCACCGGAGACCTCGTACGCCATGACGGCGACGGCCGGCTGCACTTCCTCGGGCGGGCCGACGACCAGGCCAAGGTGCGGGGGTTCCGGGTCGAGCCCGGCCACGTGGAGGCCGAACTGGCCGCGCTGCCCGGCGTCGCCCAGGCGGCCGCCGTCGTCCGGGACGACCGGCTGCTGGCCTACGTGGTGCCCGAGCCCGGCGCCGTTCCCGACCCGTCGGCACTGAGGCGGCAGCTCGCCTCGACGCTGCCGGCCTATCTCGTGCCCACCGCGATCGTCGTCCTGGAGACCCTTCCGCTGTCCCCGAACGGCAAACTCGACCGCACGGCCCTGCCGGCGCCCGACCTCGGCACGGCCGGCGGGCGCGAGCCGCGGGACGAGCGGGAGAAGGCGCTGTGCGGGGTGTTCGCCGAGGTGCTGGGGGTGCCGGAGGTCTCGGTCGAGGACGACTTCTTCGAACTCGGCGGCCATTCCCTGCTCGCGGCCAAGCTGCTCAGCCGGCTGCGTTCGGTCCTCGGCGTCGAGGTGGGCCTGCGGCAGCTGTTCGAGGCGCCCACGCCGGCCCGGCTCGCCGCGACGACCGA
This sequence comes from Streptomyces sp. NPDC090994, assembly GCF_044768905.1. Taxonomy (NCBI): domain Bacteria; kingdom Bacillati; phylum Actinomycetota; class Actinomycetes; order Kitasatosporales; family Streptomycetaceae; genus Streptomyces; species Streptomyces sp. NPDC090994. Next base: position 128,831 of record NZ_JBIVWS010000017.1, read on the forward strand.
CCAGGTGCGCGGTGCCGGTGGAGACTTCGAGGCGCTGCATCCCCTCCGGTCGGGCGGCGGCCTGCCGCCGCTGTTCTGCGTGCATCCGGCGGGCGGCCTGGCCTGGTCGTTCTCCGGACTCACGGCGCACATCCCGGCCGACCGTCCGGTCATCGGCCTGCAATCGCGGGCCGTCGCCGACCCTCCGGCCCACGGTCCGGAGAGCATCGGTGAGATGGCGGAGGACCACCTCGCCCGGATGCTGGAGGTGTGCCCCGACGGTCCGTACCACCTCGTCGGCTGGTCGGTCGGGGGACTGATCGCCCATGAGATCGCCGTGCGGCTGGAGCGCCGGGGCAAGCGGGTCGGCCTGCTCGCCGTCCTGGACGCCTACCCGCTTCACGACGTCGGGGAACCGCCGTCGGGGTCGCCCGGCGAGGCGGTGCGCAGGGAGACGGCGGGCTCCTCGGCCGCCGAGTGGCCGGCCGACCTCGCGGAGCGCCTGACACGGGCCTACGAACGCAACACCAGGGCGGCCGCACACTTCACTCCCGGCGTCTTCCACGGAACGCTGCTGCTCTTCCGTGCCACCCGGAAGCCGGAGGGCCACGGCCTGACGGCGCGGCTGTGGCATCCGCACGTGGTGGGAAGCGTCGAGGAGCACCTCGTCCCCTGCGGCCACGAGGACATGACCCGGCCCGAGTCCCTGGCCGCCATCGGTCCGGTCCTGGCCGCCCGCCTCGCCGAACTCGGATGAACATCGATGATGAGGAGCGGAAGATGAGCAACATGAGCAACCCCTTCGAGGACGAGAACGCCCAGTACCTGGCCCTTGTCAACGACGAGAACCAGTACTCGCTGTGGCCGGTGTCGATCGACGTCCCGCAGGGCTGGAGCACGGCGCACGGCCCGGCCGGCCGCCAGGAATGCCTGGAGCACATCGAGCGGAACTGGACCGACATGCGCCCCGCCGGCCTGGTCGCGGCCATGAGGGAGGCGTAGCCGACGGGCCCCAGGGGGCCGGTCCCGGAGCCGTCCGGGACCGGCCCCCTGACCGTGTTTCCCCACCGTGGGGCGACCGGAGACCCTGTATCGGGACGGTGCGGGCCCGTGCGGCACAGCGGTCAGGTCCGTGCCGCACGGGCGGTCAGGTGGCCCGGCCGCCGGGGGTGGCGGGGGCGGCGGGGGCGGCGCCCGGTGTACCCGGTGTACCCGGTGTGCCGGGCGTGGTGATACGGGTGACGGCTTCCAGGGTCAGGGCCCGGTCGTGGGGGTGCTGGGCGAGCGCACGGTGGAGGGTCAGGCCCTCGATGAGCGCGTCCAGTTGCCGGGCGGTGTCCGGGTCGAAGTGCTTCTCCAGGTGGACGCGGCTGCGGGCCATCCACGTGTGGGTGAGTTCCCGGTAGGCGGGGCGCCGGGCGGCGAGGGTGTACAGCTCCTGGGTGAGGACGAGGTCGCGTCGGCTGCCCTCCGACAGGACGTGGATCAGGTCGGTCACCGCCGCCCTGGCCTGGTCGCGGTCGGCCGGGGCGCCGAGATGGGCGTCGAAGAGTTCGACGATGTGGTCGGTGAACCGGCGGAACGCCTCACTCAGCAGGCGGTCCATGCCGTCGAAGTGGTAGGTCATCGACCCCAGGGGCACGCCGGCGCGCGCGGCGATCTTCCGGTGGGAGACGCCGGCGACCCCCTCGTCGGCGATGAGGTCGAGGGTCGCGGCGAGGATGCGTTCGCGGCGCTGGGGGTCGGTGTGTCCGGTGGCCATGGCGGCAGACTCACAGACTCCGGACCACGCGGGCGGGATTGCCGACGGCGACGACGTCCGCGGGGACGTCCTCGGTGACGACGGCGCCGGCGCCGATGACGGAGTTGTCCCCGATGGTCACGCCGGGCAGCACGATCGCGCCGCCGCCGAGCCACACGTTGTCGCCGATGGTGATCGGCCGGGCGGCCTCCAGCTTGTCGCGGCGGGGCCCCGGCTCCAGCGGGTGGGTCGGGGTGAGCAACTGGACGTTCGGCCCGATCTGGCAGTCGGCGCCGATGGTGACGGCGGCGACGTCCAGGGCGGTGAGGTGGTAGTTGACGAAGGTACGGGCACCGATCGTGATGTTGCTGCCGTAGTCGACGTACAGGGGCGGCCGTACGTGTGCCTCCTCGCCGAGTGCGCCGAGCAGTTCGGCGAGGAGCGGACGGGCCGCGTCGGCGTCCTCGGCATAGGCGGCCTGGTAACGGGCGGCCAGGTGTACGGCCCGCTGCTGACGGCGGGCGATCTCCGGGTCGTCGGCGATGTAGAGGTCGCCCGCCCGCATGCGTTCCAGGTTGCTGCGCGGGTCGCCCGCGAAGTGGTCCGTCGTCGGCATGGGTGCGAGCGTACACCGTGAGAGCGTACGAACGTACCTTCCGGTACGAGGTGTACCGGAGCGCGCTCAGCGCTCGCGTGGCCGCAGCACCCCGGCGAACAGCACCACGAGGACCCCGGCCAGCGGGACCACCAGCAGATCCAGCCGCAGGCCGACGACGGGAAGGGAGAGCAGGAAGCCCAGGCGCATGAGCCAGGAGACGACCGTCAGCCCCGAGCCGGGTCTGAGGCCGGGCGGCGCGTCGGCCTCGTGCATCGAGGCGGGTACGAGGGTGGCGACACCGAACCCGGCGGCGGCGAAGCCGGCGGCCCAGGAGTTCCCGGCGTCCTCGACGAGGGTGCCGGCGGTGGCGATCAGGACGAGGGCGGTCAGCACGTAGGCGGTACGGCGGGCGGTGCCCGGCTGCCCTGGGTCACCTGCCTGCGCACCTACGACGCCCCGGCCGTACGCCGGCTCGGCATGCTCGGCATCGAGCCGCACGCCGAAGTCTCCGTCGACAGCTTTCAGTTGCTGCCCTTGATGGTGGCCGGCACCCGCCGTATCGCCCTGGTCCAGGCCAGGCCGGCCCGGCTGCTGACCCCGCTGGCCGCCGTACGGACCGTGGAGCCGCCGTGCGGGTCGGTGCCGTTGCGGGAGGCGCTGTGGTGGCACCCGGTGCAGACCCATGACGCGGTCCACGTCCGGCTGTGCGAGACGGCCGCCCGGGTCGGACGGCTGCCGGCCGACGTGCCCCAGGGATGATCACGCGCCCTCGCCCCGGGCCGATCTTGCTGCGAGGATCGGGCAGATGACGACCCGACAGCCCTGGCCCCTCGACGTCCCCGGCATCGCCTACGGCGGTGACTACAACCCCGAGCAATGGCCCCTGGACATCCAACTGGAGGACATCGAGCTGATGCGCGAGGCGGGCGTCAGCCTGCTCAGCGTCGGCATCTTCTCCTGGGCCCTGCTCGAACCGCGCGAGGGCGTCCACGACTTCGCCTGGCTCGACCAGGTCCTGGACCGGCTGCACGCGGCCGGCATCCGCGTCGCCCTCGCCACCGCCACGGCCTCACCGCCGCCCTGGCTGACCCGCGCGCACCCGGAGATCCTGCCCCGCACCGCCGAGGGCACCGTGCTGCACCAGGGCGCCCGCCAGTCGTACGCCATCGCCTCACCGGTCTTCCGCGCGTACGCGCTGCGCATGACCCGCACCATGGCCGAGCGCTACGGCGACCACCCCGCCCTCGCGCTGTGGCACGTGGACAACGAACTGGGCTGCCACGTCCCGCACGACTACTCCGACGCCTCGGCCACCGCGTTCCGCGCCTGGCTGGAGAAGCGCTACGGCACCGTCGACGCCCTCAACACGGCCTGGGGAACCGCCTTCTGGTCCCAGCGCTACGACACCTTCGACGAGGTCCTGCCGCCGCTGGCCGCGCCGACCTTCGTCAACCCCACCCAGCGGCTCGACTTCGCGCGCTTCTCCTCCGACGAGCACCTGGCCCACTACCGGGCGCTGCGCGACGTACTGCGCCAGGTCACCCCGCACGTGCCCACGACCACCAACTTCATGATGAACACCCGCAACAAGTGGGTGGACTACTTCTCCTGGACCGCCGACATGGACGTGGTGGCCAACGACCACTACCTGATCGCCGCGGACCCCGAGGCGCACATCGAACTCGCCCTCTCCGCCGACCTCAGCCGCGGCGTCGCGGGCGGCGCCCCCTGGATGCTCATGGAACACTCCACGTCCGCGGTCAACTGGCAGCCCCGCAACCGGCCGAAGGGCCCCGGCGAGATGTTCCGCAACTCCCTCGCCCATGTGGCGCGCGGCGCCGACGCGGTGATGTTCTTCCAGTGGCGGCAGTCCCTGGCCGGCGCGGAGAAGTACCACTCGGCGATGGTCCCGCACGCCGGCCGGGACACCGACGTGTTCCGCGACACCGTCGAACTCGGCCGGCGCCTGAAGGCCCTGGCCGAGGTGCGCGGCAGCCGGGTGCACGCCGACGTCGCCCTGGTCTTCGACTATCCGTCCTGGTGGGCCGCCGAACAGGACGGCCGGCCCACCGAGGCCCTCGACTACCAGAGCGAGCTGCTGCGCTGGTACCGGGCGCTGTGGGAGCTGGGCGTGACGGCCGACGTGGTCTCCGCCGACACCGCCCTCGACGGCTACCGCGCCGTGATCGCGCCGACCCTCTACAGCGTCACGGACGCGGTCGCCGAACGGATCACCGCCGCCGCCGAAGCGGGCACCTCGGTGCTGCTCACCTTCCTCAGCGGCATCGTCGACGAGCACGACCACGTACGGCCGGGCGGCTACCCGGGTGCGTTCCGGGAGCTGCTGGGCGTGCGCACCGAGGAGTTCTGGCCGCTCCAGGACGGCGAGACCCACGCCCTCGACGACGGCTCCACCGCCGACCTGTGGAGCGAGAAGACCCACCTGACGGGCGCCACCGCCGTGCGCACCTGGGCGGACGGACCGCTCGCCGGCCGTCCGGCGGTGACCCGCAGGGCGGTGGGGCGGGGCGCGGCGTGGTACGTCGCCGCGCGGCCGGACGGGGAAGGCGTGCGGCGGCTGGTCCGCTCGCTGCTGGACGAGGCGGGCGTGGCTCCGGAACTGCCGGGGCTGCCCGCCGGCGTCGAGGCGGTACGCCGCCACCGGCCGGACGGCACCCGCTTCCTCTTCCTCATCAACCACACCGGACTGGACGTCGAGGTCCCGGTCCGCGGCCGGGAACTGATCCGGGACCGGGACCTGACCGGCCACCTCGCCCTGCCGGGAGGCGAGGTCGCCGTCGTGCGGGAGGACTGAGCGTCGCCGTCGTGCGGGTGGACCGGGGGTGACTGTCGTGCGGGTGGACCGGCGGTAGCCGGCGCGCGGGAGGACCGGGGTCACCGTCGGGGCGGCTGCGGCGTGCCTGGGCGTCCGGGCGACATATCCGATATATCACTGTCGGGTGTCCTGTCCTCGCGCCGTCGCCGTTCCCGTCCCCGCGGGCGGACCCGTATGACCGCGCTGGTCCTGTGCCACTTCGCGCTCGCGCTGTGCGCCGCGCCGCTCGTGCGGTGGTGCGGGGCCCGTGCCTTCCTGGTACTGGCCCTGCCGCCCGCCGCCGCCACCGTCTGGGCGGCCCTCCGGTGGAGCACGGTGACCGAGGGCGGCGCCGACACCACCGCAGCGACCTGGCTGCCCGACTACCGCGTGGACTGGGCGCTGCGCCTGGACGCCCTCGCCGCACTCATGGTGCTGCTCGCCGCCGGCGTCGGCACCCTGGTCCTCGTCTACTGCGCCTCCTACTTCGAGGACCGCGCGCCCCAGCTCGGCCGCTTCGCGGGCAGCCTGCTCGCCTTCGCCGGGGCGATGCTCGGACTGGTCCTCGCCGACGACCTGATCCTGCTCTACGTCTTCTGGGAACTGACGACCGTCTTCTCGTACCTGCTGATCGGCCAGACCAGCGACCGCAAACGCAACCGGCGCAGCGCCCTGCAAGCCCTCACGGTCACCACCCTCGGCGGACTGACCATGCTGGTCGGGTTCCTGCTGCTGGGGCAGGAGGCGGGCACCTTCCGGATCTCCGCGATCCTCGCCGACCCGCCGCCCGCCTCCGGCGCGCTGTCCACGGCCGTCGTGCTGATCCTCGTCGGCGCCCTCACCAAGTCGGCGGTCTGGCCGTTCAGCCTGTGGCTGCCCAACGCGATGGCCGCGCCCACCCCGGTCAGCGCCTATCTGCACGCCGCCGCGATGGTCAAGGCCGGCGTCTACCTCATCGCCCGGCTCGCCCCCGCCTTCGCGGAGGTCACGCCCTGGCGCCCGCTGCTGCTGGTCCTCGGCAGCGCCACGATGCTGCTCGGCGGCTGGCGGGCGCTGCGCCTGCACGACCTCAAACTGGTCCTCGCCCACGGCACCGTCAGCCAGCTCGGCTTCCTCACCGTCCTCACCGGCGCGGGCCGCCACGACACCGGCCTCGCCGCCACCGCCATGATCCTCGGCCACGCCCTGTTCAAGGCACCGCTGTTCCTGGTCACCGGCATCGTCGACCACGCCACCGGCACCCGTGACCTGCGGCGCCTGTCCGGGCTGGGGCGGCGGCTGCCCGGGGTGTGCGCGGTCGCCGTCCTCGCCGGGCTGTCCATGGCCGCCGTACCGCCGCTGCTCGGCTTCGCCGCGAAGGAGGCCGCCTTCCAGAGCTTGCTGGACGGGGACACCGCCGACCGGTGGGCGCTGGCCGCGATCGTCGCCGGCTCGGCGCTGACCACCGCCTACACCCTGCGCTACCTGTGGGGCGCCTTCGCCCGCAAGCCCGGCCTCCCCGACACCCGCGCCCACGCCGTCGCGCCGGCCTTCCTCGCGCCGCCCGCCGTGCTCGCCCTCGCCGGACTGCTCCTCGGCCCCGAAGCGGGGTGGCTGCAAGGGCTCTCCGGTGCGTACGCCGGGCAGTTCCCCGCGCCCGCGCACCCGTACCACCTCGCGCTCTGGCACGGCGCGGGGCTCGCCTTCCTGCTCTCCTGCGCCGCCTGGGCCGGCGGGGTCCTGCTGTTCCTCGCCGCCGCCCCCGTCGTGCGCGTCGGGGAGAGACTGGCCTGGCGCTCCGCCGACCGGAACTTCGGCAGGCTGCTGCTCGCCCTGGAACGGACCGCCCTGCAGTGCACCGGCTTCGTCCAGCGCGGCTCGCTGTCGGTGTACCTGGTCACGACCCTGAGCGTGGTGCTGGCCGGGCAGATCGCCGTCCTCGTCGTCGACGCGCCCTGGGACGCGACCCCCGCCCCGCGCCCGTGGGACACCCCCGCGCAGGCCGCGGCCGGGCTCATGACCTGCGCCGTCGCCCTGCTCTGCCTGGGGGTGCGGCGCCGGATGAAGGCGGTCGTGCTCGCCGGGCTGACCGGTTACGGCACCGCACTGCTCTTCGTCCTCCAGGGCGCCCCCGACCTCGCCCTCACCCAGTTCTGCGTCGAGACCGTCTCGATGATCGTCTTCGTGCTGGTGCTGCGCCGGATGCCCGTGCTCTTCGAGGAGAACTTCGTCCCGCTGCGGCGTCTGCTGCGGATGCCGGTGGCGCTGGCGGGCGGCGCCGCCGTCGCCTTCGTCGTCTGGATCATGGCCGGGCACCGCCGGGGCGGCGACTCCGCCGGGGACGCCATGGTCGAGGAGGTCGCCCACCACGGCCTCAAGGACGTCGTCGCCACCATTCTCGTGGACCTGCGGGCCTGGGACACCATGGGAGAGTCCGCCGTACTGGCCGTCGCCGCCGTCGGCGTGACCAGCCTGATCTACCTGCACCGCCGCACCGACGGCGGCGACCAGCCCGTGCTGCCACTGCCCGGCGACCACCCGGAGGCCGCCCTGCGCACCGACGGCAGCGTGGCCTCGGGCGCCCTCGTGGGCCTGCCCAGCGGTGACGAGAGCGCGCCGGAACGGACCTGGCTCGCGGCCGGCGACACCCTCGCCCCCGAGCGCCGCTCCATCGTGCTCGAAGTGGTCGCCCGCCTCATCTACCACCCCATCCTCGTCCTCTCCGTCTACCTGCTGATGTGCGCGGAGAACCTGCCGGGCGGCGGCTTCGTCGCCGGTCTGGTCGCCGGGGTCGCCTTCATCACCCGCTACCTCGCGGGCGGACGGCACGAACTCGCCGACGCCGCGCCCTTCGCGCCCGGCCTGTTCACCGGCCTCGGCCTGTTCCTCTCCGCGGGCGTGGCACTCGGCGGCCTCGCCGAGGGCACCGTGCTGCACGGCTGGACCTGGCACGGCCGGCTGCCGGTGTGGGGCGACGCCCACCTGTCCACCGCCGTCCTCTTCGACTGCGGCGTCTACCTGCTGGTCCTCGGCGTCGTCCTGGACATCGTGCGCGCCCTCGGCGCCCGCATCGACCGGCACATCGAACGGGCCGCCGCCCAGCGCGCCGCACGGCGAGGGGCGGACCCGGCATGACCGTCAGCCTCTCCCTGCTGGTGACCGCCGCGGTCCTCAGCGCCGCCGGCGGCGTCCTGCTGCTGACCCGGTCGCTGACCCGCATCCTGCTCGGCGCCGTCGTCCTCGGCAACGGCGTCAACCTGCTGGTGCTCGCCTCGACCGGCAGCGCCGGCGAGGCCCCGCTGCTCTACCCGAACGTCATCCGCAACCGCGTCACCGACCCGCTGCCCCAGGCCATCGCGCTCACCGCCATCGTCATCACCCTCGCCACCACCGCGTTCCTGCTCTCCATGGCCTACCGCAGTCACCAGGTCACCGGCTCCGACGAGATCAGCGACGACACCGAGGACCGGCTGGTCGCGCTGCGCGCCGAGTTCCTGGACCGGCGCGGCGAACTGCGGGCGAGCTACCGCCGGGCCCGTGCCGAGCGCGGCACCACCCGCGAGCAGCGCGAGCGCTACCGGGCCGCGCGCAGGCGGCTGCGGGAGCGGATGCGGGAGGAGCGGGCCTACCAGGCACGCGCCAACGACGTCTCCGGGAACCTGTGGAACGACATCCTCGGCGCCGACCCGGAGGACTACCGCGCGGGCGCGGAACAGGGCGCCACCGACGCGGTCGGCCGCCCCGGCCCCGCCCCCGCCCGCGACGCCGGCCCCTGCAACGACCCCGGTGAGACCGGCCACGAACCCGACGAGGAGTCCGGGGAGTCCGGGGAGTCCGGGGACCCGGCGCAGGGTCCCGACCAGCCCGACGACCCCGAGGGCGCGGGCGAGGAAGGATCGCCGTGAACGCTCTGGTCCCCCTCCCCGTGCTGCTGCCCCTGTTCGTCACCGGCCTGAAGCTGGCCATCGGCCCGCGGCTCCAGCGCTTCCAGCGCCTGATCAGCCTCGCCGTGCTCGGCGTGGTCTTCGTGCTCTCCGTAACCCTGATGATCGCCGCAGACCGGCAGGGCCCGCTCCACGTCGACCTCGGCGACTTCCCCCCGCCGCTCGGCATCACCCTCGTGGCCGACCGCCTCGCCGGCCTGATGCTCACCGTCTCCAGCGCCGTCACCCTGCTCGTCCACCTGTACTCGCTGGGCCAGGGCATGGCCGACCGCGACGACCAGACCCCGTTCGGTGTCTTCCACCCCGCCTACCTGATCCTGGTCGCCGGCGTCTCGTGCACGTTCCTCGCGGGCGACCTCGTCAACCTCTACGTCGGCTTCGAGATCATGCTCGTGGCCAGCTTCGTGCTGCTCACCATCGGCGGCACCGCCACCCGCATCCGGGCCGGCTCCACGTACGTGATCATCTCCCTCTTCTCCTCCCTGCTGTTCCTCGTCGGCATCGCCATGACCTACGCGGTCGCCGGCACCGTCAACTTCGCGCAGCTCGCCGGACGCCTCCAGGAGGTGCCGATCGGGGTCCGCACCCTGCTGGAGGCCATGCTGCTGACCGTGTTCGCCATCAAGGCGGCCGTCTTCCCGCTCGCCGCCTGGCTGCCCGACTCCTACCCGACCGCGCCCGCCCCGGTCACCGCCGTCTTCGCCGGCCTGCTCACCAAGGTCGGCGTCTACTCGATGCTGCGCACCCAGACCCTGCTCTTCCCCGGGCACCGCCTCGGCGACCTGCTGATGCTGGCGGCGCTCGCCTCGATGGCCGTCGGCATCCTCGGCGCGGTCGCCCAGACCGACCTCAAACGCGTCCTGTCCTTCACCCTCATCAGCCACATCGGCTACATGGTCTTCGGCATCGGCCTCGCCGGGCGCGATTCGCTCAGCGGTGCCATCGTCTACGTCGCCCACCACATCACCGTGCAGACCACCCTGTTCCTCGTCGCCGGGCTCGTCGAGCGGCGGGCCGGCAGCACCGAACTCACCCGCCTCGGCGGCCTCGCCAAGTCGGCGCCGCTGCTGGCCGTGCTGTTCTTCGTGCCGGCCATGAACCTCGCGGGCATCCCGCCGCTGTCCGGGTTCATCGGCAAGGTCGGCCTGATGCGGGCGGGTGTCGCGGACGGCGGCGGCTGGGCCTGGCTGCTGGTCGCCTCCTCCGCAGCCACCAGCCTGCTCACCCTCTACGTGATGGCCAAGGTGTGGAATCTGGCCTTCTGGCGGGACGCCCCGCCCGGCTTCGCGCAGGAGGGCGTCGTCCTGGAGTCGGCGGAGGACGACGAGGACACGGACGACGACGAGGAGAGGCCCCGGCGCGGACGGGGGAGGGGCAGGGCCGGAGCGGGAGCCGGAGCCAGAGCCGGTTCCGGGGCCCGGCGGCACGTCCCCGCCGGGGCCGTGGTCCCCGCGAGCTTCCTGGGACAGTCCATCACCACCACCAAGCACCTGCCGTGGCCCATGGTCGTCGCCACCTGCGCCGCCGTCACCCTCGGTCTGCTCTACACCGTGCTCGGCGGCCCCCTGACCACCTTCACCGACCACGCCGCCGCCGAACTCCTCGCCCGCACCCCCTACATCGAGGCGGTGCTCGGCCGATGAGCGACCTCTTCCGCCACCGCTCCCCGTACAGCTGGTCCCTGCGCGTCGGCACCGGCCGGCGCGTGCTCGACCTGCCGCTCATCGCCTGGCTCACCGTCATCTGGACGCTGCTGTGGGGCACCCTGTCCTGGGCCAACCTCGTCAACGGCGTCCTCGTCGCGGTCGCCGTCTGCCTCGCCTTCCCGCTGCCCGCCGTCGACCTGGGGCTGCGCCTGCGCCCGCTGGGCATCCTCCGGCTCGGCGCCTTCCTGCTCCACGACATGTTCTCCTCCAGCCTCCGGGTCACCCGCCAGATCTTCGCCGAGGACCCGTACCACGCGGCGGTCGTCGCCGTCCCGCTGCGCGGCCGCAGCGACCTGATGCTCACCGCCACCGCCGTCGCCGTCTCCAACGTCCCCGGCGGCTCGATCATCGAGCTGCGGCGCGCGACCGCCACCCTGTTCGTCCACGTCCTGGACGCCGACGACCCCGGCGCGATCGAGAGCGCCAGGCGGCAGGTGTGGCGCGTGGAGGAACTCGTCGCCCGCGCCTTCGGCACCGCCGGGGACATCGCCCTCGTCGCCCGGCCCGTACCGGCACCGGAAGGGGACCAGTCGCCGTGAACACCCTGCACGCCGTCGAGGAGGGCATGCTCGTCGCCTCGGTCGTGATGATCCTGATCGCGGGCGCCCTGCTGCTGTTCCGCATCTGGCGGGGGCCCTCGATGCTGGACCGGGCGGTCGCCCTGGACGTGGCCGCCGCGCTGATCATCGCCGGCATCGGCGCCAAGGCCGCCCACGACGGCGACGCGTTCTACTTCCCCGTCATGCTGGTCCTGGCCTTCCTCGGCTTCACCGGCTCGGTGGGCATCGCCCGGTTCATCGCCGTACGCGACCGGCCCACCGTCCGGCCGGACGGCACGGAGGACCACCGGTGAACGCCGTACACGCCGCGGGCGCCGTGCATCCCTGGGCCGAGGCCGCCGACCTCGTCGGCGCGTTCCTGCTGCTGCTCGGCTGCTTCCAGAGCCTGCTCGGCGTGATCGGCATGCTCCGCTTCCCCGACGTGCTCTCCCGCAGCCACGCCGCGACCAAGCCGCAGACCCTCGGCCTGCTGCTGGTCCTGGCCGGTGTGGCGCTGCGGCTGCGCAACGGCATCGACCTGGGCACCCTGGCGCTGATCGCGTTCTTCCAGTTCCTGACCGGCCCGGTCGCCTCGCACCTGGTGGCCCGCTCCGCCTACCGCACCGGGCAGACCGGCAGCCGGGGCCTGCTCCGCGACGACCTGGACCCCCAGCTCAGTCACGAGGACGGCGACTGACTCACGACCGGCGGCGGTTGCCCTCCATGACCTCCACCAGCCGCCGCAGCGCCCCGAGGACCCACTCCCGGTCCGCCCCGAGCCCCGCCAGCAGCTCCCCCTCGGTGGCCAGTTGCCGGGGAAAGAGGTCGTCCACCGTCCGCGCGCCCTCCTCGGTGATGGTCACCAGCACCGAACGCCGGTCGGCCGGGTTCGGCGTACGCGCGATCAGGCCCCGCTTCTCCAGCTTGGCCAGCGTCTTGCTGACCCCCGCCGGCGACAGGCCCAGGCGTTCGGCGAGCCGGCGGGCGATGACCGGCCGGGTGGCGTGCCGCAGCGGCACCAGGGTGCCGATCTCGGCCGGGGTGAGACCGGCACCCTCGTAGAGCGGGTCGAGGGTCTGGTCGAGCAGCCCGACCGCGTGCTTGAGCGCGGCCACGACCTCCATCGGCGAGGTGTCGACTCCCGGGAGCCGGGCCGCCCACTGGGCCCGGGTCTCAGCGGGGGAGGGGAACATGGGACCGCCTCTCACGGGGCAGGAGTATTATGTTAACCGGTGAACTATTGGTTACCGTTGTGCCCATGGTATCGCCGTCCCCCTCACGAACCACCGCGTCCGCCGTCCCGGCCGCCGCCCCCGCCGTGCGCCCCGTCCTGCTGGTCACGGTCCTGGCCGCGCTGACCGCCGTGGCCCCGCTCGCCACCGACATGTACGTGCCGGGCTTCCCCGCCATGGGGGAGGCGCTCGGCACGAGCAGCTCGGCCGTACAGCTGACCATGACGGCGTTCCTCGCCGGCCTGGTCGCCGGGCAGTTGCTGATCGGACCGGTCAGCGACAGCGTCGGCCGCCGCCGGCTGCTCGTCGCGGGCACCGCCGGCTTCGTCGTCTTCTCCGTGCTCTGCGCCGTCGCCCCCGACGTCACCCTGCTGACCGTCGCCCGCTTCCTCCAGGGCGTGGCCGCGGCGGCGGGCATGGTGCTGGCCCGGGCCGTCCTCACCGACCGCTTCCAGGGCGCCGACCTGCCCCGCTACTTCGCGGTCCTCTCCCAGATCATGGGCGTCGCCCCGGTCGCCGCGCCGGTGCTCGGCGGGGCCGTCCTGTCGGTCTCCACCTGGCGCGCGGTCTTCGCCGTCCTCACCGTCATGGGCGTCCTGCTGCTGCTCGCGGTGGTGCGGACCGTCCCCGAGACCCTGCCGCGCGAGCGGCGGCACGGCGGCGGCCTCTCCAGCACCTTCCGCGCCATGGGAGCCCTCCTCGGCGAACGGACCTTCATGGGGTACGTGCTCGTCCTCGCCTGCGTCTCGGCCGCGCTGTTCTCCTACATCAGCGGTTCGAGCTTCGTCTTCGAGGAGATACACGGCGTCTCCTCGACCCTGTACTCCCTGATCTTCGCCACCAACGCCATCGGCATCCTGCTCGCCGGCTTCGTCTTCTCCCGGCTGGCCGGACGGCTGCGGCTGAACACCCTGCTCTCCGCGGGCGTCGGCGTCGTGGTGCTCGGCGCGCTGGCGCAGCTGCTGCTGGTCGTCACCGCGGGGGAGACCCTCGCCGGTACCTGGGCAACGCTGTTCGTGACCTGCTTCGGCATGGGCATGGTCTTCCCCGGCACCATGAGCGTCGGCCAGGCGCTGGCCCGGCACGCCCCGGGAGCGGCCTCCGCGCTGCTCGGCGGGTTCCAGTTCCTCTTCGGTGCCGTCGCCTCGCCGCTGGTCGGGCTCTTCGGGGAGGACAGCTCGCGGCCGATGGCGACGATCATGCTGATCAGCGCCGCCGCGGCGGCCCTCGCCCTCGTGGGACTCGCCCGCCCCTGGCAGGGGCACGGCGAACCGGAGGGCGGCCGGGCCGCCCACTGAGCGTCAGGCCACGCAGCCCACGTGCGCCAGCGCCTGCTTCAGCAGGACGCCGTGACCGCCGGGCATCTCGCTCTGCACCGCCGGTGACAGCGCCTCCTGGGGGCTGAACCAGACCAGGTCCAGCGCGTCCTGCCGGGGCCGGCAGTCGCCGGTCACCGGCACGACGTAGGCGAGGGACACCGCGTGCTGCCGCGGGTCGTGGTACGGGGTGACGCCCTGGGTCGGGAAGTACTCGGCCACCGTGAACGGCTGGAGCGAGGCCGGGACCCGGGGCAGCGCCACCGGGCCGAGGTCCTTCTCCAGGTGGCGCAGCAGGGCGTCGCGGACCCGCTCGTGGTGCAGTACCCGGCCCGAGACCAGGGTCCGGCTGACCGTTCCGTCGGGGCCGATGCGCAACAGCAGGCCGACGCTGGTGACTTCGCCGCTGTCGTCGACCCGCACGGGCACGGCCTCGACGTACAGGATGGGCATGCGGGCGCGCGCGGATTCGAGCTCGTCGGTCGTCAGCCAGCCCGGCGTGGTTTCGGTCATGTCAGACATCGCTTGATCATACTTTCAGCGCCCGCCGCCGGGGAGTACGTCACGCCGAGAGCTTGCCCGGCGTACATCACCCGGCCCGCTGCCGGACGTCCTCCGCCACCTTCTCGTCCACCGACGCCCGGACCAGCGCGGCGGCGAGCACCGCCGGGTCCGTCGTCCCGGCGGCGGCCAGCAGGCGGCCGGGGTCCGTGGGCAGCCCCAGGCGTTCCGCGCCCTGCGACGCCTTGCGGTCCAGATACGGCGCGGCCTCCGGCCAGACCCGCTGGACCTCGCGCAGGAAGATGTCGGCGCCGGTCGGCCCGACCCCGGTGAACTCCTGGAGCAGCCGGCGCAGCACGGACACGTCGCCGTCCGCCTCTTCCCGGAGCCGGCGCAGATCCCCGCCCCAGCGGTCGTTGAGCAGCTCGGCCTCCTCGCCGAGCTGGGTGGCGGTGCGTTCGTCGTAGCGCCGGTAGCCGCCCCGGCCCAGCGCGTCCACCCGTTGCCGCCAGGTGGCCTCCGCCATCCGGCGGGCATCCCGCAGCCCCGCCTCGCGCAGGGCGCGGGCGGTGGCCACGGCGACCGAGCCGCGGATGCGGGCGCTGAGCAGATGGGCCAGCACCAGCAGCTGGTAGAGCGGCTGCGGGGTGTCCTTCAGCCGGATGCCCGCCTCCTCGGCGTACGTCCGCCCGTGCGCGCCGACGAGTTCGCGTACGACGCGCGCGTCGCGGTCCACGGCTATCCCTTGAGCGGGTCGTGGCCCAGGGTCATCAGCCGGTGCCGGCGCTCGGTGTCCTCGGCCGCGGGCTCGTTCTCCACGTCCGTCTGCTCGGTGACCGTGTCCACCACCGCCCGCATCACGCCCAGGTCGTCCTCGGTGAGGTCGGTACGGCGTTTCTGGAGGATGGCGAGGACGTGCTGCCCGGTGGGCGATCCCGCCTGGTCCGGCAGCGGCTCGGTCGCCTCGCCGGCGTCGCTGACCCGCAGCCAGGCGGACAGCTCGGCGGAGGTCATGTTCACCACGCGGTGGAAGTCCTCCCACAGCGCGTCGAGTTCCAGGGCGTCGGCCATGAGGTGCCCCTTTTCCGTGGTGCGTGCGTAGGTGCGGGTGTGCGGCGAGGTGGCCGGTCAGTCCTCCTTCGGCCAGTTCTCGGCGTCGAACATCCAGCGCTGCTTCTCCAGTTCGGCGGTGATGGAGATCAGCAGGTCCTGGGTGACCGGGTCGGGCTCGTCGGTGGCCTTGATCCGCTCGCGGAGCCGGGCGATGGCCGCCTCCAGGGTCTCGGTCATCAGCGCGACGGCGTCCTCGTCCCGCACCCAGCCGTCCTTCGGGGACGGCAGCGTGAACGCGGACGCGATCGTCTCCGGGCGGCCGTCGGCCGGCATCCCGAGGGCCGCCGAGCGCTCGGCCACGGTGTCCGCGAACTCCCGGGCCGTCGAGACGACCTCGTCGAGCTGGAGGTGGATCGAGCGGAACCGGGGTCCCACGATGTTCCAGTGCACCTGCTTCCCGATCAGGGAGAGCCCGAGAAGATCCACGAGCGTGCTCTGCAACGCCTCCCAGGTGACCTGGCGGGCCGACTCCGGAATCGTGCTCTTCACGACAGTCATACGGTGCTGCTCCTCGCGGCGTCGATGGTGTGGTCGGGAGCGTGCCGGGCGCCGGACGGCGGCGGTCGCCGGGTCCGGGCGCGGCCCCGCTCGGGGGGACGTGGGGTGCGATGTCCTCCCCGGCGGGGCCTGCGGCCCGACCGCTCCATGGACACCCGTGTGCCCCGGCGGTACCTGCGCAAACAACCGGACGGGTCAGCGGGCGAGCACGCCGTCCAGGAAGGCGGTCAGGTCCGCGAACACCTCGGCGCGGTGCGTCTCCAGGAACACCTCGTGCCGGGCGCCCGGATAGATCCGCTCCGTCAGCTCCCCGCCGGACAGCCGCTCGACGCCGGGGCGGCTGCCGGACAGCGGCACCAGCCGGTCGTCGTCGCCGTGCAGCCACAGCAGCGGGAGCCGCCCGGCGGTGCCGCTGTCGGCCACGGTGTCCAGCGTCCGTACGAACGCCTCCACCGTCGGCCGCTTCATCGGGCCGTGCCACACCAGCGGGTCCGCCGCGTACGCCGCCCCGACCGCCGGGTCCCGGGAGAGCGCGGCCGGGCTGATCGGGGTGTCGGGGATCTCGTCCAGGGCGAGCAGCCGGCGGGGCAGCTCCCAGTCGCCGATCACCGGGCCGGACAGCACCAGCGCGGTGAGGTCCTCGGGATGGCGCTGGGCGTAGCGGGCGGCGATCAGGCCGCCCATGGAGTGTCCGACCAGCACGGCCGGCAGACCCGGGTGGGCGGTCCGGGCCAGTTCCGCCACGGCGCGCACATCGGTGACGACGTCCTCGAAGTCCTCGATCAGCACCCGCTCGCCGTCGGACTTCCCGTGCCCGAGGTGGTCGGGCCCGTACACGGCCGCGCCGTGCGCGCTCAGCACGCCGGCGACCTCCTCGTGGCGGCCGAGGTGCTCGCCGTACCCGTGCGCCAGCAGCGCCACGTACCGGGGGCGCGCGGCGGGCCACTCGTGGACGGCGATCCGCCCCCGGGTTCCGGTCAGGGTGTGCTCACGGGCCTGGGACATCGGTCCTCCGGCTGCGTCGGTGAAGGGTCCTGGAGGGATCTTCCCAGGGAGCGGCCGGGCGGTCTATAGTCCAAAACTAGCAGTGCTAATTAACGGTCGCCGTGGACCGGACCCGACCCGACCCCGCTCGTACGGCCCGTTCCCGACCCTGCAGAGCCGCAAGGAAACGGAGCAACATCCCATGGCAACCCTCTCCGTCGCCGCGATCCTCGCCGAGAACGCCCGGCGCCGCCCGCACAAGGAGGCCCTGGTCGAAGGCGGCCTGCGGCTCACCTTCACCGAGCTGTGGCAGCGCGCCCTCGCCCGCGCCGGGGCACTCGTGGGGCTCGGCGTCCGCCCGGGGGACCGCGTCGCGCTGATGGCGCCCAACACCGCCGAGTTCCCGCAGGCGTACTACGCGATCGCCGCGGCCGGTGGTGTGGTGGTCCCGGTCCACCTGCTGCTGTCGGCCGAGGAGGTCGAGCACGTCCTCAGCGACAGCGGCGCCACCCTGCTGCTGTGCCACCCGGCGCAGGCGGAGACGGGCACCGCGGCGGCCCGCGCGGCCGGGGTGCGGGTCGTCACCCTCGGCCAGGAGTTCGCGGAGCTGGCCGCCGGGGCCGAGCCGCTCACCTCGTACGTCACCCGCGAGGCCGACGACCCCGCCGTCGTCTTCTACACCAGCGGCACCACCGGCGTCCCCAAGGGCGCCGTGCTCAGCCACTTCAACCTGGTGATGAACGCCACCGTCAACGCCTTCGACGCCAACGACATCCGGCCCGACGACATCGCGCTCGGCGCGCTGCCGCTCTTCCACGCCTTCGGGCAGACCGTCTCCATGAACTCCGTCTGGCGGGCCGGGGCCACCCTCGTGCTGCTGCCGAGGTTCGACGCGGCGCGGGCGATCGAGCTGATGGTGCGGGAGAAGGTCGACACCTTCCACGGGGTGCCCACCATGTTCGTCGCCCTCGCCGCCGCGGCGGCCGGGGCCGAGGCGCTGCCCGCCCTGCGGGTGTGCGTCTCGGGCGGCGCCTCGCTGCCGGTCGCCGTGCTGGAGCGGTTCGAAGCGGCGTTCGGCGCCAGGACCTACGAGGGATACGGGCTGTCGGAGACCTCGCCGGCGGCGGCCGTCAACCAGCCGGTGTTCGGCGCCCGGCCCGGCACCATCGGCCACCCCCTGTGGGGCGTCGACGTGGAGATCGCCCGCGCCGAGGTGGAGGGCCGCATCGAACTGCTGCCGACCGGCGAACTCGGCGAGGTCGTCATCCGCGGCCACAACGTCTTCTCCGGCTACCTCGGCCGCCCCGAGGCCACCGCCGAGGCGCTGGTCGACGGCTGGTTCCGCACCGGCGACCTCGGCACCAAGGACGACGAGGGCTTCCTGCGCATCGTCGACCGCAAGAAGGACGTCATCATCCGCGGCGGCTACAACGTCTACCCGCGCGAGGTCGAGGAGGTCCTCGTCCGCCACCCCGGCGTCGCGCAGGTCGCCGTCATCGGACTCCCGGACGACCTGCACGGCGAGGAGGTGTGCGCCGTGGTCGTGCCCGTGCCCGGCGCGAGCCCGGACGCCGCCGGCCTCACCGAGTGGTCCAAGGAGCACCTCGGCCGGCACAAGTACCCGCGCCGCGTGGAGTTCACGGACACGCTGCCGCTCGGCCCCAGCATGAAGGTGCTCAAGCGGGAACTGCGGGTGCGGTACGCCGCCGGTTAGCTGCGCGTGCCACCTTTCCCGGCGGCTGCGCATACCATCTGTCCTCGTAATGGACATGATGACGCACTGGCACCTCACCGGCTGGGAGTTCGCGGCGCTCGCCCTCGCGGCCCTGCTCGTCGGCTTCTCCAAGACGGCCGTGAGCGGCGCCAACACCGTCAGCCTCGCGATCTTCGCGGCGCTGCTGCCCGCCCGCGCCTCCACCGGCGTCCTGCTGCCGGTGCTGATCGCCGGGGACGTGCTGGCCGTGCTCACCTACCGGCGGCACGCGCACTGGCCCACGCTGTGGCGGCTGTTCCCGGCGGTCGGGGCCGGGGTGGTCGCCGGCACCCTCTTCCTGATGTGGGCGGGCGACGGCGCGGTACGGACCTCGATCGGCGTCATCCTGCTGGTGATGGCCGCGGTGACGGTGTGGCGGCGGCGGACGGCCGGGGAGGAGCGGGAGCGGCCGGAGGAAGGGAGCGCCACCCGGACCGGCCGGCTCAAGGCCCGCTCGTACGGCGTCCTGGGCGGCTTCACCACCATGGTCGCCAACGCGGGCGGCCCGGTGATGTCGATGTACCTGCTCTCCGCGGGCTTCCGGAAGCTGGGCTTCCTCGGCACCTCCGCCTTCTTCTTCCTGATCGTCAACGTCTCCAAGCTGCCGTTCAGCGTGGGACTCGGCCTGATCGACGGGTACTCGCTGCTGCTCGACGCCGCGCTCGTCGTGTTCGTGGTGCCCGGCGCGCTGCTCGGCAAGTGGGCGGTGACCCGGATCAACCAGAGGCTCTTCGAGCGGCTCGTCATCGCGGCAACGGTCCTCGGCGGCCTGCAACTGCTGCTGCGGTAGAGCCGGAGGTCAACGGCCCGCCGTCGCGCCGGCCGGCCGCCGTGTCCGCTGCGGCAGCCCGCTGCTCAGGTCCTCCACCAGCAGCCGCTTGGCGATCGCGTCGACCGCCGCCCGGATCTCCGCGTCACCGGGACGGCCGATGTCCCCCGCCACCCGGTCCTCCAGCCACGTCGTCCAGGCCCGCGCGATCACCGCGGCCTCACGGGCGCCCGCCCCGGTGTGCGAGAGCAGCGAACCGTCCCGGGTCAGATACCCCTCCTCCACCATCCGGTCGAACACCGGCAGCAGCACCTCCGGCGGCACCCGGTGACGCGTGGCGATCAGACCGAGACTGGCGTGCCCGACCAGCCGCGTGAACAGCTCGACCTGCATCACCGCCCACGCCCCCGCGACGTCCAGCCGGGTGTCGCTGTCCGCGATGATCCGGCGCGCGGTCTCCAGCCGCGTACCGCCGATGATCTTCCCCACGGACGCTTCGAGCACCCGCCGGGAGTCGGTGTCGTTCGGTGAGGCGAAGCCCTCGCCCAGGTCGGTGGACCCGGCCCGCGCGCTGTCGCGCAACCGCACCTGTCGGAGGAACAGGGCGACGACGAAGCCGAGCCCCGCCACCGGCACCGTCCACAGGAAGACGGTCTGGATGGTGTCCGCGTAGGCACCGATGATCGGCGCGGCCGCCTCGGACGGCAGCCCGTGCACGCCCTCCGGGCTGGTCGCCGCCCGGCCGATGGCGGCCGGATCGGCGGCGCCGGTCGCCGCGGCGGAGGCGATCCCGTCCCGCAGGTTGGGGGTGAGGGAGTTGGCGTAGATCGTGCCGAAGACGGCGGTGCCGAAGGAGGAGCCGAGCGTACGGAAGAAGGTCACGCCCGAGGTGGCGGTGCCCAGCTCGGCGTACTCGACGGTGTTCTGCACGGCGATGACCAGCACCTGCATGCACAGTCCGATGCCGGCGCCGAGCACGAACATGTACAGCGACTCCAGCGCCGCGCCGGTGTCCGGGCCCATCAGGGACATCAGGTACAGGCCGAGCGCCATCACCAGGGCACCGGTGATCGGGAACAGCCGGTACCGTCCCGTCCGGCTGACCACGGTGCCGCTGAGGACGGAGAAGGCGAGCAGCCCGATCACCATCGGCAGCGTCCGCACCCCCGAGACCGTGGCCGAGTCGCCGTCGACGTACTGGAGGTAGCTCGGCAGGTACGTCATCGCCCCGAGCATGGCGAAGCCGACGATGAAGCTGAGGACCGAGCAGACCGTGAACACCGGGTTGGCGAACAGCCGCATCGGCAGCATCGGCTCGGCCGCCCGGCTCTCCGCCCAGCAGAACAGCGCGAGCGCGGCCACCCCGCCGGCGAACAGCCCGATGATCACCGGTGAGCCCCAGGCGTACTGGTTGCCGCCCCAGCTGGTGGCCAGGATCAGCGCGCTGGCGCCGATCGCGACCAGCGCGATGCCCAGATAGTCGATGACCGGCCGGAGCGCCGACCTCACCACCGGAATGGTGCGGGCGGCGGCGAGCACGACCACGACCGCGATGGGGACGTTGACGTAGAACGCCCACCGCCAGGACAGATGGTCGGTGAACAGCCCGCCGAGCAGCGGCCCGACGACCGTGGCCACGCCGAACACGGCCCCGATCGCGCCCTGGTACTTGCCGCGCTCGCGCAGCGGGATCACGTCGGCGATCAGCGCCATCGCGGTCACCATCAGCCCGCCCGCGCCCACCCCCTGCATCGCCCGCCAGACGATCAGCAGGGTCATGTTCGTGGCCAGCCCGCACAGGAACGAACCCACGATGAACACGATCGCCGAGACCTGGAAGACGATCTTGCGTCCGAACAGGTCGCCGAACTTGCCGACCAGCACCGTCGCCACGGTCTCGGCGAGCAGATAGGACGTGACCACCCAGGACATGTGCTCGGCCCCGCCGAGGTCCGAGACGATCGTCGGCAGGGCGGTGCCGACGATCGTCTGGTCCAGGGCGGCGAGCAGCATGCCCAGCACGATCGTGACGAAGACGACGTTGCGCCGCCGCGGGTCCAGTACCGGCGGCTGGGCGGCGGCGGTCCGTGGGCTCTCCTCGGCGACGGTCACACGGACACGATCACACCGCCGGCCGGGTCACGCATGCGGGCCCGGTCCGGCCGGGTGCCCCTGCCCGCTGCCCGGGGCGCGGCGCAGCAGATACGTGTCCATGATCCAGCCCTTGCGCTCCCGGGCCTCGGCGCGCAGCCGCTCGATCCGCGGCGCCGCCTCGGCGACCGGACCGGAGTCGAGGATCTCGTCGGGCGTGCCGAGATAGGCACCCCAGTAGATGTGGACGTCCTGATCGGCGTACTTCCGGAACGCCTGCCGGGCGTCCAGCATCACCACCACGTCGTCCACCCCGTCGGGGAAGCCCTCCTCGGCCAGCCGCCGCCCGGTGGTGATCTGCACCGGCCGGGCGACCCGGTTCAACCCGGTGCGGTGCCGGGCGGCCAGCGCCGAGACACTGCTGATCCCCGGGACGACCTCGTAGCCGAACTCCACCGACCCCCGCTCCAGCACCTCCTCCAGGATGCCCAGCGTGCTGTCGTACAGCGCCGGGTCACCCCACACCAGGAAGGCGCCGGTCTCGTCCTCGCCCAGTTCCTCGGCGATCAGCCGCTCGTAGACGTCGGCGCGGGCGGTGCGCCAGTCCTCGACGGCGGGGGAGTAGGCGCTGCCGCCCGCCGCCCGGTCCCGCTCCGGGTCACGCGCCTCGACGACGCGGTACGTCCCCTGCGGCACGTGTGCCTGGAGCATGTCGTGGCGCAGCCGCGTGAGGTCGGCCTTCACCTCGCCCTTGTCCAGGACGAAGAACACGTCGGTGCCCCGCATCGCCCGCACCGCCTGGAGGGTGAGCTGCTCGGGGTCGCCCGCGCCGATACCGATGACATGGATCTTCCGCACGCCCCGAGTCTGCCGTACGCCCGTTCAGCCGCGCAGCCGGGGTGCGCGTGCCGCCGCGTCCACGGGTATGCCGCCGCGCTCCACGTCCCCGGCCAGCTCCCGCGCCCACCCGGCGACCGAGGCGACGTCGATCCCGTACGGCCGCCGCCGCGCGGCCCCGGCCGCCCACGCCTCGACGGCACCGGCGCCGCGCCGCAGCAGCCGGGGCCCGCCCGTGACGTTGCCGCGGGCCGCGTGCGTCAGCCCCACCGCGAGCTGCGCCAGGCCCCGCCACAGCTCCCGGTCCTCCTTGGGTCCCGACTTCCAGGCGTCCTCGAACACCTCGTGCGCGTGGAACGGCTTCCCCTCGTCCAGCAGCCGCTGCGCCTCCACGACCGTCTCCTCGGGCGCCCGCACCACGCCCTCGGGCTGCCGGGGCACCCCGTCCGCGCCGTACGGCAGGGGCCTGCCCAGCCCGTCCCTCGGCCGGGCGTTGCGCGCCCGGCCCTCGTCGTCGCGGTCCCGGTCCCGGTCGGCGGATGCGCTGTCCATGCGCCGATTGTGCCGCGCCGGCGCCGTTTTCGGGGCACCCCGGGACGTGCGGTAAGGTATTGACCGCGTGATCGCACGGAACGCCGTGCACGACCGCATCGGGACGTGGCGCAGCTTGGTAGCGCACTTGACTGGGGGTCAAGGGGTCGCAGGTTCAAATCCTGTCGTCCCGACTTGAGAGAGTCGCGGGTCAGAGGGCCCGCTGGAGCGATCCGGCGGGCCCTCTGACGCATGTCCCGGGGACCATGTGGGGACCAGGCGCCGGCGACGCCGCGGAAGACCAGGTTGCCACCGCTCCCGTCGTCGTACCGGCCTGGTCAGCGTCGTGCCGCCCCGCGGCGGGCGCCGGTCAGCCGGTGGGTGCGAGCCTGGCGGTGGTCCCTGCCAGTGCCGCGGAGAACTGGTCTGTGACCTGTGCCAGGGCCTCGGCGGCGCCCGGCGCGACGACCGTCGCCCCGTTGCCGTCGACGGTGATGTCCCGGTCGAGGGTGAACCAGCCGGGGACGATGTGCAGCGCGCCCATGGAGTTGAGCACGGGACGCAGCGCGTAGTCGATGGCCAGGACATGGGCCGTACTGCCCCCGGTGGCCAGGGGGAGCACCGTCTTGCCCGTCAGGGCGTACTGCGGGAGCAGGTCCAGCAGGGACTTCAGCAGGCCCGAGTAGGCGGCCTTGTACACCGGAGTGCCGATCACCACACCGTCCGCCTGTTCGAACAGGGCCGTGGCGGCGGTGATCGCCGGGTGCCGGAAGTCGGCGCCGAGGAGTGCCTCCGCCGGGAGGGCGCGTACGTCGAGCGGCGTCACGTCGTGCCCGTGCAGCCGCAGCCGGTCGTCGAGGTGGCGCAGCAGTCGCGCGGTGCGCGAGCTGGGGGAGGGGCTTCCGGAGACGGACAGGACGGAGGCCATGGGCGGACCTTTCGTGATCGGGATTCGGGCGGGGGCGCGGGGCCGGGGGTACGCCGGTGGCGGCCCGGTGTTCACCAGGAGCTCGACTCCACCGAGACCACCGGTACCAGCCCGTTGCGCAACGTCTCCAGGAAGGCGACGGTCTCCGCGGCCACCGAGCGGTGGTTCACGTCGTTGAGGACGTCGTGGTGGGCGCCGTGGACCACCGAGAGGCGGGCCCGGGCCTGGGACTTGGCCGTCCGGGTGAGGGCGTCGTGGTCCGCGAGCCGGTCCGCGTCGCCGACGAGGAACAGGGCCGGGACGGGCAGGTCGGCGTTGTAGGCGGCGGAGAGCAGGGCGTCGGGGACCGCGTCGCCGAGCGAACCCCGCCGGACCCGGGAGTCGTCGCTCAGTGTGCCCCTGTGCGCGGGGCAGGAGGTGCGTATGTCGAGTTCCTCGTCCCACGAGCCGACCGTGGAGGACGCGGACCCCGGAAGGCCGGCGAGAACGACGGCGTCCGCCGCCCATCCGGATCCGCCCCGTCCGAGGAGCGCGGCCAGCGCGACGGCGCCCGCGTCCGCTCCGACGAGCACCACGGGCCCGACGACACCGCCGTCGGCCGCCGTGCCGTCGACGGCGCCGGCCAGCGCGGCCCCGAAACGGCTGAGTGCCGCGTCGGTGCCGGACGTGTCGAAGTCCGGGGCGTCGATCACCCGGACCCGGTACGCGTCGGCGGCGAGCCGCCTGGCGAACCGTCCGTAGGTCGCGCGGGTCTCACCCCGCCCCGGCACCACGACGATCGTTCCGCGGGTGCGCAGGCCCTCGGGGGCGTGGTGGTCGGTGTACTCGGTCATCAGGGGCTCCTGGGCGTGTCGGCGATGGTGATGTCCCCGGCGTGGTCGGCCGGCCGGGGTTCCTCGGCGGTCGGGGCGGACCGGTTCAGCCGGCCACCGGACGGCGCTCGAGGGTGTGGCGGTTGACCGGGACCGGCAGGCCCAGGTTGCCGCGCAGGGTGTCGGCCTCGTACTCGGTGCGGAACAGGCCCCGCTTCTGCAGGATCGGCACCACGCCGTCGACGAAGAGGTCGAGTTCGTCCTGGGTGCGGAAGGCGAGGTTGATGCCGTCGAAGGTGCCGGCGTCGAACCACCGCTCGATCGTGTCGGCCACGGTCTCCGGCGCTCCGACGAAGGGGGAACGGCGGAACTCGGCCATGGACTGGGCGACCTGACGGAGCGTGAGCTGTTCGGTCCGGGCCCGTTCGATGATCTTCGCGGCGCCCGTGCGGCCCCCCTTCTCGGCGAGGTGGGCGACGTCCGGGAACGGGGCGTCGAGATCGTGCACGCTGAAGTCGTAGGCGCCGAAGGAACGGCCGAGCAGCGCGAGGTGACGGTCGAAGTCGTTGTCCTCCTCGAAGATCTCCCGCTCACGCCGCCGGGCCGCCTCGTCGGTGGTGGCGACGACGGGGCCCCCGTGGATGAAGATCTTGACGTGGTCGGGGTCCCGGCCGTACGCGGCGGTCCGCTTCTTGATGTCGGCGTAGTACTCCTGGGCCTGCTCCAGCGATCCGCCCGGCGCGTAGATGCCTTCGGCGACGCGCGCCGCGAGATCGCGTCCCTCCTCGGACACACCGGCCTGGAAGATGACCGGCTGGCCCTGCGGGGAACGCGAGATGTTCAGCGGACCCGCGACCTTGAAGTGCTCGCCCTCGTGGTTCAGTTCGTGCAGCCTGGACGGGTCCAGGAAGACGTTGCGGGCCACGTCCGCGGGGAAGGCGTCGTCCTCGTAGGAGTCCCACAGCCCGCGGGCGACCTCCACGAACTCCAGGGCCCGCCCGTACCGCGTGGCGTAGTCGAGGTGTTCGTCAAGGCCGAAGTTGCGCGAGGTGCCGGTGTCGAAGCTGGTGACGACGTTCCAGCCGGCCCGGCCACCGCTGATGAGGTCCAGCGAGGCGAAGCGGCGGGCGAGGTTGAAGGGCGAGTTGTACGTCGAACTCGCCGTGCCCACCAGGCCGATGTGCCGGGTGTGGGTGGCCACGGCCGACAGCAGGGTCAGCGGCTCCAGCCGGTTGAGGTAGTGCGACGGGTAGGTGGCGTTGATGAACTGGCTGTCGACGATGAACAGGGCGTCGAAGAGCGCGTGTTCGGCGGCCTGAGCCTGCCGGATGTAGTAATTGATGTCGATGCTGGCGTTCTTCGCGACGCGGGGGTCCTTCCACAGGCCGTGCTGACCGGGGCCGCCGACGCCGTAGGGATGCAGGGCGAGATGGATCTTGCGGGGCATGGTTCTTCCTGTCCGTGCTGAGGAGGGAGGGGGAGGAGGGGTGGGCGAGACGGGGGTTCAGGCGTGCAGCAGGGCGCGCAGCGCCGCGCGCTCGGACCGGTCGGCGGGGGTGCCGCGCAGGGTCGGGGCGGAACCGACGAGCAGCCGTGTGTAGGGGTGCTGGGGCCGGCCGACGATGTCGCGGGCGGCGCCGGTCTCGACCAGTTCGCCCCGGTACAGCACGGCGATGCGGTCGGCGGTCCCCGCGACGGACCCGAGGTCGTGGGAGATGAACACGAGGGCCACGCCGGTGGCGCGCAGTTCCTTGAGGATGTCCAGGACCTGGACGCGGTTGGCCGAGTCCAGGGCGCTCACCGGCTCGTCGAGGATGACCAGCCGCGGTTCGGTGACCAGGGCGCGGGCCACCGCGATCCGCTGGCGCTGCCCGCCGGAGAGCTCGCCCGGCAGCCGGCCGAGCAACTCCTCGGACAACCGCACGCGGGGCAGGAACGCGCGCACCCGCGCCACCGCCTCGTCGCGGGGCACACCACGCACGAGCAGCGGCTCGGTCAGCGACGCCTCGACGGTGAGGTCCGGGTCGAGGCTGCGCAGCGGGTCCTGGAAGACGTACTGGACCACTCCGCGGCGGCGCAGGTCGCGCCACTGGCGGGGGCCGTGGGCGGTGACGTCCGTACCGTCGATGAACACCGACCCGGCGGAGGGACGCACCAGTCCGAGTACGGTGCGGGCGAGGGTGGACTTGCCCGATCCCGTCTCGCCGATGAGACCGACGGTCTCGCCGGGGGCGACGCTCAGCGAGACGCCGTGCAGGGCCCGGCGGCGCCGGCGGCGCGCGCCGTGGTGGACCTCCAGGCCGGTGACTTCGAGGACGGGGCGGGTGTCGGCGTGCGGCGTCCCGGCGGTCACGCTTCCTCCTTCGGTGTCAGGAATCGTTCGAGTCCGTACTGCTCGTGCTCGCTGATCAGCAGCCGGGTGTAGTCGTGCCGCGGGGAGTTCAGCACCGTGCGGGTCGGTCCCTGCTCGATCACCTCGCCCTGGCGCATCACCAGGACCTCGTCGCACAGCTGGGCCACGACGGCGAGGTCGTGGGAGACGACGACGAGGGCGAGCCCGGCCCGTTCGCGCAGGTCGGCCAGGAGGTCGAGGATCTCCGCCTGCACGGTGACGTCCAGCGCGGTGGTGGCCTCGTCGGCGACGAGGATCCGCGGGTCCGCGGCGATCGCGGCCGCGATCAGCACGCGCTGGAGCATGCCGCCGGACAGCTCGAAGGGGTACTGGTCGTGCACCAGTTCCGGATCCCGCAGGTGCACCGCGCGCAGCAGGCCGAGGACCCGCTCCCGTGCCTCGCGGCGTCCGAGTCCCTTCTTGACCCGCAGGACCTCCGCGATCTGTCTGCCGATCCGCAGCGACGGGTTGAGGTAGGACGCCGGGTCCTGGAACACGGCGCTGATCGTCGCTCCGCGGAGCTCGGTCCACCGCGCGGGCGTGAGGGTGGCGATGTCGGTGCCGTCGATCTCGATCGAACCGCCGGTGACCTCGAAGCGGGCCGGCAGGATGCCCAGGGCGGCGCGGCAGGTGAGGGTCTTCCCGCTGCCGGACTCGCCGACGATGCCGACCACCCTGCCGGGGGTGAGGTCGAAGCTCACGCCGTGCACGATGTCCCGGCCGTCGGCGCGGTCACCGATGCGCACGTCGCGCAGGGAGAGCAACGGCGGGGACGGGTCCTGCGAGGGCCCGGACGCGCCGGACTCCTCGGCCCGGATGAGGAGCTTCTCGGAAACCGTCGTCATCACGCACCTCCTGCGGGGGCGGGGTCGGTTCGGTCGGCGCGGGCTCCCCGGCCCCTGACCAGCGCACGCCCCGTCTCGCCGGACACGTCGCGGATCGCGTCCGCGAGCAGGTTGCCGGCCCAGACGGTGACCGTGATCAGCAGCGCGGGGGTCAGCGGGGCCCACGGCCGGTGGCTGAGATAGCCGAGGTCGGAGGCGAGGAGGCCGCCCCAGGTCGGTTCCGGGGGCTGCACGCCGATGCCCAGGAACGTCAGGCTGGAGACGATGACGAAGCCGACGCCGACGGTCTGTGCGAGGGCCACCGCGATCGGCGGGAGTACCTTGACCCACACATGGCGGCGCACCACCCAGCCGACGGACGCGCCGGAGATCAGCGCGGCCTCGACGTACTGCGAGCGGGCCACCGCCAGCGTGGCGGCCCGGGACACCCGGTAGAACAGGGGCGACACCAGCACGCCCGTCACCAGCATCGCCTGCGTCAGCCCGTTGCCGAGCAGGGCGATCACCGCGACGGCGAACAGCAGGAACGGCAGGGCCACCAGGGTGTCGGCCAGGCGCAGGGTGATCCACTCGAAGACCCGGCCCAGGTACACCGACAGGATGCCGGGTGTCGCACCGACGACCAGCGCCGTGAGCGCGACTTCGAGCGCTCCCAGCACGCTGACCCGGGAGCCGTCGAGCAGCCGGCTCAGGACGTCCCGGCCGAGATGGTCGGTGCCCAGCCAGTGGCTGCCGGACGCGGCGGCGAGGGCGTTGTCGCTGGTGGCCAGCGGATCCTGCGGGGCGAGCAGCGGCCCGAGGACCGCCAGCAGCGCGACCACCGTGAGGATCGCGACGGCGATGCGGCCGGAGGTGAGGGAGAGGACTCGGCGGACCATGGTTCACACTCCCCGCTGCGCGGCCGGCGTGACGCGCGCCAGCACCAGGTTGACGACGAGATTGAAGGCGACGACCAGGGCGATCGACACCACGAGCACCCCTTGCACGGCCGGTACGTCACCGGCCTGTGCGGAGTCGTTGGCGAACCGGCCGAAGCCCTGCAGGCCGAAGATCCACTCGGTGACCACGGAGGCGCCGACCAGGGCCGGGAACTTCAGGCCCAGGGTCGCCAGCGTCGGGCCGAGGCCGTTGCGCAGGACGTGGACGAAGAAGATCCGGCGGGGGCTCAGCCCCCGTACGACCGCGCCCGTCACGTAGTTCTCCTGGTAGGCGGCGACCAGACTGGAGCGGAGCTGACGGGCCACGTCGGCGATGACGTCGAAGCTCAGCGCCAGCGCCGGAAGCGTGATGTGCGCGAGCCACGGCCCGAGCCCCTGCTCCGCCGGGACGTATCCGGCGGAGGGGAACCAGCCCAGCTGGACGGCGAGGACGGCGACCAGCACGATGCCGACCACGAAGGCGGGCAGCACCGAGATCACCGTGACGAACCCGGTGACCGCGCGGTCGACCCACGTGGTGCGGCGCAGCGCCGCCAGCGTGCCGAGCGCGAAGCCCACGACCACGCCGATGACCAGCGCGAACGTCGCGACGGACAGACTCACTCCCAGCCCCAGGCCGATGAGGGTGGAGATGTCGGCGCCGTTGGTCCAGCTGGTGCCGAGTTCCCCGTGCAGGACACCGCCGATCCAGTCCCCGTACTGGACCAGGAAGGGCCGGTCCAGGCCCCACTGCGCCTCGACCCGGGCGACGGCCTCGGGAGTCGCCTGCTCGCCGAGCTGGATACGGGCCGGGCTGAGGCCGCTCAGCGACCGCAGCGCGAACGTCACGAACGTCGCCACGAGGAAGACGGGCACGAAGATCGCGACCGACCGGGCGAGGGTGACCAGGGCGCGGCCCAGCGTGTGCCGCACCCTGGTCGCGGCGAGCCCGCCGCGCAGGCCGGCCTCCGCCGGAGCCTCGGCCGCCGTCACGACGTCGCCCCCTCGCCGCCGATGGTCACGCCGGTCCAGTCGATGTGGGCGGGGATCTCCGGCAGGCCGGAGACCGACTTGCTCTTGGCGATCAGGTTGGGCGAGGAGTACGTGAACACCAGCGCGTCACTCTTCAGGCCGGCCCGCGTCGCCGCCTGGAGCACCTCCGGGTACTCGGGCGCGTCCAGCGGGGTCCGGCGCACCTTGGCGATGGCCTCCTCGAAGCCGTCCGGCTGGTAGGGGGAGCTGAGGTTGAGCGGGCCGTCGGGGCCGAAGTGGGCGGTGAGGGTCTGGGCCGCGGAGTCCCGGCCGGTGGTGCTGTAGAGCGAGAACGTGAGGTCCTTGGCGAAGAAGGGCGTGGCCCAGTTCTTGTCTATCGTGATGTCGACGGTGATGCCCACCTCGGCCAGCTGTGACTGGACGATCTCCGCCTGGGGGTCCTCCGCCGGGACGACCAGGTCCAGCTTGATGTCACCGGCCCCGTAACCCGCCTCGGCGAGGAGCTTCTTCGACTTCTGCGGGTCGTAGGGGTAGGCGTCCTCGGACCGCGGGTCGTAGGCCACATAGCCCTTCGGGAAGGGCTGGTCGGTCACCTCGCCGTAGCCGAAGGTCAGTTTGTCGACGAACTCCTGCCGGTTGATCGCGTGCCGTACGGCGTCGACGACCTTGTCGTTGTCGAAGGGTGCCTTGTTGACGTTCAGGCTGATGTTGGAGGCGTTGAACCCGGGCTGGACGAAGACGTCGAGGCCCGCCTTCTCGGCCGCGTCCGCCTGACTGGGGTCGATGTCCGCGAAGTTGTACACACCGGTCTGCAGACCGGAGACGACCGTGGAGGCGTCGGGCGCCGAGGTCAGCTCGACCTGGTCGATGTGGATGTTCTCCGCGTCCCAGTAGTCGGGGTTCTTCTTCAGGACCGCCTTGGTCCCCGGGACGAGCTGCGTCACGGTGAACGGGCCGGCGCCGACCGGGTTCTGGTCCAGCTTCCCGGGCGAGGCGGCCGCCTTGGGGCTGGCGATCTGCAGGACCCTCTGACCGAGCAACTGGGGTATCTGGTAATCGACTTGATTGAGGTGGACGACCGCGTCCAGGCCCTTGGCCTCCACCGACTCGATCGACGTCAGATCGCCGAAGAGCGCCGAGTTCTTCTGCTTCTGCGCCCGCTCGACGGCGGCCTTCACGGCGGCGGCGTTCACCGGCTCTCCGTCGCTGAACTTCAGTCCGGGGCGCAGATGGAAGGTGATCCGGTCACCTCTGTCGTTGTACTCCCAGCTCTCGGCCAGATCAGGGACGGCCTTGCCGGTGGTGTCGGTGCGGGTCAACGAGGCGTACACAAGCGAGAGTTCGCGGAACTGGGCGCCGCTGCCCGAGACGACCGGGTCCCAGTGGGCGGGGAAGTAGGTCGAGGTCCACTTCAGGGTGGCGGCGCCGTTCGCGGAGGCCGCGTCACCGCCGCACGCGCTGAGGGCGGGGACGAGCACGGTGGCGAGGGCGGCGCCGAGTGCGGTGGCACGCAGTCGGCCGGATCGGCGGTGCGGTCCGGGGCGTCGGGGCGTGAGTCGTCCGGGCATCTCGTTCTTTCTGTGACGGTGCCGGCTCCGCGTGGCCGGACGGCCGCGGGCGGGAGCGGGGCAGGGAGGATCGCGCCACCGCGCCCGACGCCGGCACGGACGTACCGGGGCACGTCGAGGCGGACTCGGTGCCCATGGCGTCGGCGGGTGCGCGGAGGCGGACCGGACTGAGCGGCGTGGATGGCGGGGAACGCGCGGGAAGGGGACGGCGCGGACGGCGGGCGCGGCTCGACTGAGCGGCGGACGGCCGGAACTGACGGAGACCGTCAGGCGCAGGGGGGCCGCGGAGGGCGGTCGGTCAGCGACAGAGGGCGCTGCAGGTGCGCCGCAGGTCCACGTAGCGGCACACCACGCCGGGGTGCGTCGTGAGCATGTGCCACATCCTGGGGGCAGCCACGAGCGTCTGTCAATGGACACCTATTGGTGTCTCATTCGGCGGGACAGGTCCCGACCGCAGATCAGCGACCTTGTCGCGGGGCGGCCGGAGCGCCCGGGCGGGTCGCCGGGTGCGTCGCGGCCTCCCGCGGGTGCAGCCACAGCGGGCCGTTCCCGGTCCCGACCCGGACCGCTCCGGGCGGCGGCCACGGACCGTCCGTCAGCAGCCGTGCTTCCGGTCCGGTCAGGCTTCCGTAGCGCCGCAGTGCCTCGTTCGGGGCGAGAGGGGCCTTTTCCGGATCCCACGCCAACCGCGGACACAGCTCCCGTACGGCGTCGGCGTACGCCTCGTAGGGGCGCCACCCCGGAACCACGCGGTGGCTGCCCGGCGCCCGGACGAGCACGGTCGGCAACGCGTACCGGTGGCCGCCGTCGGGAGTCTCCTTCGCGGCACCCGGATGCGGCGAACCACCCGGCGCGTGAAGGGATTCGAGGACCGGACGACGCGCCTCGCGGTGGTCGGCGCGCACCCGGTCCAGTACGGCGTCGGACGAGGCGTCGACGGACAGCCGCGCCAGGTCCAGTCCCGGTGTGCCCCGTACCGCGGACAGGGCCAGCGCGGGAGTGTCGGCCGGTTCGCCGAGGACGAAGACGGTCTCCCGCAGTCTGCGCAGCACCCGCTCGGCCACTTCGGAGCCCTGCAGTTCCGCCGCCTTGGCGACGAGCGAGGCCGGCCAGGAACTCGCCGCCACCCGGCTCAGCCGAACCGCCCGCGGAGCGCCGGTGTGCCGGCAGACCTCGTCGACGTAACCCTCGTACCAGGCGGTCTCCGCCGCCGGGTCGGGCGGCGGGTCGTCGTCCTCGTCGAAGAGAACGCAGAAGACGCGACGCAGCCGCACCCGCTCGGGCAGGGCCGCGCGCAGCCGGCGGAACGCGGGCTCCGAGCCCCACGCCCAGGGGCACAGCGGATCGGTGTACTCCACCACCTCCACCAGGGACTCGCCCGACTCCGCCGTCACGCGGCTCCCTTCCCGGACAGCCCTGCGCCGGCCGGCACGGGCAGCAGCGAGGCCACGGTCACCCCGCCCAGCACGGCCGCGGCGTCCGCCTCGATCCGGCGCCACACATCCGGCAGCCCGGCCGCGGCGCCGGGATAGTCCAGCGCGTCCAGGGGATCGCCGCGCAGGGTGAGCAACTCCCCGTCGACCGCACGGGAGATGTCCAGCAGTGTGATGTCCTCGGCGGGCCGGCCCAGCCAGTAGCCGCCCTCGCAACCGCGCTGGCTGCGGACCAGTCCGCCCTTGCGCAGCTCGCCCACGACGGACTTCAGGAAGCGGAACGGGATCTGCTGGGAGGAGGCGATGGCCTCGCACGTCAGCGGGCGGGCGGGTTCACGGGCGAGCTCCAGAAGGGCCCGCGTGGCGTAGTCCGCCTTCGCGGAGATATGCATGGCGTCCATGATGCCGGAACTCATCCTCCCGGCGGGTGTTTCCACCCGCTTCCGTCGTCTGTTGCGGGAACATTGCCGCAGGTGAACGGCAATGGACACCTCTTGACATCTTTTTCGGCGCCCTTCTAGCGTCCCCGGCATGAGCGAGTCGTTGACAGCCCCGGGTGAGGGCTTCCATCCCCATCTCCACGACGCCCCCGGGCGGTCGGCCGCCCCGCTGCGGACCCGCCTGCACCATGTGCGCGCCGGCTCCCTCGACGGTGACACGGCGCAGACCGGTGGTATGCGCAGGTTCGCCGCCGTGAGTGGGCGGACGGTGGGCTCCGAGAAACTGTGGATGGGCCAGACCCACGTCGCGCCGGCGACCTCTTCGTCCGACCACCACCACGGAGAGTCGGAGACCGCGATCCATGTGGTCAGCGGCCACCCCGAGTTCGTCTTCCTGGACGATTCGGGTGAGCACGCCGAGGAGGTGCGGCTGCGCACGTCACCGGGTGACTACATCTTCGTCCCCCCGTTCGTTCCGCACCGTGAGGAGAACCCGGATCCGGCCGAGGAAGCGGTGGTGGTCATCGCCCGCAGCACGCAGGAGGCGATCGTGGTGAACCTGCCCCGGCTGTACGCGCTGCCGGCCGACGAGGACTGACCGGTTGAAGGCAGACAGTTGCGCCCCCGTGGCTTCTGGGCCTGCTGGGCGAGACGGGGCGCAGAGACCGCAGCGGGGTGCGGGCCGCCTCGTCGTTCCGCCGAAAGGCGGGGGCGTCGGTGCGGGGCCGGGCGCACGCGACCTGAACGCGGCTGTCGGTCGGTGCGCCGAGGCGCGATGAGGCGGGGGTGGGGCCGCGCAGACCCGCGTCGATGACGCGGCCGCCTGCCGGGGAGGCCGAGTCCGCACCCGGGCAGGACGACGTGCTCGCCCGGCCGCAGTGCGGTCAGGTCGGCGTCGTCGGAGATGCCTGGTGGCAGGTGCGAGGCGGCCCGCTCGGCCAAGGACGGGCAGGGCACGGCCCCTCGATGGTGGACGTCTCGTCGGTGCA
The DNA here is from genome assembly GCF_044768905.1 of Streptomyces sp. NPDC090994. Taxonomy (NCBI): domain Bacteria; kingdom Bacillati; phylum Actinomycetota; class Actinomycetes; order Kitasatosporales; family Streptomycetaceae; genus Streptomyces; species Streptomyces sp. NPDC090994. Next base: position 163,074 of record NZ_JBIVWS010000017.1, read on the forward strand.
CGTGTGACGTCCTCGGCCGCGGAGTTCATGTGCGGCAGCGGCGACTGCCCGTGCCGGCAGATCCGGCCCGGTCCCGGCGGGTGAGGATCCACCAGAGGGATGATCGGCTTCCTGCCGTTGTCCCACAGTTCCATAGGGTGAGGTCTGGGGACCATTTGGGGACCACACGGTGCTCGCGTGCCTGCACGGCACGCTTGCTACCGCACGGCGTGCGCCCTGGTTCCAGGTTGTACGTGGCGACAGAAAAGATCAGCCGTACTCCTGGGGCCCTGACCATGCTTGGGGAACGGAGGGCTGCTGCTCCTCGTCCTCTTCCGTGTCCTCCTGAGGGTGCCACGGCATCCATGTGAAAGGGTCGTCGGTGGCGAGCGGCCCCATGGGGCCGAACTCGGACTTCTCGCGACGAGAAAAAATGACCGTTCGCGCCACCCCGAGGGCGGCGGGCCGTAATGCGCCGCGCGACCCGTTCAGGTCTCGCGAAAAAAGAAGGACGCTACCCATTTCTGCCTCTCATCGGGTGCCCGGACGCAGGGATGTGCCGCGCATCGCAATGGGCGATTTACCCCCATCCCGCCATGGCACATACGACGCGATGGTCCATTCGAAACAGTAAGCAACAGGCTAAGGCAGCTTCAAGAGCGATACAAGTGATAGCGGCCGGAAGGAATGAATGACTGGAATCGGTCGGGCTCGGCTGTCCGCGACCGGGCATGTTTCCCGGACGCCTTCCCCGCGTGAAAAAGCAGGTAAATCGGCTCTTCGCGGCCCTGTCCGTCCGGAGGACCGTCCCGCAGGGATTCACTCATGTCCGTTCGGGGTGGTACGGCGGACCGGCTCCTGCCCGCTTCGGCCTTCCAGCCGGCCGCCGGCGGCGATATCCGCTCCGCCGGCGGAGCGGGCGGGTGGGCAGGGTCCGTGGACGGCGACGCCGTGGGCACCGGAGTCCGGTGACGGACGGTCAGGGAGCCACCCGGGACGGCACCCGGCCCCGCTCGCCGGCGTGAGCAGTCACCGCCGATGCCCTGCGACCTGATCCGAACGACAGGCCCTAGGTGTATTGATCACGAGCGTTGTTAACGCCGACGGGGCTTGATCATGGCGAAGACCTCCGGTGTGGTGGAGCTGTCTAGGACTGCACCGCAC
>NZ_JBIVWS010000018.1:0-140354 GCF_044768905.1 Streptomyces sp. NPDC090994
CATACCTCCAGGGCGACCGGGCCGGACGCTGCCGGAGCAGCCGTCCCGGTGAGAGCGTGCTTGAGTTCGTCGACCAGCGCACCGAGTCCGCCTGCCTCGGTACTGGCTCCGAACACGTAGAAGTCGGGCCGGACCACGACAGCCCGCGCGCCCTGCTCGCGCAGGTACGCGAGGCAGGCCCCGGTCGTGTCGGTCACCGGGCCGGTCCCCGCCGGCGAGTCGGCCGCGCCCTGCGCCGGGACGACGTGGACGAGGACCGCGTCCACCTCCCGCAGGAAGTCGAGCTGTTCGGCGGTGAGCGACGCCTGGGCGTCCTCGGTCGTGAGGATCCGGAAGCCCTGCCCGACGATGTCGTCGAAACGGCCCGTGCGTCCCGCGCGGGCCACCTGGAACTGCGGGAACAGCTGCCCCGCCATCCGGTTCGCCGGATCGGACGACGCGGAGAGCGCGCCGGGTCCGAGCACCGGCGGCGGCAGCGGGGGCAGCGCCCGGGCCGGGTCGCCGCCGGCGGCGACCATGCGCCGGTCCCGCTCCGCCGCGGCCTCGGCGTCGGTGACGCAGATGACCCGGCCGAGCGCGATCGAGGTCTGGATCGCGTGCTGCACGTGATACGACCGCTCCGAGACGTAGGTGTCCAGCAGCCCGTCCCGGGCCGTGCCCCGCAGGACGAGATCCAGTTTCCACGCCAGGTTGGCGGCGTCCCGGAGCCCCGAGCACAGCCCCTGACCGGCGAACGGCGGCATGAGGTGGGCCGCGTCGCCCGCCAGGAGCACCCGGCCCCGCCGCCACTGGTCGGCCCACCGTGCCTGGAAGGTGTAGACGGTGTGCCGCTCCAGCGTCGCGTTGTCCGGGGTCAGCCCCCACGGCGCCAGCAGCCGCCAGGCGGTCTCCGCCGTGTTCAGCTCGCCGATCGTCTCGTCGGGCAGCCGCATGAACTCCCAGCGGCGTCGGCCGGGGCCGCCCGCGACCATGGTGTGGGGCCGCGCCGGGTCGCACACCTGGAGGTTCATCGGGGACCAGACGCGCGGTTCGTGCTCGACGACGTCGATGATCAGCCAGTCGTACGCGAAACCCAGGTCGGTGACCGACGCGCCCATGCGCTCGCGTACGAAGCTGTTGCTCCCGTCCGCGCCGATGACCCAACGCGCCCGCAGCACGTCCTGACCGCCGTCCGCGGCGGTCAGCGACACCTCGACGTCCTCCGCGCCCTCCCGCACGTCGACGACGGTCAGCCCCCGCCGTACGGAGACCGTGGGGAGCGCGGCGGCGGCGTCCTCGAGCACCGTCTCGACCTCGGGCTGGGAGTAGAAACTCACCTCCGGCCAGCCGGACAGCCCGTCGCCCCACCACTTGATGCGCACCAGGGTGTCACCGTGCTGGTTGCGCCACTCGTACCAGTCGGGCACGGGAGCCGATATGCGCGCGATCTCGTCGCCGACACCGGCGCTCTGGTAGATGCGGCGTGCTTCGTGGTCGCACACCACGGCACGGGGCAGTGAGAAGCGCTCCGGGTACTTGTCGACGACGACGACGTCGTGTCCCGCCCTGCCCAGATGCAGGGCCAGCATCAGTCCCACCGGACCGCAGCCGACGATGGCCACGTCGTGGCGCGATTCCGACACGATTCCTCCTTGAATCGAGCGGCCGACCCGGGTTCGTCCTGACCCGGGGGCTTGCGGTTGATCGGCTTGAACAGGTCAGCAAGCTGGGGAAACGCTATGGATCCGGACCTCACCGCGATATCCGCTGGGCGCCGTCGGCAGCCGAAAAGCGCGACGATTCCGTCCGTGACCTCCGGAGGAACCCCTTGTCGCACGGTGGCGGCGCGGGTATGAATGAGCCATGGGCCGCTCGCCACTGGCGCGCCACGTACTGTGCCGCAACTCCGGCTTCGCGGATTTCCGCGACCGCCTCAACGACTTGTTCTACCCGGCCGACGTCACCTCGCTCACCGGTTCGGAGGTACCCGGCGGGGAACTGCGGGGCACCCGCACCCGCCATGTCACCGTCGGCCTGATGGAGTTCGGTCAGCGCACGCGCGTCGATGCCGGGCGGACGCTGTCCCACTACCACGTCAACCTGGTCCTCAAGGGCACCATCGAGGCGGCCTGCGGGCCCGAGGAAATGGTGGCCACCGCCGGCCGGGCCATGGTGTTCACACCGACGCGGCACCACCGGCTCCTGAGCTGTGAGGGCGGCGCGAAACAGCTCGGCATCAAGATCGACCGGACCGTCGTCGAGGCCGAACTCCAGGCTCTCCTCGGCCGTCCGCCGCAGGCCCCGCTGGAGTTCGCCTTCGGCTTCGACCTCACGTCGGCGCCGGGTCGCAGCTGGCGCAACGCCCTGGACCTGCTGCTGACCGAAGCCGACAGCGCCGGCGGACTCTTCGGTGAGCAGCCGGTCCAGCAGCACGTCGAGCGGCTTCTGGTGAGCGGACTGCTGCTCGCCCAGACGCACAACTACACGGAGGCCCTGCGGCGCCCGCAGCCCCCGGCCTGTCCGCGCACGGTACGCAGGGCCATCGACGTCATCGACGCCCGCCCCGAGCACCCCTACACCGTCGGGGACCTGGCCGAGCTGGCGGGTGTCAGCGCCCGCCGCCTGCAGGAGGGCTTCCGGGAATACATCGGGGTCACCCCGATGACGTATCTCCGCAACACCCGTCTGGACCGGGCCCACGCCGAACTGCTCGACGGTGCCGCCGGGGTCACGGAGGTGGCCCAGCGGTGGGGCTTCACCCATCTGAGCCGGTTCGCCGCCGATTACCGTCGGCGCTTCGGTGTCGCCCCCTCCGAGACACTCGCCCGGCACACTTCATGATCATCCTTCGGTCGTCGCGTCCCATAACATGGACTCGTGTCCGAAGGAAACGCGGTGGTGGCGCGCAATGTGCGCCTGCTGAGGGACCAGCGGGGGATGTCGCTGGCCGAGTTGGCGCGGCAGGCGGGGGTCGCGAAGCAGACGTTGTCCACGCTGGAGCAGGGCCTCGGCAACCCGACCCTGGACACGCTGTTCGCCGTCGCCGCCGCACTGGGGGTGCCGATGACGCGCCTGGTCGCGGAGCACGAGCAGATGATGCTCGTGCTCCGCGGTGACCAGGGCGTCTGGCGCGACCACGGAGGGCATCAGGCGCGGGCGCTCGATCACGTCTACGGATCCGGTGTCATCGAGAACTACGTGATGCGGATCATCCAGACGCGTGACGGATCGGCCGGTGCCTCAGCGGCCCATCCGGTGGGCACGCTGGAGCACCTGTATGTCATCAGCGGAAGGGTGCGGGTGGGACCCGTCGAGAGTCCGACGGTGCTGGACGCCGGTGACTTCGCGCGTTTCCCCGCGGACCGGCCGCATGTGTACGAGTCCCTGGACGGCGAGGCATTGGTGCATGTCGTGGTGAGTGTGCCGCGGGTGCAGCCCGGCTCGGGCTCGGCGTATCCGGCTCCCTCGGACAGGGAGAAGTGACCCGCCGACCGGCTCATGGAGGAGGGGGTCAGGCCGCCGGCAGGCCGTTGAGGCTTGCGGACGCCGGATGCCGGGCAACGCTGGCGGCGCTCATCGCGCGTCCCGCTTCGTAGGCCGCGCGGCGCAGCGCCGGGGCCAGCCGGGCGGCGTCGATGCGGCGGGTGCACCCCGCTACGGAGAGGGCGGCGACCGGACGCCCGGCGGATCCCATGACCGGCACGGCGACACAGGACAGGCCGGGAAGGGCCTCCTGGCGGTCGTAGGCGATGCCCTCCTGGCGGATGCGGCGGAGTTCGGTGCGGAGCTGTTCCGGGTCGGTACAGGTGTGTACGGTGCGCGCGGTCAGGCCGGCCGTGATGGTGGCCTCCGCCGCATCGTGATCGAAGGCGAGCAGCGCTTTGCCGACGCCCGTGCAGTGGGCGGGCAGCCGCGCCCCGATCCGGGAGGGCGAGCGGATCGCCCGGTGGCCCTGCAGTTTGTTGACATAGACGATGTCCGTGCCGTGCAGCACGGCCAGGTGGACGGTCTCGTGGGTCATCTCGTAGAGATCCGCGAGGTAGGGCATCAGGCGCTCATGGAGGACCAGGGGCGTGGAGCCGTAGACCCGGGCGCCGATGTCGAAGAGGCGGGCGCTCAGCCGGTAGTCGCTGCCGACCCGCTCCACAAGATCATGGCGCTGGAGGATGCCCAGCAGTCGGAACGTGGTCGACTTGGTCAGCCGGGTCCGCCGGGCGAGGTCGGTGACGCCGATCTTCCCGTCGAGTTCGGCGAGCGACTTCAGCAGGACCAGCGCCTTGTCCACCGCCGTCTGTGCGGAAGGGGCGGAGTCGGACGGTGGCTGCGAGGGGAGGACTGGCATGGCGACTCCGGGGACGACCTTGCGGACCAGCGTAATGGACGCCCGTCCATTTTAAGTGCCGGTTTCGACGAAGTAAACCGAACCCGCACCCTCCCGGGTCCTCGTGCTGCCCGGTGACCCGTGTGCCACATGGTGGAACGGGTGTTTCCGGTCGCGGTGCCCGGCCTTGTTTGACTGAGCACAGCTCGCCACCGAGTGCCGTCGCCCGCGGCCGGGCGTTGCGTCGGGGCCGTGCGGAACCGATCACCAGGACAGAGGAGGCCTCATGAAGAAGTACATCGAGGAGTACGGGCTGGAGGTGGCCTTCCGGCCCGCGAACCCCCTGTCGGACTCCGTCCCGCCCGTGGCCGACGTGCAGCCGGGCCGGACGGTTCTGCCGAAGGGCTCGGTGCACGCCGAGGGCGCGTACCCGCTCCCGTGCGACATCGTGCTGGACCGGGACGTCGAGATCCCGACCAGGGACGGCAGCATCCTGCGCGGGGACGTGTTCCGGCCGACGGGCGACGAGCCCGTGCCCGTCATCGTCACCTACACGCCGTACAGCCGGCGCGGTGGCTGGTGGAACACGAACATGGACGTGAAGAAGTTCGGCGTCCCGGGCGAGTGGGTCTCCGGTCTGCAGTCCTTCGAGGCGCCGGACCCGGGGTACTGGTGCGACCACGGGTACGCGCTCGCCGTCGTGGACGCCGCGGGCACCTCCCACTCGGGCGGCGACGAGTACTTCATGGGCAACAGGTCCGCCAAGAACCTCTACGACGTGATCGAGTGGCTCGCGGAGCAGGAGTGGAGCACCGGCAAGGTCGGCACGGCGGGCATCTCCCAGCTGGCCATGATCCAGTGGGCGGTCGCCGCGCTCCAGCCGCCGCACCTCGCGGCCATCTCGCCGACCGAGGGCTGCATCGACATCTACCGTGAGGTCAGCGTACGGGGCGGCATCCCCGACACCCGGTTCCACAAGGAGGACATCGCCGACCACATCTTCGGGGAGAACGCCACCGAGGACGCCGTGGCGATGGCCCACCAGTACCCGCTCATGAACGCCTACTGGGCCGACAAGCGGGCGGCGTTCGACCGGATCGAGGTCCCCGCGCTGGTCGTCGCGAGCTACACCAGCCCGCTCCACCCGCACGGCACCTTCGAGGCGTTCCGCTCCCTCGCGTCCACGGACAAGTGGCTGCGGGTCCACAACGACCAGGAGTGGATCGACGGCGCCGACCCCGAGCACGTCGCCGACCAGCGCAAGTTCTTCGACCGCTACCTCAAGGGACTCGACAACGGCTGGGAGCAGACGCCCCGCGTCCGCCTCTCCGTGCTCGACCCGGGCGGCACGGACATCGTGGGCCGCGTGGAGGAGGACTGGCCGCTGCCCCGCCAGCAGTGGCGGACGCTGTACCTCGACGCCGGCTCCGGCTCCCTGACGGACGAGAAGCCGGCCGAGTCGGTCGCCGAGTACGCCGGTGACGACCTCGGGTCCTCGGTCCGGTTCGTCACCACCTTCGACCAGGACACCGAGATCACCGGCTACCTCAATCTGCACCTGTGGGTCGAGGCCGCCGACGCCGACGACATGGACCTGTTCGCGGCGGTCTACAAGGAGGACGCCGACGGCAACCTGCTGCACCACATCACCCTCAGGGCGCCCGAGGCGCGCGCCTTCGTGCAGTCGCTGGAGAAGGACGGCAAGCTGCCGGCCACCCTCAGCTACACCGGCCCGGTCGGCCGGCTGCGCGTCTCCCACCGGGCCCTGGACCCCGAGCGGTCCACGCCCTCGGAGCCGTTCCTCACCCACACCGCCGAGGAACTGCTGACCCCGGGGGAGTGTGTGCCGGTGGAACTGTCGCTGTGGCCGACGTCTCTCCTGGTGCACCCCGGCGAGCGGCTGGTCGTGGAGATCGCGGGCCACCCGGTCGGCCCGGTCGCCGCCAACGACCTGCCCGGCGCCGACCTGAACATGGCGACCAGGAACCGGGGCGCCCACCGCATCCGCACGGGCGGCGCCTACGATTCGCACCTCCTGCTCCCCGTCATCCCCTGACCCTCACCGGTCACCGGTTCCCGGGCCGCCGTCGTGTGCGCCCGCGAGGGAGAACACGCGGGCCGCTCCTGTGCTGCACAGGAGCGGCCCGCGCGCTGCGGCGCGGACGGGTACGGGGCGACGGCGTGGGCCACCTGCGGACCGGCTCCCGATCACCCTCGGCCGCGACGGCGCCGGACACGACGGGGACGGCGACGCAGGCATCATCCACCCGCATGACGGCGGACGCCTACCGACCGGTCACCGACGAGGCCGTCCCCGTGGTGATGTGCTTCACCCCGTACGGCAAGGACATCCACTTCGCCGTCAAGGAACGCCCGGCGTGGTCGACGTCTTCTCCCCGAGCCAGTTCGCCGACTTCAAGGACGCGATCGAGGTCATCGGCGGCCAGCCCTGGAGCACCGGGAAGGCGGGACTGAGCGGCGTGTCCGAGCAGCCTCCGCGGAAACTGTGCCTGCGGCGGCCCGAGAAGTCGGAGTGGCTCCACGAGCACGAGTGGCCGCACGCGCGCACCGAGTGGACCAAGTGGTGCTTGGGCGGCCGTGACGCGAGCCTGACCCCCACGCCGCCCGCCGCCGACTCGGCCTCAGCCTTCGAGGCGTCCCTGGGCGAGCCGCCGGTGCTTGAGAAGGCACCGGACGACGCGAGCGAACGTGTGCCTGCGGGACATCGCTCCCGACGGCACGGAGGCCGTCCACCCCGGCGTCGGCAACCCCGAGACGCCGGTGAGCATCGGCTGGGGCAGGCCGTCGCGGCGCGCCCTCGACACCGAGCGTGACAAGCCGCACCTGCACCGGCCCGTGCACCGGCCAGACGTCGAGGACGCGCCCGCTCCCGGCGAGGTGGTGGCGATCGGCATCGCGGTGGGCCCCACGGGCACGGTGTTCGAGGCGGGCCACCGGCTGGTCCTGGAGGTCTGCGCGCGCGACCCGTTCCGGGCGTTCCCGTTCCTGCACCTCATCCCCGAGAACCGCCGCACGGGTGGCACGGTCACCCTGCACACCGGACGGGAGAAGTGCTGGGTGGAGCTGCCGGTGGTGTCCTGACCTCGCGAGGAGCGATCCGCTGAACCCGCCACCACGATTGCCCGGCACCGAGCCGGAGGCGAAGATGGGACGGACGTGAAGGAGACAGCGGATGGACTGGGACTCGGAATACACCCATCCCCCGTCGCGGCGCAGGCTCGGGGGGCTGGAACGGCAACTTGTCGGCGACGTCCTCGGCACGCTCCCGAACGAGATCACGGAGCCGGACTTCGACCTGTTCCGCGACGTCCTGAACCGCCACTACTACCCGGCTCGGGTCGAGCCTTTGGACCGTTCGCCCTTCATGCGCCGTCCGAAGCTGTCGGCCGTCCGCCTCACCCACATGACGATCGGGCACGTCCGCTTCGGCACCCCCGCCAGCGTCGACCCGGGTGACCTCAACGGGTACCACGTCAATGTCCCCCTTCGTGGCCAGGTCCTCTCCCAGTGCGGGGACGAGGAGGCCCTGGCCACGCCGAGCACAGCGGTCGTCTTCTCACCGCACCGGCACACGTTCCTGCCGCACTGGGGGCAGGACGCGGCTCAGTTGTGTGTCAAGTTCGACCGTTTCCAGGTGGAGTCTGAACTGGCGGCCATGACCGGACGTCCGGTCAGCCGGCCCATCGACTTCCGGCTCGCGTTCCCCGTCGACACGGGGCCGGGCCGGCGCTGGCTCTCTCAGCTGTCCAGCCTGATCGCCTTCCTGGACGAGGCCGGGCCCGGCAGCCCGGCGGCCGTCGTGCACCTGGAACTGCTCCAGCGCTCCCTGATCTCGGGACTGCTGCTGGCCCAGTCCCACTCCTACAGTGACGCGCTGATGCCGGGCCGCACGAGTCCGGCGCTGCCGCGCCCGCTGCACAAGGCGGTGACGGCGATCGAAGCCGCCCCCGAGCTGCCCCACACTCTGGCCGACCTGGCGGATCTGGCCGGGTTGAGCACCCGCGGCCTGCAGTACGCCTTCCGGGAACACCTGGGGACGACGCCCAGCGCGTATGTGCAGCAAGTACGGCTCGACCGGATCCACGAAGAGCTGCTCGACGGGAACGGGAAGGTCTCCGACATCGCCTACAAGTGGGGCTTCACCAACACCGGCCGCCTCGCCCGGGCCTACCGCGGCCGATTCGGGGTGTTCCCGTCCCAGACGCTGTCCGCCGGCCGGGCGGGCCGGGGTGCGACCCGCCGGTCCGTCCGCTGAAACGTGTCCACGCCGGGCCGCGCCTCACGGGGGAGAACGTGCGGCGCGGCGCCGGCGTGGACGGGTTTCCTCTCCGTCAGACCTCTTCGTCAGCGAAGTGGACGACGTGAGGGGGCTCGGCGAAGCAGGTCCCGATCAGTTCGGCGAGCCGGGTGGCCTGCGCGGTGGCGGGGAAGGTGTCGAGGTGGTCCTCGATCCTCTCCCAGGAGACCCGCAGCAGGTACCCGCCGGTCAGGTCGACGCTGCGGTGTACGGAGACGGCGCGACAGCCGGGCGCGGAGAGCAGGACCTCACGTGCTTCGGGAACGGCCTTCTCGAACCGTTCGACATCGGCCGGGCCGATGGTGAGCAGCGCGTGTTCATGGATCATGGTGTGTTCCTGACGGTGGACCGGCGCTCAGGCCGCGCCGAACTGGAGGAAGTCTCCGCGGTGGAAGACCAGCGGCAGACCCGCGGTGCGGATCTGCATCGCGTCGACCCGGCCGACGACCTGGATGTGGTCACCGAGAAGGTCGATCTTGTAACGGGTGCAGTCGAGGGCGACCATCGCGTCCTCCAGTACCGGGTTGCCGGCCTCGGAGGGCTGCCAGGCCACGCCGTCGAAACGGTCCACGCCGCGGCGGGAGAACGCCCGGCACAGGTGGCCGTGGCCGGCGCCGAGCACGTTGACGGTGAAGGTGCTCGACTCGTTGAGCCGGGGCCAGGTCCGGGAGGAGCGGTCGATGAAGAAGTTGACCAGCGGCGGGTCCAGCGACACGGAGCTGAAGGAGCCGACGGTGACACCGACCGGACCGCCGCGGGACATCGCGGTCACGATGGCGACGCTGGTCGGCACATGGCCCAGGACGGAGCGGAACTGGGTGGTGTCGTGGGGGCTGAGGACGGTGGGTGCGGTCATCACGAGTCCTCTCACAGGTCCATCGTCAGGTCGTCGTCGCCGAGCAGGATCTTGCCGTAGATCTCCTTGCCGACCTCCGGGCTCACGTAGGCGTGCCGCCCGGCGATCTCCGCGTCCTGCCAGATGCGGCTGAGGACGTTGGCGTCGGCGAAGGAGCCGGCGCCGTTCGCGGTCATGAGCAGGTCGACGCCGTCCTTGACGAGTTCGGCGATCACACCGGTGTCGTTGCGTACCCGGGCCCGGACCTCCATGGAGGGCAGGGTGTGGGCGGCGGCGCCGGAGTCGATGTCGAGACAGGCCTGCCGCATCAGGAGCTCCGCCAGGTGGAACTTGGTGGCGGCCGTGGCGACACCGTACTGGTGGGTCGGCGACGTGCGTGCCGTGCGGTACGACGTGTAGGCGACCGGCTTCTCCGGGAGCCGTTCCCGGGTCCGCTCCAGCGCGTGCCGGGCCAGTCCCAGCTGGGGGGAGACCAGGATCAGCGCGGCCACGGCGATGAACGCCATGTGCGAGTTCCGCTCGTCCGTGTGCGGGGTCAGGTACCGGGCCTCCCGCATGTCGAGGAAGGACTGGACGCGGTGGTCCGGCACGAAGTGGTCCTTCACCACGATCGTGTCGCTGCCCGACCCCTTCATGCCGGCGACGAACCAGGTGGGCTCGATCGTCCAGGCCTCGGCCGGGATCAGGGCGAGGGCCCGCGGGTCCTCGCCCTCCGGCACGTCCAGGGCGACGCCGAGGGTGGCCCAGTCGGCGGCGAAGGAGCCCGAGGAGTAGGGCCAGCGGCCGCTGACCAGGTAGCCGCCGTCGACCCGCTCGGCCTTGCTGCCCGGTGTGAAGATGCCGCACACCTTGGCGCCGGGGCCGGCCCCGAACACGTCGTCCTGGGCCTGCTGGGAGAAGGTGGTGGCGAACCAGGTGCACACGTTGAGCAGCGACACGGCCCACGCCGTCGAGCCGTCGCCCCGGGCGACCTCCGCGACGACCCGGGTGGCGGTGGCCATGTTCGCGGCATGACCGCCGTACCGCTTCGGGACGAAGAGCTTGAACAGCTCGGCGTCCTCCAGTGCCTTGACGACCTCCGGAACGACCCGGCGCGCCTGCGAGCTCTGCTCGGCGTACTCCCGGATGAGCGGCACGAGTTCCGCGGCGCGGCGCACCAGCTCCTCGTCGACGGCCACCGAGGGGTCGGCGGACTGCTGGGCGGCTGCGCGCGAGTCCAGTACTTCGGTCACGGCAAGCTCCTTTGCTCGGGGCGTGGCGGGAAGGTGGACTGAACGTTAAGAGCCATGTCGTGCGGGACAGAGACGTTGCGCGCAGCGGTGAGGACGAACGGCGCAGAGTCTTCCCCGGCGAGGCCGCACGCCGGGGAAGCGCTCCGGGACGGCACCGTGCTCAGGCCGCTCAGGCCGGGTTGCGGCCCACGAAGAACTCGCGGAACGGATCCATGCTCGGTTCCAGTCCGGCGTCGATCAGGCCCTTGCGCAGCGCCGTCATCTGGGCGTCGTGGATGCGCTGGGTGGGCTGGCGCAGCGGGCCGCCGTTGTAGCCCTGGAGCCAGCCCTGGAACTTCCAGGCCTGCCGGTTGAGGAACGCGCCGCCGTGCAGGGCGCCGGCCAGACCCGACTTGATCTTGCGGGCCGGGTGGAGCTGCCAGTAGATCTCGGCCGCCTCGTCGTACTTGCCCTCGCGCAGCAGCTGGAAGGCGCGCGGGATCATCGGGCCGTAGTACTCGTGGTCGCTGGTGGCGGAGAACTGGATGGGCATGATCTGCGACAGCGGCAGCAGCTCGCCCTCGATGGGCATGGAGATGACCACCTCGTCACCGAAGTGCCGGTGGCACTCGATGACGCTCTGGATGCTGGGGAAACCGCCCTCGGCCTTGATGGCGACGATGTTGGGGCAGTCGTCGAGGAGGCGCCGGATCAGCCGCACCGGGATGTCGGAGGGGTGGATGCGCGGGCTGAAGCCCCACAGGTACATGGGGAAGAGCATGACCCCGAGGTTCGTCGCGTCGCAGACGGCCTTGGTGTAGTCGTAGATCTCCTGCTCGGACTCCGGGTAGAAGTTGGGCGGGTAGGACAGCAGCACCAGTTCGGCGCCCGCTTCCTCCGCCCCCTTCACCGCTTCCAGGTTCTGCTCCAGGTTGCTCCAGCTGGCGTGGTGGGTGAGCAGCAGCCGGTCGCCCGCCTCGTCCTTGATGATCCGGAGGAAGTCCAGGTACTCGGGCAGCTGGATGGCGACCTCGGAGACCCCGAGGGTGCCCATGAAGCCGTGCTCGACGGCCAGCCGGGTGTCGTGCCGGATCGCCTTCTCGTTGATGTGCCGCAGGTCGCCGGTGAACGAGGGGATGGTGCAGTTCACGACGCCGACGAGGTGCTCGCGGGCCCAGTCGCGGGCTTCCGCGCGGGTGTAACGTGCCATGCTTCGCTCCTGTGGGGTTGAGGGGTGGTGTCTGGGGTGGTGTCAGGGGTGGGTGGTCCGGGCGCCTTCCCAGGCGAGGTACTTCAGCTCCAGGAACTCGTCGATGCCGTAGACCGAGCCCTCGCGGCCGATGCCGGACTGCTTGACCCCGCCGAAGGGGGCGACCTCGTTGGAGATGAGCCCGGTGTTGATGCCGACCATGCCCGCCTCCAGGGCGGCGCCGACCCGCCAGATCCGCTCGGCGTCCTGGGCGAACAGGTAGGCGGCGAGGCCGAATTCGGTGTCGTTGGCCATCCGGACCGCGTCCTGCTCGTCGGTGAACCGCACCAGCGGGGTGACGGGGCCGAACGTCTCCTCCCGGGTCACCAGCATGTCGGCGGTGACCTCGGTCAGCACGGTCGGCTCGTAGAACAGCTCGCCCCGCGCGTGCCGCTTCCCGCCGTGCAGGACCGCGGCCCCGCGGGCGACCGCGTCCGCCACATGGGACTCCACCTTGGCCACGGCGGCGGCGTCGATCAGCGGGCCCTGGCGGACGCCGTCGTCGAAACCGTCCCCGACGACCAGGCCGGCGACCCGCTCGGCCAGCTTCGCGGCGAACGCGTCGTAGACGCCGTCCTGCACATAGACCCGGTTGGCGCTGATGCACGCCTGCCCGGTGTTGCGGTACTTGGCGGCGAACACGCCCTCCGCCGCGAGGTCGAGGTCGGCGTCGTCGAAGACCAGGACGGGCGCGTTGCCGCCCAGCTCCATGGAGGTCTTCTTCACCGTCTGCGCCGACTGGGCGAGCAGCAGCCGGCCGACCTCGGTGGAGCCGGTGAACGTCAGCTTGCGCACCAGGGGGTTGCCGGTCAGCTCCGGTCCGATCACCCGCGGGTCGCCCGTGACCACGTTGAACACACCCGCCGGTACGCCGGCCCGGTCGGCCAGTTCGGCCAGGGCCAGGGCGGTCAGCGGCGTCTGCTCGGCGGGCTTGAGGACCATCGTGCAGCCGGCGGCCAGGGCCGGCGCCGCCTTGCGGGTGATCATCGCGGCGGGGAAGTTCCACGGCGTGATCGCCGCGCAGACCCCCACCGGCTCCTTGAGGACGACGATCCGCCGGGCCGGCTCCGGAGCGGCCATCACATCGCCCCGGACGCGCTTGGCCTCCTCGGCGAACCACTCCAGGAACGAGGCGGCGTACGTGACCTCGCCCAGCGCCTCGGCGTACGGCTTGCCCTCCTCCAGGACGATCAGCCGGGCCAGGTCCTCGGCGTGCTCGGTGACCAGCTCGTACCAGCGGCGCAGGACCCGGGAGCGGTCCTTGGCCGACCGTGCCCGCCAGGCGGACAGGGCGCGGTGCGCGGCGTCGATCGCCTCGGCGGTCCGCTCGCGGTCCAGTTCGGGCAGCTCGGCCAGCAGCTCGCCGGTGGACGGGTTGTGCACCGGGAAGGTGCCGGGTGCGGTGACCCAGGCGCCGTCGACGTAGGCGGCGGTCTTCAGCAGGTGCGGGTCGGTCAGTTCACTGCGCATGGGGTGCTCACTTCGATACCGGGGTGATGGTGACGGGCAGCGGAGTGCCGAGGGAGAGTTCGCGGGCGCGCCGGGCGCACATCGCGGCCACCGCGAGATCCTGGACGGCCGAGCCGACCGACTTGTAGAGCACGACCGCGTCGGGGTCGCCGGCCGGGCGGCCCGGGACCCGGCCGGCGACCACGTCGGCGAGTGCGACGAGCCGTCCGGCGAAGTCGACGCCCGACTCCTTCGCCGCGATCATGTCCCCGGTCTCGTGGGCGACTTCGTCGGCCACGTCGGCGACGATCAGTTCCGCCTGCGCGATCACCTCGGGAGCCAGTTCCCGCTGCTCGGGCAGGGTGGACCCGATCGACACGACCGTGGCGCCGCGCGGTGCCTCGCGCAGCGTCGGCTGCTCGTCGCGGGAGCGGGCGGCGCACAGCACCAGATCGGCCCCGGCGACGGCCTCGGCGGCACTGCCCGCGGTGTCCGTGCGCACCCCGAGGTCGGCGAGCCGCTCGACGAACCGCTCGCGGCTGGCCGGGCTGGGGCTGAAGACGGTGACCGAGGACAGCTCGCGGATCGCGGCCAGCGCCCGGACATGGGTCTGCGCCTCGAAACCGGACCCGACCACGCCCACCCGCAGCGGGCCGGGACGGGTCAGGACGTCGGTGGCGAGGGCGGACGTCGCGGCCGTACGGAAACCGGTGATCGAGTGACCGTCGAGGAGCGCGAGCAGCTCGACGGTGTCCTGGTCGAAGAGCGGGATCAGGTACGAGGCACGCCGGTGGCGCATCGAGGCGGCGATCAGCTTGGCGCCCATGGGCGTGCCGTCGGCCGGCACACCGCTGAGGGTCCGCAGCCACAGACCGTCACCGCGGGCCATCCCGCGCGGAGGGAAACGGGCCTCGCCCGACGGCGCGGCATACGCGGCCCGCAGCGCGGCGATGGCCTCCGGCCAGTCGAAGGCGGCTCTGACGTCGGCATCGGTGAGGAAAGTGGTCACGTGGACTCCGGAGTAGAGGATGCCAGATTCTGGACATTGAACATTGGATATTCTATGCGGGCAAGACGATGCCGATAAGTTGTCCCGGGAAGCCATCGGGAAGAGTGAAGGGGCGGGTGGACATGCCCAGCATCCAGCGGCGCGCCGCGGACTTGGTGTTCGAGCACCTCCAGGAGCGCATCGTGGCGGGCGAACTGGCCCCCGGGGACCGCCTGGACCCCACCGACATCGCGGAGAGTCTGGGGGTCAGCCGGACCCCGGTCCGTGAGGCCATCCTCCAACTGGACAGCGCCGGCCTGGTACGGCGGCTGCCGTACCGGGGCGTGGTGGTGGCCGAACTCGACCGCGGCCTGGCGGAGGAGGTCACCGCCCTGCGGATCCAGCTGGAGACGCTGGCCGCGCGGATCGCGGTGCCGAGGCTGCGGGAGACGGACCTCGCGACGATGCGCGAGGCGCACGAGCGGCTGGGCCAGGCCCTGACGAGCGAGCATCCGCAGCGTGAGTTCAACGAACTCAACCGCCGCTTCCACCTGGCGCTGTACGAGCGCGCCGAGTCCCCGGTCCTGCTGCGGACCATCGAGAGCCTCACCGGGCAGGCCGAACGCATCCGCATGCACTTCGACCTGCGCCAGAGCCCGGCGGGGCGGCATCACCAGGAGATCCTGGACGCCTGCGCGCGCCGGGACGTGGAGGCCGTGGTCGCGGCCACCCGCGACCACATCCTCACCGCTCACCGCATGACCATGGGCGAGGACTACCAGGTCCCGCCCGGCTCGGCGCTCGCCGCGGTGCTGGCGGCCCCGGCAGCCGGCCTCGACGGCGGGATCAGCCCGCGGCCGTGACGCGGTCCAGGCGCAGGGGCGCTCCCGTGCGGGCGGTGATGTCCTCGACGGTGACCCCGGGGGCGGTCTCGACGAGAGTCAGGCCGGCGTCGGTGACGTCCAGGACGCCGAGGTCGGTGATGATCCGGCGGACGCACCGCTCGCCGGTCAGCGGCAGGGTGCACGCGCCGACGATCTTCGGGCTGCCGTCCTTGGCGGTGTGCTCGGTGAGCACGATGACGCGGCGGGCGCCGTGCACGAGGTCCATCGCGCCGCCCATGCCCTTGACCATCTTGCCGGGGATCATCCAGTTGGCCAGATCGCCACGGGCGGAGACCTGCATCGCGCCGAGCACGGCGGTGTCGACGTGACCGCCGCGGATCATGCCGAAGGAGAGTCCTGCGGGGTCGGCTCGACCTCCAGTTCACCGCCGAGGTACTGACGGGCGAACTCCTTGTTCTCGCCGACGTAGGAGCCGGTGACGCGGGCGATCCGGCCGGCCGCGAGGAGGACGCCGAGGCCGTGGCCGTCCGTGCCGCAGTTGGTGGAGACGACCTTCAGGCCGGTGGTGCCCCGCGCGTACAGGGCGTCGACGAGGACGGCCGGGATGCCGGAGAGGCCGAAGCCCCCGACGGCGAGCGAGGCACCGTCGGGGATGTCGGCGACGGCCTCGGCGGCACGGTCGTGGACCTTGTTCACGGACCGGGATTCCTTCCGTATTCAGGGGGTCGCACCGGGCAGGACGGTGGACCAGCCGCCGTCGACGACCAGGTTGGCGCCGGTGATGTACGCCGCCTCTTCGGAGGTGAGGAAGACGGCCGCGTTGACCACGTCGTCGGGCACGCCGAGGCGCCCCAGGGGGATGTGCCGGGAGATCTCCCGCATCGGGTGGTCGTCGGCGAGCAGGTTGCCGCGCGAACCGGCGGTGTCGACCATGCCCGGGCTGACACAGTTGGCGCGGACGCCGTACGGCGCCCCCTCGGCGGCGAGCTGCCTGGTCAGCGCGATCACCGCGCCCTTGGAGGCGGAGTGGGCGGTGCGCCGGTTGGTGAGCGAGCCGGTCAGGCCGGCGGTGGAGCCGACGGTCAGCACGCAGCCGCGGCTCTCGACCAGGTGCGGCCAGGCCGCGCGGACGGTCAGCCACACCGAGTCCAGCTCGGCACGCAGGGTGAAGGTGAAGTCCTCGTACGACTGGTCGGTGAGCGCCCCGAAGCGGACGGCACCGGCGTTGGCGTAGACGATGTCGATGCCGCCGAACGCCTCCGCGCCCGCCTCGGCCCAGGCGCGCACGGAAGCCTCGTCGGTGACGTCCAGCGGACCGGGGGTGAGGGCGGTGCCGCCCTCGCGGCCGATGCGCCGCTGGGTCTCCACGGCCTCCTCGTGCAGCAGGTCGCCGCCGACGACGAGGGCGCCCTCCGCGGCGAACCGCAGGGCGGCGGCCCGGCCCTGGCCACGGGCGGTGCCCGAGATCAGCGCGACTTTCCCTTCGAGCCGCCTCACCGTGCTGTTCCTTCCCGCAAGGCGTCGGACACGGACTTCACACCGCCGTGCGCGGTCATCCCGCCGTCGACGGGGATCTCGGCACCACTGATGAACGACGCCTCGTCCGACAGCAGGAACACCACCAGCGGGGTGACATCGTCGACCGTGCCGGTGCGGCCCAGCGGGGTCTCCCGGACACTGGCGTCGCGGAAGGCGGGCGCGGCGGAGGCGGTCATCTCGGTCTCGATGTAGCCGGGGTGAACGGTGTTGACCCGGATGCCGCGCGGGCCGAGTTCCAGCGCGGCGGTCTTCGACAGGCCGCGCAGCGCCCATTTACCGGCGGTGTAGGCGACCGGGTAGTGGGCGGTGAGCGCGGCCGAGGAGCCGACGTTGACGATCGAGGAGCCGGGCGGCATCAGCGGGCTCAGGTGCTGGATGCCCAGCAGCGGGCCGGTGACGTTGACCTCGTGCACCCGGGCGAAGTCCGCGGGCCGTACGTCGCCGAGCCGGGCGCGCCAGGTGATGCCCGCGTTGTTCACCAGGCCGTGCACCTGCCCGTGCGAGGCCCGCAGTTCGGCGGCGAGTGCGGCCCAGTCGTCCTCGCTGGTGACATCAAGGCGGCGGCAGCCGGGCGTCTCGGTCACGTCGGTGGGGATGACGTGGGCGCCCGCGCGGGTGAGGGTCTCGGCCTCGGCGGCGCCCTGGCCGCGGGCGGCGCCCGTGACGACGACGACCTTGTCTTCGAGCCTCCTCACGGCCGCTCCCGGCTGCGCCGCCGTCCGGCCGGGAGCGGTACGGGCTCCGGGCCGGGGACGACGGTGTTGGTGAGGGTGCCGATGCCTTCGACGGTGAGGGTGACGGTGTCGCCGGGCTTGAGCGGCGGCGGGGTCTGCTCGCCCCGCCGTCCCCAGAGTTCGGCGAGGCAGCCGCCGTTGCCGCAGGTACCCGAGCCGAGGACGTCACCGGCGACGACCCGGGTGCCGCGCGAGGCGTAGGCGGTCATCTCCTCGAAGGTCCAGCTCATGTTGGACAGCAGGTCCTCGCCGACCTTCTCGCCGTTGATCTCGGCGGTCAGGGCGAGACGGAGGAAGCCGTCGGGGTCCCGGTAGGGCTCCAGTTCGTCGGCAGTGACGAGGTACGGGCCGAGGGTGGTGGCGGTGTCCTTGCCCTTGCAGGGGCCGAGCCTGACCTTCATCTCCGCCGACTGGAGGTCGCGGGCGGACCAGTCGTTGAAGACGGTGTAGCCGACGATGTGCTCGCGGGCCTGCTCCGGGGTGAGGTCGGCGCCCTCCCGGCCGATCACCGCGCCCACTTCGAGTTCGAAGTCCAGCACGGCCGAGCCGGGCGGCACGGGGATGTCGTCCAGGTGGCCGTAGATCGCGTGCGGGTTGGTGAAGTAGAAGGTCGGCGCCGCGTACCACTGCTCGGGCACCCCGGCCACGCCGTCGACGGACCGGCGCACGCCCTCCACGTGCTCCTCGAAGGTGACGAAGTCCCGTACGGAGGCGGGGCGCAGCGGCGGCAGCAGCCGGACCTCGGACACGTGCGGCCCGGGTGCCGCGTCCAGGGCGGCGGCCCCGACGGCGAGCAGCCCCGGCAGCCCGTCGGTCCGCGCGAGCAGCGCGGTGAGCGAGGTGACGCCGGACAGCGGGTGGAGGATGCCGTCCGCTCCGACGACGGCTACCTGGTGATGATCCTGATGTTCGTATGCAGCGAATCGCAAGGTGTGGCTCCAGAGGGCGTGCGGGACCAGACCGGGGGCGTGACGAAGACGGCGCGGTCGGGGATTACTTGACGGCGATCGGGTTGACGGGGGAGCCGACCGCGCCGGTGATGGGCAGCGGAGCGGCGGTGAGCCAGAAGGCGTACTCGCCGTCGGCCGCGCAGTCCTCGGCGAGCGCGTCCGGGTCCCACATCTCGCCGATCAGCAGCCCGATGTGGGGGATGGCGATCTGGTGCAGCGGCTGGAAGGCGTGCTCGAACTCGTTGGGCCGGACCTCGAAGCCCCAGGTGTCGGTGGCGATCGCGGCGATCTCGGTACGGTGCAGCCAGCCGGCCGAGGTGAACGACAAGCCAGGTGCCGGGCCGCCCGCGTACTCGCCCCAGCCCTCGCGCCGCACCCGGGTGAGCTGTCCGGTCCGTACGACCACGATGTCACCGCGGCCCACCGTCACCCCGTGCGCCTCGGCGGTCGCCGTCAGGTGCTCCTCGGTGATCGCGAACCCGTCGGGCAGCTCGCCGTCGGTGCCGATCACCCGGCCGACGTCCAGCAGCACGCCGCGTCCGGCGACGTGCGGGGCCATGTGCTCGATGCCGGTGACGAGGTCGCCGTCCGAGGTGACCGTGCGCGCCGCGTCCCGCCCGTTCCACGCCTTGCCGTGGTCGAAGATGTGCCCGAGCCCGTCCCACTGCGTGGAGCACTGCAACGGCATCGCGATCACGTCGTCGGCGCCGCCCAGGCCGTGCGGGAACCCCTGGTTGCCGGCGGCGGCGTCGGTGCCGGTGTCCAGCATGGTGTGCACCGGGTTGGTCCGGCGCCGCCAGCCCTTCTGCGGGCCGTTCATGTCGAACCGCTGGGACAGGGAGAAGCTGACGCCCCGCCGGACCAGGGCGGCGCCCTCGCGGCGCCCCGCCTCGTCGAGGAAGTTGAGGGTGCCGAGCACGTCGTCCTCGCCCCAGCGGCCCCAGTTGGAGTACGCCTTCGCGGCCTCGGCTATCGCGCCCGCCGGATCGTGTCGATCCAGTGTCATGACCTTCCCCTTCCGCAGTGGCCGTCGATCACGGGTGCCGTCACCGCGTCCGTCACTTCGTCTTCCGGTCGTTCGAGGCCGCGCGGATGAGGCGGTACACCTGACTGCGCAACTCCACGAACTCCGGGCGTGCCTTGGTGTCGACCTGGTCGCGGTGGCGGCCGAGGTCCACGGGCACGACAGCGGTGACGGTGGTCGGTGCCCCGGAGAGCACCACGACCCGGTCGGCGAGGTAGACCGCCTCGTCGATGTCATGAGTGACCAGGAGGAACGTGATGCCCAGACGGTCGCGGAGATCCAGGACCAGGTCTTCGAGGTCGGCCCGGGTCTGCGCGTCCACGGAGGCGAAGGGCTCGTCCATCACGAGGATCCGCGGCCCGTAGGCCAGGGCCCGCGCGATCGCGACGCGCTGCTGCATGCCGCCCGAGACCTGCCAGGGATACAGCCGGGCCGATGCCTCAAGCCCGACGGCGGCCAGCGCCTCCCGCGCCGTGCGGTCGCGTTCGGCCGCCTGCAGCCCCTTGCTGCGCAGCGGGAAGGCGACATTGCCGAGCAGCGACATCCACGGCAGCAGCGAGCGACTGTAGTCCTGGAACACCAGCGCCATCTCGGCGGGCGGCGCCGACACCGGCGTTCCCGACAGCCGGATGTCTCCCGTGTCCGGCGACAGAAGGCCCGCGAGACAGCGCAGCAGGGTGGTCTTGCCGGCGCCCGACGGGCCGACGATGGTCAGGAAGTCGCCCGTGTGCACGGTGAACTCGACATCGTCGAGGATCTGCCGGCGGTCGGCCCCGGAGCCGTACGCCTTGGCGAGACCGGCGACCGAGAGCAGGGGCGGTGCCACGGTGCTGGTCGGCGTGCTAGTGCTGGTCAACGGCGGACTCCTTCGAGAGCGACGGACGTGGCCCGGGCTGCTCCCGGCGCGCCCGGGTTTCCGGACGGTTCTTGCGGCGCCGCTCGAAGTGCCAGCCCAGGACCCGGCGTTCGAGTGCCTGGAGCCCGACGTTGAGCAGGTAGCCGATGACACCGAGCAGGACCATCCCGGCCCACATGTCGGTGGTGTTGAACTGGCGCTGGGCCTGGAGGACGAAGAACCCGAGGCCGGAACTGGAGCCGACCAGTTCACTGGCGAGCAGCAGGATGACGGCCACCGAGAGACTGGCCCGCAGCCCGACGAAGATCTGCGGTCCGGCGGCCGGCAGCACGACGTGCCGTACGCGTTCCCGGCGGGTGATGCGGTAGGACGAGGTCATCTCACGTACGAGGGGGTCGATGGACCGGACCCCGTCGATGGTGTTGAGCAGGACCGGCCACAGCGCTCCGAAGAAGATGACACCCGCCTTCATCGACCATCCGATGCCCAGCAGTTGGATGGCCAGCGGCAGCAGGGCCACGGCGGGCAGCGCCCGCAGGAACTGCACGGCCGGGTTGACGGCCTCCCGCAGCCAGGGCACCAGGCCCATGGCCACGCCGAGCGCGACGCCCACGACGGCCGCGGCGAGGTAACCGACCGCGAGGTTCACCACACTCGGCAGCACGTCACTGGTGAACCGCTCGAACAGCCACAGTTCGTGGAACCGGGTCAGGATGCGGGACAGCGGCGGGAAGTACAGCGAACCGGTCTGCGCGGAGACCAGCCACCACACCACGACCAGGGCGGCGGGGAGGGTGAACTCCCAGGCCAGGGTGCGCACCGCGCGAATTGTCCGGGTCATCGCCCGCCTCCTTGCCGCTGCGACGGATGCCAGCGAAGGGCCCGGCGTTCGACTCTGGTGAACAGAAAGTTGATCACGATGCCGAGCACACCGGCCGTGACGATCCAGGCGTACATGGTGGGTACGGCCCCGCCCAGCTGGGCCGTGGTGATCGCCTGGCCGATGCCGGGCGCCGGCATGATGATCTCCGAACTGAGCGAGAGCAGCAGACTGACCCCGGCGGCGATGCGCACCCCCGTCGCCAGATAGGCGGCGGCGCTGGGCAGGACCAGGAACAGCGCCCACTGGACGGGGCGGACCCGGTACGAGCGGCAGGTGTCCTCCGCGACCGGATCGATGTCCCGGACGCCGTAGACCGCCTGAAGCATGATCGGCCAGACGCAGGCGCAGGTGATCAGCAGGACCTTGCTCTCCAGCCCGGCCCCGTACAGCAGCACCGCCAGCGGGACCAGTGCCAGTGCGGGAATGGTCCGCAGGAAGTCCAGCAGGAACCGGCACGCGCGGTAGGTGCTGGCGCTGACCCCCAGGAGGAGGCCCACCGGCACCCCGATCGCCGCCGAGGTGAGCAGCCCCAGCGCCCAGGAGGCCAGGGTGTCCAGTACGGGGGAGATGATCTCGCCCTCGGTGATCAGGTCGATCCAGGCACCGGCGAGCGCGGTCGGCGCGGGGACCGAACCGAGATCGCCGAGCCGGACGGCCGCCTCCCAGAGCAGGAGCAGCAGCGCGATGAACCCGGTCTTCGCGGCCCAGGCCTGCCCGGCCCCGGGCCCGGCGGACCTGGCCGGCGGGGCGGCGACGGACTTGCGTACGCGGGTATCGGTGACCGTCATGCCCGCACCAGCTTGTCGAGGTCGGGCTTCTTGGTGATGAAGTCCTCGGCGACCATGGCATCGGCGATCTTGTCCAGTGACGCCGTGGCCAGTGCGGAGTCGAACACCGGCAACCTCATGGCCGCCAGGGCCTTGGCCGGGATCGTGGTGAAGGTGCCGGCCACGGAGCGGACTTCGTCCGCGTGTTCCGCCGCGTAGGCGACCGACTTGGTCATCGCCTTGACGAAGCCCCGCGCGGACTTCGCGTGTGCGTCGAGATAGGCGGCGGCACTGAGCCAGCTCAGACCCGTCGCACCCGGGAGCGCCTCCGAGTAGGGCCAACCGGCCACCCGCAGACCGCCGTTCTGACCTTGTCGCAGGAAGGGGTCGGCGGAGAGGACGGCGTCCACGCGTCCCTGCTGCACGGCGGAGGTCATCTCCGGGTACGGCAGCTCCACGAACTCCGCGGAAGCCGGGTCGGCGCCGGCCTGCCGCATGGCCAGCCGGACGGCCAGTTCCGGCATCGACTTCAGACCCACCACGCCGATGGTCTTGCCGGCCAGATCCCCCGAGTCCCGGATCGGACTGTCACCGCGGACGAGGATGGCCGAGCCGTCGTCCGCGGCCTTCTGGGCGTACACGTCGTTGCCCAGCACCATGCTGATGTCCAAGCCCTGCACTCGGGCGTTGATGGCGGGCACGGTCGAGACGAGGGCGAACTGCAGATCGCCCTTGAGCATCGACGGAATGGCCGTCGCGGCCGCCTGGATCGTCTTCGGGGTGACGGCGAGCCCCTCCGCGGTGAAGAAGCCCTTCTTGATGCCCAGATACAAGGGAGCCGCGTTGACCAGGGGGGTGATGCCGACGTTGATCACCGCCCGGCCGTCCGCCGTGGTGCCTGTGTCGGACGCCTGGTTGCCGCAGGCGGCCACCAGGCCGGTAGCGCTCAGACCAGCCGCCACCAGGAAACTTCTGCGTTTCATGCATGCCTCCACGGCATCCGCGCCGATGTCCAGCACATTTAACATTGGATATTCTTCGCCAACAAGGGGGTTGTCGAGGAGCATCCGCAGGCGTGCGGAACCGGGACGCTGTGGACGGACCCGCTCCGACCCGCTGATCGGGAAGCCGTGATCGACGCCGTCGAAACACCGGTAGGTGAGAGCTGCGCCGTTGGCCGTGGCTTTTGCCACGTAGACCTCGGTCTGGGGGAGCAACGAGTCCCGGCTCGCGCTGATGACCAGAAGCGGCGGCAGCCGCGCTCCGGGCCCCAGCCCTCCCGCTCGCCGGACCGCGCGACCCCTCGGACGACGCCGAAACCCTCCTCCAGCGCCTGGGGAAACCGCGCGGCGGGGAGCCGTGCAGCAGTCGACGTTCACCACGACCGCGCCGACCTCACCGGTGATCGCGCGCACGATGTGGTCGTCCTGACGTGGGGTGCCGATGAGGAATGTGGCGTCGCGTGACCTCGATCCGGGGTGCCTTGACGATCCGGGGCCAGCGCCACGGCGGAACGCCCGGGGCCGGTCGGCGACACCTGGGACGGCCGACGGAGTCGGCGGACAGGGCGCCGGAGGTGAGGCGGCGCCCTGACGCTACCGGCGGACGGGGCGTGGACGTTCTCGCGCGTGGTGTCGTGCGGGGCCGGTCAGGTGGGGCGGACGCCGGACGCTGACTCCGTCGTTCGATCTCGCGGGCAGAGTGCTGTCAGGTGGCTCTCACGCCGCTTCCGACAGCCTCTGGAACCGGGCCTCCGCGCGGTCGATCTCGGCGAGCTGCTTGAGGATCTCCCCGGGGGTGCTCTCCCCGGCGACCTTCTGCAGCAGGGGCGTGTGGTCGAAGACCGCGTCGCGCAGCGGGCGCAGGGGTGCGGGGGCGTGGTGGAAGACCTTGCCGAGCAGCCAGGCGGTCTGGGACTGGCGTGCGGTGTGGGGCTTGCGGGGGGTTTCGAAGGTGTCGAGGGCCTGGCGTACGGCGGTGTGGTCGGTGAGGTCGACACCCGCCAGGCGGCGGCCGAGGAAGTAGCCGTCCTCGGTGGCCATGCCGGCGCCGTAGGCGGCGTAGGGGGAGGTGGCGTGCGCGGCGTCGCCGATGATCGTGGCGCGGCCCTTGGACCACTGCTTGAGGGGCTTGCGGTCGCGGATGGGCCAGCTCTGCACCTGGCCGGGGTCGGTGGCGGCGATGAGCTGCGGCAGGGGGTGGGGGAAGCCGCGGGCCAGGCCGGTGGCGGCGGCGTGCAGGTCGGCGGGGGCGGGGGTGTCGATGCGGTGGGCGGACAGGACCCACCACTGGAAGCCGTCGCGGCCCTTGCTGCGGATGGCGGTGAACGCGCCCTGGGTGAGCGGACTGTGGGTGAGTACGCACTGGTTGCGCGGGACGCCCGCGACGTCGTCGAAGGTGTAGCCGCCGTAGAGCTGGAGGTGGTGGGGGCGGATGGGGTCCTCGCCCCACAGGGTGCGGCGGACCAGGGAGTTGATGCCGTCGGCGCCGATGAGGACGTCGGCTTCGTGGATCTCTCCGTCGGCCAGGCGCAGGCGTACCGAGTGGGTGTCCTGCTCGATGCTCTCGACGGTCCGGTCGGTCTGCAGGATGCCGGGCGGCAGGGCGGCCAGCAGGCGTTCGTACAGGTCGGGGCGGAGCAGGCCGATGAAACCGCCGCCGAAGTCGCGGATCACGTGGTCGGGGAGCTGCACACGGACCCGGGTCCTGCCGCGCAGGTTGCGGAACTCGCTCCGGCAGGGCGCGCCGAGGTCGGTGATGTCGACGCCGAGCAGGCCGAGGGCTTTGATCGGGGCCGGCCACAGGTTGAGGATGTTGCCGGCGGGGCGGGTCTGCGGGTGGCGTTCGAAGAGGGTGACGTGGTGGCCGGCCTGGTGGACGGAGAGGGCGGCGGCCATTCCGGCCGGGCCGGCGCCGACGACGGCTACCCGGCCCGGGGTGCGGGGCTGCGACGGGGGCATGTGCGGCTCCTCGACGGTGAGGGGGTGGGGCGTTCGGTACGGGCGCGCTGGGCACGGGGAGGTCAGTCGGCGGTGGTGTGGAACTCCATGACCGGTTCGCCGTCGAGCAGTTCGCCGGTGGCGTCGAGGAAGGCGGCGGTGTGGGCGTGGGTCAGGTGGGCGTCCAGCGCCTCACGGCTGTCCCCTACCTCGGTGCACACGATGGTGTCGGGGTCCTCCACGTCGGCGGCGAAGGTGTACGACACACAGCCGGGGTCGGTGCGGGTGGCGCGGGCCATGTCGGTGGCGGCGGCCACCAGGCGGCCGGTGGCTCCCCGGGCCGCGCGGGCCCGGCTCAGCACGATCAGCATGATGCGGCTCCGATCCCCATACCGTAGCGCGTACTACGGTCTTGCAGGAGACTCCGCCTCCAGGCCGACCGATGTCAAGGGCCGGGGCGCCGTTTTTCCGCGCCGCTGACGGGCGCGACAATGGCCCGCATGGGCACCTCAGCAGAACTCACGGACGACCTGGTGATCCGGGAACCCCGCCAGGAACGCACCCGCCAGGCGTGGGCGCGCATCCTGGACGCCGGTGTCACGCTGCTCGAAGAGGGCGGGTACGAGGCCTTCACCATCGCCGCCGTCTGCGAGCGCGCCCAGGTGGCGCCCCGCGCCCTGTACGACCGCACCACCAACAAGGACGCCCTGTTCCTGGCCGTCTACGAGCACGGCCTGGCCCGCGTCGTCGCCGACCAGCGCGTCTTCGCCGAGTCCGGCCGCTGGGCCGGGCTGGCGCCGACCGAGCTGATCACCGAGGCCGTCACCGAACTCACCGCCCTGTTCGCCCGGCACACCGCCTTCCTCAAGCCGATACTGCTGCTGTCCGGCGTCCACCCCGAGATCCTGCGCCGCGGCCGCGCCCACGTGCACGCCTTCGGTGACGCCTTCACCGCCGTCCTGCTCACCGCCCGCGACCACATCACCCACCCCGATCCCGAAGCCGCGGCCCGGCAGTGCTTCGCCACCGCCTTCTCCGCCTGCGTCGTCCGCACCGCCCACGGCGCCGACTTCACCGGACCGGCCGTCGACCACGACACCTTCACCGCCCACCTCGCCCTGAGCGCCGCCCGCACCCTGCTCGCGCGGACGTCCGGCCCCGGCGGTCGGTGAGACGGAGTGAGTGGCTGTGCCACCCTGGCGTTCCGGCGGACTGAGCCCTGTCACGGGAGTGGCGCGACATGAAAACTCAGCACGGTGAATCGGTTCTCTCCAGGGCGGCGCGCATCCTGGAGGCGTTCAGCCAGGACACGCCCGCGCTGACCGTGTCCGAGATCGCGCGGCGAACCGGGCTGCATGTCGCGACGGCGTCCCGGCTCGTGGCCGAGCTGGTCGCCCAGGGCTTTCTGAGCCGGGACGACGACCGCAGGGTGCGGATCGGGGTCCGCCTGTGGGAACTGGCGACCCGGGCGTCCCCCACGCTCTCCCTGCGCGATGCGGCCATGCCGTTCATGGAGGGAGTCCACGATGTCGTCGGCCACCATGTGCAGCTCGGAGTACTCCACGGCGACGAGGTGCTGTTCCTGGAACGGCTGTCGGCTCCGGGCGCGGTGATCAACTACTCGCGGATCGCGGGCCGCCTGCCCCTGCACGCGTCCTCCAGCGGCCTGGTGTTCCTCGCGCACGGCCCGGCGGAACTGAGGCAGCGCGTCCTCGCCGGCCCCCGCACCGCCTACACCCCCGACACCCCGGCCACTCCGGAGCGGCTGCGCGCCGTCCTGGCCGAGGTCCGCAAGCAGGGATACGCCTATTGCCCCGGCTACGTGCACGAGGAAGCCCTGGGCCTCGCCGCGCCGATCCGCGACGCCGACGGCACGGTGGCGGCCGCGCTGGCAGTCATCGTGCCCAACACCCCCCACGCACACACGCTCGTCCCTGTGGTGCGCACCGCGGCCCGCGGCATCTCCCGGGCGTTGGCGGCCCGCGACGCACGGGACAGGCGCGCGTGACGGCTGCGCGACGGCCGTGTGACATCTTCACAAAGGTCTTCTCTCGCTGAATGAGAATGGCGTCGCGGTGTGACCGTGATCACGCGCATCCTGCCTGCAATCCACAGACGGGAGGCGACAACGTGGTCGTACACACCCTGATCTCGCCGAAACCTCAGAACACCGCGTCCACCGCGACGCTGGAGGTCCGCGGCAAGGACGCCGTCGCCGACGGCGTCGTGTCCCTCGTCCTTGCCCGACCCGACGGCGGACGGCTGCCGGACTGGACGCCCGGTTCGCACATCGACCTGGTCCTGCCCGAGGGAATCACCCGGCAGTACTCCCTGTGCGGTGACCGATGGGACCCGTACACCTACCGGATCGCGGTCCTGCGCGAACCCGGGGGCCGGGGCGGCTCGGCGTACGTGCACGACCGCCTCGCCCCGGGAGACCTGGTGGACGTCGGAGGACCGCGCGGCAACTTCCCGCTGGTGCCCGCCGACCGGTACGTGTTCGTCGCGGGAGGCATCGGCATCACCCCGTTGCTGCCGATGATCCACCAGGCCGAACTGATGGGTGTCGCATGGCAGTTGCTGTACGGAGGCCGCACCCGGGCCTCGATGGCGTTCAGGGAGGAACTGGCGCGGACCTACGGCGACCGGGTGCACATCGTGCCGCAGGACGAGTGCGGGCTGCTGGACCTCGCCTCGTGGCTGAGCGTGCCCGACGCCGGGACCAAGGTGTACTGCTGCGGGCCGGCACCGCTGCTGGCCGCCGTGGAGCGGGCGTGCTCGGCCTGGCCGGCCCACAGCCTGCGCACCGAACGCTTCGCCGCCGCCGAACAGCCCGCGCCGGCCCGGACCGCCCCCTTCCAGGTGGAGCTGCGCCGTACCGGCACCACGGTCACGGTCACCCCGGACCTCTCGGTCCTCCAGGCCGCGCGCCGAGCGGGAGCCGACATCCTGTCGTCCTGTGAGCAGGGCACCTGCGGGACGTGCCTCACCCCCGTGCTGGAAGGGGTGCCCGATCACCGCGACACGCTCCTCGCCGACCACGAACGGGCAGCCAACGACCGCATGTTCCCCTGCGTGTCCCGCTCCCGCGGCGACCGCCTCGTCCTGGACCTCTGACCCCGCCGACCCGGATCTTTGAGCCCGCAGACCCGGACCTTTGACCCCGCCGATCCGGGCCTGTGAGCCCGCCGACCCGGACCTTTGACCCCGCCGATCCGGGCCTGTGAGCCCGCCGACCCGGATCTTTGACCCCGCCGAGCCGCACACGGAACGTACCGGGAGCCGCACCCATGACCCCAGCCCCGCACGCCACGGCCGCCCAGCCCACCAGCGACGCGGACCCGTTCGCCCCCGACCACCTCGCCCGCCCCGAGCCGCTGCACCAGGCACTGCGTGAAGCCGGCCCGGTGGTCCACCTCACCCGGTATGACGTCCACGCGCTGGCCCGCTACCAGGAGGTGCGCGCCGCGCTGGTCGACTGGCAGACCTTCCAGTCCGGCGCCGGCGTCGGACTGGCCGACTTCCGTCACGAAAAGCCGTGGCGGCCACCGAGCCTGCTGCTGGAGGCCGACCCGCCGCACCACGACGCCCCGCGGCGCGTACTGCGGGACGTCCTGGCCCCGCCCGCCCTGCACCGACTGCGGCAGACCTGGCGGGCGGCCGCCGAGGAACTCGTCGACGACCTGCTCGCGAGCGGACGCACGGAGTTCGACGCCTTCGACACGCTGGCCAAAGCCTTCCCCCTGCGCGTCTTCCCGGATGCCGTGGGACTCGGTGCCGAGGGGCGGGAGAACCTCCTGCCCTACGGGAACATGGCCTTCAACGCCTTCGGCCCGCGGAACGCCCTGGTGGCAGCCGACGCCCCCCGCGTGGCCGAACTGTCCGCCTGGGTGAGCGCCCAGTGCACCCGTGAGGCGCTGGCAGAGGGCGGGATCGGCGCCCGCATCTGGGCAGCCGCTGACCGAGGCGACCTCACCGCGCAGCAGGCACCACTGGTGGTGCGCTCCCTGCTCACCGCCGGGGTGGACACGACCGTCCACGGACTGGCCGCCACCCTCTACGCCTTCGCCACCCACCCCGACCAGTGGCAACGGCTGCGGCAGAAGCCGGAGTTGGCCCGGGTGGCGTTCGACGAAGCGGTGCGCTGGCAGTCACCGGTGCAGACCTTCTTCCGCACGGCCACCACGGACGTCACCGTCGCCGGAACCGTCATCCCCGAGGGAGCCAAGATCCTCATGTTCCTCGGCGCCGCCAACCGCGACCCGGCCCGCTGGACGGACCCCGACCGCTTCGACCTGGGGCGCGACCCCTCCGGCCACGTCGGCTTCGGCATGGGCATCCACCAGTGCGTCGGCCAGCACGTCGCACGCCTGGAGGCGGAGACACTGCTCACCGCCCTCGTCAAGCGCGTCGATCACCTGGAACTGGCCGGTGAACCCCGGCGCCACATCAACAACACACTCCGCTCCTGGGCCTCACTTCCGATCCGGATACGCCCGGCAGGCTGAAACGCCCCGGCAGGCCCACGACCAACCGGCGACACCAAGAGCACCAACACGTCTTGCTCCTGACGCCGCCACCACTCGCACTCCTCACCCACGCGCCCCCGACGCGGCAGTACCGCCCCTCGGCCCGGGCGACACCGTACGTATCCACATCGGACACTTCGGGAACCCCAGTGTCCCCGGCCCGGCGCCGGTACCCGTTCCGCCGGTCCGAAGGAAAGGCAGCATGAGCAAGATCTCCAGAGTCCTCATCCAGGGCGCCGGCATCGGCGGGCTGGTCGCCGCCACCGCCCTGGCCCGGCGCGGTGTCCACGTCGACGTCGTCGAACACCGCCCGCCCGGGGCCGTCCTGGGCGTCGGCCTCAACCAGCCCGGCAACGCCCTCGCCGTCATGCGGGAGATCGGCGTCCTGGACGACTGTCTGCGACGCGGCTACCAGTACAGCGACCTCCGCGTGATCACTGCGGACGGCGCGACCGTCGACATACCGCCCCCGCCGTTCCCCGGCGTGCCGCCCAACAACGCCATCCAGCGCCGGGAACTGTGCCAGGTCCTGCTGGACGCCGCCCGGAACGCGGGTGCCCGCCTGTACCACGGAACGACCCTGTCCGAGATCCGGGAGGAGGCCGACGGCGTCCACGCCGCCTTCGCCGCCAAGGCCGACGGCGCCACCGTGCCCGAGGCCGCCCGCTACGACCTCCTGGCCGGCTTCGACGGCATCCGCTCACAGGTCCGCAAGCACGTGTTCGGCGACCGCTACGACGCCGAGTACACCGGCTTCACCTGCTGGCGCATCAGCCTGCCCCGCCCGGCGGAACTCGACCGCATCGTCTACTCCCTCTCCGGCGACGTCAAGGCCACACTCATCCCGCTCGGCGCGACCGACTCCTACGTCGCCCTGGTGGCACCGCAGGAGCAGATCGGTGTGCGGCCCACCGCGAGCCAGATCGCGGACACCATCAAGACCCTGCTCGGACGCTTCCCCGGCTGGATCGGTGAGCTGGCCGCAGTGGTCTCCGCGGACTCCGCCTCCGCCGCATTCAGCCCCATCGAGCAGGTGACCCTGCGCGAGCCGTGGTACCGCGGACGTGTCGTCGTCGCCGGTGACGCCGCCCACGCCAGCACCCCGCACATGGCCCAGGGTGCGGCGATGGCCGCCGAGGACGCCGTCGTCCTCGCCCAGTGCCTGGACGCCGAGCACGACGTGGAGAAGGCGCTGCGCACCTGGTGGGAGCGGCGCATGCCGCGGGCGGGTTTCGTCCAGGACTACTCGGCGGCCCTGCTCCGCAGCGAGTCGGGTGTGCCGACGTCGCTGGACGAGGAACTGCTGCGCACCCCGATGCCGGCGGCTCAGGCCAGGCTGGCGGAACCGTACTGACCCGTGTGAGGCGGTGCCTTGACGAAGGACACGGAGCCGGGGAGCGACGGCCCGAGCGCGGCAAGCAGCCTCTTCACCGGCGGTGAGTTCCTGGTCGCCGATGCCGCCGCGTCGTCCTGCTGCGGGCGCCGTTTCGGCGGCACGGGGCCAGGAACGACGCCCAGGTTCGCCGAGGTCCTCGCGGAGATGACCCCGGAGGAGTCGGCGGTCGCGGCAGACAGCGCCCGGCCGAGCGCGGGTGATTCGGTGGCGTCTGCCTGTGCAGGGGCCGAGCGGCAGGTCATCGGGGTGCTGACGGTGCCGAACGGGCAGCGCGGAACGGGGACGGAGGTCCTGCCGCAGGTGTATCGGGACATCATGGAGGTGGTGGCGGACGCGCCGGGACCAGTCCGCGCCAAGCAGATCGTGCCCAGGATCGGGCTGCCCGCCGAGACTGGGAAGATCGAGGGCACCCGGTGGAAGCTGAAGCGGCTGGTGGAGCGGGGCTGGCTGGACGAGGATGTCCCCGGCCTGTTCACTTTGGCCCGGCGCCGGGGTGGCGCTTCCCCCAACTCCCGTTGACAACAGGGCCCTCACGTCACACGGCGCTACTCGATCGCCGAGGACGCCGACCGATGGGGCATCTGCGGTGGCAGCAGCGGCGGCAACTGCGCCTTCACGGCTGCGTGGATGCGCCCGGACAAGTTCCGGCGAGTCATCTGCTACCTC
Organism: Streptomyces sp. NPDC090994; assembly: GCF_044768905.1. Lineage (NCBI taxonomy): Bacteria > Bacillati > Actinomycetota > Actinomycetes > Kitasatosporales > Streptomycetaceae > Streptomyces > Streptomyces sp. NPDC090994. The sequence continues at coordinate 31,500 of NZ_JBIVWS010000018.1, forward strand.
TCCAGCTTCACGCAGATGCCGAACGGAAACCCGTACCCTGCCCTGATCCCCCACGCCCCCCGCAGACCGCTGCGCATCTTCATGCAAGCAGGCCACCGCGACCTCAACTGGAACGGGCCCGAAAGGAACTGGCTCGCGAGCAATCTGCGCGTGGCAGCCGCTCTCGCGGAAGCAGGCTACGACTTCCGTCTCGTCCTCGGCGACGGTGGCCACAGCCCCAACCACGGCGGAGTCCTGCTCCCCGATGCGCTCCGCTGGCTATGGCGCCCAGCCCTCGGCTGCAGGGCCGCCGACGGCCTGGGCACCCTCCTGCACGACGTCGAAACCCGCTTATGAGGGCTCACTGTGAGGCGCTACTCACCCACCGCCTGCCGGACATGCTCGGCCGGGTCGATCTCGCTGTGCGGCCGTCGCTGCCACAGGGCCCAGTCGGCACTGATGTCGCTCGCGGCGCGCAACAGCTGCGGCAGGTGCTTGTCGAGAAGTGTCTCGACACTGGTCTCGGCGGCGTGGACGGTGATGTTCATGGCGGCCCGGACGGCGCCGTCGCCGTCACGCACCGGCGCGGCGATGGACCGTACGCCTGGGGCCAGTTCCTCGTCGGCCAGGGCCCAGCCGCGAGCGCGTACGGTCATCAGTTCTGTGGTGACGGCCTCGGGATCGCGCGGCAGGAAGGCGGGCAGCCCGGAGCGGCTGGGCTCGGCGAGCACCTCCCGCAGCTCCCGCGGGTCGAGGGCGGCGAGCAGGACCTTGCCCTGGGAGGTGCGCAGCGCGGGGAACCGGGTGCCGATGTCGACGCGCAGGGCGATGAGCTTGGGGACCGCGACCCGGGCGACGTAGACGATGTCGGAGCCGTCGAGCTGGGCCATGGAGGACGACTCGTGGGTCGTGGCCACGAGGTCGGCCAGGTGCGGACGGGCGATGTCCCACAGCCCGAGGGAGGAGGTGTAAGCGATGCCGAGGCGCATCACCTTCGGGGTGAGGGTGAAGACGCCCTCCTCACTGCGGACGTACCCGAGTTCCTCCAGGGTGAGCAGGAGACGCCGGGCCGTGGGCCGGGCCAGGCCGGCCTGCCCGGCCACGTCGGCCAAGCTCATCCGGGGACGGCGGGAGTCGAAGCAGGTCAGGATGTCCAGCCCCCTGGCCAATGCCTCCACAAAATCCGGGCTGGTGCCCCGTCCCGCCATCTGCTGCCTCCGTACGTTCGTGCCGGTTCGCCCCGGCCCTCGGAATTTCGACGCCCATGGTGCCACAGGCGGACACCCATCCGCCGGGTGAGGACGGGCTGATGGGTGTCCGTCGAGGGACGTGGCGCCGCTATGCGGACATGTGACCGGTCCATCGTGGCTCAGTTCGCGTCCGTTGCCGCCAGGGGGGTGGCGGCAGGGGAGGCGAAGTCGCGGACGATCTCGTGGCGCACCGGCCGCCACCCTTCCTCCCGCCGGACGAAGCGGGTGCGGTAGCGGCCGAGCACCCGGACGGTCAGGGTCCGCCCGTCCACGTAGTGGTAGCGGCACTCCGCCGTCATGGCCGTACCGTCCGTGTCGGCCCGGACGCGCGGGTTGGAGATCAGATGGTGCCCGTCCGGCTCGGGAGCCAGCACGTCGCGGTACCGCCGGGCCACCGCGGCGCCCCCGCGCAGCGGCCCGGCCGAGCCGGGGAGGTGTACATCCGCGTCGCCGAGCAGACCGGCGAGGGAGTCGAAGGCGCGGCGGTCGACAGCGTCGGTGTAGTCGGCCCAGAAGTACAGCGCGGCGAGGTGCGCCCCGGCGAGGTCCATGCCGCTCACCGCCGTACCGGTTGCGGAGCACCGAGGGCGCGGAGGAAGCCGGCGGCGAGCTGTTCCGGGTCCTCGCCGGGCGCGGTGGTGCCGTAGACGTAGAAGTCGGGCCGCACGAGCACGCATTGCGCTCCGGCGTCGGTCAGCCAGGCGGTGTAGGCGCCGTCGGTGTCGACGACCGTGTCCGGTCCGGGACGGTCGCCCAGCGACCACACGCCGATGCCGGCCGCCGCGAGGGCGTCCCGGTGTGCGGAACCCAAGCCGGCCAGGGCGTCGGCGGGACCGATCAGGGCGCCGGGCGAGCCGGTCACGTCGTCGAACAGAGCCGTCCCCGTCTCGCCGGTGACCTGGGCCTGGAGGGAGAGGGTGCCGGCGAGGCCGCCGTCACCGGTGTGCAGGCCCTGTCCGAGGCGGGGCAGCGGTCGGGGCGACGGTGTCAGGCCCGCTGTGAGGTCCGCCTTGAGACGGGTGTCGCGGGCCGCGGCGTCCGCCGGGTCGCTGATACAGATGACCTGCCCCAACTCCATGGAGAAGGAGATGAAGTCCGCCACGTGCTCGGCGCGTTCGGACCCGTAGCTGTCCAGCAGGGTGTCGGGGGCGCCGCGCAGGACCGCGTCGAGTTTCCATTCCAGGTTCTGTGCGTCGCGCAGGCCGGAGCACATGCCCTGCCCGGCGAAGGGCGGCATCTGGTGGGCGGAGTCACCGGCGAGGAGGAGCCGGCCCTTGCGCCACCGGTCGGCCCAGCGGGCCTGGAAAGTGTAGACGGCGTGCCGGGTCAGCGTGGCGTTGCCGGGGGTGGCGCCCCAGGGGGCGAGGAGCTGCCAGGCGTATTCCTCGGAGGCGAAGCGGGCGGGGTCCTCGTCGTCCAGCCGCATGAACTCCCACCGCCGGCGGCCGGGACCGGCGGGCACCAGGGTGGTGGGCCGCCGGGGGTCGCAGGACTGCCAGGCGGGCGGCTCGATGCCGAGGGGCTGCGTCAGGACCAGGTCCGCTACCAGCCAGTCGCGGAAATAGCCCAGGTCGCTGAAGCCCGCGCCGATCCAGTCGCGCACGGTGCTGTTGGCGCCGTCGGCCCCCACCACGTACCGGCCGCGGACGGCGTAGGACGTCCCGTCGGCCTCCACCTCGACCTGGACGCCGTCGTCGTCTTCGCGGTGGCCGGTGACGCGGTGGCCGCAGCGGACGGTGACGGTGCCGGTGGCGCGCACGAGGTCGTCCAGGGCCTCTTCCAGCGCGGGCTGGTGGAAGAAGTTGCTGATGTTCCAGCCGGACGGTCCGCGGCCACGCCAGTCGAGCCGGACGAGGGGCTCGCGGCCGGCGTTGCGCCACTCGTAGAAGTCGTCGTACGCCTCGGTGATGTGCGGGATCGCGGAGGGCGGCAGTCCGATTCCCTGGAGGATGCGGCCGATCTCGTCGTCGTGGTGGACCGCGCGGGGCAGGGGGTAGGCGGTGCGCTGCCGTTCCAGGACCAGGACGCGGTGGCCGCGCCGTCCGAGTTTCAGTGCCAGCAGCCGGCCGGTGGGGCCGTAGCCGACGACGACGATGTCGAACGACTCCATGATGCTCTCGATTCGAAAAGCGGGCCCGGGGCGCGGGCCGGGGATGTGGTGGGTGCGGCGTAGCCGGGGGGTGACGGGTCAGCCGCGCGGGCCGGCGGACTCGCCGTCGGCGCCCGGCGTGCTGAGCCAGGCGCGGATCTCCTCGGTGTGCTGGCCCAGCGCGGGCGGGGGCAGCAGGTAGGAGGCGGGGGTGGCGGAGAAGGTGATCGGGTTGCGCACCGAGGGCACCATGGCGTCGCCCGTTCCGACCTCCACGACGGGTTGCAGGCCCAGGCGCTCGGCGAACTCGACACCGTCCTTGACCGTGTTGATGGGCCCGGCGGGCAGGCCGGCGGCCGTCAGGAGGTCGAACCACTCGTCGGCGCCGCGTTCCTTCAGCCTGGCCACCAGGTGGGGGCGCAGTTGTTCGCGGTTGGCGGTGCGGTCCTCGTTGTGCAGGAAGCGCGGGTCGTCGACCAGTTCCTCCAGTCCGAGGACGGCGCACAGCTTGCGGAACTGTCCGTCGTTGCCGGCGATGACGATCAGGTCCTTGTCGGCGGTGGGCAGCGGTTCGTAGGGGAAGAGGCTGGGGTGGGCGTTGCCCATGCGCAGCGGTACGGTGCCGCCGGCCACGTAGGCGGAGGTGTGGTTGACCAGGGCGGACAGCGCCGAGGAGAGCAGGTTGACCTCGATGTGCTGGCCCTGCCCGGTGGTGGAGCGGTGGTGCAGCGCGGACAGGATGCCGATGGCTGCGTGCATGCCGGTCATCACGTCGAACACCGAGATCCCGGCCCGGTAGGGCTGCCCGTCGGGGTCTCCGGTCAGGCTCATCAGCCCGGACATGGCCTGCACCAGCAGGTCGTAGCCGGGCAGTGAGGCGCCGGCCCCGGTGCCGAACCCGCTGATCGAGGCGTAGACGACGTCGGCGTTGCGGGCCCGGACGCTGTCGTAGTCCAGGCCGAAACGGCGCAGGCCGCCCGGTTTGAAGTTCTCGATGACGATGTCGGCGCGCGCGGCCAGCTCCTGCGCGGCGGCCAGGTCGTCCGGGTCCTTGAAGTCCAGGGTGACGGAGCGCTTGTTGCGGTTGATCGCCAGGTAGTAGGTGGAGACGCCGTCGCGTACCGGGGGGAGCCAGGTGCGGGTGTCGTCACCGCCGGGGCTCTCGACCTTGACCACTTCGGCGCCCAGGTCGGCCAGCAGCATGGTCGCGTAGGGGCCGGCCAGCACCCGGGAGAAGTCCGCCACCAGCAGGCCGGAGAGCGGGCCGGTGCGGCTGGGCGCGGAACCGGTTCCGGAGGAGGGGACGGCGGTGGGCTGGGGGGCGGACATGGGGTGTCTCCTTGGTCGGTGCTGTGCGTCAGGCCGGATGGGTGGGCCGGGGCTCAGGTGGTGATGTCCGGGTAGGGCATCGTCATGTGCGCGAGCCTGGCGGCGTACTCGTGCTGCATGGCGAGCGGCTCCTCGTAGTCGTCCTCGAAAAGGCCGATCCACAGGGTGAGGGTGAGGAAGGGGTGGGCGCCGAGTTCGAAGAGCTTGACGTGGTCGTGCTCGACCAGCGCGGTGCGTTCCTCCTCGGTGAAGGCCAGCCAGGTGGTGCGGTCGGCGTCGATGCCGGTCAGCCGGGTCATGTGATCGCCCTCCCAGCGGGCGACCAGGGCGGCCGGGTCCTCTTTGTAGGCGGCGACGAGTTCCGGGTCGCGGTCCACGGTGTAGAGGAACTTGTTCAGCAGGTACTTGCTCATGCCGGTGCTCCGTTCGGGTACCAGGTGAAGTACGCCTCCATGGTGTGGAACAGATCGAGCTGGTCCGCGTAATCGGCCTTGCGCTCGCCGGCCACACCCATCATCAGCAGGAAGTCCATGAACCCGTGGGTGGCGTTGCCCGGCTCCCACAGGCTGTCCAGCGTGACCTCGGACAGCGCGCCCTCGATGTCACCGGAGGAGATCCACTCCACCGCCCGCCGGTCGAACTCGGGATCGGGGCCGTGCGGGCCGAACTGGCGCGGCCCGCCCAGTTCGAGGGAGAGGTGCCCGGTGCCGATCACCGCGACCCGCAGGTCGGCGGGCCAGGAGTCGATGATCTCCCGGATGGTGCGGCCGAGCTGCACGAACCGCTTGGGCTGGGGCAGCGGCGGGGCGAAGATGTTGGTGTAGATCGGCACGATGGGCAGGTCGTTCTGGGGCCGCACCGTGATGATCGGGCACGTGATGCTGTGGTCGATCCGCAGCTCGTTGCTGAAGGCCAGGTCGAAACCGCGGTCCAGCCCCTCGCGCAGCATGTAGGCCGACAGCTCCTCGTGGCCCTTCAGCAGCATGCGCGGCAGGCCGAACTCCCGCTCCTCGTTGTAGAAGTTGGCGTCGTACACCGGTGCCTTGCCGACGAGGAACTGCGGCATGTTGTCCAGCCAGAGCTGGTGGAAGTGGTCCGAGCCCACCATCACCAGCAGGTCCGGGCGCGCCCGCTCCAACGTCGCGCGGTACGCCTCCACTTTGCGCACCCACTCGTCCGCGTACTCCGGCCGGTCCCCGGCGGGCAGCCGGCTGGTGCGGTAGAAGAACGGATGGTGCGTGGTGGCCAGTACGGCCACGAGTTCCGCCATGGAATCTCCTTGCCTGAGGGCGCCCCCCCGTCGCGGGGGAGGCGGGCCCGGATGAACGCCGTCGTCCTGGGGAAGCAAGTCGCGGACATGTGTCCGTTGGATCGATCTCCCTGCGCCACACTCGCTTCAGCCGCCCGCCCTGTCAAGGGCCCGTTCACGTGTTAGCCATGCTCTTGCTCCAGGTGAAGGTGGCTCCTATGCTTCCGGACACATGTCCGCGCAACGCTGGGAATGCTATGGAAAACGACGGTCAGACGCCCTCCGCTCACGTCTACGCCACCGGGATCGGCACCTCGGATCTGGACACCATCCGCCTGCTGGGCCATGATCTGGCCGGCGAACTGCTGGGCCGCACCTCGTTCGGCGAGCTGGCCTTCTGGCTGGTCGCCAAGCGGCGGCCCACCCCGGCCGAGTCACGGCTGTTCGAAGCCGTACTGGTCGCGCTGGCCGACCACGGGTTCACCCCCACTGCCATCGCCGCCCGCATGACCTACTACAGCGCCCCCGACTCCTTGCAGGGAGCCCTGGCCGCCGGACTGCTCGGCGGCGGGTCTCGTTTCCTGGGAGTCACCGAGGACACCGGGGCGTTCCTGGCCGAGGCGCTGCGGGCGGCGGCCGAGGCCCCGAAGACTGTGCCCACGCTGTCCGACGACGACGCGCGCTGGGACGATCTCGCCCGCGAAGCCGTCCGTGAGCGGCGGGCCGCCGGACGGTTCGTCCCGGGGCTCGGCCACCCGGTGCACAAGAAGGGAGACCCCCGGACGCCGGTCATCCTCGCCATCGCGGAGGAGGAAGGACTGCGCGGGCCCCACCTGCGCCTGTTCGAAGCGATCGGCCGCATCGCGCCGGAGGTCCTCGGCCGCACCCTGCCGCTCAACGGCGCCGGCGTGTGCGGTGCCGCCCTGGCCGACCTCGGTTTCCGCCCGGAGATCCTGCGGGGCTTCGCCCTGCTGGCCCGTACCGCGGGTCTCCTTGGCCACCTCGCCGAGGAGATGGAGCAGCCGATCGCCCCGGACGTCTACTACTCCGTCGACCGCAACGCCCGTTACACCGGTCCCGGAACGGACTGACGCCCCTCGCCCGGCCCGGCCGGACCACCGTCCGGTCACCGCACGAGGACCCGCCCGTGTCCCGGCCGGACTACCGTCCGGTCACCGCACGAGGACCCGCCCGTCCCGGCACCCACCGTGGCCGTCCCAGCCCAGCGCCAACCGTGACGGGCACCGCGTGCCGCTGCCCACGCCGCCCCGCGCGCCCGCCGGTCCTCCACCACGGTGCCCGCGCTGCCGGCCACACCCTCCTGGCACCTCTCCGCCGGGGAGGCCGGTGACATCGGCTCCCTCGCGGCGCTGGGCATGCTTGTCGGTGCCGGTGTGGCCGGGGCGGCCGGCCGCCGCGTCGGACCTCGCCGGCTCCTTGTGCCGGGGCCGTCCTTCTTCTCGCTGTGCATGCTCGCCTCGGGCGCCTCCGCGGGCCCCGCCACCTTCGCCACCTCCCGCTTCCTCGCCGGTGTGGGCTTGGGCGTGGTGCTGCCGACGCTGACGGCGGTGGTCGCCGAGATGTCCCCCGCCGGACAGCGCGCCCGCAACATCGGCATCGTCATGGCGGCCTCGTGCCTGGGATCCCTGGGCGCGCCGCTGCTGGGCTCGTGGCTGTTGCCCGACGTGTCGTTCCGGGCCCTGTACTACGTCGGGGCGGCGGCGCTCGTCACCGTGGTTCCCCGGGCCTTGTTCCGGCTGCCCGAGAGTCCGTTGCACCTGATGCGCACCGGACGTGCCGAGCAGGCGCGGGACGTCGCCGCGCGGTTCGGCCTGCCCGAACCGCAGCCGCCCGCGGGCACCGTGCCGGACCGCCTGCTGGGCCTGGGCCTGCTGCTGTCGCGCCGGCCGGCTCCCACCACCCTCCTGTTCTGGCTGATGGCGTTCTGCGGGCTGCTGCTGACATCGGCCCTCCTGTTCGAGCAAGTCCCCGCCCAACCGGGCTCAGCAGTACGCCCAAGTTCCGGATCGCGCAGTTGGAGTCCCCCGGGGACCATCGCTCCATCTGGTTACCACTAGGAAGGAGATTCACCCCCTAGTTGCTACGGCAGTTCATGGACACTCGTCTGCCCTGGTACGACGCGGCTCCGCTCCGTGTCGCATGCGCTGAGCAAAGCTTCGAGCGCGCTCCGGCCTTCCGCTGGCGCCCCCTGGCTCCGCTTCCCCCTCCGCGTGCAGCACACGTCCCCCTCCAGCCGCAGGAAGCTCACCCGTTTGCCACGGTAGTCACTCCCGCTGACAGTCCGAGCAGCGCCCGAGTAGTGCTGCTTCAGTCGAGGGGAAAATCACTCGCGGACGTCGGCGTGGGTGGCTAGGGTCGTGTTCGCTCGTGCGGCCGCTGTGTGCCGCTGTTGTCCGCTGTGCGTGTTCTTGGAGGTGTCGACCGATGGCTGTCGCTGCGATGGGCGTTGCCCGCATCCGGAAGTTCGTCAAGTCCACCTCCGTGGCCGCCGGCTGACCTCACTCCTTCCTCCGTGCCCGTGGGCGCGGTGCCGGGGCCACCCTTGTGAAGGGTCACCCCTTGTCTCTCTCCTCTTCTTTCGGTTCTTCCTCGCATCCGCTCCAGCCGTACGGCTGGGACGCGGGCTGGGAGGCCGAGTTCGCCCCGTACGCCGAGCTGGGTCTCGTACCCGGTCGCGTCGTCCGGGTCGACCGCGGTCTCTGCGACGTCGTCACACCGGCCGGCCCGGTCCGTGCCGACACCGAGTTCGTCGTCCCCCGTGACCCGATGAAGGTGGTGTGCACGGGCGACTGGGCCGCCGTCGATCCTGACGGCAGCGACCCGCTGTACGTGCGCACCCTGCTGCCCCGCCGTACCGCCTTCGTGCGGTCCACCTCCTCCAAGCGTTCCGAGGGGCAGATTCTCGCGGCCAACGTCGACCACGCCGTCGTCGCGGTGTCGCTCGCCGCCGAACTGGACCTCGCCCGCGTCGAACGGTTCCTCGCGCTGGCCTGGGAGTCCGGCGCGCAGCCCGTCGTCGTGCTCACCAAGGCCGACCTCGTGCCCGACCCGGTGACGCTGGCGCACCTCGTGCGGGACGTCGAGACCAGCGCGCCCGGCGTGCCGGTGCTGGCGGTCAGCGCCGCGCTGGGGGAGGGGCTGGACGTCCTCGGGGCCGTCGTCTCCGGAGGCACCGCCGTGCTGCTCGGGCAGTCCGGCGCGGGCAAGTCCACCCTCGCCAACGCGCTGCTCGGCGACGACGTCATGGACGTACAGGCGACCCGTGACGTCGACGGCAAGGGGCGGCACACCACCACCACCCGCAACCTGCTCGTCCTGCCCGGCGGGGGCGTGCTGATCGACACGCCCGGGCTGCGCGGGGTCGGGCTGTGGGACGCCGGGCACGGGGTGGGGCAGGTGTTCGCCGAGATCGCGGAGCTGGCCGAGGAGTGCCGGTTCCACGACTGCGCCCACGAGAGCGAGCCCGGGTGCGCGGTGCTGGCCGCCGTCGACAGCGGTGAGCTGCCCGAACGGCGGCTGGAGAGCTACCGCAAGCTGCTGCGGGAGAACCAGCGGATCGTCGCCAAGACCGACGCCCGGGTCCGGGCCGAGCTGCGGAAGGAGTGGAAGCGGCGGGGCGCGTTGGGGCGGGCGGCCATGGAGGCCAAGCAGGGGCGCCTGCGCTAGCCGGTAGCCCGCACGCCGTGTCCGATTTCCGCCAGCCCGAGGGGGCGGGGTGGCGGAGACTGGACGGTGTGGAAGGTGACGACGACAGCAGGTACGAGACCGTGCGGAGCCGGGACGGCCGGTTCGACGGGGTGTTCTTCTTCGCCGTCGAGACGACCGGTGTGTACTGCCGGCCGAGCTGCCCGGCCCGTACGCCGCACCGCCGCAACACGCGGTTCTTCGCGACGGCCGCCGCCGCGCAGGGCGCCGGGTTCCGGGCCTGCCGGCGGTGCCGGCCGGACGCCGTGCCGGGCTCGGCGGAGTGGGACGTGCGCGCCGACGTCGTGGGCCGGGCCGTGCGGCTGATCGGGGACGGGGTCGTGGACCGGGAGGGGGTGGGCGGGCTGGCCGCCCGGCTCGGGTACAGCGCCCGGCAGGTGCAGCGGCAGCTCACCGCCGAACTGGGCGCCGGGCCGGTCGCCCTGGCCCGCGCCCAGCGGGCGCACACCGCGCGCGTGCTGCTCCAGACCACCGGCCTGCCGGTCACCGAGATCGCGTTCGCGGCGGGTTTCAGCAGCGTGCGGCAGTTCAACGACACCATCAGGAGCGTGTACGCCGACACCCCGAGCGGGCTGCGCGCCGCCGCCCCGGCCAGGGACCGGGCGGCCCCCGGCGGCGGCATACCGCTGCGGCTCGCCCACCGCGGGCCCTACCCGGCCGGGCCCGTCTTCGACCTGCTCCAGCGGGAGGCCCTGGCGGGAGTGGAGGAGGTCAGCGGGCCGCCGGGCCGCCGCGTCTACCGGCGTACGCTCCGGCTGCCCTACGGCACCGGCGTCGTCGCCGTCGACGAGCGGACGGGCGGGCCGAGCCGTTCCGGACAGGGCTCCGGCGGCTGGCTCGACGCGCGGCTGCTCCTCACCGACCCGCGCGACCTGACCACCGCCGTACGGCGGCTGCGGCGGCTGTTCGACCTGGACGCCGACCCGTACGCCGTCGACGAACGGCTCGGCGCCGACCCCCGCCTCGCCCCGCTGGTCGCCGCCCGCCCCGGGCTGCGCTCACCGGGCACCGCCGATCCGGAGGAACTGGCGGTACGGCTGCTGACCGGCCGGGCCGGCGCCGAACGGCTCGTCGCGCGGTACGGCAAGCGGCTCGACGCGCCCAGCGGCGGCCTCACCCACCTCTTCCCCGAACCGGCGGCGATCGCCGAGGCCGAGCCGCACGGCACCCTCGGCGCGCTCACCGCCGCCCTCGCCGACGGCGCCGTACGCCTCGACCCGGGCGCCGACCGGGACGAGGCCGAGGCCGCCCTGCTCGCCCTGCCCGGCATGGACCCGGCGACCGTCACCGCCGTCCGCACCCGCGCCCTCGGCGACCCGGACGCGGCCCCGCCCGGCGCCGGCGTCCCCGACACCTGGCGCCCCTGGCGCTCGTACGCCCTGAACCACCTGCGCACAGCGGGGGAGTTGGAGTGAACATGCACATGGACACGCGTACCTACTGGACCGAGGCCGCGAGCCCCGTCGGGCCGCTGCTGCTCACCGCCGCCGCGGACGGGGCGCTGACCTCGCTGTCCGTGCCCGGGCAGAAGGGCGGGCGGACCGTCCGGGACGGCGACGACTGGCGGGCCGACCCCGGACCCTTCCGGGAGGCCGTGGCGCAACTGGACGCCTACTTCGCCGGGGAGCTGACCGCGTTCCGGCTGCCGCTGCGCGCCGAGGGCACCGCCTTCCGGACGAAGGTGTGGGACGCCCTCGACGCGGTGCCCTACGGCACCACCACGACGTACGGCGCGATCGCCGCCCGCGTCGGCGCCTCCCGCGCCGCCGTACGGGCCGTGGGCGGCGCGATCGGCGCCAACCCGCTGCTGATCCTGCGCCCCTGCCACCGGGTGATCGGCGCCGACGGCTCGCTGACCGGGTACGCCGGCGGACTGGAGCGCAAGACGCGGCTGCTGGCCCTGGAGGGGGTCCTGGAAGGGGAAGGGGTCCTGGGCGCGGGTCAGCCGGCGAACACCGCGCCCAGCCACGCCCCTGCGATCAGCAGGCAGGCGAACAGCTCCGTCAGCACGCTCCAGCCGCCCGAGCCCATCGCCGACCGCACGGCCGCGACCGCCTCGCCGTGACGGCCAAGGCGCAGCCGTTCGGCCAGGTAGACGCCGCCGAGGAAGCCGGGGACGGCGCCCACCACGGGAAGCAGGACGAAACCGAGGAGAGCGCCGCCGCCCGCGTACACCGTCAGCCGGCCCTCGGCGTCCCCGGCCCGGCGCCGCCGCGCCGGCAGCGCCCAGCGCACCGCCAGGGACAGCAGCAGCACGACCGTGGCGCCGACCAGGACTGCCCAGGCCAGCGGCCGCGGGTCCTTCAGCGCCCACCACAGGACCGCCGCCCACACCAGCCAGGACCCGGGCACGCCGGGCAGCAGGACGCCGCACAGTCCGAGCAGGACGACCAGGCCCACCAGCAGGAGGTCCACCACTCCCATCTGACCAGGGTGCGCCCGACATCGGCCGTCCGCGAAACGACAGCCCCCTAACGGTCCCGGGTCACCCAGCCCCGTTCGTAGGCGTGCCAGCCCAGTTGCAGCCGGGTGGTCACCCCGGTCAGCTCCATCAGCCGCTTCACCCGGCGCTGTACGGTCCGCAGCCCCAGGTCGAGCTGTTTGGCGACGCTCGCGTCGGTCAGCCCGGCCAGCAGCAGGGAGAGTATCTCCAGGTCGGTGGCGTCGGGGCCGCCGGGGGAGTCCTCGGTCACGCCGCGGGCGCCGAGCCGCAGCGGCAGGGCGTCCCGCCACACCGACTCGAACAGACCGGTGAGCAGCTCCAGCAGACCGCTGGCATGCACCACCAGCGCGGCGGGCTCGGCGGACCGGGCCGTGAGCGGTACGAGGGCCAGGGCGCCGTCGGCGATCACCAGCTTGGTCGGCACCCGGTCCACCACCCGCACCTCCTCCCCGCGGCCGAGCGCCGCGGTCAGCTCGGTGATGCCGTCCGGCCGGTCCAGTACCGCCCGCTCCACCACGGCCCGGTAGCGCACGCCCCGCGCTGCGGCCTCCTCCTCCGCGTGGTTCTCCATGCCGGTGACGGCGACCGGGGTGCCGGTGACCAGCGCGCACACCTCGCCGGTCGCGCCCAGCTGGAGCTGGAGGAAGCGCCGGGTGACCGCCGCCGCGCCGGTCACCACCTCGACCAGGTCGTGCACCGCGGGCTCGCCGGCCGCCGCCCGGTACTCCTCGGCCAGCAGCGCGGCGGCCAGTTCCGCCTTCTCCAGTTCGTGCCGGTGCTGGGTGAGCAGGGCGCCCAGCGCCACGCCCGGCGGCGCCGCGACCCAGCGGCCCGGCCGCGCGGGGGACTGGGCCGCCAGACCGTTCTGTTCCAGCCGCCGCAGCGCCCGCTCGGTGTCCTGCTCGCCGAGCGCCAGCCGCCGGGCGAGATCCGGCACATCGGCGGCGCCCACGGACACCAGGGCCCGGTACGCCGACTCCTGGGCCTCCTCCAGCCCCAGCACTCCCAGCATCGAACGCCGTCCCTCCCCTTGATCCCGGCAGCCGCCGGCCTCCGGACCGCCCCTCCGTGGCGGGAAACGGCCACGGCGCAAACCCGCCTCGGAACATCATCGCGGTACCGGCGGCCCCTCTGCCAAGGTGACGTCACCGAGGCGCCCGACGGCGCCCGGCACCGGCGGCCGTCGTGCCGCCGTACCGTGATCCGGGCCCTGACATGCGCCGACGCGCACGGGGGAGGCGGGGCCCGGGTCGCCTCGCTGTCGCCGGGCGGTTCTCCCGTGGGGGGTGGGACCGCCCGGCGGCCGCCACCGCGCCGGTTTTTCCGGATGCGCCGTTTTCAACCGGCCCGCGCGGTGGACAATTGGGGGCATGAGTCAGCAGGGGGGAAGTCCCACCGGCCGGGAGGACGACTGGTGGGGGGAGCTGTACGACGACTCCAGCGACGACACCGGGGGCGCGGGCGCGGCCGACTCCCTCGACGACCGGTTCGCCTCCGCGGCGGGAGCGCTGGGCGACCGTCCCGGCCGGCGGTCACCTTTCCCGGCCGTGCCGGGGCCACGGCGGGGGGAAGGGGCGGGGTCTCCTCCCGATGCGTGGCCCGACGGGGCTTCGCCGGGTACGGAACCTGACCTGCCTCCACCGGGTACGGAATCCGGGCCGGGGCCGGGGCCGCGCGGTACGGGGGCGGCGCACCGTACGGGAGCGCCGGCCCGCGCTCCCTGGGAGCCGCCGCCGGGGGTGCCCACCGGGCCCGTGACCTTCCCGCCCGACCCCGGGAGCGCGCCGCCCCCTCCCCGGCCGACCGCACCCCCGACTCCGACTCCGTCCCCATCGCCGTCTCCGCCCCCGACTCCGGCTCCGTCCCCATCGCCGTCTCCGCTCCCGCCCCCGTCCCCATCACCACCTCCACCCCCGACTCCGACTCCGTCCCCGGCTCCGCCCTCACCTCCACCCCCACCCCCCACGGCACCCCCGCTCCCACTCCCCGCGAACTGGCCCCCGGCCCCCCGCGACGACACGCCCCCCGCGGCCATCGACCCCCGAGCCGCGACGGACGGGGTGCCCCCGACTCCCGCGGGCCCGGCGTCCGGCCAGACCGGCCGGCTCCGTCGGCCCGGTCGCCCCCGGCGGCCCGACCGCCCCTCCGCAGGGGAAGCGGAGTACGTGGGTGCGGGCCCGCCCACCTACGACCCCGAGCCCGCCGCCCTGCCGCCCGCCGACCCGGACGCCCTCGGCGACCTGGTCGCCGACACCGTGCTGGACGGCGCCCGGTACGGGTCCTGCACGCTGCGGGCGCTGTCCGTGCGCGGGGACTCCGCGCGCTACCGGGGGGACCCGCGCCGCGACGCGCTGCTCACCGCCCGCTTCGGGACGGGCGACGACGCCCTGGTCCTGGTCGCGATGGCCACCGGTGCCCGCGCCGCGACCGGCGCCCACCGCGCCGCCGCCGAGCTGTGCCGCTGGATCGGCCGGGCCGTGGGCCGCAGCCACGTCCGGCTGGCCGAGGACCTGCGCGCCGCCCGCCGCGGTGAGCTGAAGTCCGGCCTGCGCCGCCTCACCGACCGCAGCCTGGGCCGGCTCCGGGCCAGCGCCACCGAGCAGGGCCTGACACCGGAGGAGTACGCGGCCGGGCTGCGCTGTCTGCTGCTGCCCGCCGACCCCGGCTGCCGTACCCGGGTGTTCTTCGGCGTCGGCGCGGGCGGGCTGTTCCGGCTGCGGGACGGGACCTGGCAGGACATAGAGCCCCGGCCCGCCGACCTCGCCGGCGAACCCGTGGTCGGGTTCGGATCGCCGCCCGCCGGGGCGGCCCCCGGGACCCCCGACGGCGACCGGCTCACCATGGACCTGGGCATCACCACGCCGCCGGGCCCGCACGCCGAGCCGGGCGCCGGGCCGTCCCGCCGGCCCTTCCGGTTCCGGGCCTCCGTCGCCCGCCCGGGTGATGTCCTGCTGCTGTGCACCGAGGGCCTGGCCGACCCCCTGCGGGGCGAGGCCGCCCTCCGTGACCACCTCGCCGGACGGTGGTCCGGCCGCACCCCGCCCGGCCTGGCCGGCTTCCTCGCCGACGCCCGCACCCGGGTCAAGGGGTACGCCGACGACCGTACGGCCGCCGCCGTGTGGGAGGCATGAACGGGGCCTTTGTGCCTACATGGACAGCATGGCCAAACAGAAGAACGTCGCCGAACAGTTCGTCGACATCCTCGTCCGCGCCGGAGTGGAACGCCTCTACGGCGTCGTCGGCGACAGCCTCAACCCGGTCGTGGACGCCGTGCGCCGCCACTCCGGCATCGACTGGGTGCACGTACGGCACGAGGAGACCGCCGCCTTCGCGGCCGGCGCCGAGGCGCAGATCACCGGCAAGCTCGCCGCCTGCGCCGGTTCCTGCGGCCCCGGCAACCTGCACCTGATCAACGGCCTGTACGACGCCCACCGCTCCATGGCCCCCGTGCTCGCCCTGGCCTCGCACATCCCCTCCAGCGAGATCGGCCTCGGCTACTTCCAGGAGACCCACCCCGACCACCTCTTCCGCGAGTGCAGCCACTACTGCGAGATGGTCTCCAGCCCGAAGCAGATGCCCCGGCTGCTGGACACCGCCATCCAGAACGCCGTCGGCCGTTCCGGCGTCAGCGTCGTCACCCTGCCCGGCGACGTCGCCGGCGAGCCGGCCCCCGAGGCCGCCGTCGAGACCGCCCTCGTCACCTCCCGGCCCACCGTCCGCCCCGGCGACGAGGTGATCGACCGGCTGGTGAAGCTGATCGACGACGCCGACAAGGTCACCCTCTTCTGCGGCAGCGGCACGGCGGGCGCGCACGCCGAGGTGATGGAGTTCGCCGGGAAGATCAAGAGCCCGGTCGGACACGCCCTGCGCGGCAAGGAATGGATCCAGTACGACAATCCGTACGACGTCGGGATGAGCGGTCTGCTCGGGTACGGCGCCGCCTACGAGGCCACCCACGAGTGCGACCTGCTGATCCTGCTCGGCACGGACTTCCCGTACAACGCCTTCCTGCCCGACGACGTCAGGATCGCCCAGATCGACGTGCGGCCGGAGAACCTGGGCCGCCGCTCCAAGCTGGACCTGGCGGTGTGGGGCGACGCGCGGGAGACCCTGCGGTGTCTGATCCCGCGGGTCAAGGAGAAGAAGAACCGCAAGTTCCTCGACCGCATGCTGAAGAAGCACGCGGACGCCCTGGAGGGCGTGGTCAAGGCGTACACCCGCAAGGTCGACAAGCACGTGCCGATCCACCCGGAGTACGTGGCCGCCGTCCTGGACGAGGTCGCCGACGACGACGCGGTGTTCACCATCGACACCGGGATGTGCAACGTCTGGGGCGCCCGGTACATCTCGCCCAACGGGCGGCGCCGGATCATCGGTTCGTTCTCGCACGGCTCGATGGCCAACGCGCTGCCGATGGCGATCGGGGCCCAGTTCACCGACCGCAAGCGGCAGGTCGTGTCGATGTCCGGCGACGGCGGGTTCTCGATGCTGATGGGCGACTTCCTCACCCTCGTCCAGTACGACCTGCCGGTGAAGGTCGTGCTGTTCGACAACTCCTCGCTGGGAATGGTGGAGTTGGAGATGCTGGTCGCCGGGCTGCCCTCGCACGGCACGGCCAACAAGAACCCCGACTTCGCCGCCGTCGCCGAGGCCTGCGGCGCCTTCGGGGTGCGGGTGGAGAAGCCCAAGGACCTGGCGGGCGCGCTGAAGGCGGCGTTCAAGCACAAGGGCCCGGCCCTCGTCGACGTCGTCACCGACCCCAACGCCCTGTCCATCCCGCCGAAGATCAGCGCCGACATGGTGACCGGGTTCGCGCTGTCCGCCTCCAAGATCGTCCTGGACGGCGGCGTCGGCCGCATGCTCCAGATGGCCCGCTCCAACCTGCGCAACCTGCCGCGTCCATAGGCCGGCGGCTTGCGCGAGCAATGGTGTTCGGCCATTTCCTGGCCGAACACCGGATACGGCCGGTCACCGCGGGGTCCGGATGACTGCCGGGCCCGCCGCTGGGCATGGAACCTCGTGAACGTGTTCGAGCGCGAGGGAAGAGCGGTACCGGAACGCGGGCGGGGGACATGGAGCGGCAGGCGCACAGGGGCGGGCCCGTGGGGGTGGGGACCGGCCCGGTGGACGAAGCGGCGGAAGAGCGGGACGACCGGAAGAACGCCGGGAAGAACGGCGGGAAGAACGGCGGGACGACCCGTGGAGAGAGCGGCGGAGAGACCGGCGAGCAGGCCAGCGACGCGATGGACGGGGCGTCCCGGATCCGGTGCCGGCTCCGGCGGTGCGACCTGGGGGCGGTCCCCGAAGCGCGCCGGGCGCTGCGGGAGCTGCTGCGGCACTGGGGACGGCCGGACCGGTCGGAGGTCGCGCTACTCCTCGCCGGCGAACTGGTCACCAACGCGCTGGTCCACACCGACCGCGACGCCGTCCTGACCGCCACCGTGGGCCCCCGGGCGTTGCGGGTGGAGGTACGGGACTTCGTGTCCCGGTGGCCCCGGCCGCGTGCCGTGGACGCCGGCGACAGCACCAGCGGCCGGGGCCTGCTGCTGGTCCAGTCCCTCGCCGACGCCTGGGGGGTGCGGGCGCACGCCGTGGGGAAGTCCGTGTGGTTCGAACTGGACGCCGGACCCGCCTGAGTCCCGGAGGCCGCGGGAACGCCGAAGGGGCGCGGCCCGCGGGCCACGCCCCTTCCGGCACCGGAGCACCGGCGTTCCGGTGGCTAACCGAACTGCTGCTCGAGGTCCTTGAGCTTGCGCTCCAGGGAGTCCAGCCGCGGCAGCGCCTGGGTGTCGTCCTCCGCGGTGAGGTCCACGGTGACCGGGTCACTCGCGCCGCGTACGGGCTGCAACGAGGGAAGGCGGCGTGCGGGCAGTTGCTCCAAAGGCGCTATGGCAGGCTCCGCGGAGGCTTGATCGGAGCCCCGCTCCACGGCCTGCACCTCGACCTCGACCTGGCGTCCGCCACGGCCGGGGAAGCCGCGGTGGCCCCGGCTGATCGCCTTCAGCTGCGCCCGCTCCAGGCGGCCGTGCTCGCGCTGGCGCCGCTTCTCCTCGTCCTTCTTGCGCTTGTCGTCGCGCACCTCCTCGACCGCCTCGTCCAGGCTGCGCACGCCCTCCAGGAGCATCAGCGACCAGGCGCCGTAGGTCTCCCGGGGAGCGCGCAGCCAGCGGACGATACGGATCTGCGGCAGCGGACGGGGCACCAGGCCCTGCTCACGCAGCGCGGCCCGGCGGGTCTGCTTCAGCGCCCGGTCGAACAGCACCGCCGCCGACAGGGACATGCCCGCGAAGAAGTGCGGGGCGCCCGCGTGGCCCGCGCCCCGGGGGGCGTGCACCCAGTTGAACCAGGCCGCCGCCAGCGCGAACGTCCACACGAGTATGCGGGAGCCGAGCGCCGCGTCACCGTGGCTGGCCTCGCGGACCGCGAGGACGGAGCAGAACATCGCCGCACCGTCGAGGCCGAACGGGACCAGGTACTGCCAGCCGCCGCTCAGCCCGAGGTTCTGCTCGCCGAACCCGACCAGACCGTGGAAGGAGAGCGCCGCCGCGACCGCGGCACAGCAGAAGAGGAGGATGTAGGAGAAGGTGCCGTACAGGGCCTCCTTGCGCCTGCGACGCTCCTCGGCCCGCTCCCACGAGTCGTCCGCGCTCGCGTCCTTCCCCGAGGAGCGCTTGCCGCGCGCGAGCACCGCCACCGCCGCAAGCATGCCCAGGAGCAGTACGGCGCCCGGAAGCAGCCAGTTCAGCGATATGTCGGTCAGTCTCATCTAGGGGTCCCTTGCATTGGGATAGGGCGTAACGCCCGCCATAGTGGCCCAACTCCGCCTGCCCTCAAGGGTTTTCGGGGCAAGAGGCCGCCAAGGGAGTGCGTGGGGACGGTCCGGGGCGGCGTCTGGCTCGAACTGGCGCTGGAGGGGCGAGAGTTGAGTTCGAACAAGAATACCCGCACGGGTGGTTCCGTGGAAACTTCCTGCAACCCATGAGGAAGGTGTGAATGGGCGTGGCGGTACGGGTGTCACCCGCGCGGATGATCTTAAGGGACGGCCGGTGCGCTCTCGTCCCACGGGGTGCCCGCCGGGCCCGGCGGGGGCGCCGTCAGCCCGCTTCGGCGAGGAGTCTGCCGACGCGGTCCGCCTCGGGGGTGCGCGGGCAGGCGGCGCAGGTGTCCTCGGGGCGCAGGGTGTAGAACATGCAGCAGCTCGCCCGGTCCCGGGTGGGCAGCGACTCGCCGTTCGGTCCGGTCAGCTCCCGGAACGCCGCCGTGCCGACGTACGGCCGGGTCGCCCCCGGCAGCAGCAGCTCCAGTTCGCGGCGGGCCCGGTCGCGCTCGCCGAGCAGGTGGGCCACGTACCACAGGCCCTCCACGATCTCGTCGGTCGCCATGCCCCACAGGGCCCGGCCGCGCCGGCGCATCCGGGGGCCGAAACCGGCCAGCAGCGGCGTCAGGTGGTCCGCGACCGCGGCGCGCACCTCGGCCCGCAGGGCCTCCTCGTCGGCGACGACGCGGGCGCCGGGCAGTGCGGCGGCCGGATCGCCGGGCAGGCAGGCGAAGCCGTCCGGGCGGACGGCCATGCGGCCCAGCGGCAGTTCCTCGGCGGTGCGGTCGTAGGCGACGTGCGTCACGGGCAGGCGGGGGACCCGGCGGTGCAGGAACCAGGGCACCGTGATCAGCAGACAGGCCGGCCAGGCGTACCGGTGCAGACCGAAGGTCGCGACCACGTCCGGCCGCGCCCGCTGCCCGTAGTCCCGTACCACCTGCGCCTCGTCCCAGGCCAGGAACGCCTCCAGGGCGGCCCCGCCCTCCGCGAGCGCGGCGGCCGTGACCCAGCCCCCGCCCTCGGGCAGCGGCTCCCCGGGGGGCTGCTCCGCGGCGGCGAACGAGGGCAGTACCTCGGACAGGCGGGCATAGGCGTCCGCGACGGACGAACGGGGCACGAGCATGCGGAACCACCGATCCACGTCGGTCGAACGGGCTGTCTACAGGTAAGCCTAACCTTACCCATGATCCTCCGGATTTGAACTGGCGTGATGTACCCCTAGGGTGCTTGACGGACGAGTGACAACCCGCCGTAATGACCTCAAGTACCGACACGTCCCCAGGAGGACCCCGTGGACCCCGTGAGGGAGGGCGCGCAGAGCTCCGCCGAGACGGGGACCCCCGCCGTACGGCCGGCGCCGGCGGCCCGGGTGCCGGGGCCGGCCGCGGTACGCGGTGAGCACACCCACGCCGAGACGCCGCTGCCCCGTCCCCGCCCGCGTCCCCGGCCCCTCGTCCAGCGGTCCTCCGTGCGCGGGCAGGTCCTGGACGCCCTGCGCGCCGCGCTGGCCGCGGGCGAGCTGCGGCCCGGCGAGGTCTACTCGGCGCCCGCGCTCGGCGAGCGGTTCGGGGTGTCGGCCACCCCCGTGCGGGAGGCGATGCAGCAGCTGGCGCAGGAGGGCGCCGTCGAGGTGGTGCCGAACCGGGGTTTCCGGGTCGTCGAGCGGGGCGCCCGCGAACTGGCCGAACTGGCCGAGATCCGCGCGCTGCTAGAGGCCCCGGTCCTGCTGCGGCTGTCCCGCACGGTGCCCGCCGAACGCTGGGCGGAGCTGCGCCCGCTGGCCGAGGCGACCGTCCGGGCCGCCTCCTCGGGCACCCGCGCCGGCTACGCCGAGGCCGACCGCGCCTTCCACCGCGCGGTGCTGGCGCTGGCCGGCAACGAGCAGCTCGTCCGGATCGCCGAGGACCTGCACCGCCGGGCGCAGTGGCCGCCGGCCGGCGGTCCCGCCCCGCGAGGCCGGGCCGACCTGATCGCCGACGCGCACCAGCACACCGCGCTGCTGGACGCGCTGATCGCCGGGGACCGGGACCTGGTCCGGGCCCTGGTGGGGGAGCACTTCGCGACGGAGGGCGGAGCGGGCGGGCTCGGCGGGCCGGTCTGAGGACGTCCTCCGACGGGGTGTCACCGACCGGTGCGACGGCGGTCGTCCGCCCGGTGGGACGGGAGTCCGCCGTGTGCCGTGCACCGCGGTGCGTCCGGTCGTGGATGCCGCGTACCGGGCCGAATGGGGCCCGCGCCCGATGGGCGGGCGGCGCCGGGCCGGTCACGCTGGAGGGTGCGCGGACCGCCGACGCGCGCCGCCCCTGCCCGCCCCGTACCGGCGCCGCTGTCCGGGACCCGCCCCGGTGCCGGCGCGACACCCCCGCGAGGAGGAACCCGTGGCCGGTGACCCCCACCGCCCCCTTGCCCCGAACACGTCGAACACCCCGAACACGTCGAACACCCCGAACACGTCGAACACCCCGAACACCCCGAACACGTCGAACACGTCGAACACGCCGAACACCAGCGGTACTCCGGACATCCCGAGCAGCCCGTACACCTCGCGCCCCCTGAAGAGCCCGTACGTCCCGTTGTGGCGCCGGTGGCGCAACCCGCTGCGGCGCCGTACCGACCGGCTGCGGACCCGGCTGGGTCTCGCCCTGTTCCTCGTCGTGCCGGCGGCCCTCCCCCCGGCCATGACCTGGGCGGCCGACCGCGCCCACCAGCACTTCAGCGCCACCGCCGAGCACCAGGAACGCGTCCGGCACCGCACCACGGCCGTCCTCGTCGACGCCGCCCCGCGTTCCCCGGTGCCCCGCCCGGTCCGGGCCGAGGTCCGCTACGTGGGTTCGGACGGCGGTACGCGGACCGCCCGGACCGCCGTCGAACCGGGGCTGCCCGCGCGGAGCACGGTCCCGGTCTGGGTCACCGCGGACGGGCGGCTCACCGAACCGCCGATGTCCACGGACGAGATCCGCAGCCGCACCGTGGGCTGGGCCCTGGTCGCCGCCCTGGCCGTCGCCGGCACCGGCGCCGCGGTGTACGGCGTCGGGGTGCTGCTGCTCCAGCGGCGCAACCTGGCCGCCTGGGAGACGGAATGGGCCGACACGACCGCACGCCGGCCGACGCCGCCGTGAGGGGCAGCGCCCTTGTGGACGGCCCCGTAAGGGAAACCGCCCCACAAGCCGCTCCGCCGCCCCCACAAGCCGCCCCGCCGCCCCCACGAGCCGCCCCGCCCCGCGTCAAGCCGTGGCCGCCCCCGGCGCCGGTGGGGTCAGTTGCTGGGCCAGCCAGGTCGGGACGCCGCCGAGGAGGCGGAACAGGCGGCGGGCCTCCTCGCGCAGGCGGGACGCCTCCGGTTCCGGTTCCGTCTCCGCCAGGGAGGCGAGCGCCGGGGCCGTGCCGACGAGGTAGCCCAGTTCCTCCCGGATCCGCAGGGACTCGGCGAAACCGTGCCGGGCCTCGGCCAGTTCACCGTCCCGCAGGGCCAGCCCGGCCAGGTGCCGCCAGGTGAACGACAGCAGCAGCGGATCGGCGTGCGCGGTGGCCCCGGCGTGCGCCCGCCGGTAGGCGGCCCGCGCGGCCTGCGGGGAGCCGGTCAGGTTCTCCGCGAGCAGTCCGCGCCGGAAGTCGAGGAGGGCCCGCCCCGGCGCGCCGGGCGCGATCAGTGCCGCCGCCCGGCCCAGCGCCGCCCGCGCCTCGTCGGCCCGGTCCCGCACTCCGTGCAGCGTCGCCGCGTAGGCGAGCTGGCCGCGTTCGCAGGCGGCGGCCCCGCGCTCGTCGTCGCTGTCCGCCAGCGCCTCCGCCGTGCGCAGCGCGTCCTCCGCCTCCGCCCAGCCCTGCTCGGTGTACAGGCACCGCTCCACCAGCAGCGCGGCCCGCTGGAGCGCGGAGGCGGGAGTGGCCGGCTGCAACAGGGCGGCCGCGTCGGCCCAGCAGGCCCGTGAGCGCAGCCGCCACACGGCGGTCCCGAGCGGATCGTCACTGGCGGTGGATCCCGTACCGGACATGGCGGAGTGCGCCACGTTGCCCTCCCTAGCACGCCGTCGAGCCCGAGTGGTGGCCGCATCTCAGCACGGAACGAGGGGCCCGGCCAAGAGGGTGGGTGAAGGATTTCACAAAGTCGTGGGACTCCGGGTCGGCCGGGTTCGGCCCGATTCGTCAGCTCATCCGCAGCGCCAGGAAGAAATCCAGCTTGTCCTCCAGGCGCGACAGGTCACGCCCCGTCAACTGCTCGATCCGCCCGACGCGGTACCGCAGCGTGTTGACGTGCAGGTGCAGCCGGGCCGCGCAGCGCGTCCAGGAACCGTCCGATGCCAGAAACGCCTCCAGCGTCGGGATCAGCTCGGCGCGGTGGCGCCGGTCGTACTCCCGCAGGGGGTCCAGGAGCCGGGCGGTGAAGGCCCGGCGCACGTCGTCGGGGACGAAGGGCAGGAGCAGGACGTGCGAGGCGAGTTCCTGGTGGCCGGCCGCGCAGACCCGGCCGGGCCGCGCCGCCGCCACCCGCCGGGCGTGCCGCGCCTCCTCCAGCGCGCCGCGCAGCCCCTCCGCCGAGTGCACGGCCGCGCTCACCCCGACCGTGACCCGCCCGTCGTCGTCCAGCCCGGCCGTCAGCGGTTCCCGTACGGCGTCGAGGAGCGCCTCGGCGACGACGCCCGGCTCGCCGCCGTCGTGCTCCCGGGCGACCGCCGGCAGCGGTACGAGGGCGACGGCCTCGTCGCCGACGTGCGCGACGGCGATCCGGTCGGAGTGCTCGGGCCCGGGGACACGCGGGTCGACCAGGATCTCCTCCAGCAGCGCCTGGGCGAGCGCGCCGGTGCCGCTCTCCGGCCCGGCCGGGCCCTCCCACTCCACCCGCGCCACGACCACCTGCCAGTGCGGGGCGGTGCCGAGGCCCGGCAGCAGTACCGGCGCCGCGACCCGCAGCCGGGCCGCGATCTCGGCGGGCGCGGCGCCCGACTGGACCAGTTCGAGGATCTCCTGCGCCAGGCGCCGCCGGACCGTGCGGGCGGCCTCCCGGCGGTCCCGTTCGACGGCTATCAGCTGGGTGACGCCGTGCAGCAGGTCGAGCCGCTCCTCCGCCCAGTCCCCGGCGTCCGCCTCGACGGCCAGCAGCCACTCGGACAGCACCGCCTCCCGCGCGTCGGGGGCGTCCTGCGGCGCCCGGCCGGGCCGGGGCCCGCCGCCTACCGGGAAGAGGCTGTACGCGGTCGGGCCGACCTGTACCCGGTGCGGAGCGCGCCGCCCGGCGCGCGTGGCCGCCAGGTGCTCCGCCGCGAGCCGCGCGCGCACCTCACCGGGGAGCGCGGACTCCGCCGTCTTCGCGCCCGCGACCTGCCGTCCGGTCGGCGACAGCACCCAGGCCCGCAGGTCCAGGTCGGTGCCGAGCAGTTCCAGGACGACGTCCGGGCCGCCGCCCGCCGGACCGGAGGTCATCATCCGGCGGTGCCGGTCGACGACGGCCGCGAGGTCCCCGGCGCGCTCCCCGGAGACCTGCCGCACCACGTGCTCGGTGATCGTCGCGAACGCCACCGACTCGTGCACCGCGAACAGCGGCAGCCGGTGCCGGGCGCACGCCACCACCAGGTCCTCCGGCACGCTGCCCAGCTCCGCCTCCCCGGCGGCGAGCGCGGCCACCCCGTTCTGCACCAGGATGTGGACGAACGGGTCGGAGTCCGCGGCGTCGCGCCGCCAGGCCAGCCCGGTCAGGACCAGCTCGCCGCCGGAGAGGTAGCGGCTCGGGTCCCGCAGGTCGGTGGTCATCACGCCGCGCACCGCACGGTCCAGCTCGTGCTCGCCGCCGAGCAGCTTGAGGCCCAGCGCGTCGGTGTCCAGCAGTGCGCGCAGCCGCATTCGAGTCGCCGCCGTTCTCTGTCTCGTGTGTCTCGAAGGGGGTGTTCCAGGTCACGCCGATGGGTCGCGCGTTTCCACAGGGAATCGGGGAGGTTACGGAGGACCTCTGTTCATACGAATCTACAAGATGACCACCCTGGCCAGCTAACTCCTTCATGGTTTCTGCGACTGACACAGGCGGAGCACAGGGCTGTGTACTGGGGCCACTCCACGTGAACAGCGCATGAACGAACCCGGACCGCCGCACCCGGTGTGGCTCGATCCGTACGACCACACGTACGACCCACACGACGAAGAAGAGAGCCGTTCATGGACTTCCTTCGCCCCGCCGGCTGGGAGGAGGCGCTGGCCGCCAAGGCCGCGCACCCCA
This sequence comes from Streptomyces sp. NPDC090994, assembly GCF_044768905.1. NCBI lineage: Bacteria > Bacillati > Actinomycetota > Actinomycetes > Kitasatosporales > Streptomycetaceae > Streptomyces > Streptomyces sp. NPDC090994. The sequence goes on from NZ_JBIVWS010000018.1 coordinate 56,587, forward strand.
CCGCCGTACCGATCGCGGGAGGCACCGATGTGATGGTCGAGATCAACTTCGACCACCGCAGGCCCGAGTACCTGATGGACCTCGGCCGCGTCGCCGAGCTGAGCGAGTGGGAGGTGGGCGACCGGAGCGTGCGGCTCGGCGCCTCCGTCCCCTATAGGAAGATCATGGAGTACCTGCGGGCCGAGCTGCCGGGCCTCGCCCTCGCCGCGCACACCGTCGCCTCCCCGCAGATCCGCAACCGCGGCTCCGTCGGCGGCAACCTCGGCACCGCCTCCCCGGCCGGCGACGCCCACCCGGCGCTGCTCGCCGCCGGCGCCGAGGTCGAGGCCGTCTCGGTGCGCGGCACCCGCATGATCCCCATCGACGACTTCTACACCGGCGTGAAGCGCAACGCGCTCGCGCCCGACGAGCTGATCCGCGCCGTGCACGTGAAGAAGGCGGACGGACCGCAGCAGTTCTCCAAGGTCGGCACCCGCAACGCCATGGTCATCGCCGTGTGCGCGTTCGGTCTCGCGCTGCACCCGGAGACCCGGACGGTCCGCACGGGCATCGGCTCGGCCGCACCGACGCCGGTCCGGGCGACGGCCGCCGAGGAGTTCCTCGCCGCGGCACTGGAGGAGGGCGGCTTCTGGGACTCGGGGAAGACCGTCACCCCGGCCGTGGCCCGCCGGTTCGCCCAGTTGTGCGCCGCCGCCTGCAACCCCATCGACGACGTACGCGGCACCGCGGCCTACCGCCGGCACGCGGTCGGCGTCATGGCCCGCCGGACGCTGACCTGGACCTGGGAGTCGTACCGCACCGCCGCACGGAAAGGAGAGGCCGCCTGATGCGCGTCAACCTCACCGTCAACGGACGCCCGCAGCAGGCCGACGACGTCTGGGAGGGCGAGTCCCTCCTCTACGTCCTGCGCGAGCGGCTCGGCCTGCCCGGCTCCAAGAACGCCTGTGAGCAGGGCGAGTGCGGCTCCTGCACGGTCCGCCTGGACGGCGTGCCGGTCTGCTCCTGCCTGGTCGCCGCCGGCCAGGCGGAGGGCCGCGAGGTCGTCACCGTCGAGGGGCTGGCGGACGGCACCGCACTCGCCCCGGTCCAGCAGGCGTTCATCGACGCCGGCGCCGTCCAGTGCGGCTTCTGCACGCCCGGTCTGCTGGTCGCCGCCGACGAGATGCTGGAGCGCAACCCCGACCCGGACGACGCCGACATCCGCGAGGCGCTCTCCGGCAACCTGTGCCGCTGCACGGGCTACGAGAAGATCATGGACGCGGTCCGCCTGGCCGCCGCCCGCCGCTCCGCGTCCGAGGGGGTCTGACCATGGCCTTCCCCACCGGAGTGCCCACCAAGCTCACCCAGGGCTCGGGGACCAGGGGCGGCATCGGCGAGTCCACGCTCCGCCCGGACGGCACCCTCAAGGTCACCGGCGAGTTCGCCTACTCGTCCGACCTGTGGCACGAGGACATGCTCTGGGGCCAGATCCTGCGCTCCACGGTCGCGCACGCCGAGATCGTCTCCATCGACACCAGCCAGGCCCTCGCCCTGCCCGGCGTGTACGCCGTCATGACCTACGACGACCTGCCGGCCGGCGTGCGCCACTACGGCCTGGAGATCCAGGACACCCCCGTCCTCGCCCACTGCAAGGTCCGCCACCACGGCGAACCGGTCGCGATCGTCGCCGCCGACCACCCGGAGACCGCCCGCCGCGCCGCCGCCAGGATCAGGGTCGAGTACCGGGAACTGCCGGTCGTCACCGACGAGGCGTCCGCGACCGCCCCGGACGCGATCCTGATCCACGAGAACCGCACCGACCACCACGCCGGCCACGTCCCGCACCCCAACATCGTGCACCGCCAGCCCATCGTGCGCGGCGACGTGGCGGCGGCCCGCGCGCGGGCCGACGTGATCGTGACCGGCGAGTACACCTTCGGCATGCAGGACCAGGCGTTCCTCGGCCCCGAGTCCGGCCTCGCCGTCCCCGAGGAGGACGGCGGCGTCCACCTCTACATCGCCACCCAGTGGCTCCACTCCGACCTGCGCCAGATCGCGCCCGTGCTCGGCCTGCCCGAGGACAAGGTACGGATGACGCTGGCCGGCGTCGGCGGCGCGTTCGGCGGGCGCGAGGACCTGTCGATGCAGATCCACGCCTGTCTGCTGGCCCTGCGGACCGGCAAGCCGGTGAAGATCGTCTACAACCGTTTCGAGTCGTTCTTCGGCCACGTCCACCGCCACCCCGCCAAGCTCGCCTACGAGCACGGCGCCACCCGCGACGGCAGGCTCACCCACGTCAAGGCCCGGATCGTGCTGGACGGCGGCGCCTACGCCTCCGCCTCCCCGGCGGTCGTCGGCAACGCCGCCTCGCTCGGCGTCGGACCGTACGCCGTCGACGACGTCGACATCGAGGCCCTCGCCCTCTACACCAACAACCCGCCCTGCGGCGCGATGCGCGGCTTCGGCGCGGTCCAGGCGTGCTTCGCCTACGAGGCGCAGATGGACAAGGTGGCCGCGGAACTCGGCCTGGACCCGGTGGAGTTCCGGCAGCGCAACGCCATGGAGCAGGGCACCCTCCTGCCGACCGGCCAGCCCGTCGACTCACCCGCCCCGGTCGCCGAACTGCTGCGCCGCGTCAAGGCGCGGCCGATGCCACCGGAGCGCCAGTGGGAGTCCAGCGAGGGCACCGACGTACGGCACCTGCCCGGCGGCCTGTCCAACACCACCCACGGGGAAGGCGTCGTGCGCGGGGTCGGGTACGCGGTCGGCATCAAGAACGTCGGCTTCTCCGAGGGGTTCGACGACTACTCGACCGCGCGGGTGCGGATGGAGGTGGTCGGCGGTGAGCCGGTGGCCACCGTGCACACGGCCATGGCGGAGGTCGGGCAGGGCGGCGTCACCGTGCACGCGCAGATCGCCCGTACCGAGCTGGGGGTCGCCCAGGTGACGATCCACCCGGCCGACACCCGGGTGGGCAGCGCCGGTTCGACCTCCGCGTCCCGGCAGACGTACGTCACCGGCGGCGCCGTCAAGAACGCCTGCGAGCTGGTCCGGGAGCGGGTGCTGGAGATCGGGCGCCGCAAGTTCGGCTCGTACCACCCCGCGTGGGCCACCGCCGACCTGCGGCTGGAGGACGGCAAGGTCGTCACCGACGGCGGCGAGGCGCTGGCCGGCCTCGCGGAGGTCCTCGACGGCGAGGTGGTGGAGGTAGAGCGGGAGTGGCGGCACCGGCCGACCGAGCCCTTCGACCTGCGCACCGGGCAGGGCAACGGCCATGTCCAGTACTCCTTCGCCGCGCACCGCGCCGTCGTCGAGGTCGACACCGAACTGGGCCTGGTGAAGGTGGTCGAGCTGGCCTGTGCCCAGGACGTCGGCAAGGCGCTCAACCCGCTCTCCGTGGCCGGCCAGATCCAGGGCGGCACCACGCAGGGCCTGGGCATCGCCGTGATGGAGGAGATCGTCGTCGACCCCGAGACGGCCAAGGTCAGGAACCCCTCCTTCACGGACTACCTGATCCCCACCATCCTCGACACCCCGACCATCCCGGTCGACGTGCTCGAACTCGCCGACGAGCACGCCCCGTACGGGCTGCGCGGCGTCGGCGAGGCGCCCACCCTGTCGTCCACCCCGGCCGTCCTCGCGGCGATCCGGGACGCGACGGGGCTGGCGCTCGGCCGGACTCCGGTACGGCCGGAACACCTCACCGGTTCGTGATCCCCCCGTTCGCCCTGGGCCGTCCCCCGGGCCGCACACGTCCCAGTACCTGTGAACCTTGGGAGACGGCACCATGACCCACTCGTCAGCGGAGCCCACGACCACCGCCGAGGACGCGGGCGCGGGCAGCCGCGTCCCGGCCGGACGGTCGTGGCTCGACCGGTACTTCCACATGTCCCGGCGCGGCTCGACCGTCGCGCGCGAGGTGCGCGGCGGCGTCACCACCTTCATGGCGATGGCGTACATCCTCCTGCTCAACCCCCTGATCCTGTCCGGCGAGGACGCGGCCGGGAACACCCTCGCCGCCAAGGCCCTGATCACCGCGACCGCGTTCGCCGCGGCCCTGACCACGCTGCTGATGGGCCTCGTCGGCAAGGTCCCGCTCGCGCTCGCCGCCGGCCTGTCCGTCTCCGGCGTCCTCGCCTCGCAGGTCGCCCCCGTGATGACCTGGCCGCAGGCGATGGGCATGTGCGTGATCTACGGCGTGGTCATCATGCTGCTCGCCGTCACCGGCCTGCGTGAGCGGATCATGAACGCGATCCCGCTGCCGCTCAAGCACGGCATCACCATGGGCATCGGCCTGTTCATCGCCCTCATCGGCCTCTACAAGTCCGGCTTCGTCCACCAGGGCGAGACCACCCCGCTCAGCCTCGGCCCGGCGGGGCAGCTCACCGGCTGGCCGGTGCTGCTCTTCGCCGGGACCCTGCTGCTGATCATCGTGCTCCAGGCCCGGAACACCCCCGGCGCCCTCCTGATCGGCATCGTCGGCGGCACGGTGGCCGCGGCGGTGCTCAACGCGGCCGGGGTCGTCGACCCGGGGCAGTGGGCGAACGGCGCCCCCGAGCTGCACGGCGGCGCGCTCTCCCTGCCGGACTTCTCGCTCTTCGGCGCCGTCGCGTTCGGCGGCTGGGGCGAGGCCGGCGCGATGACCGTCGGCGTGATCGTGTTCACCCTCGTCCTCGCCGGGTTCTTCGACGCGATGGCGACCATCATCGGCGTCGGCACCGAGGCCAAGCTCGCCGACGACCAGGGCCGGATGCCGGGCCTGTCCAAGGCGCTGTTCATCGACGGCGCCGGCGGAGCGGTCGGTGGCCTGGCGGGTGGCAGCGGCCAGACGGTGTTCGTCGAGTCGGCCACCGGCGTCGGCGAGGGCGCCCGTACCGGCCTCGCCTCGGTCGTCACCGGCGCCCTCTTCGCGGCCTGCCTGTTCTTCACCCCGCTCACCGCGCTGGTGCCGCAGGAGGTCGCGTCGGCGGCGCTGGTGGTCATCGGCGCCATGATGCTGGCGCACGCCCGGCACGTGGACTGGGCGGACCGGGCGAGCGCGGTGCCGGTCTTCCTGACCGTGGTGCTGATGCCGTTCACCTACACCATCACGACCGGGGTCGCCGCCGGCGTCATCGCGTACACCGCGATCAAGACCGCGCAGGGCAGGGCGCGGGAGGCCGGGCCCTTCATGTGGGTGCTGACCGGTGTCTTCCTCGTCTGGTTCGCGCTCGCCCCGATCGAGACCTGGCTGGGCGTGCGGTAGCCGCGGCCAGGGAACCCGTTCATCCGCCCCCGATCCCCGAGGAGACCGACAGATGCTGGACATCGCCGAACCGCTGCACCGGTGGGTCGAGCAGGGACGCGACTTCGCCGTGGCCACCGTGGTGGCCGTCAGCGGCAGCGCGCCCCGCCGGCCCGGCGCCGCCCTCGCGGTGGACACCGAGGGCACGGCGGTCGGGTCGGTCTCCGGGGGCTGTGTGGAGGGCGCCGTCTACGAGCTGTGCCGGCGGGCGCTGGCGGACGGCGAGAGCGTGGTCGAGCGGTTCGGGTACAGCGACGCGGACGCCTTCGCGGTCGGGCTGACCTGCGGCGGCGTCATCGACATCCTGGTCACGCCGGTACGGGCGGACGACCCCGTCCGCCCGGTGCTGGCCGTCGCGGCCCGCGGCGAGGCGGCGGCCCTGGCCCGGGTCGTCGCCGGCCCCGGTGACCTGGTGGGCCGCGCGCTCGCCGTCCGCCCCGACGGCACCCGGTACGGCGGCCTCGGCGCCCACCCCGACCTGGACCGCACGGTCGCCGCCGAGGCCGGCGCCTTCCTCGACGCCGGCCGCACCGGCACCGTGGAGATAGGCGCGGAGGGCTCCCGGTGCGGGGCGCCGCTGACCGTGCTGGTGGAGTCCTCCGTGCCGCCGCCGCGAATGATCGTCTTCGGCGCGATCGACTTCGCCGCCGCGCTGGTGCGGGCCGGCAAGTTCCTCGGCTACCGGGTCACCGTCTGCGACGCCCGGCCCGTCTTCGCCACCGAGGCCCGCTTCCCCGACGCCGACGAGGTCGTCGTCGCCTGGCCGCACGCGTACCTGGAGCGGACGGACGTCGACGCCCGTACCGTCCTGTGCGTCCTCACCCACGACGCCAAGTTCGACGTACCGCTGCTGGAGCGGGCGCTGCGGCTGCCGGTGGCGTACATCGGCGCGATGGGCTCGCGCCGCACCCACCTGGACCGCGAGGCGCGGCTGCGCGCGGCCGGGGTGACCCGCCGGGAGCTGGCCCGGCTCAGGTCCCCCATCGGTCTCGACCTCGGCGCCCGCACCCCCGAGGAGACGGCGCTGTCCATCGCCGCCGAGATCGTCGCCGCCCGGCGCGGCGGCACGGGCGTCCCGCTGACCGGGGCGCACACCCCGATCCACCACGACGGGACGCCGCTGCCTCACCCGATCGGGGCCGGCATCGGCACCACGTCGTAGGCCAGCGAGATGGTGTCCCCGGTCGCCGGGTCGCCCAGCTCCACCCGCCAGGCGTCGGCGAACTGGTCCACCTCGGCGGCCATCGGGATGGTCCCGGAGATCAGCACCGTGCCCGGCACCAGCTCGCCCCGCTCGCGCAGCACACCGGCCCAGTAGGCGGGGGTCAGCAGCTCGGCCAGCGTGCCGTTCTGGATCTGCGTCTCCTCGCCGCCGTGGCCCACCCACGCCCGCAGCGTCAGCCGGTCGAGCCGCTCCTCCACGTCCGCCAGCCGCCACGCCCGCCGGGCCAGCACGTCCGGGCCCGCGTTCTTGCTCCAGGCCACGCCGTGCACCTCCAGCTCCCGGTCGGTGTGGTCGCAGGCGGCGGTCAGCAGCAGCTCCCCGCCGTCCGCCACGACCAGCGCCCACTCCGCCTCGCCGGAGGTCCGCCCGTGCTGCGCGGGCACCGCCGTGGTCTGCTGCGCGAGGTAGGGCGAGACCGGGTAGAGGGCGGGGGTGACGGACGGCGCCGGGACGCCCAGCTCCGCCAGCTCGGCGACGTGCGCGGCGACGTCGTCCTGGCTGCGCCCGGCGTACCCGGCGTTGAGCAGCAGCCGGACGTCCACCTCGCGGGTGGTTCCGTCGGGCAGCTCGAAGGTCAGCACGGCCATGGGGTCTCCCTGTACGTAGTCACGGGTTCGGGGTTTCGAGTGGGTTAACTTGCCGCGAGGGGCTTGCGCATACGACCTGTATACAAGAAGTATGCCGGAAGGTCCACGTACGTGGGACGGCACTCGAAGCAAGGACAGGAAGCATGCACGACACCCGGCCGGACGGTTCCGGCATCCGCCGCGCCTTCTTCGCCAGCCTCACCGGCACCGCCCTGGAGTGGTACGACTTCGCCGTCTACTCCGCCGCGGCGGCCCTGGTCTTCGGCGACCTCTTCTTCCCCTCCGAGGACCCGCTGACCGGCACCCTGCTGGCCTTCTCCACGTACGCCGTGGGCTATGTCTCCCGGCCGCTGGGCGGCATCGTCTTCGGCCGCCTCGGCGACGTCATCGGCCGCAAGAAGGTGCTGATCGCCACGCTGGTGCTGATCGGCGCCGCCACCTTCCTGATCGGCGTGCTGCCCGCCTACTCCACGATCGGCGTGGCCGCCCCCATCGCCCTGGTCCTGCTGCGGTTCGCGCAGGGCGTGGGCGTCGGCGGCGAGTGGGGCGGCGCGGTACTGCTGTCCAGCGAGTTCGGCGACCCGAGGAAGCGCGGCTTCTACGCCTCCGCCGCCCAGGTCGGCCCGCCCGCCGGCAACCTGCTCGCCAACGGCGTGCTGGCCGCGCTCGGCGCGCTGCTCACCGAGGACCAGTTCACCGACTGGGGCTGGCGGGTGGCGTTCCTGGTGTCGGCGGCGCTGGTGGGCTTCGGGCTGTGGATCCGGGCCAAGCTGGAGGAGACGCCGGTCTTCAAGGCGATGGAGGCGGAGCAGGACCGGCCGCAGGCGCCGGTGCGCGAGGTGTTCACCACCCAGCCCCGGGCGCTGACGGCCGCCATCCTCAGCCGGGTGGCCCCCGACGTGCTGTACGCGATGTTCACCGTCTTCGTCCTCACCTACGCCACCGACGAACTGGACATGTCCCGCGGCTCCGCCCTCACCGCCGTACTGATCGGCTCCGCCCTCCAGATCGTCCTCATCCCGCTGGCCGGCGCCCTCACCGACCGGGTCAACCGGCGGCTGGTCTACGGGGTGTCGGCCGTCGGCGCGGGCATCTGGCCGTTCGTCTTCTTCCCGATGGTGGGCGGCGGTTCCTGGCCGCTGCTGGCCCTCGGCGTCGTGGTCGCCCTCGTCCTGCACTCCCTGATGTACGGTCCCCAGGCCGCCTTCATCGCCGAGCAGTTCTCGCCGCGCCTGCGCTACACCGGCTCCTCCCTGGCGTACACGCTGGCCGGGGTGATCGGCGGGGCGGTGGCGCCGCTGCTGTTCACCGCGCTGCTGGGCGCCTTCGACAGCTGGGTGCCGCTGGCCGGGTACATCGCGCTCACGGCGGTGGTCACGGTCGTGGGGCTCGCCCTGGGCCGGGACGCCGACACCGCCGAGCACGAGGACGTGCGCCTCGTGGAGCAGGCGCGGGACCACGCGCCCGCCGCACAGTGAACCCCGTACCCCATCCTGTACAGCAGCCGTACAGCCGTACCGCCGACGAAGGGACACCGCACCCATGCGCATCGCACTGAGCCAGCTCACCACCGGCACCGATCCGGCGCGGAACCTGGAACTGATCGAGCGGGAGACGCGGCGGGCCGCCGAGGCCGGCGCGCGGGTCGTGGTCTTCCCGGAGGCGTCGATGATCTGCTTCGGCACCTCGCTGAAGCCGGTCGCCGAGCCGCTGGACGGCCCCTGGGCCGACGGCCTCCGCAAGATCGCGGCGGCCTCGGAGACCGTCGTGGTGGCCGGCATGTTCACCCCCGCGCCGGACGGCCGGGTCACCAACACGCTCCTGGCCACCGGCCCCGGCGTCGAGGCGTCCTACGACAAGATCCACCTCTACGACGCGTTCGGCTTCGCCGAGTCGGACACGGTGGCGCCCGGCTCGCGGGTCGTCACCATCGACGTGGACGGCGTCCGGCTCGGCCTGGCGACCTGCTACGACGTCCGTTTCCCGGAGCTGTTCCGGGCGCACGCCGACGCGGGCGCGGTCGCCACGCTGCTGGCCGCGTCCTGGGGCGCGGGGCCGGGCAAGCGCGAGCAGTGGGAGCTGCTGGTGCGGGCCCGCGCGCTGGACGCCACGCTGTTCGTCGCCGCCGTCGACCAGGCCGACCCGGAGGCGAGCGGCACGCCGGTGCCGCCGAAGGCGCCCACCGGCATCGGGTACAGCCTGGTGGCCGGTCCGGACGGCACGGTGCGGGGTGCGGCGGGCGCGGGGCCTGAGCTGGTCGTGGCCGACCTGGACCCGGCGGAGGTGGGGGCGGTGCGGGAGAAGATCTCGGTGCTGGCGAACCGGCGGCTGTGAGGCCGGTTCGGCCGGGTGCGGGGTGCGGGGTGCGGGGTGCCGGGTGGCGGGTGCGGGGTGACGGGTGCCGGGTGCCGGCTGCGGGTCCGTCGTGGCTTGTCGCGCAGTTCCCCGCGCCCCTGCGGGGCGCGTCCTCCGCGGCTATCCCGCCAGCAGCACCCGCAGCGTCGACTCCAGGTGGCCGTCGATCGCCGCGCGGGCCGCGGCGGCGTCGCCCGCGGTCAGGGCGTCCAGGATCTCGCGGTGCTCCACGAGGACCGCGTCCTGGCGGTTGCGCGCGTTGAACAGCGCCACCACACCCGCCCGGACCTGCCGGCTGCGCAGCCCCTCGTAGTGCCGGTCCAGGAGGCCGTTGCCCACCGCCGACACCAGCGTCATGTGGAACTGCTGGTCCACGGCGATGAACTCGCGCGCCTGTGCCGGGCCGGTCAGGGCGCGCTGGCGCTCCAGCAGGGCGTTCAGTTCCGGCAGCGGACAGCTGTCCGTGGCGATCACCCGCTCGGCCGCGTACCGCTCGACGATGCCGCGCAGCTCCATCAGCTCGGTGATCTCCCGCCCGGACAGCGGGGCGACGCGGGCACCGCGCTTGGGCACCAGTTGCACCAGGTCCTCGGCGGCGAGCAGCAGCAGCGCTTCCCGGATCGGGGTGCGCGAGACGCCGATGCGGTCGGCGACCTCCTGCTCGGAGAGGAACTCGCCCTGCATCGCGGGGTCCGTCAGCACGGTCTCCTTCAGGTAGGCGTACGCCTTCTCCCGTCCGGACGTCACCGCGGCCCCCTGTGTCGCATACAGCTCGTATACAGTCTCGTCCGCAGAAGCTACCACGCGTCGGGCCGTGCTCCTGGCCGGGGGCTGATCCGGGCGGTGGGCGGGACCGGTCGTCTCACGGCTGCCTGAGCAGCCGGTTGACCGCCCGTCCGAAGACGTACCGGCCGGAGCGCTCCAGGGTTCCGTCGAGCGCCGACGGCAGCAGGCGGACGGTGAGTTCCTCGTGCCAGCGGACCCGGGTGCGGCCGCCGGGGCCCGGGCGGACCTCCAGTTCCACCCAGCCCCGTACCACCCGGCCCCGCTTCTCCACGCGGCACCGGCCCGGCGTCCCGTCCCCCGGCGGCTCCCAGACGGTCACCTCCATCGGGTCGTCGAAGGCGAGCGGCCCCAGGCCCGTGCGGGCGACGAAGCGGGTGCCGGGGCCGGTGGGCGGGGCGGTGGTGACGGTGATCCGGGTCAGCGGTACCGCGTCGCCGTGCCGGTGCCACTCGGTGAGCCGGCGCCAGGCCTCGGCCGGCGGGAGCGGTGCCGTGCGTTCGAGCAAGAAGGTGGCCACGTCACGATCGTAGGGAATCCGCGGCCAGGTCTCCTCCCCGCGACCGGCCACGGCCACTGTCTCGAAAGCGCGTTCGGGGTACGGGGGGCCGTCGCCGGTTACTCGCCGACACGCACGTGAACACGAGAGTGAGGAGAGCCCCGTGAGCGAGAGCCTCAGCGGTGGCCGGTCCTGGCGCCGGGCGCTGGTCACCGGCGGCGCCGGATTCGTGGGATCCCACCTGTGCGGCCGGCTGCTCGACGCCGGCACCGAGGTCGTCTGCCTGGACAACCTCGCCACCGGCACCCGGAGCAACGTGGCCGCCCTGGAGCGCGAGCGGGGCTTCCGCTTCGTGCACGCCGACGCCACCGACCCCGCCGCCCTGCGCGGCCTGCCCGGCCGGTTCGACCTGGTCCTGCACTTCGCCTGCCCGGCCTCCCCGGCCGACTACCTCCGCCTCCCGCTGGAGACCCTCGACGTCGGCTCCACCGGGACGCGGTGTGCCCTGGAGCGGGCCCACGCCGACGGCGCCCGCTTCCTGCTCGCCTCCACCTCCGAGGTCTACGGCGATCCGCTGGAGCACCCGCAGCGCGAGACCTACTGGGGCAACGTCAACCCGGTCGGCCCGCGCAGCGTCTACGACGAGTCCAAGCGGTTCGCCGAGGCCCTCACCACCGCCCACCGCCAGGTGCACGGCACCGACACCGCCATCGTCCGCATCTTCAACACCTACGGCCCCCGGATGCGCACCGGCGACGGCCGTGCCGTGCCCACCTTCATCGCCCAGGCCCTGGACGGCGTACCGCTCACCGTCGCCGGCGACGGCGCCCAGACCCGCTCCCTGTGCTACGTCGACGACACCGTGGACGGCGTCCTGGCCCTCGCCGCGTCCCGGGAGGCCGGGCCGGTGAACATCGGCGGCGGCGACGAGATCACCATGCTGGAACTGGCCCGCCGCATCGTCGACCTGACCGGTTCCGGCTCCCGCATCCGCTTCGTCGAACGCCCCGTCGACGACCCCGGGCGCCGCCGCCCCGACACCACGCTGGCCCGCGAACGGCTCGGCTGGCGCCCCCGCACCGACTGGAACGAGGGCCTGGAACGCACCATCGGCTGGTTCGCGCACGCCGTCGCGGCCTGAACCGCCGAGGCCGTCACAGAGGGTGGTTTTGCCCGACCTTTCCGGAGTTGAGCTGTTTCCAAGTGTTTGAGACAGCTGTCCCGCGGCACCCGCGACCCGGAAGCGACACAGGACGGAGTACACCTCATGCGCATCCTCGGTATCAACGCTCTGTTCCACGACCCCGCCGCCGCCCTCGTCGTGGACGGCAGGACCGTCGCGGCCGCCGAGGAAGAGCGCTTCAGCCGCCGCAAGCACGGCAAGCGGCCGGTGCCGTTCTCCGCCTGGGAGGTGCCGGAACTCTCGGCCCGCTGGTGCCTGGAGCACGCGGGCGTGCGGCCCGGGGAACTGGACGCCGTCGCGTACTCCTTCGACCCCAAGCTCGCCCGGCCCGCCCGGGACATGGGCCTGGACGACCCCTGGGACCCGCTGCGCCTGGAGTACGCCCGCCGCGCCCCCCAGTTCCTCGCCGACGCGCTGCCCGGACTCGACCCCGACCAGGTCGTCTTCGTCCCGCACCACGTCGCCCACGCCGCCTCCGCCGGACCGGCCTCCCCGCACCCCGACAACGACGTCCTCGTCCTCGACGGCCGCGGCGAGTGCGCCTCCCACCTGGCCGGCCGCTACCGCGACGGCAAGCTCGACACCCTCGCCACCCAGGCCCTGCCGCACTCGCTCGGCCTGGTCTACGAGGAACTGACCGAGCACCTCGGCTTCCTGCGCAGCAGCGACGAGTTCAAGGTCATGGCCCTCGCCTCCTACGGCAGACCCCGCTTCGCCGGCCGGCTCCGCGAGCACGTCCACGCCACCGGCGACGGCGGCTTCCGCGCCCACGGCGTCGACTGGGCCGCCCTCGCCCCGGCCCGGCCCAAGGACCAGGAGTGGACCCAGGTCCACGCCGACCTCGCCGCCAGTGCCCAGGCCGTCCTGGAGGAGACCCTCCTCGACCTCGTCCACTGGCTGCACCGCGAGGCCGGCGGCGACTCGCTCACCATGGCCGGCGGCGTCGCCCTGAACTGCGTCGCCAACACGCGCATCGCCCGCGAGGGCCCGTACCGCAACGTCTGGGTGCAGCCCGCCGCCGGGGACGCCGGCACCGCGCTCGGCGGCGCCCTGCACGTCGCCGCCGCCCAGGAGGGCGCCGCCCCCGAGCCGATGCCCGGCGCCGACCTCGGGCGCGGCTGGAGCGACGACGAGATCCGCGCCTGGCTGGAGACGGCCGCGATCCCCTACGAGGAACCCGGCGACATCGCCGAGACGGTCGCCGAGGAACTGGCCCGGGACGGCGTCGTCGCCTGGTTCCAGGGCCGCAGCGAGTACGGTCCGCGCGCCCTCGGACACCGCTCCCTGATGGCCCACCCGGGCCGCGCGGAGAACCTGGAGCGCCTCAACGCCGTCAAGGGCCGCGAGGAGTTCCGGCCGGTCGCGCCCATGGTGCTGGCCGACCGCGCCGCCGAGATCTTTTCCGGCGGCCCGATCCCCAGCCCGTACATGCTCTTCGTGCACGACGTCGCCGCCGCCTGGCGGGACCGCGTCCCGGCCGTCGTCCACGTCGACGGCACCGCCCGCATCCAGACCGTCGAGGAGCGCCGCGAGCCGCTCGTCGCGCGGATGCTGCACGCCTTCGAACGGCGCACGGGACTGCCGGTCGTCGTCAACACCAGCCTCAACACCGCCGGCCGGCCCATGGTCGACGACCCGCGCGACGCCCTGGAGTGCTTCGGCTCCGCGCCGGTGGACCTCCTCGCCATCGGACCGTTCGCCGTCCGCCGGGGGAGGGCCTTCGCATGACCGGACACCCCGAGGGCCACCCCGGCTACTCCGTGGTGATCCCCACCCTCGCCCGGGCGACGCTGGCCGACTGCCTGGCCGCGCTCGCCGCCGCGACCGGACCGAAACCGGACGAGATCGTCCTCGTCGACGACCGGCCCGCGCCGGACGCCGACGCCGAGCCCGGCGCCCTGGAACACCCGCTGACCGTCCTCGGCGACCTGCGCTCGCGCACCGTCGTGCTGCGGAGCGGCGGACGCGGACCGGCCGCCGCCCGCAACACCGGCCTGCGCGCGGTCACCACCGAATGGACCGCGTTCCTCGACGACGACGTCCAGGTCGGCCCCCACTGGTGCGACCAGCTCGTGCAGGACCTCACCGGGGCCGCCCCCGACACCGGCGCCGTCCAGGGCGTCATCGCCGTCCCGCTGCCCGGCGAACGCCGCCCCACCGACTGGGAGCGCGGCACCGCGGGCCTCGCCACGGCCCGCTGGATCACCGCCGACATGGCCTACCGCACCGAGGTGCTCAAGGAGGTCGGCGGCTTCGACGAACGCTTCACCCGCGCCTTCCGCGAGGACGCCGACCTCGCGCTGCGCGTCCTCGACTCCGGCTGGCGCATCCGGCAGGGCCGGCGCACCACCCGGCACCCGGTACGGCCCGCCTCCCGCTGGGTCTCCCTGACACAGCAGCGCGGCAACGCCGACGACGCGCTGATGCGCCGCCTGCACGGCCCCGACTGGTGGGACAAGGCGGTCGCGCCCCGGGGCCGGATCCGCCGCCACATGGCCATCACCGCCGCCGGTGCCGCCGCCCTCCTCCTCGCCGCCGCCGGCCGCCCCCGGGCCGCCGCCGTCGCCGGGCTCGGCTGGGCCGCCGGCACCGCCGAGTTCGCCTGGGCCCGCCTCGCGCCCGGCCCGCGCACCCGCGACGAGGTGACGACCATGCTCGTGACCAGCGCGCTCATCCCGCCGGCCGCCACCTGGCACCGGATCGGCGGAGAGCTGCGGCACCGGTCCGCCCCCGCCTGGCGGGAGGTGGCCGCATGAGCCCCGTCGAGGCGGTGCTGTTCGACCGGGACGGCACCCTCGTGCACGACGTGCCCTACAACGGCGACCCGGAGCGGGTCCGCCCGGTCGACGGCGCCCGCGAGGCACTGGACCTGCTGCGCGCGCACGGCATCCGCACCGGCGTCGTCACCAACCAGTCCGGGGTCGCCCGGGGCCTGCTCACCGAAGCCGACGTGCGCGCCGTCGACCAGCGGATCGACGACCTGCTCGGCCCGTTCGACGTGTGGGCGGTCTGCCCGCACGGCCCCGACGACGGCTGCCCCTGCCGCAAGCCGCGGCCCGGCATGATCCTGTGGGCCCTCGGCCGGATCCGCACCCGCCCCGCCGACGCCGTGGTCATCGGCGACATCGGCGCCGACGTGGCGGCCGCCCGCCGGGCCGGCGCGCGCGGCATCCTCGTCCCGAACCAGGTGACCCGCCCCGAGGAGATCACCGCCGCCGAGCATGTCGCTCCCGATCTGCTGACCGCCGTACGCGCGGTGCTCGACGGGCCGCCGAAGGGGCGGGTCCTGGCCGACGAACGGCCCATCGAGAACGCCTACGCCACCGGCGCGCCGGCCGCCCCGGCGGACGCGGCGGTGTGGCGGGCCCCGGCCGCCGGCGACACCCCCGGGAGGCCGCGATGAGGGCGATCGTCACGCGGCTGGACAGCTTCGGCGACGTGCTGCTCGCCGGGCCCGCCGTCCGGGCCGTCGCCGCCCGCGCCGACCACGTCACCCTGCTGTGCGGCACCCGCGGCGCCCCCGCCGCGCGGCTGCTGCCCGGCGTCGACGAGGTGCTGGTGTGGGACGCGCCCTGGGGCGGGTTCGAGCCGCCCGCCGTGGACCGCGCCGGCCTCGACGCCCTCACCGCCCGGATCGACGCCGACACCGGCCTGATCCTGACCTCCTTCCACCAGTCCCCGCTGCCCACCGCCCTGGTGCTGCGCCTGGCCGGCGTCCGCCGCCTGGCCGCGGACAGCGTGGACTACCCCGGCTCCCTGCTCGACGTGCGCCACCAGCGCGCCCCGCACGCCCACGAGGCCGAGGCCGCCCTCGACCTGGCGGAGGCGGCCGGGTTCCCCCGGCTCGACGACGGCCGGCTGCGCGTGCACGAGCCGCCCCCCGTCGGCGGCCTGACCGGACCCGGCCCGTACGTCGTCCTGCACCCCGGCGCCAGCGTCCCGGCCCGCGCCTGGAGCCCCGACCGGGCCGCCGAAGCCGTACGCGAACTCGCCGCCGCCGGACACCGCGTCCTGGTCACCGGCGGCCCCGGCGAACGCGACCTCACCGCCCACGTGGCGGGGGAGCACGGCACCGACCTCGGCGGCCGCACCGAGGCCCCGGAACTCTCCGGCGTCCTCGCGGGCGCGGACGCCGTCGTCACCGGTAACACCGCCCCCGCCCACCTCGCCGCCGCCGTCGGCACCCCCGTCGTCTCCCTGTTCGCCCCGGTCGTCCCGGCCGAACGCTGGCGGCCGTACGGAGTGCCGTACGTCCTCCTCGGCGACCAGGACGCGCCCTGCGCCGACAGCCGGGCCCGCCAGTGCCCCGTACCGGGCCACCCCTGTCTGAACACCGTCACCGCCACGGACGTGGCGGCCGCCGTCGAGAAACTCGTGGGGGAGACGTCATGAGGATCCTCATCTGGCACGTGCACGGGTCGTGGACCACGGCCTTCGTGCAGGGCCCGCACACCTACGTCGTCCCCGTCACCCCCGACCGCGGCCCCGACGGCCTCGGCCGCGCCCGCACCTGGGACTGGCCGCAGTCGGTGGTCGAGGTCCCGCCGGAGAAGCTGCGGGACGAGGAGATCGACCTCGTGATCCTGCAACGCCCGCACGAACTCGGCCTGGTGGACCGCTGGCTGGGCCGCCGGCCGCCGCTGGTGTACCTGGAGCACAACGCACCGCACGGTTCCCCCGGGGTGCCCGACACCCGCCACCCCGCCGCCGGCCTCCCCGGCGTCACCCTCGTCCACGTCACCCACTTCAACCGCCTGATGTGGGACGCGGGCCGCACCGAGACCACCGTCATCGAGCACGGCATCGTCGACCCCGGCCCCCGCTGGACCGGCGAACTGGACCGCGCCGCCGTCGTCGTCAACGAGCCGGTCCGGCGCGGCCGTACCACCGGCACCGACCTGCTGCCCGCCTTCGCCCGCGCCGCCCCCCTCGACGTCTTCGGCATGGGCACGGACGGACTCGCCGCCCACCTCGGCGTCGACCCCGCACGCTGCCGCACCCAGGACGTCCCGCAGAGCGACCTGCACACCGAACTCGCCCGCCGCCGCGTCTACGTCCACCCCGTCCGCTGGACCTCCCTGGGCCTGTCCCTCCTGGAGGCCATGCACCTGGGCATGCCCGTGGTCGCCCTCGCCACCACCGAGGTGACCGAGGCGGTACCGCCCGGCGCCGGAGTGGTCTCCAACCGCCTCGACGTACTGACCGACGCCGTACGCGACTTCCTCGCCGACCCCGCGCACGCCCGCGCGGTCGGCGAGAAGGCCCGGGCGGCGGCCCTCGCCCGCTACGGGCTGTCCCGCTTCCTGGACGACTGGGAGCGGCTGCTGAAGGAGGTGACCCGATGAGGATCGCCATGGTGTCCGAGCACGCGAGCCCGCTCGCCGCGCTCGGCGGCGTCGACGCCGGGGGACAGAACGTCTACGTGGCCCGGCTCAGCGAGGAACTGGCCCGGCGCGGCCACGACGTCACGGTGTACACCCGCCGCGACTGCCTCGATCTGCCCGACCGGGTGCCGCTGCCCGGCGGCGCGGTCGTCGAACACGTACCCGCCGGACCGGCCGAGCCCCTGCCCAAGGACGACCTGCTGCCGTACATGCCCGCCTTCGGCGCCCACCTGGCGCGGGCCTTCACCCGGGAGCGGCCCGACGTGGTGCACGCCCACTTCTGGATGTCGGGCCTCGCCGCCCAGATCGGCGTACAGCCGCACGGCATCCCCTTCGTGCAGACCTTCCACGCTCTCGGCACCGTCAAGCGGCGCCACCAGGGCCTCAGGGACACCAGCCCGCACGAACGCATCGGCATCGAACGGCAGCTCGGCCGCTCCTGTGCCCGGGTCCTGGCCACCTGCACCGACGAGGTCGTCGAACTGGGCGACATGGGCGTGCCCCCGCGCCAGGTCTCCGTCGTGCCGTGCGGGGTGGACTCCCACCACTTCCGCCCCGGCGCCGACACCGGCCGCGCCCCCGCGCGCCGCCACCGCCACCGGCTGCTGGCCTGCGGCCGGCTCGTCCCCCGCAAGGGCTACGACCTCGCCGTCCGCGCCCTCGCCGACATCCCCGACGCCGAACTCCTCGTCGCCGGCGGTCCGCCCGCCGACGACGTCGACACCGACCCCGAGGCCCGGCGCCTGACGAGCGTCGCGCGCCGGACGGGCGTCGCCGACCGGGTACGGCTGCTCGGCGCGGTCGACCCCGAGCACATGCCGACCCTGATCGGCAGCGCCGACCTCGTGCTGTGCACCCCGCACTACGAGCCGTTCGGCATCGTGCCGCTGGAGGCGATGGGCTGCGGCGTGCCCGTGCTCGCCACCGACGTCGGCGGCCACCGCGACTCCGTCGCCGACGGCGTCACCGGCCGGCTCGTCGAACCCGGCAGCTCCCGGGCGATCGCCGACGCCGCCCGCGACCTCCTCGCCGACGAACGGCTGCGCCGCGCCCTGGGCACCGCCGGACGTGAACGCGTCCTCAAGCACTACACATGGCGGCGCGTCGCCGACGGCGCCGAACAGGTCTACCGCCTGACCCTCGCCGACCACGAACTGTCCCAGGAGGTGGCGTGATGACCGTGCACCCGCCCGTCGTCGGGCACTGCGACGAACTCCAGGACGCGCTGGCCGCGTTCCGTGCCTCCGCGCACATCACCCAGCGCTGGGGCGACCAGCTCGCCGCCGTCCTCTCCGGCGGCGGCCGGCTGCTCGCGGCCGGCAACGGCGGCAGCGCCGCGCAGGCCCAGCACCTGACCGCCGAACTCGTCGGCCGCTACCGCGACGACCGGCCGCCGTTCTCCGCGATCGCCCTGCACGCCGACACCTCCTCCACCACCGCCATCGCCAACGACTACGGCGTCGACGAGGTCTTCGCCCGCCAGGTCCGCGCGCACGGCCGCGAGGGCGACGTCCTGATGCTGCTGTCCACGTCCGGCGCCAGCGCCAACCTGCTGTCCGCCGCGGACGCGGGCCGCGCGGCGGGCCTGCGGGTGTGGGCGCTGACCGGCTGCGAACCCAACCCGCTGATGCTGGGCAGCGACGAGTCCCTGTGCGTCGAGGCGGCCACCACGGCCACCGTCCAGGAACTCCACCTGGTCGCCGTCCACATGATCTGCGCGGCCTTCGACGCCGCCCTGGACCGGGGTGCGCGGGGCCGGGGCGCGCGGGGAGGGGGCACCCATGCGTGACAAGACCCCGCTGGTCGTCGTCGGCGACGCGCTGCTCGACCGCGACCTGACCGGCTCCGCCGACCGGCTCGCCCCCGACGCGCCCGTGCCGGTGGTGTCCGAGTGCGCCGAACGCGTCCGGCCGGGCGGCGCCGCGCTCGCCGCCTACCTCGCCGCCCGCGACGGCCGCGACGTCACCCTGATCACCGGCCTGGGCGACGACCCGGCCTCCGGCGAACTGCGGGAACTCCTCGAACCCTGGCTGACCCTGATCCCGCTGCCGCTCGGCGGCACCCTGCCCGAGAAGACCCGCGTGCTGGCCCAGGACCGCCCCGTCGTCCGCCTCGACCGCGGCGGCGGACGCGCCCGCGCCGCCACCGACGAGGCCCGCGCCGCACTGCGCTCCGCGCATGCCGTACTGGTCTCCGACTACGGCCGCGGCACCGCCGGCACCCTGCGTGAGGAACTCACCGACCGTCCGCCCCTGGTCTGGGACCCGCACCCGCGCGGCGGCCCGCCCGTGCCCGGCACCCGGCTGGTGACGCCCGCCGAGAAGGAGGCGCACGGCTTCGCCCCCGGCGACGCCCGCCCCGACGGCACCCTGCGCGCCGCCGCCCACATCGCCGCCGACCTGGTCCGCGACTGGAAGGCCGCCGCCGTCGCCGTCACCCTCGGCGCCCGCGGCGCCCTGCTCTCCTACGGCGAACACCCCCTCCTCGTGCCCGCGCCCGCCACCCACCCCGGCGACTCCTGCGGCGCCGGCGACCGGTTCGCCGCGACCGCCGCCGGACTGCTGGCCGACGGCACACTGGTCGGCGAGGCCGTGGAGGGCGCGGTGGGCGCCGCGAGCGCGTTCGTCGCCGCGGGCGGCGCGGGCGCCCTGCCACGGGCCGGCTCCCGGCCGCGCGCCGTTCCGTCCCCCGACACCGACGACCCGCACGCGCTGGCCGCGCGTATCCGTGCCCAGCACGGCACCGTCGTCGCCGCGGGCGGCTGCTTCGACCTGCTGCACGCCGGACACGTCGGCCTCCTCCAGGCCGCCCGCAGGCTCGGCGACTGCCTGGTGGTCTGCGTCAACTCCGACGCCTCCGTCCGCCGCCGCAAGGGCGAGGGCCGCCCCGTCAACCCCCTCGCCGACCGCATCCGCGTCCTGCGCGCCCTGGCCTGCGTGGACGCCGTCGCCGTCTTCGACGAGGACACCCCCGAACGGCTGCTGGGCGACCTGCGCCCCGACGTCTGGGTCAAGGGCGGCGACTACGCCGGCGCGGACCTCCCCGAGGCCGCGCTCCTGGAGGAGTGGGGCGGCCAGGCGGTCCTCCTCCCGTACCTCGACGGCCGCTCGTCCACGGCCCTGATGGCCCGGGCGGCGGAGGGGGTGCGATGACGGTCCCCTTCCGGGCCGGGCGCCCTGTCGCGTCGGTGACGGTCGCTTGCCGGGTCGGGATCCCTGTCGCGTCGGTGACGGTTCCTTCCCGGGCCGGGCGTTCCGCTCCGTCGGTGACGGTCGCTTCCCGGGCCGGGCGCGCCGCCTCGCCGGTGACGGTCGCTTCCCGGGCCGGGCGCGCCGCCTCGCCGGTGACGGTCGCTTCCCGGGCCGGGCGCCCCGCCTCGCCGGTGACGGTCCTTTCCCGGAATGGGCGCCCCGCCCCGCCGGCGCGGGTCCGGGTCCGGGGGCGGGGCGGACCCGGCCCGGTGGCGCGGGGGGCCGCCGTCCCGGCGTCCGGCGTCCGGCCCGGCACCCGGGACCGGTCCGGCCCGGGTGGCGAGCCGGCGGTGGCCGGGGCGCCCGCCGGCACGCCCGGTGCGCCGGACGACGGCCACGCACCCCGCCTCCTCGTCCTCCGCGCCCTCGGTCTCGGCGATCTCCTCGCCGGTGTCCCCGCGCTGCGCGCCCTGCGCCGGGCGTACCCCGGCCACGAACTGGTGCTGGCCGGCCCCGCAGGCCTGGCCCCCGTCGTGGCCGCGACCGGCGCCGTCGACCGTCTGCTCCCCGCCGCCGCACCCGGCCGCGCCGTACCCCGTGCCCTCGACTGGACCGGCCCGCCCCCCGACCTCGCCGTCGACCTGCACGGCAACGGCCCGGCCAGCCACCGCCCGCTGGCCGCCCTGCGCCCCCGCAGGCTGCTCGCGTTCGCCGCGGCCGACGGACCGCCCTGGTACGCCGAGGAACACGAACGCGACCGCTGGTGCCGCCTGCTGACGGCGTACGGCATCGACGCCGACCCCACCGACCTGCTGCTGCCCCGCCCGCGGGTGCCGTCCCCGGCGCCCGGCGCGGTGGTCCTGCACCCCGGCGCCGGCGCCCCCTCCCGCTGCTGGCCGGCCGAGCGGTACGCGACCGTCGCCGAGACCCTGCGCGCCCGCGGCCTGCGGGTCGTGGTGACCGGCGGACCGGACGAGAACGACCTCGTGGCCCGGCTGGCCAAGGACGCCGGCCTGCCCGACACCGACGTCTTCGGCGGCGGCCTGCCCTACGACCGCCTCTCCGCCCTCGTCGCCGACGCCCACGCCGTGATCAGCGGCGACACCGGCATCGCCCACCTCGCCGTCGCCCACGCCGCCCCCTCCGTCACCCTCTTCGGCCCCGTCCCGCCCAGCCGCTGGGGCCCGCCCCCGCACCCCCGCCACCAGGTCCTGCACCACCCCGGCCCGGACGACGACGGCGACCCGCACGGCGACACCCCCGACCCCGCGCTGCTGCGCATCTCCGCCGACGACGTACTGCACGCAGTCGACGCCCTGAGCGAGGCACCATGAACCACGCCCCCACCACCACCCCCGAACGCACCCGCACCGACCGGACGCCGCACGCCCCCGTCGGCGTCGTCATCGCCACCCGCAACCGCTCGGCACGCCTGGCCGCCACCCTGCGCCACCTCCTCGACCTGCCCGAACGCCCCGAGATCCTCGTCGTCGACAACGCCTCCACCGACGACACCCGCACCATGCTGACCCGCGACTTCCCGCGGGTGAGAGTGCTGTCCATGCCCGTCAACCGCGGCGCCCTCGCCCGCACCCACGGCGTCCGCGCCCTGGACACCCCGTACGTGGCGTTCAGCGACGACGACTCCTGGTGGGCCCCCGGCGCGCTCGCCACCGCCGCCCGGCTCTTCGACGAACACCCCCGGCTCGGCCTGCTCTCCGCCCGTACCCTCGTCGGCCCCGCCGAGTACGCCGACCCCCTCAACGGCGTCCTCGCCCAGTCCCCCCTCGGCCCGGCCGCCGACCTCCCCGGCACCCAGGTCCTCGGCTTCCTCGCCTGCGCCTGCGTGGTCCGCCGCGAGTCCTACCTCGACGCGGGCGGCTACCACCCCCTCCTCTTCTTCGGCGCCGAGGAGACCCTCCTCGCCTACGACCTCGCCGCCCGCGGCTGGGGCGTCACCCACTGCCCCGAGGTGACCGCCCACCACCACCCCGACCCCGGCCCGCGCACCGACCGCCCGGCCGTCGTCCGCCGCAACGAACTCCTCACCGCCTGGCTGCGCCGCCCCCTGCCGCACGCCCTCGCCCGCACCCGCGCGCTGGCCCTCGAAGCCCGCCACGACCCGCACGCCCGCCGCGCCCTGCGCGAGACCCTGGTACGGCTGCCCGCCGCGCTCCGCGACCGCAGGACCCTGCCCCCGCACGTGGAACGGGCCGCCCGCCGCCTGGACGGCCCGGACGGAACGGGTCCGGCGTCATGACCGACCCCCGCACCACCGTCGTCGTCATCACCCACAACCGCCGCCCCGAACTCCTGCGCACCCTCGACCACTTGGCGTCCCTGCCGGAGAAACCCCCGGTCATCGTCACCGACAACGCCTCCACGGACGGCACCGCCGCCGCCGTCGCCCGCCACCACCCGGGGGTACGGCTGCTGCGGCCCGGCCGCAACCTCGGCGCCGTCGGCCGCAACCTCGCCGTCCGCGACGTCCGCACGCCCTACGTCGCCTTCTGCGACGACGACTCCTGGTGGGCGCCCGGTTCGCTCGCCGGGGCGGCCGACCTCCTCGACCGGCACCCCGCGCTGGGCACGGTCACCGCCCGGATCGTCGTCGAACCGGACGGCACGGAGGACCCCATCGTCAAGGAGCTGCGGGACTCGCCCGTCCCCGGCCCGTCCTGGCTGCCCGGCCCCGCCCTCGGCTCGTTCCTGGCCGCCGCGACCGTGCTGCGCACCGACGCGTTCCGCGCGGCGGGCGGTTTCCACCCCCGGCTGTGGCTGGGCGGCGAGGAGGAACTGCTCGCCGCCGACCTCGCGGCGGACGGCTGGTGGCTGACGTACGCCGACCACCTGACCATCCATCACCACCCGTCACGGGTGCGGGACGCGACGCTCCGGCGTACCCACGGCATCCGCAACACCCTGTGGTTCACCTGGCTGCGCCGCCCCGCCGGGTACGCCCTGCGCCGGACCTGGCACCTGGCCCGCACGGTTCCCCGTGACACCGCCTCGCTGCGCGCCTTCGCCGAGGCGGCCGCCGCCCTGCCGTGGGTCCTGCGGGAACGCCGGGTGCTGCCGCCGGACGTCGAGGCCCGGCTCCGCACCCTGGAACCGGCCCAGCGGGACTCGACGGCCCGCAGCTACACGGGCTGACGCCGGCGCACGAGGACCGAGGGCCGGCGTCAGCCCTCGGTCCATCGGCACAGCACCCGGAACACCGCGAACAGCGTCACCGGCCACACGGCGGCGAACGCCCAGATCACCCCGGGTTCGGAGGTGACGATGCCGGTCACCATGAGGGTGACGGAGACGGCGAGCAGCAGCAGGACCGTCGGGGTGCGCGGCCGGTAGGCCGACAGCCGCGCCGGGTCGGGCCGGCGGCTCGGGCGGAAGGTGCGCAGCCGCCGCTCCAGCCGGCGGTCGCGGCGCAGGGCGCGTTCGACCTCGTCGAGGACGCGCTGCTCGTGTTCGGGGAGGCGGCCGACGCTCACGGTGTCTCCTCTGGGGCCGGGGCAGACCGACAGTTCGCCGAGTGCCCCCGCCGGCCGCTGCCTAACGAATCCCGAGGGCCTCGGCCAGCCCGTCGGCGGCGTCCGCCCTGCCGCCGGCCCGGAACGCCGCACCGATCCGCCGGGCCGCCTGCCGCCCGTCGTCGCCCAGGCACCAGGCCCACCACCGCTCCAACTCCCTGGTCCCCGACTCCCTGGTCCCCGACTTCCTGGTCCCCGGCTCGCCGGTCTCCGGGTTCTCGGCCGGGACCAGCGCGGGCCAGCCGCAGGCGTGGGCTTGTGCGGTCACCTTCGCGCCGCCCGCGACCGGGTCCACGGCGAGCGCCGGGACTCCGGAGCGCAGGGCCAGTACCAGCCCGTGCAGCCGGTCGGTGACGACCAGGTCCAGCCGGGCGAGGACCGCCTCCAACTGGGCCGGGGTCGCGCACAGCCGCCAGTCATGGGTGTCGAGCCGGGTCTCCAGCTCCAGCCGTGCGCAGTCCTTGCCGCTCAGCCACCCCGTCACCGCCTCGGCGACCTCGGCGTGCCGCCGCCGGCCGCCGTACTCGCGCTGCCCGTGCGTGAGGATCACACCGACGACCGGCGGGGCGGTCGGCGCGGGGGCGCGGGCCGCGAGGTCCGTGGTCGGCTCGGCGGTGGGCGCGTCGCGGGCCAGGACCTGGTGGAAGCCGGTGACGGCCGCGGAGGCGGGGTCCACGACCGAGACGCCGACGGCGATGCGCACACAGTGGGCGAACCGCTGGTGCAGCTCCTCGACCTGCGGCCCGTGGACGGGCCCGCACACGAACACCAGGTGCGTGTACGCGGCCGGATCGACGTCCTCGACGTGCGTGCCGTCCGCCCGGAAGCCGGGACTCCACACGACGTCGTACGCCTGTCCGGCTGCCCGCAGCACCGCCTCCACCCGTTCCAGCGCCAGCACGTCCCCGGCGGTCGCCTCCCCGTGCAGGAAGCTGAACCACCCGGTCACCAGGATTCTGCGCGGTTCGTGCACAGTGCCCCCGGGTGCCCGGCCGGCTGCGAGCCATGCGCCCGTCGTCGCGATGTTCACCCCCGTTCGGGGCTGGTGCGACCAGGGCGGATGACCCGAAGATGACAGCGAGCCGCCCGGAGATGGTCCGGCACCGAGGAGGACATGATGACGACGGCGACGCAGAGCTTCCGCGAGGCCCGGGACTTCCTGCTGGAACACCGCGAGGACTACGCCACCGCCTACGCGGGCTTCGCGTGGCCCCGCCCCGAGCACTTCAACTGGGCGCTGGACTGGTTCGACGTCATCGCGGACGGCAACGACCGCACGGCGCTGCACATCGTGGAGGAGGACGGGACCGAGACCCGGCGGTCGTTCGCCGAGATGTCCGCCAAGTCCGACCGGGCCGCGAACTGGATGCGGGAGCGGGGCGTCGGGCCCGGCGACCGCATCCTGGTCATGCTGGGCAACCAGGTGGAACTGTGGGAGACGGCCCTGGCCGCGATGAAACTCCGCGCGGTCGTCATCCCGGCCACCCCGCTGCTCGGCCCCGCCGACCTGCGCGACCGGGTGGAGCGCGGCCGGGTGGCCCATGTGATCGTCCGCGCCGAGGACACCGCCAAGTTCGCCGGCGTACCCGGCGGTTACACACGCGTCGCGGTCGGCGGCGCACCGGACGGCTGGCAGCCGTACGAGGACGCGGAGACCGCCCCGGAAGGGTTCACGCCGGACGGCCCGACCCGCGCCGACGACCCCCTGATGCTCTACTTCACCTCGGGCACGACCGCCCGCCCGAAACTCGTCGAGCACACCCACGTCTCCTACCCCGTCGGGCACCTGGCCACGATGTACTGGATCGGTCTGAAGCCCGGGGACGTGCACCTGAACATCTCGTCACCCGGCTGGGCCAAGCACGCCTGGTCCAACCTGTTCGCCCCGTGGAACGCCGAGGCGACCGTCTTCCTCCACAACTACACCCGCTTCGACGCGTCCCGGCTGATGGCCGAGATGGACCGCGCCGGCGTCACCACCTTCTGTGCCCCGCCCACCGTCTGGCGCATGCTGGTCCAGGCCGACCTGACCCGCCTGGCCACCCCGCCCCGGGAGGCCGTGGCGGCCGGCGAACCCCTCAACCCCGAGGTGATCGAACAGGTCCGCCGCGCCTGGGGCGTGACCGTCCGCGACGGCTTCGGCCAGACCGAGACGGCCGTACAGGTCTCCAACAGCCCGGGCCAGGTCCTCAAGACGGGCTCGATGGGCCGCCCCAGCCCCGGCTACCGCGTCGAACTCCTCGACCCCGTCACCGGAGAACCCGGCGCCACCGAGGGCGAGATCGCCCTCGACCTCTCCACCCGCCCCGTCGGCCTGATGACCGGCTACCACGGCGACCCGGACCGTACGGCCGAGGCGATGGCGGACGGCTACTACCGCACCGGCGACATCGGCTCCCGCGACGCCGACGGATACCTCACGTACGTGGGCAGGTCCGACGATGTCTTCAAGGCGTCCGACTACAAGATCAGCCCCTTCGAGCTGGAGAGCGCGCTGCTGGAACACGAGGCGGTCGCGGAGGCCGCCGTCGTCCCCGCCCCCGACGAACTCCGCCTCGCCGTACCGAAGGCGTACATCGTCCTGGCGGCCGGCTGGCAGCCCGGCCCGGACACCGCGAAGATCCTCTTCGACCACTCCCGCCAGACCCTGGCCCCCTACAAACGCCTGCGCCGCCTGGAGTTCGGCAACCTCCCCAAGACCGTCTCCGGCAAAATCCGCCGCATCGAACTCCGCGAGGCCACGGCGGCGGGCTCGGACGCGGAGTACCGGGAGGAGGACTTCCGCTGACCTCTCCGGGTGCGGGCGCGCGGGGTCCTACCCTCGAGTCATGGCAGAGCACTTGGGAGACCGACTGGCGCGTCTGCGCAGGCTGGCCGACCGTACGCAGGAGGGTCTGGCGGAGTCGTCCGGCGTCTCCGTCGACGTGATCAAGAAGCTGGAGCAGAAGCGCAAGCACTCCGCGCGGCTGCCCACGCTGCACGCCCTCGCCAAGGGCCTCGGTGTCGAGTTGACAGCCCTGCTCGGTGATCCGCCCGGGGCGCCGAGCACCGGAGACGTCGACTCACCCCAGCTCGTCGCCCTGCGCCGGGCCGTCATGCCTCCGATGTTCGCTCCCCTCCCCGAGCCGAGCGACACCGAGCGGCTGACGGTCCCGCTCATGCGCCGGGAGTTGGCGGACGCCTGGACCATCTACCATGACGCCGACTTCGGGCAGCTCATGACCGCCCTGCCCGGCATCGTCAACGACGCCCGCTTCCTTGCCTCCGTGGGTACGTCCGAGGACCGCTCGGCCGGCCAGGCGGCCCTCGGCAAGGCCCTCCAACTCGCCGGACACCTCGCCATCCGGCTGGGCAAGGTGGACCTCGCCCTGTCCGCGCTGGAGCGTGCGATGCACGCCGCCGAGCAGTCCTCCGACCCCCTGCTCCCCTCGATGATCGCCAACTCGGTGGCGTGGAACTATCAGCGCCAGAACCGGCTCGACGACGCGACGAACCTTGCCGTCCACGCGGCCGACAGGGTCGAGCGTGAGCAGCAGGACACCGCCGAGAGCGTCCGGGTCTGGGGCGGCCTGGTGATGTCCGCCGCGACGTCCGCGGCCCGCTCCGGGGACTACGACACGGCCTCCGACATGATGTCCACCGCGGAGAAGGCCACCAAGCGCCTCGCGAAGCTGCCGCCGCCGGTCGACGGGAGGCTGGTCTCCGTGTTCAGCCGCTCCTCGGTCCGCATCGAACGGGTTCGGCTCGCGGTGCAGCACGCGCGGCCCGACGAGGCCCTGCGTCTCGCCAAGGGCATGCGGTTGAGTTCCGACACGCCTGTGTCATGGCGTACGTGGCTTCTCCTGGACGTCGCGCGCGCCCACGCCGACCTCGGGGACGCCGAAGGCGCCGTACGGGCTCTTACGAAGCTGCGCGAGATCGCGCCGGCCTGGATGCGGCACCACACCCTCGCCGTCGCCATCGTCGGGGACCTCCGGGCCGGTTCCGTACGGCCTCCGGGCCTGCGGAAACTCGCCGAGTTCCTGGGCATGACGGCGTAAGCGTCCAGAAAGGGGACGTTCCGTCCCCGTGATGCCCGCCGCACTCGCGTGAGGCTGTCGTCCGACAGACGACACAAGGAGCGGGCGTCATGGCGAGCAGCGCGCGGGCGGCACTGGCCGAGGCCATCGAACTGTACGGCGTCAACGGGCGGTTGCTCGTCTTCCACGACCCCGACGACCCGTTCGGCACCGCCGCCGAAGACGCCGATCCGCCGCCGTACGGAGAGGACCCCTGGGGCCGCTCCAGACTGCGGGAGATGGTCGCGCGGGCCAACGCGCGCAGCCGGGGCGAGATCCTGTAGTGGCTCGGCGCGGAGTACCGCGAGGAGGACTTCCGCTGAGCGCGCCCGGCGCCAGGGAGGTGGCCGTACCCTCGGAGTATGAGCGCCTACCTCGGTGAACGCCTTCGGGAGATCCGCAAGCGTCGAGGGCTGACCCAACGACAGCTGGCGGATCTCTCGGGCGTCTCCCTGTCCCTCGTCCGGAAGCTGGAACAGGGCGAGCGCACCGACACCCGGCTGGAGACCGCGCGGGCTCTCGCCCACGCCCTCAAGGTGCCCACCACCCACCTCGTCGCCGCGCACGCGGAGGAACCGGCCGACGAGGCCACCGTGCGGAGCTGGGCGCCCGTGCACGCCGCCCTGGCCGCTCCGGCCGGCACCGGCACGCTCGACGAGGCACCGACCTACGAGGGCGTACGGGACGCCCTGCGATCAGCGGTGCCCCTGTTCGCGCACGACCGGTTCACCGAACTCGGTACGGTTCTTCCGTCGTTGCTGCGCGACACCGAGGCGCTGACCGCCACCGACGTCCGGGGCAGGCCGCTGCGTGCCCGCCTGTTGGAACTGACCGGGTGGCTGATGACCCAGACCCGGCAGTTCGACGCCGCCGAACTGGCCCTGGACCGGGCCCAGGACGACGCCACCGACGGCGTTCAGCGCGCCGCGACGGCCAGTGTCCAGTGCTGGCTGCTGCTGCGCCGGGGACGGCTCGCGCAGGCCCGGGACCTGGCGGTCAGGTGGTCCGACGAGGTCGAGCCCCGCATGTCCCGGGCGACACCGGGTGAGTTGAGCGCCTGGGGATGGCTCCTGCTGCGCCTGTCGGCCGCGGCGATCCGGGACAACCGCCCCGGCGAGGCCGACGACGCCCTGCGCCTGGCCCACTCGGCCGCGGTGGCCCTGGGCCGGGAGTGCACGCCCGAGGGCGACTTCCTCCGCACGTTCGGGCCCGTCACCGTGGCGCTGAAGCGCGCGGAGAACGCGATGGTCGCCGACCGGCCGGACACGGTCCTCAGCCTCGCCTCCCGCATTCCCGCCGACACCCTGAAACCGACTTCGAACAACAGGAACCGGCACCTGCTCGACGTCGCGAGCGCCCAGACGCAGCTACGGC
Organism: Streptomyces sp. NPDC090994; assembly: GCF_044768905.1. Lineage (NCBI taxonomy): Bacteria > Bacillati > Actinomycetota > Actinomycetes > Kitasatosporales > Streptomycetaceae > Streptomyces > Streptomyces sp. NPDC090994. The sequence continues at coordinate 86,019 of NZ_JBIVWS010000018.1, forward strand.
GGTACGCGGAAGCGGTGGACACCCTGCAGAAGATCCGCGCGGGTTCCCCGCAGTGGCTCCCGAACCAGCGCTACGCCCGCGACATCCTCGACCGCATCGTGACCCGGCGCCGGACGCTGACGCCCGAGATACGGGAGCTGGCCGACGTGGTGAACCTGCCCGTGTGACCCTCTGTGGCACTTCGGCCCCACACCCGGGGAAAGTGCCATCGACGCAGGTCAACGCTGCTCGTAGCGTCTGTCGAAAGCAGGTCGACACAAGGAGCGGGCGTCATGGCGAGCAGCGCGCGAGCGGCACTGGCCGAGGCCATCGAACTGTACGGCGTCAACGGGCGGCTGCTCGTCTTCCACGACCCCGGCGACCCGTTCGGCACCGCCGCCGAAGGCGCCGATCCGCCGCCGTACGGAGAGGACCCCTGGGGCCGCTCCAGACTGCGGGAGATGGTCGCGCGGGCCAACGCGCGCAGCCGGGGCGAGATCCTGTAGGCGTCGGCCGGCGCGAGCCGGGTCAGTCCGTGTCGGGGGCGTCGATCACCGTGCCGTTCTCGTCCAGTGTGTGGGTGCGCCAGTACACGTCCCACTTGTCGTCGACCTGCTGCGGCACCTTGCCCTCCGGATAGCGCGCGTACCCCTTCGGGGGCTCCTCCCCGTCCGGCACGCAGGCGGAGCCGGTGCCGCCCACGGCGAGCACCGGGTACTCGCCGCCGCCGCAGATGTCGTCCTGGAAGCCGGAGCATCCGGTGAGTGCCACCACCGCCGCGCCGCCCACGAGGGCGGCGAGGAGCAGGCGGGACCGTCCGGCCGGACGGCGGGTGGTGGTGAGGGGCAGGCGCATCGTGGTCTCCAGTCGTTCGGTCTGCCCCTACTCTCGCCGCCGCGGACCCCCGCGCCCTGAGTACGCGTACTCAACCCGGCCCGCGCGGGCACTCAGGGCGCGCCGTCGGCCGTCGCGGCCAGGGCCGCCGCCGGGGCGTTGGCCGGGCGGGGACCGGTGCCGGGGCCGAGGACGAACAGCGGGACGTGCAGCAGGCCCGCGCGGGCCCGGACGCCGGCGGGGTACGCGGCCAGCGAGAAGTGCAGGACGTGGCGGGCGGAGCGGGTCATGGCCGTCAGCCACAGGCATTCCACGTCCCGCGTGGTGGCGGGGGAGCCGGTCGGGTCGATCTGGACGAGGATGCCGCGCCCGGTGAGCCCGATGCCGGGCGTCAGTCCGCGCCGGGCGCGGTGCAGGTCGTGGTGGCCGAGCGTGCCCAGGTACCGCACGACCGCCGCGACCGTGTCGAAGGGGTCGCGCACCGGCAGGCTCAGCACCGTGCCGCACGGACAGCCCAGTTCCGGCCGGGGCCACTGTCCCTCGTCGCCGCAGGCGGCGCAGCGCACCCCGATCCACTCCTCCTCCCAGGACCGGTGGCGGACCTCCGCCACGGTTCCGTCCGGGTCCAGCGAGGGGGCGACCGGCACTCCGCAGGCGCACGGGTACGCCGGTGCCGTGTAGCGGTGCGCGCGCCGGCAGGACGGGCAGCGCACCGTGAGGCTCTCGGTCATGCCCTTCATCGTCCTCCCTTGACGTCCCTCGGCCACCCACTTACCTTACTTTCAGTATGTAGAAGATATATTCCAACATGCGGAAAGACGGAAACTGCTCAGCGTGGGCGCGACGGGCGTGGTTCCGAACCAGGTTCCGACCAGCAGGAGTACTCGAATGGCTCGTATGACCGCTGCCCGCGCGGCAGTCGAGATCCTCAGGCGCGAGGGCGTCACCGACGCGTTCGGTGTGCCGGGCGCGGCGATCAACCCCTTCTACGCGGCGCTCAAGGCGTCCGGCGGCATCACCCACACCCTCGCCCGGCACGTCGAGGGCGCCTCGCACATGGCCGAGGGATACACGCGGGCCCGTCCCGGCAACATCGGGGTGTGCGTCGGTACGTCGGGCCCGGCCGGCACCGACATGATCACCGGGCTGTACTCGGCGACCGGCGACTCGATCCCGATCCTGTGCGTCACCGGCCAGGCGCCGACCGCCGTGCTCCACAAGGAGGACTTCCAGGCCGTCGACATCGCCTCCATCGCCGCGCCGGTCACCAAGATGGCGGTGACCGTGCTGGAGGCCGCGCAGGTCCCCGGCGTCTTCCAGAAGGCGTTCCACCTGATGCGCTCCGGGCGTCCCGGCCCGGTCCTGATCGACCTGCCGGTCGACGTGCAGCTGACCGAGATCGAGTTCGACCCGGAGACGTACGAGCCGCTCCCCGTCTACAAACCGGCCGCCTCCCGCGCCCAGATCGAGAAGGCACTCGACCTGCTCGACGCCGCCGAGCGCCCGCTGATCGTCGCCGGCGGCGGCGTCATCAACGCCGACGCGGCCGGTCTGCTGGTGAAGTTCGCCGAGCTGACCGGCATCCCCGTCGTGCCGACCCTCATGGGCTGGGGCGTGCTCCCCGACGACCACGAGCTGAACGCCGGCATGGTCGGCCTCCAGACCTCCCACCGCTACGGCAACGCCACCTTCCTGGAGTCCGACTTCGTCCTCGGCATCGGCAACCGCTGGGCCAACCGCCACACCGGCCGGCTCGACGTCTACACCGCCGGACGGACGTTCGTGCACGTCGACGTCGAACCGACCCAGATCGGCAGGATCTTCGCCCCGGACTACGGCATCGCCTCCGACGCCAAGGCCGCCCTCACGCTCTTCACGGAGGCGGCCAGGGAACGGAAGGCGGCCGGAACCCTGCCCGACCGCTCCGCCTGGGCCGCCTCCGCGCAGCAGCGCAGGGCCACCCTCCAGCGCCGTACGCACTTCGACGACATCCCGATCAAGCCGCAGCGGGTCTACGAGGAGATGAACAAGGCGTTCGGACCCGAGACCCGGTACGTCTCCACCATCGGCCTCTCCCAGATCGCCGGCGCGCAGCTGCTGCACGTCCACCGGCCCCGGCACTGGATCAACTGCGGCCAGGCCGGGCCGCTGGGCTGGACCGTCCCGGCCGCCCTCGGCGTCGCCAAGGCCGACCCCGAGGCCCAGGTCGTCGCGCTCTCCGGGGACTACGACTTCCAGTTCATGATGGAGGAGCTGGCGGTCGGCGCGCAGCACAGGATCCCGTACGTGCACGTGCTGGTGAACAACTCCTACCTGGGGCTGATCCGGCAGGCGCAGCGGGCCTTCGGCATCGACTTCGAGGTCAAGCTGGAGTTCGAGAACATCAACTCGCCCGAACTCGGCGGCTACGGCGTGGACCACGTCAAGGTCGCCGAGGGCCTGGGCTGCAAGGCGATCCGGGTGACCGACCCGCGCGAGCTGGGCGCGGCCTTCGAGCAGGCCAAGAAGCTCGCCGCGGAGCACCGGGTGCCGGTCGTCGTGGAGGCGATCCTGGAGCGGGTCACCAACATAGCCATGTCGGGGACGAACGACATCTCCGACGTGACGGAGTTCGAGGAACTGGCCACCGAGCCCGGCCACGCGCCGACCGCCATCAGGACGCTGGAGCTCTGAGCCCTCGCGGACACGGCGGAGGGCGGTCCGTTCCCCCGGGACGGGCCGCCCTCTCGTCGTGCTCAGTCGCCGCCGCCTCCTCCGCCGCCGCAACTGAAGCCCCCGCCGTCGTGACCGCCACCGTGGTCGGCACCAGGCCCGGACCCGTCGTCGTCATCGTCGGCCCGCGACCGCAGGAACCGGTCCGTCCGGCCGAACGGGAAGCGGCCCGCGTCCGCGTGGGCGCCCCGTCCGGTCAGCCGGGTGTGCTCGGTGAACCGTGGCAGCAGCGCCCTGAGCGCCGGATCGCCGTACAGGGCGACGGCCAGGGCCATGTCGTCGTGCGTGAACCCTTCGGGACCCGTGGGCAGCGGGAAGACCGCGCGCAGCTTCCGCACCTTCCTGCGGCCGGCGCGGGTCGGGCGGCCGGTCAGCGACCCCAGCAGCCCGGCCGCGACCAGGTCCTCGCGCGCCCGGGCCACCGCCGTGCGCACCACCGAGCGGGCCAGCAACTCCTCCAGGCCGGCCGGGCGGTAGAGACCGCCGCGCACCGCGCGCTCCAGGTCGTTGCGGTGCGGCGGGTACCGTGCCGCGTCCGGCACCAGCGCCCGGCGCAGGGCGCCCGGCCGTCCGGCGGCCACGACGCCGCGCAGGTGCAGGGCCACCACGGCGACCGTGACGGCGGCGCGCGCCCCGCCGCGCAGCAGCGCGACGTGGTACGGCTCCAGCCGGATGCCCGTGGTGCTGCCGGTCCTCTTCATGCGATCACCCCCGTGTGCGGGGGATGTGCCCGCTCACGGGGGTGGTCCAAGCGTGCCGGTGCCGGTTTCAGAGGAGGACTTGAGGATGCCGTACCGCGCGTACGGCCGAGGGCGTACGCGCGGGTCGACGGGTGTGACCGGGACCGCGGCGGGCGCGACCGGCTCGGGCGCCCCTCCCCTCACGTCGTGGGAGGGGACGCCGGGCCGTTCACCACCGCACTGGCCCGCGCTCGCCGCGGTCCCGGTCCGCGCGTACGGCTCCGGCCTCCCCGCCGGTGCCGTACGCGGGCTGGTGAGCCGGTGACGCGACGGCGTGCCCGTGTCGCGTCACCGGTGGTGCCGGGCGGCGCCGCACGCCTGGGCGCGACGGGACATCTGTCGACGCGCGGCGCCGCCCGGGGTCTTGGGGTGACCGTGCGGTCAGACCTGGGCGCCGGAGAGGCGTTCCACGGCCCGCAGCAGGGCGGAGTGGTCCAGGCCGCCGTCGCCCTGGGCGCGCAGGGACGCGACGAGCTGCGCGACCACGGCGCCGACCGGCAGGGCCGCGCCGACGGTGCGGGCGGCGTCGGTGACGATGCCCATGTCCTTGTGGTGCAGGTCGATGCGGAAGCCCGGCTGGAAGTCCCGGTTGAGGAAGTTGTCCTTCTTCCGGGTCAGCACGGTCGAGCCGGCCAGCCCGCCGTTGAGGACGTCCAGCGCCGCCGCCAGGTCGACGCCGGACTTCTCCAGGAAGACCACGGCCTCGGCGCACGCCTGGATGTTGACGGCGACGATCAGCTGGTTGGCGGCCTTCACCGTCTGGCCGGCGCCGTGCGGACCGCACCGCACGATCGTCCTGCCCAGCGCCTCGAAGAGCGGCCTGGCCTCGTCGAAGTCGGCCTGCTCGCCGCCGACCATGATGGACAGCACGGCCTCGATCGCCCCCGCCTCACCGCCGGAGACGGGCGCGTCCAGCACCCGGATGCCCTTGCGGCGCGCGGCGTTCGCCAGGTCGACGGAGGTCTGCGGGGTGATCGAGGACATGTCGATCAGCAGGGCGCCGGAGCGGGCGTTCTCCAGGATGCCGTCGGGGCCGTAGGCGATGGCCTCCACCTGCGGTGACGCGGGCACCATGGTGATGATCACGTCGGCGTCGCGCACGGCTTCGGCGACCGAGCCGGCCGCGGTGCCGCCGGCGGCGGCCAGCCGGTCCAGCTTCTCCCGCTCCAGGGTGTGTCCGGTGACCCGGTAACCCGCCTTGATCAGGTTCTCCGACATGGGGGAGCCCATGATGCCCAGGCCGATCCAGGCGATGTTCGTGCTCATGAGGGTGCCTTTCCGTGCGGGTGTCTCTCGGTGCGGGTGTCTCCCGGGGCGCGAGGACGGTCAGCGGGCCTCGCGGGGCAGCCAGTCGAAGGACTCGGCGCTCGGCCGGTCGCCGGGCTTGTACTCCAGGCCGACCAGGCCGTCGTAACCGGCCTTGCGGAGCCGGCCGAGCAGTTCCTCCAGCGGCAGCGAACCGGTGCCGGGGGCGCCGCGCCCGGGGCTGTCGGCGATCTGGACGTGACCCGTCTTCGCCGCGAACCGGTCGATCACCTCCGGCAGGTCCTCGCCGTTCATGGCCAGGTGGTAGAGGTCCATCAGGAACGCGGCGTTGCCCAGTCCGGTCGCCTCGTTGACCCGGTCGACGACCGCCACCGCGGCCGGTGCCGACACCAGCGGGTACCGCGGTGACTCGGGCTCGTTCAGGGCCTCGATCAGCAGGAGGGCGCCGATCCGGTCGGCCGCGCGGGCCGCGAGGGCCAGGTTCTCCAGCGCCAGCGCGTCCTGCTCGGCCGGGTCCACGCCCTCGACGCGGTTGCCGTAGAGCGCGTTGAGCGCCGTACAGCCCAGCGACTCGGCGAAACCGGCGGCCACGTCGATGTTGGCGCGGAACCGGTCCGACTCGTCGCCCGGCACCGACAGGGCGCCGCGGTCCGGGCCGGGGAGCCGCCCCGCGTAGAAGTTCAGGCCGGTGAGCCGGACGCCCGCGTCCTCGACCGCCCGCTTCAGGGCGTCGAGCGCGGCCCGCTCGGGCACGGGCGCGTCGGTCCACGGCCACCACAGCTCGACCGCCCCGAAGCCGGCCGCGGCGGCTGCCGCGGGGCGCTCCAGGAGCGGGAGTTCGGTGAAGAGGATCGACAGATTGACGGTGAAGCGCTGGTCCGCGAATCCCATCCGGATACCGCACCTCCTTCCATGCTTCCGCATTGCGGAACAAGCTTTCTGCTTACTGGAAGGTTGCCGTCGAGGGACGAGGCTTGTCAAGGGTCGCCGACAAGCCGAAAAGCGCCCCCGCCTCGGTGGCGGGGGCGCTGAGTCTTTTCGGTGGGAGGGGGCGGCTCAGTCCTGGCAGCCGGTCGCGGAACCGTCGGCCGAGGCGGTGACGGAGACGCGGTAACCGGCTCCCGTGCCGAACTCGGGCCCGGCCGCGCTCCCTTCCGCGTCCAGGATCTCCCGGGTCAGGAAGTAGACGTCCAGCGTCGCGGCGTCGTCCGCGCCGCCGCGGGTGAAGCACAGGTTCGCGGGCTGGTCCGCGTTCTTCGACGACCGCCGGGTGGCCGGGGACGGGGTCCAGTCCGCGCGCTCCGCCGCGGCCCGGTAGTGCCGGGTCACGTCGGCCTTGTCGCCGGGGAAGACGTAGGTACGGTCGGCGTACAGCTGCACGTCGCCGCTGTCCTCCCAGCAGCCGGCGTCCAGGCCCTCGAAGCCCTCGGGTTCGATCGTCCCTCGGGGCCGGGAGTCCAGGATGCGGTAGGACTTCAGCTCGTCGACCCGGCTCCCGGTGCCCTCGCAGCCCGAGGCGGAGGCGGTCTCTGTGAGGGTCTGGCACCCGGTGAGTGCTCCCGTCGCGCACAGAGCGGCCGTCAGCAGGAGGGCGGCGCGCGGGATCGTTGCCTTGCGAGGTGACAAGCCGACTCCTGTGGGTGACCTGGCGGGGCGGCCAGTCGCATCGCCCGACACCTGTCGTGCGCGGTCGCTGACATTACCGAACTCATGTGTCCTGATGCTGAGTTGAAGCGCCGGACCGTGCCCGCGCAGCGCACGGGTCCGCGCGCTGCGCGGCATGCCCGGGCGGAACGGCCGGTCGTGGCGGGGGAGTCCGTTAAGGTCGTGCCGGAACGGCTGTGCCCTCTCGGCCGAAGAGCTGGGAGAACCCGCAGACCAGTACCGGCACCAAGGGGACGCAGTGCGATTGAGAGTGGAGTTCACGACCGAGCCTTTCGACCTCGACGAGGCCCCCGCCCACGCGGTGGTCGCCCGCGAGGTCATCGAGGCCGCCGACCTGGACGCGGTCGATGTCGGACCGTTCGGCAACACCGCCGAGGGCGGCGCCGACGCGGTGCTCACCGCCCTGGGCGACGTACTCCGCCGGACCCTCGGTGCGGGCGCCACCCGGATATCGCTCCAGGTCAACGTCGTGGAAGAGGACGAGCGGTGACCGGAAGCGCGGACGAGCCGTTCATCGCGGCCGTCAAGCCGCTGGTCGACGCCATCGGCGGCGAACTGGTCCCGCCGGACGAGGCCGGCCGGGACGACGTGGTGCTCTCCTGGCAGGGGGCCGAGGTCGTCGCCGTACGCCTGCCCCAGCTCGCCGATTCGCTGGACCACATCCTGGCCGCGATGGAACGCCGGCGGGGCGTGCCGCTGGCCGAACTGGACCGCAAGGCCAAGCAGGAGGTCGTACGGAACCTGGAGGCGCGCGGGGCCTTCTCGGTGCGCCACGGAGTGGAGACCGTGGCGAGCGCGCTCGGCGTCAGCCGCTTCACCGTCTACAACTACCTGAACCGCGAAAAGGGTTCCTGACCAGCGTCGATGCCTCCGCGTCAGCAGCCGCCGCCCGGAACGCCGGGCGGCGGCTTCGTTTACCGCGAATTTTCAACAAACTGTTGACGCCGTGTTTCCGGGCGCGTTAGCTATCGGCACGCCCGTTCAGCACAAGGCCACGGAGGCTCCCCGTGACGTCCACTTCCACGCCGCCGGGTCTGGCCCGGTTCAACGCCCTCGCGGAGCCTGCGGCCCTCGCCGCACTCCACGAGGTGTGCGCCTGCCCGGCCTGGGGGAAGCGGCTGACCGCCGCCCGCCCCTACGCCACCGCCGAGGACCTGTACGCCACGAGCGACACCGCCACGGCCGGACTGACCGCGACGGAACTCGCGGAGGCGATGGCCGGACACCCGCCGATCGGCCGTCCGAAGCCGGGCGACCCGGCCTCCTCCCGCGAACAGGCGGGCATGGCCGGCGCCCCGGCCGAACTGAAGGCCGAGATGCTCGAACTGAACCTGGCCTACCAGGAGAAGTTCGGCCACGTCTTCCTCATCTGCGCCACCGGCCGGACCGGCGAGCAGATGCGGGACGCGGTGAAGGAGCGGATCGGCAACTCGCCCGAGCGGGAACGGGAGATCGTCCGCACCGAGCTGGGAAAGATCAACCGTATCCGGCTCTCCCGGCTCGTCGACGAAGAGGATGCCCTGACGTGAGCACCAGCACCACCGCCTCCGTGTCCACCCACATCCTGGACACCAGCGCCGGCCGCCCCGCCCGGGGCGTCGCCGTCCGGCTCTCCGCCCGCGCCGGACGCGAGGGCGACTGGCGGGACCTGGGCGGCTCGGCGACCGACGCCGACGGGCGCTGCACGGACCTCCCGGCCCCGCCGGAGGGCACGACCCACGTACGGCTCGACTTCGCGGTCGAGGCGTACGCCGAAGCAACGTCGAAGAAGCAAGCCGATGCGCAGCAGGACGCCCCCGCGAATCGGGACAGCGGTGCAGTGTTCTTCCCCGAGGTGACGGTCACCTTCGCCGTGGACCCCGGCGAGCACTACCACGTACCGCTGCTGCTCAACCCGTTCGGCTACTCCGTATACCGAGGGAGCTAGCAGACATGCCGACGATCCTGGGACAGAACCAGTACGGCAAGGCCGAGAACCGAGTCGTGAAGATCACGCGGGACGGTGCCACCCACCACATCAAGGACCTCAACGTCTCCGTCGCCCTCTCCGGCGACATGGACGAGGTCCACTACTCCGGCTCCAACGCCCACGTGCTGCCGACCGACACCACCAAGAACACCGTGTTCGCGTTCGCCAAGGAGCACGGCATCGACTCCGCCGAGCAGTTCGGCATCCACCTCGCCCGTCACTTCGTCACCTCCCAGCCACCGATCCACCGCGCGCGCATCCGTATCGAGGAGTACGCCTGGGAACGGATCGCCACCTCCGACACCGGCACCGACACCCGCACCGGCACCGGCACCGAAGCGGACCGCGGGCACTCCTTCGTCCGCAAGGGCCAGGAGACCCGCCTCACCCAGGTCACCTACGACGGCGAACGCTGGGAAGTCGTCTCCGGTCTGAAGGACCTGACGGTGATGAACTCGACCGACTCCGAGTTCTGGGGCTACGTCAAGGACAAGTACACGACGCTCCAGGAGGCGTACGACCGCATCCTGGCGACGTCCGTCACCGGCCGCTGGCGGTTCAACTGGACCGACGACGCACAGGAGATGCCCGACTGGGAGCAGTCCTACGGGCAGGTGCGAAACCACCTGCTCCGGGCCTTCGCCGAGACCTACTCGCTCTCGCTCCAGCAGACCCTGTACCAGATGGGCGCGCGCATCATCGAGAACCGCGGCGAGATAGACGAGGTCCGCTTCTCGCTCCCCAACAAGCACCACTTCCTCGTCGACCTGGAGCCGTTCGGGCTCAAGAACGACACCGCCGACGGTGCCGTGTACTTCGCCGCCGACCGTCCGTACGGCCTCATCGAGGGCACGGTCCTGCGGGACGGCTGCGAGGCACGGATACCGGCGGACATGACCAACCTCTGACGCGGGACGCGCGCCCCCGCCACCCGTGGCACGGGCCGGGGGCGCGCCGCACCGGAGGGCCCGCGACGAGAAGAGGACGCATCATGGCAGCAGCCCAGCGCATCGTGATCGAGAACGGTGCGATCGCGACCGTCGACGACCGGGACACCGAGTACGCCACCGGGTACGTCGTTATCGCGGACCACCGCATCGAGTCGCTCGGCGCGGGAAGAGCACCCGAGGACCTGGAGAACGTCGTCCGCCGTGTCGACGCCTCCGGACACCTCGTGACCCCCGGCCTGGTCAACACCCATCACCACTTCTACCAGTGGATCACCCGGGGCCTGGCCACCGACCACAACCTCTTCGACTGGCTGACCGCGCTCTACCCGACGTGGGCCCGGATCGACGAGGCGATGGTGTACGCGGCGGCCCAGGGGTCGCTCGCGATGATGGCCCGCGGCGGTGTCACCACCGCCATGGACCACCACTACGTCTTCCCGCGCGGCGCCGGCGACCTGTCCGGCGCGATCGTCCGCGCCGCCCGCGAGACCGGCGTCCGCTTCACCCTCGCCCGCGGCTCGATGGACCGCGGCGAGTCGGACGGCGGCCTGCCGCCGGACTTCGCGGTGGAGTCCCTGGACGACGCGCTCGCCGCCACCGAGGAAACGGTACGGCAGCACCACGACGCCTCCTTCGGCGCGATGACCCAGGTCGCCGTGGCGCCCTGCTCCCCGTTCTCGGTCTCCACCGAACTGATGCGGCAGGGCGCGGAGTTGGCCCGTCGGCTCGGCGTGCGGCTGCACACCCACGGCTCGGAGACGGTGGAGGAGGAGAAGTTCTGCCACGAGTTGTTCGGGATGGGGCCGACCGACTACTTCGAGTCCACCGGCTGGCTCGGTGCGGACGTGTGGATGGCGCACTGCGTCCACATGAACGACTCCGACATCGCCGCGTTCGCCCGCACGGGGACGGGCGTCGCCCACTGTCCGTCCTCCAACGCGAGGCTGGCGGCCGGCACGGCCCGCGTCCCCGACCTGCTCGCGGCCGGCGTCCCGGTCGGCCTCGGCGTCGACGGCACCGCGTCGAACGAGTCCGGCGAACTCCACACCGAGCTGCGCAACGCCCTCCTGGTCCACCGTCTCGGCGCCCACCGGGAGAAGGCCATGAACGCCCGTCAGGCCCTGCGGCTGGGCACCTTCGGCGGCGCCCAGGTCCTCGGCCGGGCCGCCGAGACCGGCTCGCTGGAGCCCGGCAAACTGGCCGACCTGGTGCTGTGGCGGATGGACACCCTCGCCCACGCCTCCATCGCCGACCCGGTGACCGCCCTGGTCTTCGGCGCCGCCGCCCCGGTCACCGCCTCGTTCGCGCACGGCCGGCAGATCGTCGAGGACGGGCGGCTGCTCACCGTCGACGAGGACGCCATAGCCCGTTCGACCCGTGACGAGGCACGCCGCCTGGCCCGTATCGCGGCACAGGGCTGATCCACGCCGACCGACTCCGGCCGGGAGGGACGGCTCCCGGCCGGTGGCCGTGGACCCGCGAGGGTGCCACGGCGGCCGCACCCGGGGCGCGCACGGGGACGCGCGCGCCCCGGGGCGGCACCCCCTCCTCCCCGTCGCCGGTCCCGCACGACCACCATCACCTCCCCACCCGCACCACCTCCTTGACACCCACGTCAGAGCCGACGTGCAACCGACCGGAGGCGAGCCGCCGTGGCCGACCACCCAGTTGTCGATCACTCAGTCGTCGATCACCGAGTCGACGGCCATCCAGCCGACGATCACCCCGTCGACGATCACCCGGTCGACGAGAAACTCCCGCCCGTGAAGATGGCGACGACCGGCCTCCAGCACGTGGCCGCCATGTACGCGGGTGTCGTCGCCCCGCCCCTGATCGTCGGCGCCGCCGTCGGTCTGTCCGGCACCGACCTGACCTTCCTGACCGGCGCCTGCCTGTTCACCGCCGGTCTCGCCACCCTGCTGCAGACCCTCGGCGTCTGGAAGATCGGCGCCCGGCTGCCCTTCGTCAACGGCGTCACCTTCGCCGGTGTCGCCCCCATGACCGCGATCGTCGCCTCCGCCGACCACAGGTCCGACGCGCTGCCGCTGGTCTTCGGCGCGGTCATCGTCGCCGGACTCCTCGGCTTCCTCGCCGCGCCCGTCTTCTGCAAGGCGGTCCGGTTCTTCCCGCCGGTCGTCACCGGCACCGTGATCACCCTGATCGGCATATCCCTGCTTCCGGTCGCCTTCGGCTGGGCGCAGGGGCCCGACACCACCGCGGACGACTACGGCTCGCCCACCAACCTGGGCCTGGCCGCCGTCACCCTGGTCATCGTCCTGCTCCTGCGCCGCTTCACCCGCGGCTTCGTCAAGCAGATCGCCGTCCTGCTCGGCCTGGTGGCCGGCACCCTCCTCGCGGTCCCGTTCGGGGTCACCGACTTCGGCCCGGTCGCCGACGCGGACCTGGTCGGCTTCCCGACGCCGTTCCACTTCGGGGCGCCCCAGTTCCAGGCCGCGGCGATCGTGTCGATGTGCGTGGTGATGGTGGTGTCGATGACCGAGTCCACGGCCGACATGCTGGCCCTCGGGGAGATCGTGGGCCGCCCGGCCGACGAGAAGACCATCGCCGCCGGCCTGCGCGCCGACACCCTCGGCTCGGCGCTCAGCCCGGTCTTCAACGGCTTCATGTGCAGCGCCTTCGCACAGAACATCGGCCTGGTGGCGATGACCCGGGTGCGCAGCCGGTTCGTCGTCGCGGTGGGCGGCGGCTTCCTGGTCCTGCTGGGCCTGTGCCCGGCCGCCGCCTCGCTGATCGCGGTCGTACCCCGTCCGGTGCTGGGCGGGGCGGGCGTCGTCCTGTTCGGCTCGGTCGCGGCCAGCGGCATCCAGACCCTGGTGCGGGCCGCCCTCGACAAGGACAACAACGTCCTGATCGTGGCCGTCTCCCTCGCCGTCGGCATCGTCCCGATCTCCGCGCCGGAGTTCTACCACGCGTTCCCGGAGACCGCGCGGATCATCCTGGACTCCGGCATCTCGACGGGGTGCGTGGCCGCGGTCCTGCTCAACCTGGTCTTCAACCACATCGGCACGGGGCGGCAGGCGCGGGACGTGACCCATCCGATGGAGGCGGGGGAGGAGATCACGGGCGCGTCCCGGGCGCCGGCGACGCCGTGACGCCCGGACACCGACGGCGCCCCTCCCACCGAGGGGCGTCCGCCGCCCGCGGCACCCACCGGCGACGACCGCTCACCACCGCGCGGCAACACCACCGCCCCCGGCCCCAGCGCCCCACCGCGACCAGCGCCGACCCCCGAACGCCAGTCGGAAACCCCCGGCCGTCGCGGCCACCGGTTCCGCACCCCGGGCGAGCAACCTGTCGGCGTGCGCCGCCGCCAGTGTCGACAGCACCGCCAGCCCCAGCGCCCTCCACCACCTGCGTGGTGTTGAACAGGCCGGACGCCGGCCCCTGGCCCTCCTCCCGCGCACCCGCCATCGCCGGCCCGGCCGGCGCGAGCAGCGCGGCGGCCGGCCCGGCGGCGAGCAGCAGCATCGGCGGCAGTACGTCGGCGACGCAGGAGCCGCATCGCCGAGGCACGGGCCGCCTACGACGCCGAGCGCTCCCCCGAGCCGCTCGGCGCGCAGGCCGCCCGCGCGTCAGGGCGTCGCCAGGGCCTCCGTGGGGGACAGGCGCGAGGCGCGGACGGCCGGGTAGAGGCCGGCCAGCGCGCCGATGAGCAGGGTCGCCGCCACCCCGCCGGCCATCGCCCACGGCGGGGTCACCGCGGGCCAGCCCTGGGAGAGGGCGTACCCGGTGGTGACGGTCAGGCCCAGCAGGGCGCCGCCGGCGCCGCCCAGCGCGGACAGCAGCAGCGACTCGGCGAGGAACTGGCCCCGGATCTGGCCCCGCGTCGCGCCCAGCGAGCGGCGCAGTCCGATCTCGGCCCGGCGCTCCAGTACCGAGATCACCATCGTGTTGGCCACCCCGACCCCGCCGACCAGCAGCGCCACCGCGCCCAGGCCCAGCAGCAGTGCGGTGAACGCCTCACCCGCCGCCCGCTTGGCGGCCAGCGCGTCCGAGGGCCGCGACACCTCGGCCTCGCCCGGCGCCTGGGGGTTGGCCGTGGCGCCGAGCACCCCGCGCACCGCGTCCAGCTCCGGCTCCGCCGACCGCGTGTACACGGTCGTCGCGTGGCCGTCGAAGCCCAGCCCGTCCCGGGCCGCCCGCCAGCCGACCAGCGCGCCCGCGTCCAGCTCGGGCGCCAGCGGCGCCGGCCGGAGGATGCCGACGACGGTGAACCAGTCGCCGCCGACCAGGACCTGCGTGTCCGGTCCCGCGTGAGCGACGCCGAGCCGCTCGGCCGCCGCCGAGCCGAGGACGACGGCCGGATAGCGGGCGGTGGCCGCGTTCAGCCACGTACCGTCGGCGAGTTCGGCACCGATCGCGGCCCGCAGGGAGGTGCGGGCGGCGTACGTCACGATGCCGTTGGTCTCCACCTCGGGGATGCGGTCGCTGCGGTACACCTTGGCGTCGGACAGCCGGCCGACCGCGGACACCGACTCCACCCCCGGCACCCGGGACACCATCTCCTCGGCGGACAGCGGCAGTTGGGCCGCCTCGCCGGTGAGGGTGCTGCCGGGGGAGACGGTCAGCAGATTGGTGCCCAGGGCCGCCAGCGCCCGGTCCAGTCCGGCCCGGGAGGACGCGGAGATGCCGACCACGGCCACCATCGCCGCGATGCCGATCGCGATGCCCAGCGCCGACAGGAACGCCCGCAGCGGACGCGTGCGCAGCCCCACCGCGCCGACGCGGACGACGTCGGAGGGCCCCAGCCGGGCCGGCCGCAGGCTCTCCGGCCGCGGTGTTTCCGGCCGCGGCGGTGCGAGGGCGGTCACCGGACCGCTCCGGTCACCGTGCCGACCGGCCCGGCGGCCGGTGCGGTGTCTGCCGTGTCTGCCGTGTCTGCTGCGTCTGCTGCGTCTGCCGTGTCTGCCGTGTCTTCTACGAGTCGCCCGTCCCGCATCCGCACCCGGCGGGGCAGTGACGCGGCGATCTCCTGGTCGTGGGTGATGACGACCACGGTGGTGCCGGCCGCGTTCAGCTCGCGCAGCAGGGTCATCACCCCCGCACCGGACGCCGTGTCCAGTGCCCCGGTCGGCTCGTCCGCGAGCAGCAGCGCGGGCTCCCCGGCCACCGCGCGGGCGATCGCGACGCGCTGGCGCTCACCGCCGGAGAGCTGGTGCGGCGCGTGCCGCAGCCGGTGCCCGAGCCCCACCCGGCGCAGCGCCGCTGCGGCCCGCTCCCGCCGCCGCGCCGGACGCAGCCCGCTGTACAGCAGCCCGTCGGCCACATTGGTCAGCGCGGACGTACCGGCCGCGAGGTGGAACTGCTGGAACACGAACCCGATCCGCCGCGCCCGCAGCGCCGACAGCCGGGCGTCCGACAACGCGCCGGTGTCATGGCCGTCGATGCGTACGCTGCCCGAGGTGGGCCGGTCCAGCGTGCCCAGCATGTGCAGCATGGTCGACTTCCCCGAGCCCGACGGGCCGACGACGGCGACCAGTTCACCGCGGGCCACCGACAGCGACACACCGGCCAGCGCGTGCACCCCGCCCGGATACGTCTTCACCACGTCCCTCAACTCGATCATCGAGGCGTCGCCGGCCTCGTCCGCGGAGGTCATCACGGCATCCCCACCGTCATGCCCTCGGTGACCCGGTCCCCGCTGATCTCCACCCGTCCGTCGGCGAACAGCCCCGTCTCCACGGGGACGTACGACGTCGACGACCCCTTGACCGCCTCCACCGCGAAACCGCCCCCGGGCAGCGCCACCAGCGCGGCGACCGGCACGGTCAGGACGTTCTCGCGCTCGCCCGCGGTGAAGGTGACGTCCACCGAGGCCAGCACATAGGGGGCGGCGGCCTCGCGGGCCTGCTTCCCGTCGAGGGCCACCTCCACCCGGCCGACGGTCGTGGTCTCGCCCTGGTCCTCGCCCTCGCCCGCGGCGATCTCGGTGGCGACCTCGGTGATCCGGCCGCCGACCTCGGTCCCGTCCGGCAGTACGACGGTCACCTTCGCCTCCTCCTCGGCCAGCCGCAGATCGGCCGTGTCCAGTTCGACGGTGACGGACTGCGCGGTGGAGGTGTACGTCAGGACCTTCCGGCCGGGACCCGTCGACGCGCCCTCCTCGGTCCCCGGGGCGTCCACCCGGACCGCGGCCGGCGCGAAGACGACCCGGCCGGTCTCCACCACGCCGGTCTCCTCCAGTCCCTCGTCCTCCTGCCACGCGGCGACGGCCCGCGCGGTGGCGTCCGTGTACGTGTCGTCGACGGTGAAGCCGGTGTACCCCAGCGCGTCCAGGTTGCGTTCCAACTGCTCCACGTCCTCGCCCGTCACGCCCTCGCGCAGGGTCCGGTACGCGGGCACCGACCCGTACATGAGGACCACGGGCTGCTCGTCGACGCGGTAGAGGGCCTCACCGCGGGTGACGCGCTCGCCCGTGCCGGGCAGGCGGGTGACGGTGCCGGGGAGGTGCCCGGTCAGCGTCGAGGACCTCCCGTAGCCCAGCTCGCCGTCCTCGGTCACCCCGTCCGTCAGGGTCTGCCGGGTCACCTCGGCGGTGGCCGGCGGCAGCCGCCGCTCCGCCGAGCCGTCCGGCCCGTCGTCACCGATGCCGATCCCGGCCCCGGCCGCCGCCGCGCCGCCCACCGCCGCGAGCACACCGAGCGCGGCCACGATCCGCCGGGTACGGCGGGGCCGGGGCGGTGCTGCCGGTGACGCTGCCGGTGGAGACGGGGGTGCGGGTTCGGGTTCGGACGGCGAGGGCGGCACGTCCTGGGGCCCGCCCGGATCAGTCATCGCCGCCTCCGCGCGCCCCGTCGGGGGCGAACTCCTGGCACGCCTTCTCGGCCGCCTCGAAGTCGGGGTCGTCCGTCACGCTCTTGTCGATCCGGATGCCCTTGCCGGGTTCGGGGTCGGGCCACTTCTCGACACCGTTCCGGCGCATGCACGCGGCCTGTTCCCGCATCCGCTGCTGCGCCTCGGCGTTCGCCGTCTCGTTGCCCTGCATCGGGTTGAGGTCCCGGCACGCCTCCATCGCCTTGTCCATCACCTCCTTCTTGATCCGGCCGGTGATGCGGATCCCGCCGCCTTCCCCCGGGTCCTCGACGTCCAGCCCGTGCTCCCGCAGGCACTGGGTGTACTTCACGGCCTTCTCGTCCTCGGCGTTCCGGCTGGCCGCGGCCCGCTCGACGGCCGTGTCGTCGTCGGCCGAGCCGCCGCAGCCGGTCAGGGCCAGCGCCACCACCAGGGGCATCGCCGTCCACAGCGCCGGCCAGGCGCGTCGGTTCCGTGTCCGCATGATGTCCTCTCCTCACCTCGCGACGACGTACGGCGCCGCGCTGTGGGGAAGCGAAACGGACGGGCCGTTTCCCCCGTGTTTCCCCCGGGCGGCCACCCGGACGCACAGCTTCACCTGACGAGGAGGAAACACCTCGTGCGGCACCCTGTCCCCCAGTGCCGACAGGGGAGGGCGTGGGGGAATGCGGGTCCTGGTGGTCGAGGACGAACCGATGCTGGCCGGCGCGATCGCCGAGTGGCTGCGCGGCCAGACGCACGCAGTGGACCTGGCCCACGACGGCGCCGCCGCCCTCGAACGCGTCGGCGTCGTCGACTACGACGTCGTCGTCCTCGACCGCGACCTGCCCGTCGTGCACGGCGACGACGTCTGCCGCGAACTCGTCGCCGACGACCGGCCCACCCGGGTGCTGATGCTCACCGCCGCGGCCGAGGTCACCGACCGCGTGCACGGCCTGGGCCTCGGCGCCGACGACTACCTCACCAAGCCCTTCGCGTTCCCCGAACTCGCGGCCCGGGTCCTCGCGCTCGGCCGCCGCTCGCGGCCCGCCGCCCCACCGGTGCTGCGCCGGGCGGGCCTGACCCTGGACCCGGCGCGCGGCGAGGTCTTCCGGGACGGCCGCTACGTCCCGCTGTCGAAGAAGGAGTTCGCGGTGCTGGCCGAGCTGCTGCGGGCCGACGGCGCCGCCGTCTCCGCCGAACAGCTCCTGGAGAAGGCGTGGGACGAGCACGCCGACCCGTTCACCGGCGCGGTCCGGCTCGCCGTACTGAAACTCCGGCGCAAGCTGGGCGGCCCGCCGGTGGTGGAGACGGTCACGGGAGTGGGGTACCGCATCCCGTGACCCACCGGCCACGTCCGCGGCCCGGACGCTCGCTGACGCCGCCCGTCCGGCTGACCCTGCGCGCCCGCCTCACCCTCACCTACGGCGGACTGTTCCTCCTCGGCGGCATCCTGCTGCTCGGCGTCACCTACGCGCTGCTCGGCCAGCGCCTGGGCACCACCACCGCGAAGGTGCTGTCGCTGACACCGACCGCCACCCGGCCGCAGACGGCCACCGCGGCGCCGTCTGCGCGGAACTCCACCGCACCCGGCGGCACCCAGAACCGCGCCTTCGTCGGGGGACAGGCCACCGAGCCCCCGCCCCGGGGCGCCGACCTGGACGACTGGCTGGACGACGAACGCGAGCGCTGGCGCGCCGAGGCCACGACGTCCCTGCTCACCCAGGGCGGCATCGCGCTCGGCGTGGTCGGCTGCGCGGCGGCCGGCCTCGGCTGGGTGGTGGCCGGCCGCGTCCTCGCCCCGCTGCACCGCGTCACCGACACCGCGCGCCGCATCGCGAGCGCCCCGGCCGCCGACCGGGGACTGCACGAACGCATCGCGCTCAGCGGGCCCCGCGACGAGGTGAAGGACCTCGCCGACACCTTCGACACGATGGTCGAGCGCCTCGACCGCTCCTTCGACGGACAGCGCCGTTTCGTCGCCAACGCCTCGCACGAGCTGCGCACCCCGCTCACCCTGAACCGCGCCCTGGTCGAGATGGCCATGCACCGGCCGGCCGCCTCCGCAGACGTACGGCGGCTCGGCGAGGACCTGCTGGAGATCAACGCCCGGCACGAACGCCTGATCAGCGGGCTTCTGCTGCTGGCCGGCTCCGAGAACGAGATCGCCGAACGCCGGCCGGTGGACCTCGCCGACCTGCTGGCCCACGTGGTGGCGCAGACCGCCCCGGAGGCCGGCCGGGCCCGGGTCACGGTGACGGCCCGGGCCGGCGAGGCGGTCGCCCACGGTGACGCGCTGCTGCTGGAGCGGCTGGTGTACAACCTGGTCGAGAACGGCATCCGGCACAACGCCGGCGACGACGGCTGGGTACGGGTCGTCAGCCGGGTGTACGACGAGCAGCGGGTGGAACTGGCCGTCAGCAACACCGGCCCCCCGGTCCCGGCGTTCGAGGTGCCGATGCTCTTCGAGCCGTTCCGCCGGCTCGGCACCGACCGGGTGGTCACCGGCAAGGGCGCCGGGCTCGGCCTGTCCATCGTCCGCGCCGTCGCCCGCGCCCACGGCGGCGAGGTGACGGCCCGTCCGCGCGCGGCGGGCGGCCTGACCGTACGGGTCACCCTGCCCCGTGAGCCGGACTGGCCGGCGGACACCGGCCCGGCGGCGGACGAGCGGGCGGTCACGGGCCGAACGGAGCCGGATTCGACGCCGGCGCCGACGCCGGCGCCCTGAAGCATCCCCCTGGGCCCGCGGCCGGCCGACGGGCCCTGAGGTTCTCAGCCCCGACGGCGCCGGTCTCCGCGGTCGGGGCGCTCGTGCATGCCCGTCACACCCGGCGCGGTGACGCCAGCAGATAACGCAGCCTGGTCCGCGGTTCCGTGTACTCGCCCGCCTGCCAGCCGGCCCGCTCCAGGGTGTCCGCCGCCGCCCGCAGCGCCCCCGCGTCCGGCGCGTACACGGCGACCGCGTCGGGCTGCGGGGTGGCCCGCACCCGGTAGCCGTCGGTGTCCGGGTCCGCCGGCCGGTGTCCGGCCGCCTCCAGGGCGAGCGCGGCGGCCCGCACCAGATGCGTCCGCTCCCAGCCGCAGGGCCGGTCCGCCGCGCCGTCCGGGTTGGTCATCCGGCGCAGCTCCAGCAGCCCCTGCCAGGCGCCCCGCACCTCCCGGAGCCGCTCCGGCCCGGCGGGCCCCGCCTCCTCACCGCCGACCCGCGCGACGAAGACGCCGTCGGCGGCGGGCGGCACCGCCCCGGTGGCCTCCGGCGCCGTACCGTCGCCCTCCCGCGCGGACTCCCGTATCCGACGGCCGGCCGGCGTCAGGAAGTGGTCGTGCGGCGGACGCGGGTGCCGGAAGGCGAACCCCCGCTCCACCAGCCCGGCGAGCTGCGCCCGGGTCCCCTTCAGCCGCCCGGTGACGGGATCGGCGTCGTCGATGACCCGCCGTTGAGCGGCGGTCGGCGGCCGGGTCATGGCACGCACCTTCCTCGGCATCCCTGCCGGTCCTGCGACTCCTGCACCGAGGGTAATCCGGTCGCGGTACGCCTTCCGGGTGAGCGGTGCGAACAGCTGGGCGGGCGGTGCGAACAGCCGGGCGAAGGGTTCGCGCCAGATTGCCCGGAGACGCTTTCCGGCCGCCGCGCCGAGGGCGGAAGGGGCCCGCCGCGGCCGGGCTCCCCGCCCCGACCGGACGGCCGGTCCGGGGACGTATGCCGTGGTGGCCAGGTCGCCACGGCCCGCCGCCGCGGCACGGGCGTTCGCCGCCGCGCCCGCCGGTGCCGTCTCTCGGCCGGCGGTGTCCCGGCCGGATCTCGTCCGCGTGCGCGTCTCCGTTTCGCCTCCTTTCGAGCGCGGGGGACGGCGAAATGACTCCGATGCACCTCGCACACCCTTCCGGGCGGTGTTCCCCCGGTACGAATCAGGGCACATGGCTCCTGGCGCGGGAGGAGTCAAGTCGGTTGCCCTGCCGGACAGCCGCTGACAAGGGGTGGGAGATGGTCCGCGTTCTCGTGGTGCACGACGAGGAACTGCTGGGGGCGGCGCTGGTGCAACTGCTCAGATCCGACGGCGCGCTGGAGGTGTCGTCCCTGTCCCCGCGCGTCGGCGTACCGGATCACCAGGCGCTGCCGAGGGACGTGTGCGTCGTGGACGGCGAGTGCCTGCGCGGGCCCCAGGGGCCGCCGGAAGCGCCGTTCCGGGCGGCGTGCGGGGAACGGCTGGTCGTCCTGGCCACGCCCAGACGGCCGGGCGTGCTGCGCAGGGCGTTCGACGCCGGTGCGCTCGGGCTGGTCGACAAGAACGCCCCGGCCGAGCGGCTGATCACAGCGGTGCACACGGTGGCCAAGGGGGAACGTTTCCTCGACACGACGCTCACCGTGGCCCTGCTCGAAGGCGCGGAGATGCCGCTGACCAGCCGTGAGCTGAGCGTGCTGTCCCTGGCCGCCCAGGGGGCGCCGATGGCCGAGATAGCGGCCTGCCTGCACCTGTCCCGGGGGACCATACGCAACTACATGGCCACGGCGGTGCGGAAGGTGGGCGCCCGCAACCGGGCCGACGCGATCCGCATCCTGCAGAACGCCGGCTGGACGTGACGCGCCGCCGTCAGATCTCCCGGTGCGGTCCTGCGTTCCAGTGGCCCGTCAGGTCCCGGTAGAGCGGTGAACGGGCCAGTACCTCCGCGTGCGTGCCGCACACCGCGCCTACGCCGTCCAGGACCAGCACCCGGTCGGCCCGCGCGGCGGACGACAGCCGGTGTGCCACGACCAGCAGCGTTCCCGGCCGTCGGGCGAGCGCCGCTTCGGCGTGCGCCTCGGCCGCCGGGTCGAGGTGACAGGTGGCCTCGTCGAGCAGCAGCAGGGGAGCGGGGGACAGGAACGCGCGGGCCAGCGCGATCAACTGCTTCTCCGCGGCGGACAGTCCGGCAGGCCGCAGCGGGCCGTCGAGCCCGCCCAGCCGCTTCACCAGGGACCGCAGGCCGAGCGCCTCGACGGCCGCGTCGAGGTCGGCGCGGCTCGCGTCCGGACGCAGATAGGCGAGGTTGTCGCCCACGGTGCCGGAGAAGACGTACGCCTCCTGCGGCACCAGCGCCCGCGAGGCGGCCAGGTCGGCGGCGGCGCGGCCGGTCACCGCCCGTCCGGCCACCCGCACCTCCCCGCGGTCCGGCGCGAGCGTCCCCGCGATCAGGCGGACCAGCGTCGACTTGCCGATGCCGCTGGGTCCCACGACGGCGAGGTGCTCGCCCGGGGCGAGGCGCAGGTCCAGCGCGTCGATGACCGGCTCGGCACGGACGCCGTAGGACAGGGAGACGGAACGCAGCTCCACGGCCGCCGCCTCCGGCCGCTTGCCCCGAAACGCCGGCGACGCCGCCGTGCCGCCCGCTGTCGCGCCTGTGCCGCCCGCTGCCACCCCCGTGCCGCCTGCTGTCGCTGCCGTGCCGTTCGTTGCCGCGTCCGTGCCGCCCGCTGCCGCGCCCGTGGCGTCCGCTGTCGCTGCCGTGGCGCCCGCTGCCGCGCCCGTGGCGTCCGCTGTCGCTGCCGTGCCGCCCGCTGCCGCGCCCGTGGCGTCCGCTGTCGCTGCCGTGCCGCCCGCTGCCGCGCCCGTGGCGTCCGCTGTCGCCGCCGTGGCGTTCGTTGCCGCGTCCGTGGCGTCCGCTGTCGCTGCCGTGCCGTCCGTTGCCGCGCCCGTGCCGCCCGCTGTTGCCGCCGTGCCGTCCGCTGCCACCCCCGTGCCGCCCACCCCGGCGCCGCCCGCCCCCGTGCCCCCCGCCCTCGCCCCCGCCGGCGACGCTTCGGGGCCGGTGATGCGGTCTAGGACGACCAGCAGACGCGCGCCCGCCGCGCCGAGGGCGGTCATCAGGGTGTGCAGGGCGGGCAGCAGGGACTGGACGAGGTACGTGAACGCGCCCAGCAGCGCGCCCGCCGTCACTCCCCGGCCGCGCAGCCAGGGCACGGCGGCCAGCAGCGCCAGTACGGGCAGATGCCCGGCGACGCCCAGCGCCGCCGTCCGCACCGCCGTCCAGCCGGCCAGGGCACGGGCCGTCGCGGCGGCGTCGGCGACCAGGCGGGCACTGTGCCGGGCGCTGTCGGGGCCGGTCCCGCAGGCCGTGAGGTCACGCAGCGCCGCCCGGGTCCGCGCCGCGTGGTCGCCCAGCGCCTCGTCGGCCGCCAGGGCACGGCGCTGCGCCGCCGCCATCGGCCGCAGCGTCGCCAGGAACAGGGCCAGACCACCCAGCAGCGGGGGCAGGACCACCACCAGCAGCGCCGGATGCAGCGACAGCAGGCCCAGCAGGGCCCCGGCGGCGGTGAAGACGAACGAGCGCAGGGTGAGGACGAGACCGGCGAAACTGTCCCGGGCGATCTCGACCTGGTTGGTCAGCCGGGAGACGGCGGCCCGGTCGGTCCCGCCCGGCCCGTGCAACGCCCGCGCCAGGGACCGGTCGACGGCCCGCCGGACCAGCCCGTCGCGCAGCGGCTCGGTCAGCCCGGCCAACTCGGCGAACACGCCTCGGATCACCGGCGCGCCGAACAGTACGGCGACCAGGGCGACCGCGAGCCACAGCAGCCCCGTGCGGGTGTCGCCGGCGAGGAACCCCTGATCGACGCTGTGGGCGACCCCGTAACCCACCAGGAACGCCTGTCCCGCCTCCACCACCGACCACGCCGCGAGCCGCGCCAGCACCTTCTTGCGCCGGCCGAGGAACCGCCGGGCCGGCCCCCTGACCCGCCGCAGCGCCCCGGAGCCGTCCTGCGCGGCGGGTGCCTCGCCGTCCGCGACGGACACCTCGCCCTCGCTTCCGCCGGGCGCCCCGTCCGCCGCCATGGGCATCCCGCCGCCCCCGTCGACGGGGTTCACGGCCGTGCCCGCTCGGACGCCGGGCGCCGTACCGGGGAAGGCCCGGCCCCCGTGCCGCCCGCGGCGAAGACCGCGCGGTAGTCGGCGGTGTGCCACAGTTCGCGGTGGGTGGCGACGGCCCGCACCCGGCCCTCCTCCAGCCAGATCACCAGATCCGCCCGGTCGGCGACCGACGGCCGGTGGGCGACGACCAGGCGGGTGCCCGGCCGCGGGGAGCGGCGCAGCGCCCGGTCCACCTCGTGCTCCGTGGCCGTGTCCAGACTGGACGTCGCGTCGTCCATGATCAGCAGTCGTCCCGCGTGCGCGAACGCCCGCGCCAGACCGAGGCGTTGGTGCTCACCCCCGGACAGGGGCGCCCACGTCAGCGGCGTGCCGTCACCGTGCGGCAGCCGGCGTACGAAGCCGTCGGCGCCCGCGGCGCCCAGCGCGGCGCGCACCTGCTCGGGCGAGGCCCGCCGCGCCCCCGCGGCGACCGCCTCGGCGACCGTGCCCTCGCCCAGCACCGGGCGCTCGAAGGCGAAGGCGACCTCGGAGCGCAACGCCTGACGGCTCAGCCGGTCCAGGGGGACACCGTCCAGCAGCACCTGCCCCTCGTCGGGGTCGGTCAGCCGCCCCGCCACGGCCACCAGCACGGACTTCCCCGCCCCGCCGCGCCCGACCACCGCCACCGTCGCGCCGCCCGGCACCCGCAGGCCGTCGGCGCGCAGCACCTCCCGGCCGTCGCGCACCACCCGCACCCCGCGCAGTTCGAGCGAGCCCGGTCCGTCCGGCGGCAGCCGCCGCGTGCCGTACGCCAGCGGGGGCAGCCGTTCCAGTTCCAGGGTCCGGGCGCGCGCCTGGCGGCCCCGTACCACCGCGCCCAGCAACGACGCGGCCCCGCCGACGCCGGCCGCCAGCTGCGCGTACCGGCCCGCGGCGAGCAGGCCGCCCACGCTCAGGGCGCCCGCCGCCAGGCGCAGCCCCCCGACGGCGGTGGCGGCCAGCACCAGCAGGGGCACCAGGACGCCGCTGCGGCCCAGCGCCCGGCCGTGCAGCACCCACATCCGCCGCCCCAGCGCGGCCAGTTCGGGCAGCGGCGCCAGCACCCGCTCCCTTTCCCGCGCCGCCGTGCCCGCCGCGGCGATCGTCGTCGCGCCGTCCAGGGCCTCCAGCAGCCGGGTGGCGATCTCCGACTGGACGCGCTGGTAGGCGGCGACCGACGCGCCGGAGTCCCGCGCGAACGCCCGCAGCACCAGCGCCAGCGCGGGCAGCCCGGCCAGGACGCACGCCGCCACCCATACGTCGACGAGGGCCAGCGCCACCAGCGCGCCGGCCGGCGTGACCAGCGAGGCCGCCAGCGCGGCCCGGGCGGCCGGGGCACCCCCCGCGGCGGCGGCGTTGAGGGTCAGCCGGGTCCCGACGTCCCCGGGGCTGAACTCCCGGGCCCGGTCGGGTGCGGAGCCCAGCAGCCCGGCGAAGGCGCGGGAGCGGACCGCTGCCGTCCAGCCGGCGGTGCAGCGGCCGGTGCAGAGCGAGGTGAGACTGTCCAGCAGCAGTTCGCCGAGCAGCAGCCCGGCGCTGAGGAGCAGCCAGCGGGCCGTGTCACCGCCGCGCAGCAGAAGATCGAGGGTGCGGCCGAGCACGAAGGGCTGGGCCACCGCGGCGACCGCCGCCCCCACCGAGCACAGCAGCACCAGCAGTTCTGGTGTCCGCCCCGGCCGCGCGCCACCGGATCCCAAGGGGCCTCCTTCCGCCGGACGCGAACCCGGCGCCCCGGGCGGGAACCCGGGGCGCCGGTGCCGAGCGGCGTCGTCAGTTACAGGTCGTGACGCTCAGGCTGCTGTCGCCGCAGAGGAGCAGGCTGGCGCGGCTGCCGGTCTCGACGTCGCCCATGGCCTCGTCCTTGGGGGTCTCCAGCGACTGCAGTTCGAACAGGTTCATGACAGCTCCTTCTGGTACGGCAACGGGTTCCGTTGTTTCATCACGACCCCTGATGAGGCCGAGTCGGGGGCCGCCGCGCGGGGGCGCGGCGGCGGGAGGAACGGCAGCCCGGCGCGCGGGCCGCCGTGCGCGGAGGCGACGGCCAGCAGACAGCCGGCCGTCCCCGTGGACAGGTCCATGGACAGCCGCATCATCTGCTCACCGGGGAAGGCGAGCCGGCCGCGGTACGACAGGGCGTGCCAGGACAGCGCGTCGAGCTGGCGCCGGACCGCCCCGGGGCCGGTGCCGGGCCCGGTGGCCGTGGTGCGCGCGAGGTGCAGCACCATCCCGGCCACGCCCCGGTACAGGCCCGGCTGGGCGTAGAACATGGCCTGCGCTGCGGCCACGATCTCGTCGCTCGCCCGCGCGAACTCCGCGTCGTGGCGGTGCGCCAGGTAGTCGTCGAGCACCATCCCGATGCCCACGCTGCCCGCGCCCAGGTAGGGCATGGTGCGCCACCCCTCGTCCACCTGGAGCGCGCCGCCCGCGCCCCGCACGCAGCGGGCGAGGTCCCGGCGCAGGGCGTCCCGGGCGAGGTCGAGCAGCCCGGTGTCCCCGGTGCGTTCGTACAGCCGCAGGAAGAGCAGGGCGCCGCCCGTCGCGCCGTGCAGCAGCCCCGCGCGCGGCCGGACGGACGAGCCGTCCCGCAGCCCACGGGCCGTCAGGTCGGCACAGCGCAGGGCGGCGGACCGCAGCGCGGCGTCCCCGGTCGTGGCGGCCAGCGAGTCCAGGGCCAGGCCGAGCCCGGCGGTGCCGCCGTACAGGTCCGGGGCGAGGGCGTCGAAGGACTGGTCGAGGAGCAGCCCGGCGAGGCCGAGCGCGCGGTCGCGATGGCCCAGGTGCTCCAGCGTCCAGGCGATCCCGGCGAGTCCGTCGTGGAAACCGAGCGGCATCCCCGAGGGCGGCCGCTCGGTTTGGTCCAGGAGCCACTGCTCCTCGTCCTCGTCGCGGTCCGCGCCGCTGACGGCCAGCGCGTACAGCACCCCCGCCGCGCCGTGGCCGAACGCCAGCCCGCCGCCCGCCGTCGCGAACTGCGCGATGTCCCCGGGGAACAGCCGGTCCGTACGGGACAAGGTCGCCGACGCGTGGATCGCGGCGGCCATCGACTCCCGGCTGCGCGGCCAGTCACCCGGCTGGACGGGAACCACCGGCCCGGCCGCCCCGCGGGCCGGGGACGCGCCCGCCGCGCCGTCGGTGATCTCGTCGACCGCCGCGTCCAGCCACGCCCGGTCCACCGGGAACTGCTCCGCCACCAGGTCGGCCAGGTGCGCCGCCTTCTGCCGGTCCAGGGCGAACAGGCTGGTGAGCGGCAGGAACAGGGCGAGGCGCAGACAGGCCAGCGCGTACCGGTCCACCGCCACGCCCCGCCGGCCGGCGGGCGCCACGAAGGCCGGGTTGGCGACGGTCTGCCGGCCGGGTTCGTCGACGTGGTGCGCGGCCTCGAAGTCCAGCAGGGCGACCCCGCCGTCCTCCCGGACCATGATGTTGAACAGATGCAGGTCGTTGAAGACCACGCCCCGCGCGTGGACGTCCGCCACGGCCTTCTCCACCCGGGCGTGGACGTCGAGCGCCCAGTCGGTGTACTCGGCCAGCCGCCGCGGGCCCGGGTCGGCCTCGATGAGCGGGTGGCGGCGCGCGAAGAACGTGTTGAGCGGCTTGCCGTCCAGGTACTCCAGGACGAGGAAGTGGTGCTCGCCGACGGTGAGGTGGTCCAGCACCTCGGGCGTGCAGTCCAGCCCCGACAGCGCCTCCAGCGCCCGCCGTTCGCGGTGCAGCCGGGTCACCGCGTCGGCGCCGTCGGCCGCAAGACCGGCGTGCGGACGGGCCTCCTTGAGGACGACCCGCTCGCCGGTACGGCTGTCCCGGCCGAGGTAGACGCCGCCGCCGTTGGAGAAGTGCAGCGCCGACTCGATCGTGTACGGGAGATCCGCCACGGTCGTCGCGGCGCGGGCGTCCAGGTGCGGACGCAGGAAGGCCGGTACGGTCACCCACTCGGGCACCCGGAAGACGGGCCCGCGCAGATCGGGCACGAGCACCCCGTCGGGACCGGCCACCGCCGGGCGCAGCTCGCCGTCGGCGTCGTAGCACTCGCGCCGGGTGAAGCCGCCGTACCGGACGTGCACGGGGCCCTCGCCCAGCCGCAGGTCGCTGAGGATGTGCGGCCCCGGCTCACCGGCCAGCAGCCGCGACAGCTCACCCGCGAGCCGCTCGAAACGCTCCTCGTCGGCCGGGTACACGGTGATGAACTTGCCGCTGCCGGCCCGGTCCGCGTACTTGGCGTTGCGCTGGTGCAGCAGATAACGGCTCGGCACGAACTTGAAGGCCGTACCCCCGGCCACACAGTGCCGCCACACCCGCTCCAGGACCGACTCGGCGTTGTCCAGACAGGCCGAGACATGGATCTTCCAGCCCTGGTCGGGCAGTTCGGCGCCGGCCGGGCGCAGCGCCAGCCAGTCGCCGGACTCGTTGCTCCGCCAGCCCTCCGGGACGGGCGCCGAGGCCAGGGCGTACCGGGTCCGTCCGCCGCTGCCCGGCCGGGCGGCGACGCGGTGCGGGGCGTCGTAGAAGCACGGGTCCGCGTCGCAGTACACGGCGTAGCCCTTGTTCATGCCCGCTCCCTCCCATCGGCCGCTGACTGCTCCGACGGTGCCACGGGCCGCAGGGGCCTGCACAGTTGCCGCTGTCACCACTCCGCCGTGCGGAACGCACGGGTAACTTCGCGGCGCGGCACGTTACGAGGGCGCCCCCGGCCGTACGTTCCAGGCCGCGATCACCGGCCGCCCGTGCTCGGCGCCCAGCCGGCACAGCGTCCCCGTCGCCAGCTGGAACAGGGCCCCGTGGGAGGCCGGCAGGCCCAGGTACCGGGCGGTGAGCACCCGCAGGAAGTGCCCGTGCGCCACCAGCACCACGCACCCCTCGGTGTCCGCCAACGCGGCGTCCACCTTCCCCAGCACCCGGTCGGCCCGCTCCCCGACCTGCTCCGGCGTCTCCCCGGGGTGGTCCGGCGGCCCGGGCGCGACCCCGTCCGTGAACAGGAACCAGTCCGGCCGGTCCCGCTGGATCTGCGGCGTCGTGATGCCCTCGTAGCCGCCGTAGTCCCACTCGTGCAGGTCCGGGTCGATCCGCACCCCGTGCAGCCCGATCAGCTCGGCCGTCTCGCGGGCCCGCTGGAACGGGCTGACGAACGCGGCCCCGATCCGGTGCGAGCGGATCAACGGCACCAGACTCCGCGCCTGCTCCCGGCCGCGCTCGGTCAGCGGCACGTCCGTCAGCCCGGTGTGCCGCCCGGACCGCGACCACTCGGTCTCGCCGTGCCGTACGAGGAAGAGATCACCCATACGGCAAGACTACGGCCGGTCTACTGCCGGTACCCGTCCAGGAACCGCCCGATCCGCCCGATCGCCGCCTCCAGGTCCTCCGCGCGCGGCAGGGTCAGGATGCGGAAGTGGTCGGGGGCCGGCCAGTTGAAGCCGGTGCCCTGGACGACCTGGATCTTCTCCCGCAGCAGCAGGTCGAGGACGAACTTCTCGTCGTCGTGGATGCGGTGCACCTTGGGATCGATGCGCGGGAAGGCGTACAGCGCCCCCTTGGGCTGCACGCACGACACGCCCGGGATCTCGTTGAGCTTCTCCCACGCCACGTCCCGCTGCTCGCACAGCCGCCCGCCCGGCGCGGTCAGCTCGTGGATGGACTGCCGGCCGCCCAGCGCGGCCTGGATGGCGTACTGGGCGGGCGCGTTGGCGCACAGCCGCATGGAGGCCAGCATCGTCAGGCCCTCCAGGTAGTCGCGCGCGTGCTGCTTGGGGCCCGTCACCACCAGCCAGCCGGAGCGGAAGCCCGCCACCCGGTACGTCTTCGACAGGCCGCAGAAGGTGAGCACCACCAGGTCGGGGGCGAGGGCCGCCGTCGAGTGGTGGACCTCGCCGTCGTACAGGATGCGGTCGTAGACCTCGTCGGCGAGGACCATCAGGCCGTGCCGGCGGGCGAGGTCGAGGATGCCCTCCAGGACCTCCCGGGGGTAGACCGCGCCGGTGGGGTTGTTGGGGTTGATGACGACGACCGCCTTGGTGCGGTCGGTGATCTTCGACTCCATGTCGGCGAGGTCCGGGTACCAGTCGGCCTGTTCGTCGCAGAGGTAGTGCACCGCCTTGCCGCCCGCGAGGGTGGTCACCGCCGTCCACAGGGGGAAGTCGGGGGCGGGGATCAGGACCTCGTCGCCGTCCTCCACCAGCGCCTGCACGGCCATCGACACCAGCTCGGAGACGCCGTTGCCGAGCCACACGTCGTCCACCCCGACCTCCAGGCCGAGGGTCTGGTAGCGCTGGGCGACGGCGCGGCGGGCGGAGAGGACGCCGCGCGAGTCGGTGTAGCCGTGCGCCTGCGGCAGCATCCGGATCATGTCCTGGACGATCTCCTCCGGCGCCTCGAACCCGAACAGCGCCGGGTTGCCGGTGTTCAGGCGCAGCACGCTGTGGCCCGCCTCCTCCAGCGCGTCGGCGTGCTCGATCACCGGGCCGCGGATCTCGTAGCAGACCTCGCTGAGCTTGTTCGACTGCCGGAACTCCATGCGCCGCTTCCCCTCCGGTATCTGGTGTTGCTTGGTTTTACCAAGTTCACGCTTGGAAAGTCCAACACATTGTCTACACTGCGTCGCATGTCACCTCGCCGCCGAAGCTACGACCAGTACTGCTCCGCCGCCCGCGCCCTCGACGTCGTCGGCGACCGCTGGACCCTGCTGATCGTCCGGGAACTGCTGGCCGGACCGCGCCGCTACACCGACCTGCACGCGGACCTGCCGGGCGTGAGCACGGACGTACTCGCCTCCCGGCTGAAGGACATGGAACGCGACGGACTGACCACCCGCCGCCGCCTGCCCCCGCCTGCGGCGGCCTACGTCTACGAACTCACCGCACGCGGCCGGGAGTTGCTGCCCGTGCTCCAGGCCCTGGGCGGCTGGGGCGCGGGCGAGATGGACGAGCGGCGGCCCACGGACGCCCTGCGCGCCCACTGGTTCGCGCTGCCGCTGCTGAGCGCCCTGGACGGCGAGGGCGTCGTCGAAGTCCGGCTGGAGGAAGGGGACTTCCACGACGGCGTCTTCCACCTCTACGCCGGCGCCACGGACGGCCCGGCCTACGGAGAGGGCCCCGCGCCCCGCGAACCCGACGCCCGCCTGACCCTGGACGCCGGCACCTGTGCCGCCGTCGGCCGGGGCGAGACGAGCCTGACCGACGCGGTACGGGCCGGGCGCATCGAGGTGACGGGGGAGGGCGTACTGGCGAAGGCGCTGCGGGAGGCCGCCGCGTAGGGACGCCCTCCGGACCGGCGAGAGCTGCCCGCACGCGCGAAGGCCCGCCGGGCGGGCGGGCCTTCCAGGAAGCTGCGGTCGTCGGTGTCAGGCGCCCGGCGGGATGCCGCGGGGCCGGCCCGAGCCGCGGGTCAGGGCGTAGCCGCCGATGCCCGCCAGCGCGGCCAGCACCGCGCCCACGCCCGTCCACACCCAGCGGTCGGACCACCAGCCGGAGGACCAGCCGTCCTCGGGCTCGATCGCGGACAGCACGGCGGAGTCCGACGACTCCTCCTCGTCGTCCTGGGCGGACGTCACCGCGATCCCCGGCACCAGCGGCTCGGACAGCGAGCCGTCCACCGCCGCCGCGCCGCCCATGTCCCGCGCGTCGGCCCGGACCTCCGCGCCGACCGGCAGACCGAGGTCGGACGTCGGCAGGCTCAGGGCCGTCAGCCGGACGTAGTACGTGCCCGGCAGCGGGTCATTGGCCCACGGCTCGGACCAGGCCCGGACCGTGCGCAGTACACAGGCCAGTTCGAGGGTGGACGTGCCCGCCGCCGCGGTGCGCGTCTGGGCGCCGTACTGGCAGGCCTGCCGGCGGCGCAGCCCGTCGTACACGTCGACCTGCCAGGTCTGGGACGCGTGCGTGTCCGGCAGCTGCACGGTCGCCTTCACCGTGGGGCGCTGCCCGGCGTCCGCCGGGAACGACCAGTACAGGTAGTCGCCCGCGGAGCCGCTCGCGGTCGCCCGCTGCCCCTGGTCGATCTCCGTCGCCGTACGGAACGACGTACCCGCCTGGGTGGGCGCGTCGTCCTCGGCCGAGGGACTCGGCGAGGAGTCCGCCACCGCGGGCCCCGCGGCCAGTCCGAGCGCCAGCAGTGCCGCGCCCACCAGTCCTGTGATCCGCATCAGTTGGTCCTCCAGACGGCGACGCGCCAGCGCGACACCCAGCCCCACACCAGTCCGGCGAGGAAGCCCACCACGATCAGCGCGCCCAGCAGCCACCAGCCGCGGCCGAGCCCGAAGGAGGCCACGTCGGACGCCTGGCTCGGACCGTCCACGACGTCGACGGTCAGCTCCAGCGGCAGACCGGGGGTGGTCTTCACCCCCGAGGCCGCCGAGAAGGAGTGGGCCACTTCGAGACACACGGTCTCGGTGGCGGCCCCTTCCCCTTCCCCTGCTCCGTTCTCGTCCTCGTCCTCGTCGGCCTCGGCCTTGGGATAGCGCAGCCCCGTCGAGATCACGTCCGTACGCCCGTCGCCCGCGGCCTCGCCGCGCACGATCTCCCGGCCGTGCGCGGTGACCGCCCGCAGCAGCACACCGTACGAGGGGCTCACGGCACGGTCGGCCGACACGCTCACCGAGGCCCGCAGCTCCTGCCCCGGCGCCACGTCCACGCGGTACCAGCGCTGCTGCCCGAACTCCTCGCGGTCGGTGTACAGACCCGACTTCAGCGCCGGCGCCGCCGCGCAGCGGTCCGCGCCCTCGGTGGCGACCGGCGTCACCACCGGGTCGGCCGCCCGGTCCACCAACTGGTTGACCTTGTCGGTCAGTTCGTCGGCGTGCTCGACCGACGTGTACGTCCCGCCGGTCGCCTCCGCGATGCAGCTGAGCTGCCGGCGCATCGTGGAGTTGGGGACCAGGCCGAGCGTGTCGATGGTCAGCCCGATGCCCTTGGCCGCTATCTCGCGGGCCACCTCGCACGGGTCGAGCGGCGCGCAGGTGTCCTCGCCGTCGCTGATCAGCACGATCCGCTTGGACCCGGTGCCGTCGCCGAAGTCACCGGCCGCCGCCAGCAGCGCGGGACCGATCGGCGTCCAGCCGGTCGGCGTCAGCGTCGCCACCGCCGTCTTGGCCTCCGTGCGGTCCAGCGGACCGACCGGATAGAGCTGGGCGGTGTCCTTGCAGCCCGTCTTCTGGTCGTCGCCCGGATAGTCCGCGCCGAGGGTCCGGATGCCGAGGCGCACCTCTTCGGGGGTCGCGTCGAGGACCTCGTTGAACGCCTGCTTCGCCGCGGCCATCCGGGTCCCGCCGTCGATGTCCTTGGTCCGCATGGAGCCGCTGACGTCGAGTACGAGGTCGACCTGGGGCGCGTCCTCGCCGGTGGGTTCGCCGGCGGACGCCGGGGCCGGGAGGGCGAGCCCGGCCGTCAGCGCGGCGAGCAGGGCGCAGACACCCGCCGCCAGCCGTTTACTTGTGATCATCGGCGGATCCTATTGACCCGGGGTGCCGTGATCCAAAACGGGCGGGTGCCAACAGGTTCACATCCGGAGGGGATTGGGCAGCGCGGCCCACTGGTCGCCGGGCCGCTCCGGGGACAGCCGCATCAGCGTCAGCGCCTTCGCGGGCAGCGCCTCCTCGCACAGCGCCGCGAGGTCCGGTGTGCGCGGCAGGTCCCGTACGGCCGTCTCCAGGGCCGCCCGCAGCGCCGGCCCGTTCCCCGCCGTACCGGCCAGCGCGCCCGCCACCAGGGACCCGAACAGCTTGCGGCGCAGCACCGTGACGTCGTCCGTGACCATGCGGGCGGGCAGGTCCGGCATCCGGATGCCGTGCCGGGCGAGCCGGGCCGGGCTGACCCGGAGGTCGGCCAGGTCCCGGTAGACCAGCCGGCGGGGTTCGCCCGCCGGGGAGAGCACCACCAGCAGGTTCTGGCCGTGCGCCTCCAGGGCCACGCCGAGTTCCAGGGCGCGCAGCCCCACCCGCAGCGCGAGCCGGGCGAGCCGTCCCGTCCAGCCGGGCGTCCGGGGCAGCGAGGTGGTCGCCAGCGCCGCCACCGGGACGACCCGCTCCCCGGGCGCCCCGTACAGGTCCGGCGACTCCCGCAGCACGGCGGCGAGGTCGGGGGAGTGCGCGGTGGCCGCGCCCAGCGTCCGGGTGATGTGCAGCAGCCCCTCGCAGCGCGCGGCCAGCAGCTCGCCGAACGCCGACAGGGTCGCCGACGCGGCGATCGAGGCGACGGAGATGTCCCGGACCGAGGAGGTCAGCCGGGCGCTCAGCGCGGTCTTGACGTGCGGGCCGGGCGCCGTGCCGCCGGACACGGCGAGGGTGCGCAGGGACATCAGCGGGTGCGCGTCGAGCCGGGGGCCGCCTTCGCCCAGCCCCTTCACGACCCCCTCGCCCAGCCGCCCCGGCGCCTGATCGCCCAGCCCCTTCAGCACGTGCGCCGCCTGCCACGGGTGCACCGGCAGCAGCAGCCGCCCCCCGTCCCGCATCCCGGCCGGCCAGCCGCCCGACACCAGGCACTCCGCCGCCGGCACCGGCACCTGCCGCAGCGACACCAGCGGCCCGTGCTCGGGGGCGTAGGCGAGCTGTTCGGCCACCGAGAAGCCCGGCCGGGACCGGCAGTTGGGGTGGAAGGGGTGCCCGTCGACCACCCGCTGCTCCCACTCCCAGCCGCACTCCGGCCACCCGGTACCCGCCTCCCGCCCCGCCCGGGACAGCGCCAGCGAGGCGACGCTGTGCCCGAGTTCGGCGGCGAACCCCTCGGAACCGGGTACGGCGAGAGCGGTCATCAGCCGCGCCGGATCGGCGTACTCGGACTCGTCGCATCGTACGGCGGTGACGTAGGCGTCGGTGCGATACGGGTCGGCGTCCGGGCCGTACAGCCGGCGGCCGTCGCGCAGGCGCAGCACGAGCCCCTCGGCGGCGGGTTCGCGGCGGGCGATCCACGGCAGCGGGTCATGGGCCAGCGCACGCCAGAGCCGGGACAGCACGGCCGCGCGGGCGCCCGGGAGTACGGCCGTGAACCGGGGGAGCAGCCCGGGGCGGACGGCGGCCAGTTCCTCGGCGACCTCGGCTTCGGCGGTGGGGGGACGGTGCACGTCGGGCTCCTCGGGTACGAACGCGGGTGGGGACGGGTACGGGCTCGGTCATGGACTCGGTCGCGAACAGGGCGTCACGGTGCGGTGACGAGGCCATACATACTGATCTCTCCGCCCATGACAGACCGTAGGGAACGAGTGGAACGCGTGGATGCCCTGCCCCCGCCCGCCGACGACGACGCCGTGACCCGTGACGACGTCGCGGCGCTTGCCGACGCCTGTGCGGCGGTGCCGCTGCTCAACTGCCTGCTGCGCGAGGTGGCCGAGCGCCTGCCGGGCCGTGCCCCTGGCACGGGCTCCCGGCGCGGCGCAGGCCGCGGCACAGACCCCGCCCCCGGTACAGGCCCCGTCCCGCGCCCGCGCCCCGGCGACCGGCCCACGTACCGGCTGCCGGGCACGGGCCGGCTGCTGCGGGTGCGCGGCGGGCGGCGTCCCGCCGAGCCGGAGGTCCGCACGGCGGACGGCTGGCGCCGCGTCGACCACGCCGAACTGGTCAAACTCGTCGCCGAGGAACTCCTCCTCCACACCGGCCTGCCCAACCACGAACTGCCCACCGAGATGACCGACAGCCGGGACGCGGTGGCCGCCCTGCTGACCGCCCGCGCCGCCGCCGAGCCGCCCGCCGACCCGTACCTGCGCTCCGAACAGTCCCTGCTCATCGGCCACTCCCACCACCCCGCGCCCAAGGCCCGCGGCGGCGGCCCGGCCGCGGCCTGGCTGCCCTACGCCCCCGAGGCGCACGCCCGTTTCCCGCTGACGCTCCTCGCCCTGCGCGCGGACGCGGTCGTCGAGGAGGGCGACACCGGGGCCCTGGACGCCCTGGGCGAGGCCCCGCCCGGCTACCGGCTGCTGCCCGCGCACCCCTGGCAGCTCGCCCTGGTCGCCGACGCCCTCGCCCCGGCCTTCGCCGACGGCCGCCTGGTCCGGCTGGGCGAGACCGCCGCCCCCGCCTGGCCCACGGCCGCGATCCGCACCCTCTACGTGCCGCGGAGCGACCTGTTCCTCAAGTTCAGCCTCGACGTGCGCATCACCAACGACATCCGCCGGCTGTGGCGCCACGACCTGCTCAAGCTGCGCCGCACGGACACCGCGGCCCGCGCCGCCTTCGCCGCGCAGGCCCGCCCCGCCGCCTGGCTGGGCGACACCGGCTACCGCACCGCCGCCTTCGCCTTCGAGGAACTCGCCGTCCTGGTCCGCGACGGACTCCACGGCCATCTGCTGCCCGGCGCCACCCCGTTGCTCGCCGCCGGCCTGGCCGAGGGCTTCACGGGCAGCCCGCTCGCCGCCACCGCCGACCCGGACGCCTGGTGGGAGGCGTACCTCGCCCAGGTGGTCCCCCCGGCCCTCACCGCCTTCCACGAGCACGGCGTCGTCCTGGAGGCCCACCTCCAGAACACCCTGGTCGCGGTCGACGCCCACGGGACGCCCGTACAGGCCCTGTTCCGGGACGCCGAGGGCGTCAAGCTGCTGCCGGAGGTGTCCCGGGAGGCCGGCTGGGAGCGGCTGGTGTACTGCCTGGTCGTCAATCACCTCACCGAGATCGCCGGGGCACTGGCCGAACGGCACCCGGGCCTCGACCCCTGGCCCGCCGTCCGCCGCGAACTGGCCCGGCACGCCCTCCCCGAGATCCCCGCCCTGCTGACCGCGCCCACCCTGCCGGGCAAGACCAACCTCCTCCTGCGCTGGACCGGCGCGGACGGCGCCGCCGCCCGCTATCTGCCGCTGCCCAACCCGCTGGCGGGATGAGGCGTGCGACGGCCGGTCAGTCGGGATACGCGTGGGTCTGCGCCGCCTTCACCGTCGCCCAGACCTCCGCGCCCGGCTGGAGGTCGAGTTCGGCCGCGGCGACCGCGCTGAGGTCCGCGGCGAGCGCCAGTTCGCCGCGCAGCGCCGCCCGGATCTGGTCCCCGTGCGGTTCCATGCCCGTGACCTCGCAGTGCCAGAGGTTGCGGGCGCTGGAACCGGTGGGCCGGTCCCGGTGCAGGGTGACCGCGCTCGGCGGGAACGCCACGAAGACCGGCCCGGACAGCTCCTCGGTGGTGACGACGGACGGACCGGAGGCGAGCCGGACGGTGTGCCCGTCGGCCTCGCCCCGGTACAGGTTCAGGCCGACCAGCTGGGCGATGTAGTCGGTACGGGGCCGGCGGGCGATGCCGGACGGGCTGCCCTCCTGCACGACCCGCCCGTGCTCGACGACCACCAGCCGGTCCGCCAGCACCATCGCGTCCAGCGGGTCGTGCGTGACGAGGACGGCCACGGCCTCGAACTCCGCCAGATGGCGCCGGAGCTGGGCCCGGACCTCCAGCCGGGTACGGGCGTCCAGCGCCGCGAGGGGTTCGTCGAGCAGCAGCAGCCGGGGCCGGGTGGCCAGCGCGCGGGCGACGGCGACGCGCTGCGCCTGCCCGCCGGAGAGCCGGCGGGGCTTGACCCCGGCGTGCTCCGCGAGCCCCAGCCGCTCCAGCCACGCGGCGGCCCGCGCCCGCGCCTCGGCCTTGCCCACGCCCTGACAGCGCGGCCCGAAGGCCACGTTGTCCAGCGCGGTCAGGTGCGGGAAGAGCAGGTAGTCCTGGAAGACGACGCCGACCGGGCGCAGTTCCGGCGGGGTGCGCTCCAGCGCCGCGCCGTCCAGCCGCAGCCGCCCGCCGGTGAGCGGGGTCAGCCCGGCGAGGGCGCGCAGGGCGGTGGTCTTCCCGGCGCCGTTCGGGCCGAGCAGGGCGACCACCTCGCCCGGCGCGACGGCCAGCTCCACGTCCAGCCTGAACGTACCGCGCTCCACGACGAGATGAGCGTCGAGACCGGTGTCGTACGTCTGCCGGCTCATCCGGCGGTCATCCATCGGTCGCGCAGCCCGGCGAGGACCGCGACGGACACGGCCAGCAGCACCAGGCTCAGGGCGGTGGCGGCCTCGGGATCGCTCTGCAGCGCCAGGTAGACGGCGAGCGGCATGGTCTGGGTGCGGCCGGGGAAGTTGCCCGCGAAGGTGATCGTCGCGCCGAACTCGCCCAGCGCCCGGGCCCAGGCCAGCACGGCGCCGGCCGCGATGCCCGGCGCGATCAGCGGCAGCGTGACCCGGCGGAACGCGGTGAAGCGGGAGGCGCCCAGGGTGGCCGCCGCCTCCTCGTAGCGCGGGTCGGCGGCGCGCAGGGTGCCCTCGACACTGATGACCAGGAACGGCATCGCGACGAAGGCCTCCGCGATCACCACGCCGGTGGTGGTGAACGGCAGCGTGAGGCCGAACCAGTCGTCCAGCCACGACCCGACGATGCCGTTGCGGCCGAGCGCCATCAGCAGGGCGACACCGCCGACGACCGGCGGCAGCACCAGCGGCAGCGTCACCAGGGACCGCACCAGGCCGCGCCCGGGAAACTCCACCCGGGCCAGCAGCCAGGCCAGCGGCACCCCGATCACCATGCTCACCGCCGTCGCCGCCGTGGCGCACAGCAGCGACAGCCGCAGCGCCTGCCACACCTCGGCGCTGGTCAGCAGCTCGGGCAGACCCGACCAGGGCGTCCGTACGAGCAGGGCGATCAGCGGCACGATCAGGAACGCGAGCCCGATCACCGCCGGCACCAGCAGCGGCAGCGGCACGCCGCGCACCTGGGCCCGCACCCGCCGGCGCCGGGTGCTGCGGACCGCTTCGTCGGCCGGGGTCACGACGTCAGGAACCCGGCCTCGGCCAGCACCTTCTGCCCTTCGTCGGACCGCACCAGGTCGATGAACGCGTCGGCGCCCGCGCTGTTCCGGGCGTCCTTCAGCCGGGCGATCGGATAGTCGTTGACGGCCTCGGCGGATTCGGGGAAGTCCACGCCCTCCACTTTGTCACCCGCGGCGTGCACATCGGTCTTGTAGACGACGGCCGCGTCGGCCTCCTTCAGCTCGACCTTGGTCAGGGCGGCCTTGACGTCCTGCTCGTAGGAGACGGGAGTCAGTTCGAGACCGCCGGCGTCGAGCGCCGTCCTGGCGGCGGCGCCGCACGGCACCTCCTCGGCGCACAGCACGACCTTCAGACCGGAGTCGGTGAGGTCCTCCAGCGAGGCGATCCCGTCGGGGTTGCCCGGCAGGGTGGCGATCTCCAGCTGGTTGCGGACGAAGGTGACGGGGGTCCCCGCCGCGTCCCCGGCGTCCGTGACGATCTTCATCGTCTTGGGACTGGCCGAGGCGAAGACATCGGCGGGGGCGCCGCCGGTGATGCTCGCCGCGAGGGAGTCGCTGCCGCCGAAGCTGAACGTCACCTTCGTGCCGGGGTGGGCCTTCTCGAACGTCTCGCCCAGCGTCGTGAAGCTCTCCTTCAGCGATGCCGCGGCGAAGACGGTCACCGTGCCGGACAGCTGGTCCGAGGCGGAGGAGTCCGGGGTGGCCGCCGCGGAGTCGTCGGACGACGAGCAGGCGCTCAGCGCGAGCAGCGCGGCGACGCCCGCTCCGGCCGCCGGCAGCGTACGGGTACGAGTACGGGCACGGGCACGGGTCATCACAGGTCCACTCCCTCGGACTCCTGACAGCAGGATGTCCTGATGATAATGCCGCAGATGCGAGCCTGAAGTCTCCGACAGGTTCGCATCAGCGTGATCTGTGGACTATGAAGGTGGCAGATGCGTCAGCGAGCGCGTCGGGTGCCGCTCACGCGCGGTCGATGTGCACGTTGGTCGACTTCACGCGGGCGGTGGCCTCCATGCCGACCTCCAGTCCCAGTTCCTCCACGGCCTCACGGGTCAGCAGCGACACCAGCCGGTGCGGACCCGCCTGGATCTCGACCTGCGCGGCGACGTCGCCGAGCTTCACGGCGGTGACGATGCCGGGGAAGGCGTTGCGGACGGAGGTGTACGAGGTGTCTTCCTCGCCGCCGCCGGACTTGGCCAGCTCGACCGAGAAGGCCGCCAGGTCCCGGCCGTCGACGAGCCGCCGCCCGGCCTCGTCCCGGTGGGTGGCCACCCGGCCCGCGTCCGCCCAGCGGCGCGCGGTGTCGGGACTGACGCCGAGCAGCCGTGCCGCCTGGCCGATCGTGTAGGACTGCATGCGCGTCACGATACGTGAGCGGCCCGCGGTGGCCGGCCGGTCAGTGGCCCGCCGGACCGTGGCCCGCCGGACCGTGGCCCGCCGGACCGTGTGCCGGTTACGGCCGTCCCGGCTCGGCCGCCCGTGCGGGGAACCCGGGCACCGACTCGGCGACCGTTTCCACGCGCCGCGGAGCCGGGCCGGGGTCCGGGGCGGCCGGGGACGCGGGGGCGGCGGCCGTCAGCGCCCTCTTCAGCGCCGTCGTCAGGGTCTCGTGGTCGAGGTCGAGGACGGTGCCCGCCGGGGAGGTCGGGTTCAGGTACAGCCGGTGGTCCGGGGGCAGCCGGGACAGCAGGCCGGGCACGGACAGACGGACGAAGGCGAAGACGCCGGCGGCGTCCAGGTGCTGGGGCGCGGTATAGGCGGGGACCACCGGGCCGCCGTCCGCCGCCGTCGCCGCCACCGGGGAACCGTCCGGCAGGGTGAGCACCATCAGCCGGGCCTCCGCGAGCGCGTGGACCACGGCGTCGAGGGGGCCGTAGCCCGTGACCGCGAGGTGCAGCGCGGCGTCGACGGGATCGGTCGGGGCCGGCCAGCCGAGAGCCTCGGGAGAGGGACGGTAGGCGTCGTTGCCCTCCCACTCCTCGACCGTGCCGTCGAGCCCCGAGCGCCAGCGCCCCGCCACCGCCGAGGCCGGTGGCGGGCCCCCGGTGCGCCAGCCCGGGTCGACCGAGCCGATCCAGTGGTCCGGAGCGAGCCGCGCGACCTCCTCGACGTCCGCCGGCGCACGGGGTGGCGGAGGCGCCGGGGGCGGGGGGAGGACGTCGGACGCGGTGCCGTGGGAGACGCGGTCGTCGTGTGCTGTGGTCATGGCGTTCGGCAGGCTAGGGGCCGCGGGTGGCGGAGAGGTTGCCGGGAGGTCGCCGTCAGTCGGCCGGCAGGGGCAGTGCTGGGCGGCCGGGGCGGGCGGCACGGGGACCGCCGCCTCCGACGGCCGGCCGGGGCTACGGACCGTAGTGGACCTCTGTCCCGTCCGGCCGGACGAGCGTGAGGCCGAGCCCCAGGTCCGCGGCGGCCACGGCGGCCGCGACCTCCGTGACGGTCACGGCACCGCCGGCCTCGCCCCACCGGCGCAGCAGCCGGTAGCGCTGGGCGGGAGTGAGCGCGACCTCCGTGACCGGCAGCCCGCCGGTCAGTGCCGCGAAGGCCCGTTGGTCCTCCGGCAGCGTCACGCCCACCGACTCCAGTTCGCCGGGCGTGAGGGTGGTGCGAGAGCCGGCCCACCCCGGGCCGGACAGCCGCGCCGGCACGCGTTCCGCGGCGTCCGGTGCGGCCAGGCGGAACTCGACCCAGCGGTGCAGCGCGTCGCCGGCGTCGGGTCCTGCCAGCAGTGCCCCCAGGCCGGGCAGGTCCAGCCGGTCGGCGGCCCGGTCGCGGACCGCCGCCGCCAGCGCGTCCGGCAGCCAGTCGGCGGCGCCGGCGGGCTGGGTCAGGACCAGCGCGGTGACGGGCGCGGACGGGGTGGCCGCCGAACCGGCCGCGGGCTCGGGGGCGGCCGGCGGTGCCGCGGACTTGACCTGGTCGGGACGGACGTGGACGCCGAGCCGTTCGGTGAACAGGCCGGCCACGTTGTCCAGCCAGCCGGCGGCCGTCTCGGGAGCCGTGCCCGGGCGGACCGACTTGCTCATGTAGCGGCCGGACTTGTCGTTGACCGTCCAGGAGCGCAGCGCGGGGTTCCACCGGAACTCGCCGGACACCCGGCTCGCCCCCGGCCGCGTCCGGCCGTCCGCGCCGAACTCCGCGGCGACGCCGGTGTGTCCGAGGCCGTCGAGCTCCGCCTTCAGCTGCTCCGCCGTGAGCCCCGGTCGCTTGGCGCGCAGGCCGGCCAGCAGGGCGTCCGCCTGGTCCTCGCTCAGTACGGCGGACGGCTCCTCGCTGCCCACCAGCACCCGGCCGTCCCGGGTGACCGTGTAGAGCCACACGGCGTCCCGGCTGCCCGCGACCAGCAGGTCGGGGTCGATCTCGTCCAGCGGTGTCCACAGTGGATTGACGCGTACGTCGCCCTGGTCGTCCCGCTCCTCGTCCTTCACGCGCTTGGGCTGCACCGGGTTTCCGAAACCGGCGTCCCGTTCGAGGTCCCGGGCCCTCAGCCGGGCGAGCAGGGGAGCGGACAGCCCCTCGGCGAGCCGGCGCGCGTACGCCTCGCTCGCCCCGTGCCGACGGGCCAGCTCCGCCAGCCAGTCCCGGTCGGCCCGGTCGGCCCGGTCGGCCCGGTCGGATTCCGGTGCGGGCGGTGCCTGCGGCGGGGCCGGCGCGACGGGGGCCGGCCCCGGGGGCGTGCCGTCCGGGACGAGCGACCGGTAGTGGTCCCGGCCGTTGTAGTGGACGTGGAGGGCGGGACCGGCCGCCTCCGGGTCCAGGGAACGGGCGTCGAAGCCGCCGGCGCCGTCGGGCTGGACGACGACCAGGTCGACGCCGAGTGCGCGGGCCACCAACAGCGGGACCTCGTCGTAGAACGGCGTGTGCCACAGGTCCGGCGCGGCCAGTGCGCGGGCGACGAGGTCGTCGTGGCCGAGGGCGAGGAACTCGTCCCGGCCCTGCGGGATGCCGCGCGGGCCGACCCCGCCGAGCGGTCCGGTGCGGATGCGCTGCCACAAGGCGTCGGCGGCGGGGTCCGGACCGGCCGTGCGCAGCGTGTCCAGGAGCCGGGTACGCAGCGTGTCGGCCTGCTCCCGCGCGACCAGGCGCTGTTCGAGCCGCGGGTCCACGGACGCCGCCACCTCTTCCGGGGTGAGCGCCGGCACCAGCGTGCGTACGGCGTCCCTCGGCAGGTCGGCCAGCAGACCCCGGTCGTCCCGCAGGTCCGCCAGGCCGAGCAGCCGACGGCGCTGTGCGGCGTCCGTCAACTGCGCGTCCACCCGCTCGCGCTGCCTGCGGGTGAGGTCCGGTGGGCGGGTCTCCCCCAGGATGCCCAGCAGGCGGGTGAGGTCCGGGAAGAGGTCCTGGACCAGCGTCTCCAGCGGGTCCCGTGCGGCGTGCTGGGCGCGCAGCCCGGCGGCGGCCGGGTCATCGGCGTACCAGCGCACCAGCCGGTCGCGCAGTTGACGCACCGTCAGGCCGGCCGCGGGGGAGGACGGCCGCTGCGCCGCGAGGCCGCCGAGGACCGCGTGGATCAGGCAGTCCCCGTCGGCGGGCACCTCGCGCAGCACGAACGAACGGCCGCCGGTGGTGACGAGGGGACCTGCGGGCGGGCGGTCCGCCATCGTCTTCGCCTTCGCCTTCGCCTTGCCCTTGGCGTCGGTTCCGGTTCCGGTGCCGGTTCCGGTCCCGGTTCCGGTTCCGGTTCCGGTCCCGGTCCCGGTTCCGGTTCCGGTCCCGGTGCCGGTGACACCCGCGGCACCGGTTCTCCCGGTGAGCGGGGACGCCTTCGGCGGGGCCGGCGGTGTGGCGGAGGCCGGGGCGAGAGGGCGGGGCAGGGCGGCCAGATAGGTGTCCCCCTGCCGGTACAGGGTCACCTCCTGCGGCTCCGGTGTCTCGGGGCCCGCGGCGAACCGCTGGTGGGAGCCGTCCTCGTCGACCACCGTCAGGTTCACGCCGAGCGTGCGCGCGGTGGTGGACGCCGCGAGGCCGGCGGTGGTGGCGTCCCAGTGCCGGGCCTGGCGCAGGTGCAGCCGGACCAGCTGTTCCCGCTGGAACGGGGTGAGCGTGTCGCGCACGGCGTCGGGGAGGCGTCCTCCGGCGGCCTCGACGGCGGTCCGCGTCGAGGCGTTGCGCGGACCCGCGAGACCGGCCCTGAGCTCCAGTTCGCGGGTGCGGAAGGTCGCCTCGGGGTCGAGGGGCGCGTCAGCGGGCAGGGCGCGGCTCATGGAGATCCGGCTCGCCAGCCGGTCCGGCTGCCGGCCGTCACCGAGCGCGTGGGAGAGGGCGGCGTAGAAGCCGTTGCCGTCGGCGTCCGGCGGGTGCAGGTCGTAGGTGCGGGTGCGGCCGTCGGACTCGGTGGCGGTCAGGGTGCGGTGGTCGGAGGCTGCGTCGAAGGTCACGGCGGGGTGGGCGTCGCCGGGCTGCCACGGCGGCCGGGAGTGTGCCGGCCGCCCCTCCTGCCCGACACCGTCGCCCGCCGCCTTCTCCGTCTTCTCCGTCTTCTCTGCCTTCTTTTCCCCTCCTGCGGCCGGTGGGGTGAAGGTGATCTCGGCCGGTTCCGGCGTGCTGCCGAGGATGCGGCGGCCGGTCTCCGTGGCGTGGAGCTGGTGCCAGCGGGTGAGCCGGTCGGCTCCCTCGCGGACCCGGGCGTACTCGTCGGCGAGCGCCTCGGCGGTGGCGCGCAGGTCCGTCAGCTCCTGGCCGAAATCGTCCAGTCGCCGCTGGGCGGCGTCCCGGGCCGCGCGGGCCGCCGACACCTCCGCGGCGGCCGTGCGCAGCAGGTCGTCCAGCCGCGCCGCTGCCTGCTCCCGCTGCTCGTCCTGGAGCCGGGCCCAGCCGTCGTGCTCGGGCTCCGCGGAGGCGATCTCGTCGGTGATGCGGCGCAGGGCGGCGCGGGCCGCGGCGATCTCGGGCAGGCCCTCGACGTCACGGGCGGCGAGCGCGGCCAGCGTGCGTTCCGCCCCGGCCAGCGCGGCCTCCAGTCCGGGCCCCTCGTCACGGCGCCGGTCCCAGTACTTCTTGTCGGCGGCCGTCCACGCCTTGTCGGCCTTGGTGACCGCGTCCCACGCCCTGGCCG
Source organism: Streptomyces sp. NPDC090994 (assembly GCF_044768905.1). Lineage (NCBI taxonomy): Bacteria > Bacillati > Actinomycetota > Actinomycetes > Kitasatosporales > Streptomycetaceae > Streptomyces > Streptomyces sp. NPDC090994. The sequence goes on from NZ_JBIVWS010000018.1 coordinate 130,541, forward strand.
CCTTCGGCGGGAAACCGTGGTCGTCGATCAGGCCGAGGTCCCGGGCCACGTCCTCCCGCACCCAGGCCAGGACCGTGGTCTCGGTCTCCAGCGCCTGCGGTCCCCGCTGCGGGTTGCCGAAGGGGCTGCGCACGGCCCGCGCCACCCGGCTGTCCTTGAGGTGGTGGTGCACCCCGGCGACGCTCAGCCAGGTGGTGGGCACGGCGAAGAGGAACGAACGGGTGGTGTCCGGCTTGACGTTGACCGAGCCGAGCCGGTCGCCCTGCTGGGCGAGGGTGTCGGAGTCGGTCGAGGAGTCGCCGGGGCCGTTCGCTCCCATCTGGTTGGTGCCGGTGGACTGCGACGAGACGAGAGGGCCGCCGCCCAGCGAGGACTCGGTGGTGCCGACGCGGGCGGCCGACATGCCGCCGCCCTGCGTGTCACGCTTGGGGGCCTCGTGCTTCATGCCGTCCGCGACGGCCAGCAACTGGGCCCGGGTGAGGTCGGGCTTGGAGTACATCGCCAGTTCACCGTCGGCACCGCCGAAGAAGCCCCGGTCGGTCAGGCCCGGTACGCGGTAGCCGTCGGCGTCGAGCGTGCGGTCGTAGAACGAGCTGAGGGCCCCGTTGCTCGTCCCGTCCTCCAGGTTCTGCGCCGCTCCGGTGCCGGCCCGGGTCAACGGGGTGTCGGAAGCCCGGGCCAGCAGCTCGGCACTCGGGGTGCCGCGTTCGGGCAGGTTCAGACCCGTGTCGTACGCGGACGCCAGCGCCAGCGTGTTGGCCTCGTGCAGCCGGCTCAGACCGACAATCCGGCGGACCTTGAACCCGTCCTCCGGCAAGGTGAACGGCTTCGTGCTCCCGTCGCCCGGGTGCCGTACGTCGCGCCAGCCCCCGGCACCCATGGTGCGCGGTACGGCGACCTTGCGGGGCGCACCGGGCGGCGGCAGGTCCGGCGGCGCCAGCGGGTCCGGCGCCGCCTCACCGTCGCCGGCCGGGCCCGGGGCGGCGGACACGGGGTCGGGGCGCATGAGGCTGAGGGGGTAGTGCTCGATCAGCTCCCCGACGTCCCCCTCGGCCTCGACGGACAGCCGGCTCCGGCCGGTGACCTTCCGCCACCACCGCCCGGTCCGCCGCCCGAGGGAGCTCCAGGGCCCGCCGCGGCCGGTGCCGTCAGGTCCCTCGGGGGCGCCGGTGTCCGTGAGGTCCAGGCTCAGGCGGAGCCGGTACCGCGTGACGTACTCGCCGTGGGCCTGGGTGGTCGTGGCGGTGGCGATCCGTACGCTGCCGTCGGAGCGGGTCTGCGACACGCTCTGCTGGGTGGTGCCGACCTCGGAGTAGTTCGGGCCGGCCGCGCGGGCCACCGGGTCGCCGGTGTGGACGGCCTCGGTGACCGTCGTGCCGACGCTCGCGCCGGAGGCCCGGGCGCGGGTCTCGGTCACCGTCTCCACCGCCTGCCGGTGCTCCTCCAGTTCGACGCTGTGTCCCAGACCGGCGAACCCGGGCCCGTCGCCGTCGCTGACCGTGGACCGCGGCACCTTGACGGGGATCAGCTCCGCCCGCACCCCGACCTGCCGGGAGCCGACCCACATCCGCGCCGTGCCCGAGCCCCAGCGGCCGATCTCCGCGGGCACCGTCAGGCCGGAGCCGGTCATCTCCTTGCCGAGGGCGCGCACCACACGGTCCGAGACCAGCCGGTGCACGGTGTCCCGGTCGGCCTTGGACAGCCCGAGCGGACGCAGTCTGCGGTCGAAGTCCCGCAGGACGGGCGCGGTGTTGAGGGCGTTGACGGTGAAGCCGCCGAAGGGGTTGTCCAGCAGCCACGGCTGCGGTGACCAGGTGCGCCGGGTGTAGCGCGGCACGTCGCCCCAGCGGTCGCCGAGCAGCCCCAGCCGGTAGGCGCTCTTCTCCGGGATGTGCGCCGTCCAGCCGTCGTTGACCAGTACCCGCCGGCCCGCGGCACCGGCCAGCCGGCGCGGCAGGTGCCGCCAGCCGGTCGCGCTCCGGCCGACCGTGGTGGACGCCGCCGCGATCTCGTGCTGGACGTCGCCGGACACCAGGACCTGGCGGTTGAAGTCCTTGCGGTTGATCTCGGCGAGGGCGATCCGGGAGACCTGCCGCGCCCGGGTGCGGTCGAGACGGTAGGGGCTGACGACGATGCCGTAACTGCCGGTCACTCCGGGGCCGGTGGGGTGGGACTTGAGGAAGACCAGCTGGCCGCCGGTGAACAGGGTGCTGGTGCGGCTGTTGCGGCCGGCCACCTGGGTGGCGCCGCCGAGGGTGGTCTCGGTGTCGATGCCGACCGGGCCGGTCAGCGCGGTCAGGGTGCCGGGCACGACCCGGGTGCGGTGGGCGAGCACCGAGGAGCGGTTCAGGTAGGGCGCCTTGGCCCACAGTCCCGAGGCCCGCCAGCCGGTGGGGGTGGAGGTCTGGTCGAAGTTGGCGGTGAGGTACTGGCTCTGGAAGGCGCGCAGCGCGGCGTCGTGTGCGGGAGCGCCCTGCTGCGTCAGCAGCCACGACCCGCCGGACGCCTCCTTCAGTACCTGCTCCGCGGCATCGGCGAGCCCGGGGTGCGAGGTGACGGTGAGCGTCAGGAACGGGTGCTTGTGGTGGTCCGGGGTGCGACGGCGGGCCGCCTGGTCGAACAGGGTGCGCGTGGTCAGCGCCAGATCGCGGGCGGACCGGCGCGGCACGGGCAGCGGAACACCGTGCAGCGGGCCGGGGGTACGCCCGGTGCCCCGCGTGGGCACGTGCTCCATCGGGATGCTGAGCAGCACCCGTCCGACCACCGCCGCGCCCGGCGGCGCCGGGTCCGGCGCGGCGGTGGCCGGTGCTGCGGTGGCCGGGGCGGTGGCGGCCGGTGCGGTGTCCGGAGCGCCGAGCAGGCCGGTCTCCCGCTCGCGGAAGACGAAGGGCTGGGTGCCGAGCAGGTTGAGGAAGAGGACACCGCGCAGCAGGCTGCGGAACCGCCAGAAGCCGCCGCGCCGCGCGGTCAGGGTGATCCGGTAGCTGTACAGGTCCGCGCCCTTGGTGCCGATGGCCATCGCCTCGTGCGTCACGCTCGGCCCGTACACGCTGTCGGACTCGCCGCGGACGCCGTACCGCACGCCGAGACTGCCCGTGCCCGCCTGGGACGGGCCGCCGATGTCGTCGGTGTGGGAGTCGCGCAGCGAGAGCAGGCCTTCCAGGCCGCCGTGCAGACCGCGTCCACCGCTCTGCCGGCCGCCCAGGTTCTCGCTGCCGGGCGCGCTGAACCGCAGCCGCAGGTCCTGCTGCCGGCCCTCGTAGCGCCGTCCGGTCAGCTCGGCGTCGATCCACACGTACCGCAGTCCGCGGCCGATCCGGCCGGAGTCGACCAGCTCGATCCGCAGCCCGGTGGTCATCATCGTCTCGAGGTTGCCCGCCATGCCGTGGTGGTTGAGCGTGTTCAGTACTTCCAGGGTGTTGTTCAGCACGATCTGGAAGTGGTCCGGGCCGCGCCAGCGCGAGTTGCCCGGGTCGAGTTCGGCGAGCGGGGCGACGAGGTCCGGGTAGGCGCGGGCGACCTCTGCCAGCACCTGTTCCGCGAAGTGCTCGGGGAAGCTGCGCTCCGCACCGTCCACGGTGCGGGTGAAGGCGCCGTCGTCGAAGGTGAACTCCTCCGGGCGGGCCATGCCGAGGGTCGACGGCCGGTCCGCGGCCAGGTACGGCGGCACGGCGGGCTCGGTGTCGCGGGCGAGCCCCCGGTCCAGGCCGGCCAGCCGGCGGGCCTCGGTGCGGGTCATCCGCTCCACGGCCCAGGTGTGGAAGGTCCGGGTGCGCGGCGCCGCGCTCCCCTGAGCCGACGGGTTCCCGGGCGGCGCCGTGACGGTGACCGTCTTCTGGACGAAGTACAGACCGGTGGGGTTGCCCTTGGCCTGCCCGGCCGCCTTGACGGAACCGGTGCCGCCGGTGGAGCCGGTACGGCCGCGGGAACTGCCGTAGCGGACCTGGGCGCCGAGCAGCAACCGCAGGTCGAACTTGCCGTGACCGGTGCCGAAGAACTGGAAGGACGGGCCGAGCGCGCCGCCGACCTCGGTGCTCGTGCTGTGGCCGACGAGACGCTCGTTGCGGACGGTGACCTGGGTGATGTCCCGCAGCTCCGCGGCGGTGGTCTCGCTGATGAGCTGCGCCTCACCGGAGCGCACCTCCACGGTGAAGACGCCGAGCGGCGCGGCGGCCGAGGAGTCACGGAACAGCGGCGGGGTGGTGGTGCGGCCGGCGTTCTGCACCCGGCTCATGCGCTGGAAGCCGTCGGTGGAGAAGAAGTCGGCCAGCTGCCCGCCGGCGAGGGTGTCCGACGCGACCCCGAGCTGCTGGAGCGCCCAGTCCCGGACGTGCGCCATGGGGCCGAACGCCTCGGTGTTGACGAGCCGGTAGGCGGGCCGGCCGCCCAGGTCCATCCGCTCCGGCAGCCGCTCGGCGGGCGGCTTGTCCTGGGTGAGGCTGTCGGCGATCCGGGCCATCAGCCCCGAGCGGACCGCGAATCCGAACGCGACGCCGTCCCGGCTGCCGGCGGGCAGGCTCCGGTCGGCCGCGTCGACGGGCCGGCCCAGCCGGTCGGTGACCTCGACGTCGTACCAGACGTCGTCGAGATGGGCGTGCGAGCCGTCGGTGGTGCGGGTCTCGTTCTGGTTCATGGTCTGGTTCTGCAGACCGTACTGGACCTGTTTGCCCCAGTTCTTACGGAAGAAGGCCCGGCCCCAGACCGTGTACTTGAGCTTGACGGGGCCCAGCGGGACGGCCGGCACCAGCGAGGTGGAGGTGCTGTTGACGGCGGTGCGGCCGGTCGTGGCCGTGGTGCGCGCCATCGTGTCGATCTTGACCGGGTTGGCGAAGCCGAAGGTGAACCGGTCCCACCTGCCGTACGGCCGGGCCGTCACCCGGAGCACGCGGGTGCGGCCGTTCGCGGTCCGGTAGGTGAACTGCTGGCCGTCGCCGAAGAAGGCCTGCGGACGCTCCCGCAGCCGCAGCCGGACGTCCTCCTCCAGGCTCCGTCCGGTCCTGCCCCACCGCTTGTCGGGCGCACCCGGACGCGGCCCTCGCCGGCCCAGCTGCCCGGTGATCTCCGCCGCGACCTGATCGGTGCCGCGCAGCACGCTGTCGCTCTGGCCGAGCGCGTAGGACCGCCGCAGCAGTTCCGGCGGGAGCCCCGGGTACAGCGCGGCGACACCGCCCATGTACGCGGGCAGCCGGGAGCCGTCGGAGAACCGCACCGGCCCGCCGCCGTCCACCGGGGCGGGAGGCAGGTCGCGGTCGACGCGCGGCGGGCGCCGCAGGTCGAGGTCGCGGCCGACCCAGCCGGCCCGGTTCACGCCGCGGGGCCGTACGGGCGGCGCCGGCGGGCCGGGCGGCGCGGGAGGGTTCGGGGGCTCGGGTGGGTTCGGCGGCTCGGGTGGGTTCGGGGGCTCTGGCGGGTTCGGGGGCTCGGGTGGGGGGCCGTCCTCCGGGATGGTGGCCAGCGGGTGACGGCCCGCCGGCGTGGTGACCCTCCTGCGCGCGGCGGCCGTGCCGGTCGTCCCGCGCCCGGTGACGGACGTGCCCGAGTCCGCGGCCATCGGCGTCGGCGTCGGGGCCGGGGCCGGGGCCGGGGTCGGCGTCGCCGAGTTGACGCCTTCGACGAGGGCCGCGGTAGGTGTCGTACTCACGTTCTGCTGCGCGGAGACGGTCGACGTCGTCGGGAGGGCGGGCGCGGGCGGCTGGGGCGAGAACAGGTCCCTGGGGTGGGTGCGGGTCCAGGCGGCACCGGACTCCGCGCCCACGGTGAGCGGCCCCGAGGTCCCGTCGCGCCCCAGGCCGACCGTGCCCGCGTGCGCCCAGACGGACCGGGCGGTGGCCGAGGCGACCGCCAGCCGCAGCGGTAGCGGCTGCGCCGCACCGGCCTGCGGCAACGCCGCGGCGCCCGCGTGCGGGACGGCCAGGACGACGTCGGTGTTCCACAGGTTCCGGCCGGTCAGTTCGGGATCGTGGGCGACCAGCTCGGCGAACTCGGCGTACGGCACGGCGAGCCGCCGTCCGCCGGGCAGGGTGATCCAGACCCGGCCCTGCCCGGCGTCGTCCGCCGCGACGACATAGGCGGGGCTCCGGTCGGGACCGGCCCAGGGAGCCGTCTGGCTCCCGGTACGCCGGTGCGTGCCGTCGGGCTGCGGCGCGGTGGTGCCGACGACCGAGCCGTCCAGCCGGGCGCCCGGCACCGGGGAGACCCAGTTGCGGCCGGCCGGCCGCCCGTCGGTTCCCGGCAGCAGGCTCTCCGGTGCGAAGGCGCCCAGCTCCTCCAGGTGGAAGGCGGCCAGCTCGACCGGATCGGACAGGTCACGCCCGGCGGCGACCGCCCGGGTGGCGAGCCAGCCCAGCTGGGCGCGGTGCCCGGGGCCGGGCGCGGACGCGGGCAGGTGCAGTACGCGGGCGGCGGTGGCGGTGACGTCGGGCAGCCCGTTGAGCCACTCGAAGGCTTTGACCTGTGCCCAGTACAGCCGCGACACCTCCGCCTCGCCGACCGGTTCCGCGGGGTCCAGGCGGAGCACCTTGCGGACCGTCCCCGGCAGGTCGCCGAAGTTCCGTGTCTGCTGGGCCACTCCGACGAGCTGGGGCACGCGCGCGAAACGGCTCAGCGCGGTACCGGGGGGCGCGGTGGCCGCCCGGGTCAGCAGGTCCCGGTAGGCGGTGGCGTCCACCGGGCCCGGGCCGCCGCCGTGGTCGCGCAGGTGCGCGAAGGCCAGCCGCTGGAAGAGGTCCATGGTGAAGGGTCCGGTGCCGAGCAGGGCCGGGTCGGACTGCCGCATCGTCTCCAGCGCTCCGATGCCGCGCAGCAGATCACCGTAGGAGGGGTCGCCGTCGACACCGGGGCCCAGGGCCAGACGCAGGGCGCGCACCAGGCGCAGGGTCCGCGCGACGGTCTCCGCGGGCACCGGGTCCGGGCCGGTGTGCAGGCCCGCGGTCCGGGCGCGGGAGGCCAGCTCGCCGTCGGACGGCTCGGGGTGGAACTCCCGCACCTGACCGCCCCGCCCGCGCGCGTCGGTGTACGCCTCCAGCCAGATCTGCGACGGGTCGCCCGGGTCGTGGTGGTGGCCGGCGGGACGGTCGATGGCCCGTACCCGTTTGCCGGTGCCGTTGGCCACGGTCTGGGCGGTGGGGACCTCCGTGAGCGGGTCGGCGGCCGGCTGCGGGCGGGTGGCCAGGTCGGCGGCGGTCCCGGTTCTGCCGCGCTGGTAACTCCCGCCGGTCCAGCAGGCGTCGAGGTAGATCCAGTCCTGCTCGCGCAGGCGCCGCACGCTCGGCCGGCGGGAGAGCCAGCCGGCGAGTTCCCCGCCGGACGCGTGGTAGGTGCTGCCGTCCTCCTGCGGGACGGAGACGGTGTGCGGGGAGGCGTGCATGATCAGGTGGTAGACCTGCTCGTCGGTGCCCGCGCCCACGGTCAGCGGTGTCCGCGCGGTCGTGCCGAGCGAGCCGGGGTGCCGCCGGGCGAAGCCGGTGATCCGGTGCACGTTGCGGGCCCGGTACTCCCGCACACCGGCCAGCTCGGCCGGGTTGAAGGCCATCCGGCCGAGCTGCGGGTGGCCGTTCTCGTCGGCGACGATGGTGTGGCTGATCATGCGGCGCTCCCACTGGGGAACGTCCGCACGGTCCTCCGGCACCACCTCGCCGGGCCGGCTGAGGATCCAGTCCCCCCGGGGGACGCCGGGCCGGTCCAGGAGGGCCAGCGGCGCCCGACCGGTCTCGTCCCGGCGGCCCAGGACCGGCTGACCGCTGGTGGACCACACCTCACGCCCGAGCCGGTCGGCGAGCGCACGCGGCAGCTCCAGCTGCCGGCCACCGGCGTAGGGCACGACGAGGAGGACGGGGACCTCGGGCGGCAGGGCGGACAACACCGGGTCCATCGCGAGCAGTTCGGCGAGGACGGCCGGCGGCGCGGAGACACGGGCGCCGTCCTTGGTGCGGACGAGGATCGCGTGGGAGTTGCCCGACGCCATGACGACGTACGGCCGCGGCCGTTCCGCCCCCGGACTCCAGGGGGCGGGGCGTGGGGTGCTCATCTCCTCCCGTCCGTCGGGGTGGCGTACCTTCACGCTCGTCGCGTCGGGGTCCACGTCCAGCCCGTGGCCGGCCCCCGGGGCACCGCTCCACACCCGGCCGTACGGGGTGCCGTCCTGCCCGGTGAGGGCGCTGGGCGTGGCCAGCCCGCCATTGAGAGCGAGCCCGAAGGCGGCCAACGCCGCCAGCGTGGAGGCCTGTTCCATCGCCGGGTCCAGGGCGATCCGGAAGAGGTCGCCGTGGTGGTCGTGGGTGACGGGGGTGCCCGGGTCGAGCAGCAGAACCTGCCGTGCGACGGCGTCGAGATCGAGAGGCCCGGGGTCGCCTGCGGGACCGTGGCCCGCCTGCCGCAGGGCGTCGAGCCGGCCGACGGCGTCCAGGAGGGAGGGGTGCAGGGGGTTGCCGGTGATGCCGGCCCCGAAGACGCGGGTGAGTTCGGCGGCGTGGGCGGGATCGGGCCCGTACTCCGGGGTGGGGACCGGCTGTTGGCCCTCAGGCTCGGGAGTGCCGAGATCCATGTCGGCGGAACCGAGGCTGCCGGTGGGCGACCCCGGGGCGGGCGGGTCCGCGAGCGGAGTCAGGGTCGCACCGACGGGGACCGCGGACGCCGTGACGGAGGGAGCGGGGACGTGCGGGTCGGCGGCGCCCGTGGTGGGGACGGGCTCGGGGACCCCGGCCGGGGCGGCGGGCTCCTCACTCGTACGGTCGGGACTCAGAGGGTCGGCACTCGCATGGTCCGGACTCATACGGTCCGGATCCATACGGTCGGGACTCATACGGTCCGGATCCATACGGTCGGGACTCATACGGTCCAAGTTCATATGGCCGGGACTCATACGGCCCGGCAGTCCCAGTTCCTGCCGCAGCTGATCGGCGAGGCCGGCCGCGGCGTCGAGGCCCGCCCCGTCCGCCAGGAGATCGGCGACCTGCCGTACGGCGTCGCGGTACGGCTCGTCCCCGTACCGGGAGTCGGCGAGCACGGGGTGCGACTCCGCCGGCAGTACGAGGCCGACCGCGGTGTCCCAATTCCGCTGGGCGCCGCCGGGTGAGTTCAGGTAGGCGTCCTGCCACAGCCGCCGGGTGGCGTTGGCGGCCACGGCGTCCAGGGCCGCGGGCCAGGGACCCGGCGTGGTCATCAGCACCTTGACCTGGTCGACCACGGGGAGGTCGCCGAAGGTCAGGGACAACGGGCCACCGCTGAGCACGGCCTGCGCCTGCTGCTCGAAGGTGAGCGCGACACCCGCACGGTCCAGGTCCTGGACGGTCACCGGTGTGTCGGGGGCCGCCTCCGGCAGGTGTTCCGGGACATCGGCGGCGGTCACCTGGGCGGCGATGAAACGCCGTTGTTCGTCGTCCAGGGGGACGATGACGTTCTGTGTGTCGGGGACGTCAGTGGTGTCGGTGTCGGTGTCGGTGTCGGTGTCGGTGTCGGCGGTGTGCGGTGACGGCTGGGCGGCGGGAGCGGTGCGGGCGGGCGGCGGCGCCGGGGAGGTACTGGAGGCGGGGTTGCCGGTGGTTGGTGCTCCGGTCGGTGCGGAGGTGGTGGAGGGGAGCGGGGTGTCGGTGCGGCCGGGGTTCCCGGGCTGCGTGTTCGGGGTGTCGGCCGTGACGTCCGTGTCGTCCATGACGGCCGTGACGTCCGTGACGTCGGTGGTGGTGTCGGTGGTGGTGGTGTCGGTTCTGTGCGGCTGCTGTTGGACGGTGCTGACCGGTGTGGGTGTGTCGCTGGTCGTGGTCGTGGTCGGCGGGGTCTGGGAGGCCGGGCCGGTGTGCGTGCCGGTGGTGGTGTT
>NZ_JBIVWS010000019.1:0-133956 GCF_044768905.1 Streptomyces sp. NPDC090994
AGACGCCGCACCGACTCGACCGGATCCAGCTCCGGCCGGGTCGCGTCCCCGAACGGGTCCCTGCCCTGCCAGCCAACGGTCCACAGACCGAACGTAAACCTGTCCTCGGGAGTGGGCTGGTAGCTCATGTCGCGGCTCCTCGCTCGCTTGCGCCTATTTCGTCATGGCACTTTACAAATTAGTATGCGGACGCATTCCTGGGAAGGGTCAAGGGTGTCTCGGAGGAGTGATGTCCGTGTCTTCGCGGTCCTGGCTCCGAAGCGGAAGCCCGTGGAGACATCCCTGGAGCCCCAGGTCGGAATCGCGCAGAGCCGCGGAAAGAGGGAGAAGCCCGATGTCAGCAGCCGAGGGTCCGCTCGTCGTCGGTGTGGACACGTCCACCCAGTCCACCAAGGCACTGGTGGTCGACGCGGCCACCGGCCGGGTCGTCGCGAGCGGCCAGGCCCCGCACACCGTCTCGTCGGGGGCGGGCCGCGAGAGCGATCCGCGCCAGTGGTGGGACGCCCTGTGCGAGGCGCTGCGCCAGTGCGGCGAGGCGGCGCACGAGGCGGCCGCGGTGTCGATCGGCGGACAGCAGCACGGACTGGTCACGCTGGACGCGCGGGGGGAGCCGGTGCGCCCGGCCCTGCTCTGGAACGACGTGCGTTCGGCACCGCACGCGCGGCGCCTGATCGAGGAGCTGGGCGGCCCCAAGGCGTGGGCGGAGCGCACGGGCAGCGTCCCCAGTGCCTCGTTCACCGTCACCAAGTGGGCCTGGCTGGCGGAGAACGAACCGGAGGCCGTCCTCGCGACCAAGGCCGTACGCCTCCCCCACGACTACCTCACCGAGCGTCTCACCGGCGAGGGGACCACCGACCGCGGTGACGCGTCCGGCACCGGCTGGTGGGCGGCCGGGACGGAGGCGTACGACGAGGAGACCCTCGCGCGCGTGGGGCTCGATCCGGCGCTGCTGCCCCGGGTCGTGCGGCCCGGCGAGGTGGCCGGCACCGTACGCGGCGGTCATGACCTGCCGTTCGCCACGGGCACCCTGGTCGCCCCCGGCACCGGCGACAACGCGGCCGCCGCGCTGGGCCTGGGGGTCAGCCCCGGCGTGCCGGTGATGAGCCTGGGGACGTCGGGGACGGTGTACGCCGTGACGCGGCACCGCCCCGCCGACCCGACCGGCACGGTGGCCGGTTTCGCGGACGCGCGCGGCGACTGGCTGCCGCTCGCGTGCACCCTCAACTGCACGCTCGCCGTCGACCGGGTCGCGACGCTGGTGGGGCTGGACCGGGAGGCCGTCGAGCCCTGCGCCGACGTCACGCTGCTGCCGTATCTGGACGGTGAGCGCACCCCCAACCTGCCGAGCGCCTCCGGCCTGTTGCACGGACTGCGGCACGACACGACCGGCGGCCAGTTGCTCCAGGCCGCCTACGACGGCGCGGTCCATGCCCTGCTGGGCGCGCTGGACCTGGTCCTCGGCGCGGACGCCGATCCCTCCGCCCCCCTGCTTCTGATCGGCGGCGGTGCCCGCGGCGCGGCCTGGCAGCAGACCGTACGGCGGCTTTCCGGGCGCCCGGTACAGATTCCCGAGGCCCGGGAACTGGTGGCTCTCGGGGCGGCGGCGCAGGCGGCCGGTCTGCTCACCGGAGAGGACGCGGCAGCGGTCGCGCGGCGCTGGAACACCGCCGCCGGTCCGGTGCTGGATGCCGTGGAGCGGGACGAGGCGACGCTGTCCCGGATCTCCGGAGTACTCTCCGACGCGGCCCCGCTGCTGGAGCGGAGCGCGCCCGCCAGGTGAGTACGCCAGGTGATCACCGCCTGCCTGGGCCGGCCGGCTGAACACCGCCGGCCGGCGCGCGTGGCCGCGATGAACCACCTGGAAACAGCCATGTCCCCGCCGAGGACATCGACGGGGACTGCCGAGAACATCGACGAGAACCGAGGAGGCATGACCGCACCGCCGCACACCGGGCACCCGGCCGGTCCCGGACGTCCGCTGCCGGACACCCAGCAGGGCATGCGACGCCGCAATCTCGCCCGGGTGATGCACGCCGTCCGCGCCGAGGGCCGGCTCTCCCGGGCCGCCGTCGCGTCACGGATCGGGCTGACCCGTGCGGCGGTGTCGACCCTCGTGGACGAGCTCATCCGCTCCGGCCTGCTGGAGGAACTGGGGCCCGAGCGGCCGGGACGGGTCGGCCGGCCCGGATCGGCGCTGGCGGTCAGCGGGAGCGGACCCGCCGGGATCGGTGCGGAGATCGGTGTCGACCACCTCGCGGTGTGCGCTGTCGATCTGCGGGGCCGGGTGCGGTCCCGGGCCGTACACCACGGCGGCAACCGCGACCGCTCCGCCGGACCGGTGCTCGGACAGCTCACCGGCCTGGTCCGCCAGGTCGTCGACGAGGCCCAGGCGGAGGGCCTGTGGCCGGCGGGGCTCGCCGTGGCGGTGCCGGGCCTGGTGGCACGGGACACCCGGACCGTCGTACGCGCCCCCAACCTCGACTGGCACGACACCGACCTCCGCGCCCTTCTGACCGTCGACATGCCATTGACCGTGGACAACGAGGCCAACTTCGGCGCACTCGCCGAACTATGGCTCGGTGACGGCACGCCACGGGACTTCCTCCATGTCTCGGCCGAGATCGGCATCGGCGCGGCGGTGGTCGTGGACGGGCTGCTGCTGCGGGGCACCCGGGGCTTCGCGGGTGAGCTGGGGCATGTGCCGGTCCGCCCCGACGGGCCCGCGTGCGCCTGCGGCGGACGCGGCTGTCTGGAGCAGTACGCCGGCGAGGAGGCGGTCCTGCGGGCGGCCGGTCTGGCCCCGGGCGAGAACCGCGTCGGCCTGCTCGCGCGGCGCGCGGCGGAAGGCGACGAGGGCGTACGGCACGCCCTGACCGGCGCCGGGACCGCGCTCGGCATCGCGCTGACCGGCGCGGTGAACCTGCTGGACCCCGAGAGCGTGGTCCTGGGCGGCGCCCTGGCCGAACTCGCGCCCTGGCTGCTGCCCGCGCTCCGCGACGAACTGGCCCGGCGCACCGCCGGTCCGGCATGCCCGGTGACCGTGTCAGCGCTGGGACCCCAGGGACCGCTGCTGGGTGCCGCGCACTCGGTCGTGCGGGCCGTGCTGGACGACCCGGCGGCGTTCGCGGAACGGGCCTGAACCGCTCCGACCCGTCCCGACCCGTCCCGACCCGCCCTGGTCGCCGCCGCTCGCTCGTCGGCGTTCCGGCACACGGCCGGCCCTCACTCGATCGGGTGGCGAAGTTATCCCCAGTCGGACGGTTGTCCACCGGAAGGCGCCGCTTCTCCCTGCCCAACCCTCGCTCGCCGTACCGTGATTCACGCGGAACGCAGCCGCCACGAGATCGGCGGACGCGTCCGCCGGGTCCACCGCCATCTGGAGGAGGGACCGGGTCGTGACGGTGCTCACGCGGGTGTGCGCGCCACCCTGGGCACACCACCCTCGTCCGCGACCTCGGCCTCCGTGAGGCCGTTGGCCCGCACACGAGGGCGAACACGTCCACGACGCCCCGTCAGCCGCAAGCCAGGTTCAGCACATCGACCACGTACGGAAGGCGACTCCTCATGGAACGGACACGACCGCTCCCCAGCAGACGACGGCTCCTCGCCGGCGGCGCCGCCCTCGCCGCCGCCTCCTACGCGCTGTTGACGGACACCCGGGCCGGCGCCCGGGCCCAGGACGTCGACCACCCGGGCGCCGAGTGGCGGCCGGCGAGCGGGTCGAACTACACCCGGTCCAGCCGCCCGAAGGCCCATCCCGTCGACTACGTGGTCATCCACGTCAGCCAGGAGACCTACGCCGACACCCTGGGCATCTTCCAGGATCCGCAGAAGAACGTGTCCGCGCACTATGTGGTGCGCTCCTCCGACGGGCACCTCGCGCAGTGCGTCCGCGAGGCCGACATCGCCTGGCACGCGGGCAACTGGGACTACAACACGCGCAGCATCGGGATCGAGCACGAGGGGTGGGTGGACAAGCCTGCCTGCTTCACCGACGCGCTCTACGCGAGTTCGGCGGCGCTGACCTCGGCGATCTGCGCGAGATACGGCATTCCCAAGAACCGGGAGCACATCATCGGGCACCACGAGGTGCCGGGCAGCGACCACACGGACCCCGGTCCGCTGTGGGACTGGACCCGTTACCTCCAGCTGGTCAACCTCATGTGATCCGCGACCGGCCGGTCGGGCCTCCACCCGGCCGGAGCGGATCCGCGCACAGTCTTGTCAGGGACATGGACAGCTCCTACAGTCCCCCCACAGCAAGCGATGGGAGCGCTCCCATCAACGCCACACGCGTCCCCCAACTCATCCCCCTCCTCAGAGAGGCCGCCCGCATGCGATCGTCCCCCCACCAGGCCGCCGCCCTGCGCGGCCCGTTCGGCGCGCTGCTCATGACCCTCTCCCTCATCGCGGCGCTCACAGCGCTCATGACGTCGGCCGCGCCGGCCGGCGCGGCCGACACCACCATCTGCGAGCAGTACGGAACGGCCACGATCCAGAACCGTTACGTCGTCCAGAACAACCGCTGGGGCAGCAGTGCCGAGCAGTGCGTCACCGTGACCGACACCGGCTTCCGGCTGAGCAGAGCGGACGGCTCGGTGCCGACCAACGGCGCGCCGAAGTCGTACCCCTCGGTCTTCAACGGCTGCCACTACACCACCTGTTCGCCGGGCACCGCGCTGCCCGCCCGGGTCGACTCCATAGCGAGCGCGCCCAGCAGCGTCTCGTACGGCTTCGTCGACGGCGCCGTCTACAACGCCTCGTACGACATCTGGCTGGACCCGACGCCCCGGACCGACGGGGTGAACCGGACCGAGATCATGATCTGGTTCAACCGGGTCGGTCCGATCCAGCCGATCGGCTCCCAGGTCGGCACCGCGACGGTGGCCGGGCGGAACTGGGAGGTGTGGTCGGGCGGCAACGGTTCCAATGACGTCCTGTCCTTCGTCGCCCCGGCGGCCGTCGACAGTTGGAGTTTCGACGTCATGGACTTCGTCCGGCAGGCCGTCTCCCGCGGCCTCGCCGGGAACGACTGGTACCTGACGAGCGTGCAGGCCGGTTTCGAGCCCTGGCAGAACGGTGCGGGGCTGTCGGTCGACTCCTTCTCCTCGACCGTCGTCACCGACGACGAGGAGCCGACCGACCCGGGCACCCCGGCCGCCTGCGAGGTCTCCTACACCCCGCAGGTCTGGCAGGGCGGCGTCACCGCGGAGGTCAGAGTCGGCAACACCGGAGCGGCGCCCGTGGACGACTGGCGGCTGGCCTTCACCCTGCCCCCGGGCCAGCAGATCACCCACGCCTGGAACGGGTCGGTGACGACGGCGGCGGGTGCGGTGACGGTGCGCGGCCCGGAGCACGGTACGCGGATCGCGGCGGGCGGCAGCCAGACGTTCGGATTCCAGGCCACCTACAGCGGCGCGTTCGCCGAGCCCGACGGCTTCACCCTGAACGGCACCCCCTGCACGGCCCTCTGACGAGGCTCCGGCCGGGACCGACCGGGACCGCCCGGGACCGCCCGGAACCACTTCAGCGAAAGGGCCCGCACCACACCCGACACCAACCAGGAAACAGGAAACAGGAAACTGGAGATTCCATGGCTCGACGCAGCAGACTCCTCTCCCTGGCGGCGGTACTGGCCACCCTGCTCGGCGCACTCGGGCTGACCGCCCTCTGGCAGGGCAAGGCGGAGGCGCACGGCGTGGCGATGACGCCCGGATCGCGCACCTACCTCTGCCAGTTGGACGCCATCACCGGCACCGGCGCCTTGGACCCGACCAATCCCGCCTGCCAGGACGCACTGGACGAGAGCGGGGCGACGGCGCTGTACAACTGGTTCGCCGTGCTGGACTCCAACGCGGGCGGCCGGGGCGCCGGTTACGTGCCCGACGGCACGCTGTGCAGCGCAGGCGACCGTTCGCCGTACGACTTCTCCGCCTACAACGCGGCCCGCGCCGACTGGCCGAAGACCCATCTGACGTCCGGGGCGACGATCCAGTTGCAGTACAGCAACTGGGCCGCGCATCCGGGCGACTTCCGGGTCTATCTGACCGAGCCCGGCTGGTCGCCCACCTCCGAGCTGGCCTGGGACGACCTTCAGCTCATACAGACGGTCACCAACCCGCCCCAGCAGGGCTCGCCGGGCAGCAACGGCGGCCACTACTACTGGGACCTGGCGCTGCCCTCGGGCCGCTCCGGTGACGCGCTGCTCTTCATCCAGTGGGTGCGGTCGGACAGCCAGGAGAACTTCTTCTCCTGCTCCGACATCGTCTTCGACGGCGGCAACGGCGAGGTGACCGGCATCCGCGGCTCCGGCAGCACCCCCGAACCGACCCCCACTCCGACCCCGACCCCGACCCCGACCGACCCTCCGCACACGGGGTCCTGCATGGCGGTGTACACCGTGCAGAACAGCTGGAACGGCGGCTTCCAGGGTTCCGTCGAGGTGATGAACCACGGAACGGAGCCCCGTGACGGCTGGGCCGTGCAGTGGACGCCCGGCACCGGGACCCGGATCAACAGCGTGTGGAACGGTGCACTGTCCACCGGGACCGACGGGTCCGTCACGGTGCGGAACGTGGACCACAACCGGGTCATAGCCGCGGACGGCAGCGTGACCTTCGGATTCACCGCGACCTCCACCGGCAACGACTATCCGATCGGGACGATCGGCTGTGTGAACGAGTAACCGGTCCGCCGCACGACCATGATCTACTGTGCTCACGACAATGAAGCGCCGCGCGTGACCGCGCGGCGCTTCCCGTGCGTCCGGCGCGGTCGGGTACCTCGTACCGGTCCAATTACCTCACGTGCCGGTTACAAATCGCTCAACCCCTGGTTGCCGGGCGGTAATGGAGCGACGATAGGGACATGACTCTGGCCCAGCGTGCCCTGGAGCGACTGCAGGACTGGCCCGACCTCACGGCGGGGCCGGCCAGTTGCGGTACCGGACAGGCGCTCCGCTCCGTCCGTGACGAGATCGTCCACTTCCACTCGGACCGGGACGTGGACCTGCACCTGACCCAACGGGCCATCCAGCGCTTCCACTACGACCTCGGCGGCTCCAGCGCGATCCAGCTGATTCCCGGTTCCCGCTGGGTGACCGTGCACCTGGACTGCGAGACCGATGTCGACCTGCTGATGAGCCTGGTCAGCATCGCGCTCAAGGCGCACCAGACGTGGCCCACCGCGGAACCGCCGACCGGCTGCAACTTCCACCGCGTCACGGTGCTGCACCGCGACGGCGTCCTGGACGGCTGAGACCCGAGGGACGGAACGGTCTGCCTCACCCCGCCCCGGCCGCGGACGCCAACGGCGCACCGCTCCGGGCCGCCGCCCGCCCGCGCGCACCCGAGGGGGTGCGTTTCACCGTCCTTCCGCGCGTCTTCGTCCCTCGGCCGCCTCCCTGGCGGCCGCGATCTGATGCACTGCTCTCTGATCCCGTGGAACTGACGGAACATCAGGGAGCGCATGTGACGCGTCGTGCAGCATTCCGCCGGACACTGACGTTTCTGGTCGCCTTCGGCGCGCTGGTGGGCGCGGCACCGGCCGCCGCCGCTCCGGCGGCCGGGGAGATCGCGCCGGGGGTGACCTACGAGGAGTTCGACCTGCCGGCGGCGAACGGGACCACCCACGCCCATGTGCTCGGCGTCGACCTGAACGTCCCGGACGTCCGGCTGGGCCTGCTGTACCCGGGGGCGGTGGCGGCACGGGCGACGGTCTCCCGGATGGCCGGCGCCCAGGGCGCCGTCGGGGGCGTCAACGGGGACTTCTTCAACATCACCGAGAGCCAGCACCCGGGCGTCGAGGCGACCGGTGCGAGCGTGGGACCGGCGATCGCCGAGGGCCGGGCACTGAAGGGGGCGGTGCCGAAAGGCCAGCGGTTCGGGCCGGCCCTGCCGCCCGGCACCACCACCGAGGCGGTCTTCGGTGTCGGCACCGACCGGCGGGCACGGCTCGACCGGCTCGCCCTCGACGGTCAGATCCGCACGCCTGAGGGCACGCTGCCGCTCGGCGGGTTCAACCAGTACGCGCTGCCGGTGGACTCGGTGGGCGCCTTCACCGGCGAGTGGGGCAGCGCCTCCCGGGTGCGTGCCACCTGCGGTACGGACACCGACCGGGCCGCCGCGTGCAGCGCGGACACCTACGAGGTGACGGTCCGCGGCGGCCGGGTGGTCTCCGCGTCCGGCACTCCCGGCAGCGGCCCGATCGCCGACGACACGACCGTGCTGGTGGGCCGCGAGGAAGGGGCGCGGCAGCTGCGGAAGGTCGCCACCGGGGATGCCGTGACCGTCACCCACCGCTTGGTCGCCGCCGCGTCCGGGGCGGCGTTGGGCTTCGCCCTCGGCGGCTATCCCGTGCTCTCGGGCGGGCAGCCGCTGCCCGGACTGGACGACCGTACGTCGGCCGTGCGGACCGCGGTGGGCATCGCGGACGGCGGGCGGCGGGTGCTGCTGCTCGCGGTGGACGGCTCGTCGGCGTACCGCTCCGGCCTGACCATCGCCGAGGTGGCCCGGGTGCTGCGCGCACGCGGGGCGACGGAGGGGTTCAGCCTGGACGGCGGCGGTTCGACGACGCTGGTCGCCCGCGCGCCGGGCGCGACCGGTGTCTCGGTGCGCAACCACCCCAGCGGCGGGACCGAGCGCCTCGTCCCGAACGGGATCGGGGTCTTCTCGGCGTCCTGATCACGCCTTCTGACCACGCACGCTGACCACGCCTTCTGACCACGCCCCCTGATCACGCCCGCTGATCGCGGAACGAGGGATCAGGGCCTGAGACCGCTCACGATGTCGGCCGTGGCGGTGAGCCCGCTGCTGATGGTGGGAGCCATGTTCGTACCGGCCAGGTAGAAGCCCAGCAGCAGGCAGACCAGCGCGTGGGAGACCTTCAGTCCGCCGTTGCGCAGGAAGATCACCGCCAGGATCGCGAGCAGCAGCACCACAGAGATGGACACGGCCATCGTCAACCTCCTCCGCCACGCCGCCTGTCTGGTTCACGGCGTTCGGCCGCAAGTGTGGCGTAGCGGAGGGTTCGTCCGGGCGGCTGACATGTCCTCCGAACGTGTGGTGTCCGTCGTGCCCGGCGCGCTACGCCGCCCGGTGGGCGTCCAGGAACGCCTCCAGACCGGCGAGGTCGTCCGTGTTGAGGTGGTCGACGTCCGCCGCGACCAGTTCCGCCCACATCGCGTCCCGGGCCGGCCCCGCGAGGTCGGGCGTGGCCCAGAAGCGGACGCGCTGCCCGCGGGAGTGCGCGGCGCCGACGATGTCGCGCAGCTTGCGCCGCTCGGCGGCGGGGAAGGTGCCGACGCCCTGCCAGGTGAAGTGGTTGGTCCAGTTGTCGCTGATCAGCGGGACGAAGGAGGCGGGCGCTGAGGTGCCGAGGTCGGTGAGGCGGCCGTCGTAGAAGGCGTGGCGCTCGGTCTGCGCCTCCATGGGCGCGCGGGCCGCCCGGTCGCCGGAGATCACGGCGGTGACGGCGCCGGTGCGCACCCTGCCGTGGGCGTACGTGGTGAACAGGTGCCGGTAGCGGCGCAGATGCCGGTCGAGTTCCAGGTAGGTCGCCGCACCCTCGGTCTTGATGTCGATGAGCAGTTGCAGCGGGCGGCGGTCCCCGCGGTAGATCCGGCCGCCCTGGGCGCGGACGCGGGCGGCGAGCGGGTCGAGGTAGAGGGACTCCAGGGTGCGGGCCGGGTCGAGGTCCACGGCGTCGTGGGCGACCAGGAGTCGGCCGTCGACGAGGTAGATGTCGGCCTCGACGCTGCCGAAGCGGTGGTCGAGGGCGTCGAGGAGGGGGCGGGGGTGTTCGTAGTCGTTGTGGGCGTGGGCGCGCCACAACGGGCGCGGGCGGCGCGTCCGTTCGCCGGCCAGCGCGGGGGCGGCGGGCAGGGCGACGGCGCCGGCGAGGGCGGCGCCGAGGGTGGTGAGGGCTCTGCGGCGGGTGGTGAGGGCCATGCTCTGCCTCCCTGGTAGGCCTTACGGGACCTCAGTGAGTATGCGAGGCGGAGGGGGGCCGTGAGCAGGTCGGTGCGGGGAAATTGGCCGGTGGGCCGCCACCTGTTCACTTCGTGCGGGCGGGGCGCACGGGAAAGCCCGCCCGGGGTCGGGCGGGCTTCTCCGGAGTGCCGTCGCGGTCTCCTACGGTGCCGGCAGCTCCACCAGCGCGGCCAGCGCCGCGCGGTGGGCGCCCGCCGTGCCGTAGGCGATCGAGTCGGCCTTGGCCCGCTTCAGGTACAGGTGGACCGGGTGCTCCCAGGTCATGCCGATGCCGCCGTGCAGTTGAAGGGCCTCCTCGGCGGCGCGGACGGCGACGGGTGCCGCGTACGCCTGTGCGACGGCCACGGCGACGTCGGTGTCCTGGTCGGTGGCCAGCGCGTCCGCGGCGTTCCGGGCGGCGGCGCGCAGATGCACGACCTCCAGCCACAGCGCGGCGAGCCGGTGCTTGAGCGCCTGGAAGCCGCCGACGGGCCGGTTGAACTGCTTGCGTTCCTTGAGGTAGCGCACTGTTTCGGTCAGCGTCCAGTCGGCCAGGCCCAGTTGCTCCGAGGCGAGCAGTCCGGCGGCGGCCCGCAGGGCGCGTCGTACGGCGGGCTCCGCCTCGCCCAGCCGCTCGCCCGGCGCCCCGTCGAACGAGACGTCGGCCACCGGCCGGGTCAGGTCCAGGGAGGTGCGCGGGGTGACGGTCGCGTCGGTGGCGCGCACCGCGTACAGCCCGCCGTCGTCGGCCGGGACCAGCAGCACGTCGGCGGCGGCCGCGTCCGCGATGCCGGTCAGCGCGCCGCTCAGGACGCCGTTCTCCAGCCGTACGGCGGGGAAGGCGGCGCCGGGGGCGGTGTGCAGGCCGACGGCGAGCGCGGCGATCCGGCGGCCGGAGGCCAGCTCGGCCAGTGGCTGACCGGCGGCGCACTCCAGCAGGGCCTCGGTGGCGACGACGGCGCTGGTCAGGTACGGGACGGGGGCCACGGCCCGGCCGAGTTCCTCCAGGACGACGGCCGTCTCGCGGTGGCCGGCGCCCTGACCGCCGTACTCCTCGGGGATCAGCAGACCGGCCAGGCCCATCCCCTCGGTGAGGGCCTTCCAGACGGTCAGGTCGTGGGGGGTGTCCGTCTCGGTGCGCGCGATGACGCCGGCCGCGTCGCAGTGGTCGGTGAGCAGGTCCCGGACGGCGGCGCGCAGCGCCTCTTCCTCCTCCGAGTACAGCAGGTCGCTCATCGGGCCAGGTCCTTCCAGGCGACGTCCTTGTCGGTGCGGGGCTCGGCGGGCAGGCCGAGGACGCGTTCGGCGACGATGTTCAGCAGGATCTCGCTGGTGCCGCCCTCGATGCTGTTGCCCTTGGAACGCAGGTAGCGGTAACCGGCGTCGCGGCCGGTGAAGTCGACCAGTTCCGGGCGGCGCATGGTCCAGTCGTCGTAGAGCAGGCCCTCCTCGCCGCGGAGTTCCACCTCCAGGCCGCTGATCTCCTGGTTGAGGCGGGCGAAGGCCAGTTTCATGCCGGCGCCCTCGGGGCCGGGGTGGCCGACGGCGAGCTGCTGGCCGAGGCGTTCCCCGGTGAGCCGGGCGACCTCGGCCTCGACCCAGAGGGTGAGCAGGCGCTGGTGGAGGTCGTGGGTGCGCAGCTCGGGGCGTTCGCGCCAGGTCCTGGCGACCGGGCCGATCATGCCGCCCTCGCGGGGCAGGCTCCGGCCGCCGATGGCGACGCGCTCGTTGTTGAGGGTGGTCTGGGCGACCCGCCAGCCGTCGCCGATCTCGCCCAGGCGCCGGGAGTCGGGGATGCGGACGCCGGTGAGGAACACCTCGTTGAACTCGGCCTCGCCGGTGATCTGCCGCAGCGGCCGGACCTCGACACCGGGGTCGGTCATGTCGCAGAGGAAGTAGGTGATGCCGCGGTGCTTGGGCACGTCCGGGTCGGTGCGGGCGATGAGGATGGCCCAGCGGGCGAGATGGGCGCTGGAGGTCCACACCTTCTGCCCGTCCACCACCCAGCTGTCGCCGTCCCGCACCGCGCGGGTGCCGAGCGCGGCGAGGTCGGAGCCGGCGCCGGGCTCGCTGAACAGCTGGCACCACACCTCCTCGCCGGTCCACAGCGGGCGCAGGAAGCGCTGCTTCTGCTCCTCGGTGCCGTACTTGAGGATGGTCGGGGCGGCCATGCCGAGGCCGATGCCGATGCGCCGGGGGTCGTTGTCGGGGGCGCCCGCGGCGGCCAGTCCGGCGTCGACGACGGGCTGGAGGGTGCGGGGGGCGCCGAGTCCGCCGAGGCCCTCGGGGAAGTGCACCCAGGCGAGTCCCGCGTCGAAGCGGGCGCGCAGGAAGTCGAGGCGGTCGGTGGCGGCGGGCGGGTGCGCGGCCAGCAACTCCCGTGTGCGCTGACGGAGTTCCTCGGTGGTGGTCATGCGGCGGCTCCCTTCTCCAGGACGACGGCCACCCGGCCGGTGGTCACCCCGTCGGCGACCCGCTGCACGGCCCCGGCGGCCCCGTCCAGCGGTACCCGGTCGCTGACCAGGGGCTTGACGGCGCCCGTCGCGGCCAGTTCGGTGAGCCGCTCGTGGCACTCGGCCACCAGTCCCGGGTTCTTGGTGTTGTACAGGCCCCAGTGGAGCCCGAGGATCGCGTAGTTCTTCACCAGGGCGTGGTTGAGGGCGGCGCTCGGGATGTCGCCGCTCGCGAAGCCGACGACCACGATCCGGCCCTCGAAGGCGACCACCTTCGTCGACTGCTTGAACGCGGCGCCGCCCACCGGGTCGTAGATCACGTCGGCGCCGCGCCCGCCGGTGGCCTCCTTCACGGCGGCGATCACGTCCTCGCTCCTGCGGTCGATCACCGTGTCGCAGCCCAGTTCCCGGGCGACGGCGGCCTTCTCGGCGCCGCCGACCACGCCGATGACCGTGGCCCCGGCGGCCTTGCCGAGCTGTACGGCCGCGCTGCCGACCCCGCCCGCGGCGGCGTGCACCAGCAGGGTCTCGCCGGCCTGGAGACCGGCCCGGCGGTGCAGCCCGAACCAGCCCGTCTGGTAGCCGATGTGCAGGGCGGCGGCCTCGGCGTCGTCCAGGGCGTCCGGCGCGGGCAGCAGGGCGGCGGCGTCCGCGACGGTGTACTCGGCGAACCCGCCGTACGGCAGCGCGGGGTTGGCCAGGACCCGGCGGCCGTCCTCGGTCTCGGCGCAGACCTCCACGCCCGGCGTGAACGGCAGCGGCGGCCTGACCTGGTACTGGCCCCGGCACAGCAGCGCGTCCGGGAAGTTGACGTTCGCGGCGCGGACCCGCAGCAGGACCTGGCCGTCGCCCGGCGTCGGCGGCGGGACCTCCGCGAGGCGCATCACCTCGCCCGGCTCGCCGTTCTCGTGCACCTGCCATGCCTGCATGCGGGGCCTCCACCGACTGCGTCGTCCGTCCGGGTCCACCGCATACTAAGCGGTCGCTTGCCGCAGGGGGAACAGTACGGCCGGGGGAACCGCTCCGCGCGTCATGTTCGAGTGGACCGCGCCCGTACGTGAACCCGCTCGCCCTGCGGTCCGAACAGACTGAGGAACTCCACCGGCACCTCCCCCGCCGCTCCGAACCAGTGCGGCACCCTCGTGTCGAACTCGACGGCCTCACCGGCGCCGACCACCAGATCGTGCTCGCCCAGCACCACGCGCAACCGTCCGGACAGCACGTAAAGCCACTCGTAGCCCTCATGGGTCTGCGGTTCGGGTTCCTCCCGCCGTGGCGGCACCAGCACCTTGAACGCCTGGAGCCCGCCGGGCTGGCGGGTGAGCGGCCAGTAGGTGCGGCCGTGGCGCTGGATCGGCTTGGCCCGGACCCGGGGGTCGCCGACCGGCGGGGCGCCGACCAGTTCGTCCAGCGGCACCTGGTGAGCCTGGGCGATCGGCAGCAGCAGTTCGAGGCTGGGCTTGCGCAGCCCCGACTCCAGGCGGGAGAGGGTGCTCAGCGAGATGCCGGTCGCCTCGGCGAGCGCGGCGAGGGTGACCTCGCGCTCCTTGCGCAGCTGCCGCAGCCGCGGACCCACACCGGCGAGTACATCGTCCTTCGTCATGGATTTATTGCAGAACCGGCAAATCTGTTTGTCAATCCGTCGGCGGTCGGGCGACTGTCGGATCCGGAGGTGGTCACCGTGACCGAACAGAACAGGCAGACGACCGAGAAGTACGACGTCATCGTGGTCGGGGGCGGCTCGGCCGGGCTGTCCGCCGGGCTGGTGCTGGGCCGGGCCCGGCGGCGGGCGCTCGTCGTCGACGCCGGGGAGCCGCGCAACGCGCCGGCCGCGCATATGCAGGGCTACCTGTCGCGGGACGGCATGCCGCCCGCCGAGTTCCTGGCGACCGGCCGCGAGGAGGTCGCGTCGTACGGCGTCGAACTGGTCCACGACCGGGCGGTGGGCGTCACCCGGGGTGACGCCGGGGGCGGCGACTTCGCCGTGGAACTGGCCGGCGGGCAAACCGTGCGCGCCCGGCGGCTGATCGTCACCACCGGGCTGAAGGACGAGCTGCCGGAGATCCCCGGGGTCGCCGAGCGGTTCGGCCGGGACGTGGTGCACTGCCCGTTCTGCCACGGCTGGGAGGTGCGGGACGAGCGGTTCGGCGTGCTGGCGTCGACCCCGATGAGCGTGCACCAGGCGCTCATGGTGTCCGGCTGGTCGGACGACGTGACCCTGTTCCTGCACACCGTCGACGAGGGCGAGCTGTCCGACCAGGACCTGCGCAGGCTGGCCGCGGCGGGCGTCAAGGTGGTGCCGGGCGAGGTCGCCGGGCTGGTGGTCGAGGACGACCGGATCACCGGCGTACGGCTGGCGGACGGCTCGGTGCACGAGCGGTCGGTGGTGTTCGTGGCGCCGCGCGCCGTGCCGCGGACGGGCCTGCTGGAGCAACTCGGCGCCGAGCTGGACGAGACCCCGTTCGGGGCCTACCCCGTGGTGGACCCGACCGGCCGGACCAGCGTGCCGGGGGTGTGGACGGCCGGCAACGCGATGGGCTTCGCCGAGCAGGTCGTGCACGCGGTGAGCGGCGGCTACCGGGCGGCGTCCGCGATCGTCGGCGAGCTGATCATGTCGGACCTGGACGCGTCCCTGGACGACCGAGGAGCCGGCGACCAGGTGTGAGCCCCGCCCTCCCGGTGCACCATGAAGGGCATGCTGCTCGCCCGGCTGGCCCGTGTGTCCCAGGAGGTCGCCGCCACTTCGGCGCGGTCCCGCAAGACGGCCCTGCTCGCCGAGCTGTTCCGGGAGGCGGAGGCGTCGGACGTGCCGGTCGTCATCCCCTACCTCGCGGGACGGCTGCCGCAGGGCCGGATCGGCGTCGGCTGGAAGGTGCTGGGCCGGCGCGTCGAACCGGCCCCCGACCCGACCCTCACCGTGCGCGAGGTGGACGCCCGGCTCACCCGCCTCGCCGCCGTGTCCGGGCCCGGATCGCAGGCCGAGCGCACCCGGCTGGTCGCGGAGCTGATGGGCGCCGCCACCGAGGACGAGCAGCGCTTCCTGCTCGGGCTGCTCACCGGCGAGGTCCGGCAGGGCGCGCTGGACGCGGTCGCCGTCGAGGGCCTGGCCCGGGCCACCGGGGCGGACCCGGCGGACGTACGGCGGGCGGTGATGCTCGCGGGGTCGTTGCAGGCGGTGGCCGAGGCACTGCTCGCCGACGGTCCCGGGGCGCTGGGCCGCTTCCGGCTCACCGTCGGCCGCCCGGTGCTGCCGATGCTGGCGCACAGCGCCTCCTCGGTGGCGGAGGCGGTCGGCAAGCTCGGTCCCTGCGCGGTCGAGGAGAAACTCGACGGCATCCGGGTCCAGGTCCACCGCGACGGCGCCGACGTACGGCTGTACACCCGCACCCTGGACGACATCACCGACCGGCTGCCCGAGGTGACCGCGGCGGCGCTGGAGCTGCCCGGCGAGCGGTTCGTGCTGGACGGCGAGGTCATCTCCTTCGGGCCCGACGGGCGCCCCCGGTCCTTCCAGGAGACCGCCGGGCGCGTCGGCTCCCGTACGGACGTCGCCGCGGCCTCCCGGGCGGTGCCCGTCTCCCCCGTCTTCTTCGACGCCCTGCTGGTCGACGGCCGCGACCTGCTCGACCTGCCGCTGGCCGAGCGGCACGCGGAGCTGGCGCGGCTGGTCCCGGAGCCGATGCGGGTGCGGCGCACCCTGATGGCGCAGGAGGACGACGTGCGGACGGCGGAGGACTTCCTCGCCGGGACCCTCGCCCGCGGTCACGAGGGCGTCGTGGTCAAGGGCCTGGACGCGGCCTACAGCGCCGGGCGGCGCGGCGCGTCCTGGCTGAAGGTGAAGCCCGTGCACACCCTAGACCTGGTGGTCCTGGCCGCCGAGTGGGGCCACGGCCGGCGCACCGGCAAGCTCTCCAACCTGCACCTGGGCGCCCGCGCCGCCGACGGCTCCTTCACCATGCTCGGCAAGACCTTCAAGGGCATGACGGACGCGATGCTGACCTGGCAGACCGGGCACCTCACCCGGCTCGCCGTGGCCGAACACCCGTGGGGCGTGACCGTCCGCCCCGAACTGGTCGTCGAGATCGCCTACGACGGTCTCCAGCGCTCCACCCGCTACCCGGCCGGCGTCACCCTCCGCTTCGCCCGCGTGGTCCGCTACCGCGAGGACAAGCGCCCCGAGGACGCGGACACGGTGGAGACGCTGCTCGCCGCGCATCCGCGGGCCGCGCCGTGAAGCGCAGCGCGGGTCTGCTGCTGTACCGCCGGACCGGCGCGGCCCTGGAGGTCCTCCTCGGCCACATGGGCGGCCCCTTCTTCGCCCGGCGCGACCAGGGCGCCTGGACGGTGCCGAAGGGCGAGTACGAGGAGGACGAGCCGGCCTGGGACGCGGCCCGGCGCGAGTTCCAGGAGGAGCTGGGGCTGGAGCCGCCGGAGGGCGACGGGGCCGTCCCGCTGGGCGAGGTCCGCCAGTCCGGCGGCAAGCTGGTCACGGTCTGGGCGGTCGAGGCCGACCTCGACCCGGCGACGGTCGTGCCCGGCACGTTCCGCATGGAGTGGCCGCCGCGGTCGGGCCGGGAACAGGAGTTCCCGGAACTGGACCGGGTGGCCTGGCTGCCCCTGGACCGGGCGCGCGAGGTGATCGTCACGGCCCAGCGGGCGTTTCTCGACCGCCTGGCGGAGCACTCGGGCTGACGAGGCGCCCTCGCGGCGCGGCGCCCCGCGCCCGGTGCGCGGAAGAACGACAGGGAGGTCGGCCATGCCCATCGCGACGGTGAACCCGGCGAACGGCGAGACGGTCAGGACGTACGAGGCGATGGGCGAGGAGGAGACCGAGCGCCGGCTCCAGCTCGCCGAGGCCACCTTCCGTACGTACCGGACGACGACGTTCGACGAGCGGGCCCGGCTGATGCACCGGGCCGCCGACCTCCTGGAGGCCGACCAGGACGAGATCGGCCGGGTCGTCACCACCGAGATGGGCAAGCCCGTCAGGCAGGCCCGCGCGGAGGCGGCCAAGTGCGCCAAGGCGATGCGCTGGTACGCCGACCGCGCGGCCGCGCTGCTCGCCGACGAGGAGCCCGACGAGGGGGACGTGAAGGACTCCGGCGCGTCCCGGGCGCTGGTGCGCTACCGGCCGCTCGGCCCGGTGCTCGCCGTGATGCCCTGGAACTTCCCCCTCTGGCAGGTGATCCGGTTCGCCGCGCCCGCGCTGATGGCGGGCAACGTCGGCCTGCTCAAGCACGCCTCGAACGTGCCGCAGACAGCCCTGTACCTGGAGGACCTCTTCCACCGCGCGGGCTTCCCCGAGGGCTGCTTCCAGACCCTGCTGATCGGCTCGGCGGCCGTCGACGACATCCTGCGCGACGAGCGCGTGAAGGCCGCCACCCTCACCGGCAGTGAGCCCGCCGGCCGCGCGGTGGCCTCCACCGCCGGGGAGATGATCAAGAAGACGGTGCTGGAACTGGGCGGCAGCGACCCGTTCGTGGTGATGCCGTCCGCGGACCTGGACCGGGCCGCCGAGGTCGCGGTGACCGCCCGGACGCAGAACGCGGGGCAGTCCTGCATCGCCGCCAAGCGGTTCATCGTGCACACGGACGTGTACGACGCCTTCGCGGAGCGTTTCGTGGCCGGCATGAAGGCGCTCAGGGTCGGCGACCCGATGGACGAGGACACCGACGTCGGGCCGCTCTCCAGCGAGCGCGGCGTGACCGACCTGGTGGAGCTGGTCGAGGACGCGGTGCGCGGCGGCGCCACGGTGCTGTGCGGCGGCGAACGCCCCGACGGGCCCGGCTGGTACTACCCGCCGACTGTGCTGGCCGGCATCGGCCGCGAGATGCGCGTCCACCGCGAGGAGGCCTTCGGCCCGGTCGCCACGCTGTACCGCGCGGCCGACCTGGACGAGGCGGTGCTGATCGCCAACGACACCGACTTCGGCCTCAGTTCGAACGTGTGGACCCGCGACGAGGCGGACGTCGACCGGTTCGTACGGGATCTGGAGGCGGGCGGCGTCTACGTCAACGGGATGACGGCCTCGCACCCGGCGTTCCCGTTCGGCGGGGTCAAGCGGTCGGGCTACGGGCGTGAGCTGTCCGGGCACGGAATCCGGGAGTTCTGCAACATCACCACCGTATGGCACGGAGCGTGAGCCTTCCGCGACTACGATCCTTTCCTGTGACCCGCGAAGTGACTCTTCCCCTGATCGTCGACGACCGCGGCACCCTGCAGGTGGCCGCGGCCGACGTGAGCAAGCTGCTGCGCACGATGGGCGGACGGTGGCTGCGCCTGGTGGAGACCGGGGAGAGCGGCCGGCTGGACGAGGACACCGTGGCGGCCCTCACCATCGAGCTGGCCAAGCTGGCCGACCGGATCGACGTGGCCTGCATCGCGCACAGCAGCGGTCAGTCGTCCTGACCGCCCCGGGGGTGCTCCAGCCCCCACAGGCTGTCCCAGAACATCGCCTCGTACGCCTGGAGCAGCCGTCCGTAGCGGTGTACGAGATCCTCGTTCAGGTGGCCGCCGTCCAGTCCTGCCTGCACGGCGGCCGTCGCCCTGTGCTCCAGGCCGGGATCGGGTGCGGCGAAGAAGTCGAAGAAGGCGCAGGCCTCGTCGGTGAAGCCGTGGTGGCGGCGCAGAGCGCCGGCGACGGTCGCGCAGTAGCCGCCCCAGGCGGAGAAGTTGGCGTGCACGGCGAGGACCGTCTCGGCGGGTGACCCGTTCAGCGCGAGCCAGGCCACGTAGGCGGGGTAGGCCTGGCAGCCAGGCAGCGGCTCATGGGCCACCGACCGGGACTCCCCCACGCCACAGGCCGCGGCGAACGCCTCCAGTTTCTGGGCGGCGACGGCCTCCCCCTCGGCGAGCGCGGAGAAGTAGGCGGCGACGGGCGGGGTGTCGTCCGCGCGGTGCGCGAGGTACGCGAAGGCCCGCCGGTCGGCGGCGATCACCCACCGCTGCTCCAGCGCCAGCGCGGCGAGCGTGTCCCCGCTCACCGCGCCCCGCGCCACCAGCGGCACGAACCGGTTGGCCCGGGGGTCGGGGGCCAGCTTCGCGGTGGTGGTCTCCAGCAGGTTCCGTGCCGTCGGTGCCATCGTCTTCTCCCTCTCCTCGTCCGCGCCGCGCTCCCAGGGTCCCCGAGACGGAGTAACTCCGCGAGAGAACGGCGTCCCGCCGGGTGATCGTGGATGAACACCCCTAGAGGTGAACCACTTTCTGACCGGGGGGCGCAAGGCCGCCCGGGAGGCGAAAGCAGGCACGGTTCATGGCGACTTTGTGCAGACCCTCGGTGTCCGTACCGGAGCACGTGATCACGATGGAGGAGACGCTCGCGCTGGCACGTGAGCGCCACGCGGACCACCCCCAGCTGCCGTTGGCCCTCCGGCTGATCGAGAACACCGGCGTGCGCACCCGGCACATCGTGCAGCCCATCGAGGAGACCCTGAAGCACCCCGGTTTCGAGGACCGGAACAAGCTCTACGAGGCCGAGGCCAAGCGGCGCGTCCCCGCGGTGATCCAGCGGGCGCTGGACGACGCGGAGCTGCTGCCCACCGACATCGACGTGATCATCTACGTCTCCTGCACGGGCTTCATGATGCCCTCGCTCACCGCGTGGCTGATCAACGAGATGGGCTTCGACAGCACCACCCGGCAGATACCGATAGCGCAGCTGGGCTGTGCGGCCGGCGGCGCGGCGATCAACCGGGCCCACGACTTCTGCACGGCCTACCCCGAGGCCAACGCGCTGATCGTGGCCTGCGAGTTCTGCTCGCTGTGCTACCAGCCCACCGACATCGGCGTCGGCTCCCTGCTCTCCAACGGCCTGTTCGGCGACGGCATCGCCGCCGCGGTGGTCCGCGGCCAGGGCGGCACCGGCGTACGCCTGGAGCGCAACGGCTCGTACCTGATCCCGAAGACCGAAGAGTGGATCATGTACGACGTGAAGGCCACCGGCTTCCACTTCCTGCTGGACAAGCGGGTGCCGGCCACCATGGAGCCGCTGGCACCGGCGCTGGTGCAACTGGCCCGCGACCACGGCTGGGACGCCACCGACCTCGACTTCTACATCGTGCACGCGGGCGGACCGCGCATCCTGGACGACCTGAGCAAGTTCCTCCAGGTCGAACCCCACGCGTTCCGCTTCAGCAGGGCCACGCTGACCGAGTACGGCAACATCGCCAGCGCCGTCGTCCTGGACGCGCTGCGCCGCCTCTTCGACGAGGGCGGCGCGGACAACCGGGCGCGCGGACTGCTGGCGGGCTTCGGGCCCGGCATCACCGCGGAGATGTCGCTGGGCCGCTGGCGGACCGCGGACGAGACCCAGGGCGTGAGACGAACGTGAGCGAAGAGACGATTCCCCGGACCGCCCCGCCCGTGCGGGACTGGCCGGTCCCGGACCTGCCCGGCACCGACTTCGACCCGGTGCTGCGCGAGCTGATGGCCGAGGGCCCGGTCACCCGGATCTCGCTGCCCAACGGCGAGGGCTGGGCCTGGCTGGTGACCCGCTACGACGACGTGCGGATGGTCACCAACGACCCCCGGTTCGGCCGTGAGGCGGTGATGGACCGGCCGGTGACCCGGCTGGCCCCGCACTTCATCCCGGCCCGCGGCGCGGTCGGCTTCCTCGATCCGCCGGACCACACCCGGCTGCGCCGCTCGGTGGCGGCGGCGTTCACCGCGCGGGGCGTGGAGCGCGTCCGGGACCGGGCCCGCGGCCTGCTGGACGAGCTGATCGACGCCATGCTGGCGCAGGGACCGCCCGCCGACCTCACCGAGGCGGTGCTCAGCCCCTTCCCCATCGCGGTGATCTGCGAGCTGATGGGCGTCCCGGCCGCCGACCGGCACAGCATGCACACCTGGACCCAGCTGATCCTGTCCTCCTCGCACGGCGCCGACGTCAGCGAGCGCGCCAAGCAGGAGATGGGCGCCTACTTCGCCGACCTGATCGGGCTGCGGGAGAACAGCTCCGGCGAGGACGTGGCGTCGCTGCTGGGCGCGGCCGTGGGCCGGGAGGAGATCACGCTCCAGGAGGCGGTGGGGCTCGCGGTGCTCCTGCAGATCGGCGGCGAGGCGGTCACCAACAACAGCGGGCAGCTGTTCTTCACCCTGCTGACCCGTCCCGACCTGGCCGAACGGCTGCGCGCCGAGCCGGACATCCGCCCGCTGGGCATCGACGAGCTGCTGCGCTGGATTCCCCATCGCAACGCGGTCGGGCTGTCCCGGATCGCCCTGGAGGACGTGGAGATCCGGGGCGTGCCCATCCGGGCGGGCGACGCGATCTACGTCTCCTACCTGGCCGCCAACCGGGACCCGGAGGTCTTCCCCGACCCGGAGACCATCGACCTCACCCGCAGCCCGAACCCGCATGTGTCCTTCGGCTTCGGCCCGCACTACTGTCCGGGCGGCATGCTGGCCCGGCTGGAGTCGGAGTTGCTGGTCGACGCCCTGCTGGACCGGGTGCCGGGGCTCCGGCTCGCGGTGGATCCGGCGGAGGTGCCGTTCAAGAAGGGCGCGCTGATCCGCGGGCCCGAGGCCCTGCCGGTGACCTGGTGAGCGCTCGATGACGGCGACCGAGGGACTGCTGGTGCCGCCGGGGCACGGCCGGGTGGTCGAGGCCCCGGCCCAGCACGTGACCTTCAAGGTGACGGGTTCGCATTCGCGTATGGCGTCCACCTTCGAGGTGATCGTGCCGCCGGGCTTCGACGTCGGCGCCCATGTGCACACCCGCAGCGAGGAGTTGTTCTACGTCCTCGAAGGCGAGCTGGACGTGCTCGCGTTCGAGCCGCGCGTCCGTACGCCCGACAACTGGCAGCGCTGGGAGTCGAGCCGGGGCAGCCGGGTGGTCCGCGCCACCCCGGGCACGGTCATCGTCGTACCGCCCGGCTGCCCGCACGCGTTCGCCAATCCGACGGACACCCCGGCGAAGATGTTCTTCCAGGCGAGCCCGCCGCCGGACCACGAACGCTACTTCGAGGAGCTGCTGGAGATCCTCCAGGACGGCGGCCCGCCGGACCACGAGGCGATCGAGGCGCTGCGGGCCAAGTACGACATCCAGCAGCTGACGCCGCTGCGGCATCGGTGACACGGCGACAGGCGCCAGGCCGAGGCCGACCGCTGTCGCTCGGCACGGCAGGCGGGCCGTCCCCGGGGCGCGGCCGGACACGGCGTGCCCCGGGCCCCTCCCCCGCCGCTACCGGATCGGCATCCCCGACAGCGTGCGGGCGATCACCAGGCGCTGGATCTCGCTGGTGCCCTCGAAGATGGTGTAGATCGCGGAGTCGCGGTGCATCCGCTCCACCGGGTACTCCCGGGTGTAGCCGTTGCCGCCCAGGATCTGGACCGCCTGGGCGGTCACCTTCTTCGCCGTCTCGCTGGCGAACAGTTTGGACATCGAGCCCTCGGCCGCCGTGAACGGCTTGCCGTTGATGGCCATCCAGGACGCGCGCCACACCAGCAGCCGGGCCGCGTCGATGGAGGTGCGCATGTCGGCGAGCTGGAAGGCGACGCCCTGGTTGTCGATGATCGGGCGGCCGAACTGCTCCCGGGTCTGCGCGTATTCGAGGGCGACCTCGTAGGCGGCGCGGGCAGTGCCGACCGCCATCGCGCCGACGGCCGGGCGGGACGCCTCGAACGTGGCCATCGCGGCGTTCTTCACGCGCTCGCCGCCCTTCTTGGCCTTCTCCCGGGCCCGGGCGAGGCGGGCGTCCAGCTTCTCCTTGCCGCCGAGCAGGCAGGAGCCGGGGACGCGCACGTTGTCGAGGATGACCTCGGCGGTGTGCGAGGCGCGGATGCCGTGCTTCTTGAACTTCTGGCCCTGGGACAGGCCGGGCGTGCCCGGCGGGACGATGAAGGAGGCGTGGCCCTTGGAGCCCAGCTCGGGGTCGACGACCGCCACGACCACGTGGACGTTGGCGATGCCGCCGTTGGTCGCCCAGGTCTTGGTGCCGTTGATGACCCACTCGTCCTTGGCCTCGTCGTACACCGCGCGCGTGCGCATCGAGGCGACGTCGGAGCCGGCGTCGGGCTCGGAGGAGCAGAAGGCGGCGACCTTGACGTCGTTCACGTCGCCGTACATCTGGGGGATCCAGGTGCCGATCTGCTCCTCGGTGCCGTTGGCGAGGACGCCGACGGCGGCGAGGCCGGTGCCGACGATCGACAGGGCGATGCCCGCGTCGCCCCAGAACAGCTCCTCCATGGCCATCGGGATGCCGAGCCCCGTCTGGTCGAAGTACTGCTGGGCGTAGAAGTCGAGGGAGTAGATGCCGACCTTGGCGGCCTCCTGGATGACCGGCCAGGGAGTCTCCTCACGCTCGTCCCATTCGGCGGCGGCGGGACGGATCACATCGGCGGCGAAGCCGTGCAGCCAGTCCCGCACCTCCTTCTGTTCGTCGTTGAGCTCCATGGTGAACTCGGCCATGACCCCTCCAGTGACGCACGTGCGTGTTACTAACGGTAACATCGAGTCTGTTACCCGCGGGTAAGAAAAGTCAACTCCCTGCTTCCGTCGGCAGCCCGTTCGATCATCGGAGGGCGGTGAGTGCTACTTTGCGCAGGCGTCACCGAATCAGCACAGGTGGGGAGAGCACATGGAGACCAGGCAGCGGACCGATCAGCAGCGGTCCGCCGACCGGCGACGGCGAGAGCTGCTGGAGGCCGCCGACCGGGTGGTGCTGCGTGACGGACCCCATGCCTCGATGAACGCCATCGCCGCCGAGGCGGGCATCACCAAGCCGATCCTCTACCGGCACTTCGGCGACAAGGGCGGCCTCTACGCCGCCCTCGCCCAGCGTCACACGGACGCCCTCCTCTCCTCGCTGCGGGCCGCCCTGGACGCCCCGGCGGAGCGGCGGCAGCGCGTCGAGGCCACCCTGGACACCTATCTGGCGGCCATCGAGGCACGCCCGCAGGTGTACCGCTTCCTGATGCACCCGGCGGACAGCGCCCAGGGCGAGACGGGCTTCGACGTCGGCAAGCACTCGGCGCCGCTGCTGCGTCGCATGGGCGAGGAGCTGGCCCAGGTCATCGAGGAGCGCCTCGACCTCGGACCGGGCGGCCAGCAGCTGGCCCGGGTGTGGGGGCACGGGATCGTCGGGATGATGCACGCCGCCGGCGACTGGTGGCTCGGCGAACGCCCCTGCTCCCGCGAGGAATTGGTGCGCAGCCTGGCCGACCTGCTGTGGGGCCGGCTGGCCGGGGCGGACGACCGGACGGACGGCCCGGGGTTCTGACGGCCCGGGGTTCCGACGGCCGCCCGGGCCGGCCGGTCCTGACGCTTCGGGCCGGTCGGTTGCTGACGGCTCCGGTCAGCGGAATCCTGTCGGCTCCGGTCGCAGCTTGCCAGCGGCTCCGGTCGCGGCTTGCCAGCGGCTCCGGCCGCGGGTCACCGGCGGCTCCAGTCCGCCCGGGCGGCCTGCCGTTCCACCCGCCGGCGCCGCCATCCCGTGAGGTGGTCCACGTACAGCCGTCCTTCCAGGTGGTCGCACTCGTGCTGCAGGCAGCGCGCGAAGAATCCCGTCCCGTGGACGGTGACCGGCTCCCCGTCCGCCGTGAAGCCCTCGACGACGGCGTGGTCGTACCGCTCGGTCCCGGCCTCCAGGCCCGGCAGCGACAGACAGCCCTCGGGCCCGCGCACCACCACCCCGTCGGTCTCCACCAGCCGGGGGTTGACCACATGGCCCAGGTGACGGACGTCCTCGTCGTCCGGGCAGTCGTACACGAAGACCCGCAGCGGCTCCCCGATCTGGTTGGCCGCCAGCCCCACGCCGCGGGCGGCGTACATGGTGGCGAACAAATCCTCCACGAGCCCCGCGAGTTCGGGGCCGAAGCCGGTGACCTCGCGGCACGGCTCGCGCAGTACCGTGTCTCCGAGCAGGGTCAAGGGCCGGACGCGCCCGCGGGCGCCCGGGATCGGGCCGTGTCGCATGGCGGCAAGGGTACGGGCCCTGAACGCCCCGCCCGCGCGGGCCGCGATTCGGGAGAGCGAATGGATCTCGATAGGCTGAGGTCCACACCACGTGGCCGTCAGGCTTCCCAGGCTTCAGGCGCGGCGCGTACGCAAGGAGGATCGAGAACTGATGGCAGGCAACTCGGACCCGCTCACGCCGCGGGCCAAGCTGGCCGTGACCGCGGGCAAGGCGGTCGCGGCGGCGTCCCGCGCCGCGGGTCGCGGCAGCGGTTCGGTGATCGGCGGCAAGGTGGCGCTGAGACTCGACCCCGACCTCCTCGCCCGGCTCGCCCAGCACCTGGACGTGACCCTGGTCTCGGCGACCAACGGCAAGACCACCACCACCCGGCTCATCGCCGAGGCCCTCAAGGCGGCCGGGCCGGTCGTCTCCAACGCGCTCGGCGCCAACATGCCGGCCGGCATCACCTCGGCGCTGGCCGGCGGCTCGGACGCCAAGTACGGCGTCATCGAGGTCGACGAGAAGTACCTCGCCGGCGTCGCCCGGGACACCGACCCGAAGTGCATCGCCCTGCTCAACCTCTCCCGCGACCAGCTCGACCGCGCCGCCGAGACCCGGATGCTCGCGGAGGCCTGGCGGGAGGGCCTGGCCGGCTCCAAGTCGGTCGTCGTCGCCAACTGCGACGACCCGCTGGTGGTCTGGGCCGCCTCCTCCTCGCCCAACGTGGTCTGGGTGGCCGCCGGGCAGATGTGGAAGGACGACGCCTGGTCCTGCCCGTCCTGCGGCGGTGTGATGCAGCGCCCCGGCGACGACTGGTTCTGCGGCGAGTGCGGCTTCCGCCGGCCCACCCCGAGCTGGGCGCTCTCGGGCGACCACGTCATCGACCCGCACGGCTCGGCCTGGCCGATCCACCTCCAGCTGCCGGGCCGCGCCAACAAGGCCAACGCCGCCTCCTCGGCGGCCGTCGCCGCCGTCTTCGGGGTGCCGCCGCAGGTCGCCCTGGAGCGGATGTACCAGGTGCAGGCGGTCGCCGGACGCTACGACGTGGTCCAGTTCCAGGGCCGCGACCTGCGCCTGCTGCTCGCCAAGAACCCGGCCGGCTGGCTGGAGACCTTCTCCCTGATCGACCCGCCGCCGGCCCCGGTGATCCTCTCGGTGAACGCGCGCGGCGCCGACGGCACCGACACCTCCTGGCTGTGGGACGTCGACTACACGCGGCTGACCGGCCACCCGATCTGCGTCATCG
Organism: Streptomyces sp. NPDC090994; assembly: GCF_044768905.1. Lineage (NCBI taxonomy): Bacteria > Bacillati > Actinomycetota > Actinomycetes > Kitasatosporales > Streptomycetaceae > Streptomyces > Streptomyces sp. NPDC090994. The sequence continues at coordinate 26,558 of NZ_JBIVWS010000019.1, forward strand.
GCGACCGGAAGCTGGACCTGGCGGTCCGCCTCGAAGTGGCGAACCAGCAGTTCCAGGTGTGCGAGAACCTCGACCAGGCGGTACAGCAGTGCCCGCCGGGCCGGATCGAGGTCATCGCCAACTACACCGCGTTCCAGGACCTGCGCCGCCGCGTCGGCAACTGACCCACGACACCGGTAGGGAACTTGAGAGTGAGCGACAACCAACTGCGCATCGTCTGGATCTACCCGGACCTGCTCAGCACCTACGGCGACCAGGGCAACGTCCTCGTCGTGGAGCGCCGCGCCCGGCAGCGCGGCCTGGACGTGGCCCGGCTCGACGTGCGCAGCGACCAGCCGATCCCGACCTCCGGCGACATCTACCTGATCGGCGGCGGCGAGGACCGGCCGCAGCGGCTCGCGGCGGAGCGGCTGCGCCGGGACGGCGGTCTGCACCGGGCGGTGGGCAACGGCGCGATCGTCTTCTCGGTCTGCGCCGGCTACCAGATTCTCGGCCACGAGTTCGTCAACGACCTCGGCCAGCGCGAGCCCGGCCTCGGCCTGCTCGACGTGGTCTCGGTGCGCGGCGAGGGCGAGCGGTGCGTGGGCGACGTCCTCGGCGACATCGACCCGCGCCTCGGCCTGCCCCCGCTGACCGGTTTCGAGAACCACCAGGGCGTCACCCACCTGGGCCCCACCGCCCGCCCGCTCGCCCAGGTCCGCTTCGGCAACGGCAACGGCACGGGGGACGGCACGGAGGGCGCGTTCAACGACACGGTCTTCGGTACGTACATGCACGGTCCGGTGCTCGCCCGCAACCCGCTCATCGCGGACCTGCTGCTGAAGCTGGCCCTGGACGTGAACGCGCTGCCGCCGACCGACGACCGGTGGTACGAGGCGCTGCGCGACGAGCGCATCGCGTCGGCCCAGCAGTCCGCCTGACACACGGCGCCGGCCCGCACGCCACCGGCCCGTCTGATGGCGTGTCCGCACAGGTGAGCGGGCACGTCCAGCAGGCGGACGCCCCGTGCGGACGGGCCCGCGGATGCCGCTAGGGTGGCGGCATCCGAGCCGGACATCGCGGTCCGGACCCGTGCCCACTGGAGAAGGTAAATCGGGCTATGCGCATTGGTGTCCTCACGTCCGGCGGCGACTGCCCCGGCCTGAACGCCGTCATCCGGTCCGTCGTGCACCGTGCCGTCGCCGACCACGGCGACGAGGTCATCGGTTTCCGGGACGGCTGGAAGGGCCTCCTGGAGTGCGACTACCTCAAGCTCGACCTCGACGCCGTGGGCGGCATCCTGGCCCTCGGCGGCACCATCCTCGGCTCTTCCCGGGTCCGTCCCGAGCAGCTGCGGGACGGCGTGGAGCGGGCCCGGGGGCACGTCCGGGAGCTGGGGCTCGACGCGATCATCCCGATCGGCGGCGAGGGCACGCTGAAGGCGGCCCGGCTGCTGTCCGACAACGGGCTGCCGATAGTCGGGGTGCCCAAGACCATCGACAACGACATCGCTGTCACGGACGTCACCTTCGGCTTCGACACCGCCGTGACGGTGGCGACCGAGGCGCTGGACCGGCTGAAGACCACCGCCGAATCGCACCAGCGGGTGCTGATCGTCGAGGTCATGGGCCGGCACACCGGCTGGATCGCGCTGCACTCCGGGATGGCGGCCGGCGCGCACGCCGTCGTCGTGCCGGAACGGCCCTTCGACATAGAGGAGCTGGCCGCGAAGGTCGGCGAGCGGTTCTCGGCGGGCAAGCGGTTCGCGATCGTGGTGGCGGCGGAGGGCGCCAAGCCGAAGCCGGGCACGATGGCGTTCGACGAGGGCGGCAAGGACGTCTACGGTCACGAGCGCTTCGCGGGGATCGCCCGGCAGCTCTCCATCGAGCTGGAGCAGCGGCTCGGCAAGGAGGCGCGGCCGGTGATCCTCGGACACGTGCAGCGGGGCGGGACGCCCACCGCGTACGACCGGGTGCTGGCGACGCGGTTCGGGTGGCACGCGGTGGAGGCCGCGCACCGGGGCGAGTTCGGGAAGATGACGGCCCTGCGCGGGACGGACATCGTGACGGTGCCGTTGGCGGAGGCCGTGGAGACGCTGAAGACGGTGCCCGGTGACCGGTACGCGGAAGCGGAGTGCGTTCTCTAGGCCGGCACAGTCCCGCGCCCCTTGGGGAAGCGCTGTTCAGCCCCCGGTGACATCGGTCGCCGGGGGCGGTTCTAGTCTTGGGGCGGACAGACAGCGTCAATCAGCATGAAATGGGAGCCGGCGATGGATCACAGCGGGCACGGCATGATGACCGAGCTGCCGCCGTTCACGCTGGGGCGGGGGCTCGGGTGGTCCATGGACCCCTTCTTCCTCGTCGCCTGCCTGCTGGGGCTCGCGCTCTACGGCTGGGGGGTCGTCCGGCTGGCCCGGCGTGGCGACGCATGGCCGGTCGGACGGACCGTGGCGTACGTCGCCGGCGTACTGAGCATCGCGCTGGTGATGTGCACCAAGCTGAACGACTACGGCATGGTCATGTTCAGCGTGCACATGGTGCAGCACATGGTCATCAGCATGGTGTCGCCCATCCTGATCCTGCTCGGCGCCCCGGTCACCCTGGCCCTGCGCGCGCTGCCGCCGGCCTCCGTACGGGGCAGCAAGGGGCCGCGGGAGCTGCTGCTGATGCTGCTGCACAGCCGGTACATGCGGGTGATCACCCACCCCGTGTTCACGATCCCGCTGTTCATCGCGAGCCTGTACGCGCTGTACTTCACGCCGCTGTTCGACTTCCTGATGGGCTCCAGGGTCGGGCACATCGCGATGATGGTGCACTTCCTCGCCGTCGGCGTGGTCTTCTTCTGGCCGATCATGGGCGTGGACCCGGGCCCGCACCGGCCGGGCTATCTGATGCGGATGCTGGAGCTGTTCGCGGGCATGCCGTTCCACGCGTTCTTCGGCATCGCGCTGATGATGGCGTCCTCGCCGATGGTCTCGACGTTCGAGAACCCGCCCGCCTCGCTCGGCATCGACGCGCTCTCCGACCAGAACGCGGCCGGCGGCATCGCCTGGGCGTTCAGCGAGGTGCCCTCGGTCCTGGTGCTGATCGCGCTGCTGTTCCAGTGGTACGCCTCGGACCAGCGGCAGGCCAGGCGCAAGGACCGGGCCGCCGACCGGGACGGCGACAAGGAGCTGGCGGCGTACAACGCCTATCTGGCCTCTTTGCAGACACGCGGGAGCTGAGCGGGACCCTTCGGGGCACCATGGAGGGGATCGGCCCATGAGGAGGGTGTCGCGATGCCCGGTTCCACGGACGGTTCCACGAAGACGATGGGGGCGCTGACCATCGGCGGCCTGGTGGCGGTGACGGCGTACACGGTGGCGCTCGGCAGCAACGGCTGGCTGTGGTTCGGCTGGGTGCTGCTGGGTCTGATCACGCTGGGGATGGTCGCCTCCCGCAGCGCCTGAGGTTCAGCCGCGGGCCGGCCGGGCGGCCGAGTGGACGCCCGGCTGGTACTTCGGCAGCCGGACCGTGATCTTCATGCCCGCGCCGACGGCCGTCTCGATGACCAGGCCGTGGTCGTCGCCGTACACCTGGCGGAGCCGGTCGTCGACGTTGGACAGGCCGATGCCGCCGGACGGGCTGACCTCGCGGGCGAGGATCGCGCGGAGCAGGGCGGGGTCCATGCCGGCCCCGTCGTCCTCGATGACGACGAGGGCCTCGGCGCCCGCGTCCTGCGCGGTGATCTGGATGCGGCAGGTGCCGGACTTGCCCTCCAGGCCGTGCTTGACGGCGTTCTCCACCAGGGGCTGGAGGCAGAGGAAGGGCAGCGCGACCGGCAGGACCTCGGGGGCGATCTGCAGGGTGACGGCGAGGCGGTCCCCGAAGCGGGCGCGGACCAGGGCCAGGTAGTGGTCGATGGCGTGCAGTTCGTCGGCGAGGGTGGTGAAGTCGCCGTGCCGGCGGAACGAGTAGCGGGTGAAGTCGGCGAACTCCAGCAGCAGCTCCCGGGCGCGTTCGGGGTCGGTGCGGACGAAGGACGCGATCACCGCGAGCGAGTTGAAGATGAAGTGCGGGGAGATCTGGGCGCGCAGTGCCTTGATCTCGGCCTCGATGAGGCGGGTGCGGGAGCGGTCGAGGTCGGCGAGTTCCAGCTGTACGGAGATCCAGCGGGCGACCTCGCCGGCCGCCCGGACGAGGACGGCGGACTCGCGGGGCGCGCAGGCCACCAGCGCGCCGTGCACCCGGTCGTCGACGGTGAGCGGGGTGACGACGGCCCAGCGCACCGCGCAGTCGGGGGCGGAGCAGGTGAGCGGGAACGCCTCGCCGCGGCCGGTCTCCAGCGGGCCGGCGAGCAGTTCCATGATCTCGGTGCGGTGGTGGGCGCCGGCGCCGTCCCAGACCAGGACCTCCTCGGTGTCCGTCAGGCACAGCGCGTCGGTGCCGAGCAGGGAGCGCAGTTTGCGGGCGGACTTGCGGGCGGTCTCCTCGGTGAGGCCCGCCCGGAGCGGGGGCGCGGCGAGGGAGGCGGTGTGCAGGGTCTCGAAGGTGGCGTGCTCGACGGGGGTGCCGAGTCCGCCGAGGCTCTCGGGGCGGGCGGTGCGCCGGCCCAGCCAGAAACCGGCCGCCAGCAGCGGGAGGACGGCCACGCACAGTCCCGCCAGGAATCCGCTCATGCCGCTCTGCCTTCCTGGGGGCGCAGTTCCTCCGTGCGCAGTTCTTCGGGGAGGTGGAACCGGGCCAGGATCGCGGCGGTCCCCGTCGGCACCCGGCCGGGGGTGGCCAGCGACACCGTGATCATGGTGAGGAAGCCCAGCGGCACCGTCCAGAGCGCGGGCCAGGCCAGCAGGGCGTGCAGCGCGCCGGCGCCGGGGAAGCCGGCCATCGTGGCGGCCACGGCGAGCAGCGCGGAGCCGCCGCCGACCAGCATCCCGGCCGCGGCGCCGGGCGGGGTCAGCCGCCGCCACCAGATGCCGAGGACGAGCAGCGGGCAGAAGGAGGAGGCGGAGACGGCGAAGGCGAGGCCGACCGCGTCGGCCACCGGCAGCCCGCCCACCAGGACGCTCGCCGCGAGCGGCACGGCCATGGCGAGCAGCGTGCCGAGCCGGAAGTGCCGCACGCCGCGGGTGGGCAGGACGTCCTGGGTGAGGACGCCGGCGACGGCCATGGTCAGTCCGGAGGCGGTGGACAGGAACGCGGCGAAGGCGCCGCCCGCGACCAGGGCGCCGAGCAGGTCGCCGCCCACTCCCCCGATCATGCGGCCGGGCAGCAGCAGTACGGCGGCGTCGGCGTCGCCGGTGAGGGCGAGTTCGGGGGCGTAGAGGCGGCCGAGGGCGCCGTAGACGGGCGGCAGCAGGTAGAAGGCGCCGATCAGGCCGAGGACGGCGACGGTGGTGCGGCGGGCGGCGACGCCGTGCGGGCTGGTGTAGAAGCGGACCACGACGTGCGGCAGGCCCATGGTGCCGAGGAACGTGGCGAGGATCAGGCCGTAGGTGGCGTACAGCGGGCGTTCGGTGCGGCTCTCGGCGCGGGACGGGGTCAGGGCGTCGTCGGCGCCGTGGACGGTCGCGGCGGGGACCGGGGTGTGCGGGGCGAAGGTGAGGCGGGTGCCGGCGTCGACGCGGTGCGGGCCGGTGGGCAGGCGGAGCCGGGTGCCGTCGTGGCGGCGGCCGTCGACGGTGCCGTCGACCGTGACGGTCAGCGGGGTCTCCAGCTTCAGGGTGAGGGTGTCCTGGACGCGGACGGTGCGCTGCTCGCGGAAGGCGGCGGGTTCGTCGAAGGCGCGGCTGGGGGCGCCGTCGGCCTGCCAGGCGAGGATCAGGAAGAGGGCGGGGACGAGCAGGGCGGTGAGCTTGAGCCAGTACTGGAAGGCCTGGACGAAGGTGATGCTGCGCATGCCGCCGGCGGCGACGGTGGCGGTGACGACGACGGCGACGATGACCCCGCCGAGCCAGTCGGGCGCGTCGGTGAGCACGGTCAGGGTCAGCCCGGCGCCCTGGAGCTGGGGCAGCAGGTAGAGCCAGCCGACGCCGACGACGAAGGCGCCCGCGAGGCGCCGCACCGCCTGGGAGGCGAGCCGGGCCTCGGCGAAGTCGGGGAGGGTGTAGGCGCCGGAGCGGCGCAGCGGGGCGGCGACGAAGAGGAGCAGCACCAGATAGCCGGCGGTGTAGCCGACCGGGTACCAGAGCATGTCGGGGCCCTGGACCAGGAGCAGCCCGGCGATGCCGAGGAAGGACGCGGCGGAGAGGTACTCGCCGCTGATGGCGGCGGCGTTGAGGCGGGGGCCGACGGTGCGGGAGGCGACGTAGAAGTCGGAGGTGGTGCGGGAGATGCGCAGGCCGAAGGCGCCGACCAGGACGGTGGCGACGACGACGAGGGCGACGGCGGGGACGGCGTAGCTCGACTGCACGGTGGCTAGCGGTCCTCGACGAGCCGGACCAGGTCGCGTTCGTTGCGTTCGGCGCGGCGCACGTACCAGCGGGCGAGCAGGACCAGCGGGGCGTACAGCGCGAAGCCGAGGACGGCCCACTCCAGGCGGCGGGCGTCGGGCATCGCGGCGAACAGCAGCGGGAGCGGGCCGATGAGCAGGGCGAGGACGGCGAAGACGGTGAGGGCGGCGCGCAGTTGGGTGCGCATCAGGGAGCGGACGTAGGTGTGGCCGAGGGTGGTCTGCTCGTCGATCTCGGTGCGCGGGCGGTAGTAGGCGGAGGTCCGGCGGCGGGTGCGGCGGGGCGGGCCGGTGACGGTGACGCGGCGCTCGGCGGGGTCCTGGGGCACGGTTCAGGTCCTTCTCATCAGCAGGTCGCGCAGTTCCCGGGCGTGGCGGCGGCTGACCTGGAGTTCCTCGCCGCCGACCAGGACGCTGACCGTGCCGGCGTCCAGGCGCAGTTCGCCGATGTGGCGCAGGGCGACCAGGTGGCGGCGGTGGATGCGGACGAAGCCGCGGGAGCGCCAGCGCTCCTCCAGGGTGGACAGGGGGATGCGGACCAGGTGGCTGCCCTGGGCGGTGTGCAGCCGGGCGTAGTCGCCGCGGGCCTCGACGTGGGTGATGTCGTCGACGGCGACGAAGCGGGTGACGCCGCCCAGCTCCACGGTGATGTGGCCGGGGTCGGGTTCGTGGACGGGGATGCGCGGCAGGGCGCCCCGCAGGTCGGCGGCGCGGCGGACGGCCTCGGCGAGGCGCTCGCGGCGGACGGGTTTGAGGACGTAGTCGACGGCCTTGAGGTCGAACGCCTGTACGGCGAAGTCCTCGTGGGCGGTGACGAACACGATCAGCGGCGGCCGGGCGAAACCGGTGAGCAGCCGGGCCAGGTCCAGGCCGTCCAGGCCCGGCATCTGGATGTCGAGGAAGACCACGTCGAGGGCGTCCGGTCCGTCGGGGCCCGACTCCAGGGCGCGGTTGACGCGGCGCAGCGCCTCGGTGGCGTCGCCGGCGCCCTCGACGGTCGCGATCCGCGGGTCGGCACCGAGCAGGTACACCAGCTCTTCCAGCGAGGGGCGTTCGTCGTCGACGGCCAGGGCGCGCAGCATGGACGTGGAGTCTAGGGGCGATCCGGACGTGTGAACACGGGCCCGACGTGGACGTATGTGAGGGATACAGTGCCCGCATGAGCAGCAGGCCGGGCTCCTTCGACGAGCTGGACCGGAAGATCGTGACCGCGTTGATGGCCAACGCCCGGACGTCCTTCGCCGAGATCGGCGCCGGGATCGGACTGTCGGCGACGGCGGTCAAGCGGCGGGTGGACCGGCTGCGGGAGACCGGGGTGATCACCGGGTTCACGGCGACCGTGCGGCCGTCCGCGCTGGGCTGGCGGACGGAGGCGTACGTGGAGGTGTACTGCGAGGGGGCGGCGCCGCCGCGGCGGCTGGCGGAGGTGGTGCGCAACCATCCGGAGATCACGGCGGCGATGACGGTGACCGGCGGTGCGGACGCGCTGCTGCACGTACGGGCGCGGGACGTGGAGCACTTCGAGGAGGTGCTGGAGCGGATCCGGGTGGAGCCGTTCATCCGGAAGACGATCAGTGTGATGGTGCTGTCGCATCTGATCCCGGACAGCCCGGAGGCCGGGGCCAGCCACCCTGCCCCTGACGAGGCCCCTGCGCGCGCAGTGGACCTGCGCTGAACGGCTGAACTACGCATGATTGCTGCGCGGACACGCAGCTTTCGTCGCTTGTCGGGCGTCTCCGCCTCTTCTTACCGTGGTGACACACCCCGTCACCCCCTGTGAGCGAAGCGGAGGGATCCCGCTGTGCCCGACTCCCGTGTGCCGCGCAGGCGGCGCTTCCTGGTCTGCGAGCCCCGGCACTTCGCCGTGCGGTACGCGATCAATCCGTGGATGGACCCCGACCGGCCGGTGGACGTCATCCGCGCCCTCGACCAGTGGCAGGCCCTGGTCGACGCCTACCGCGCCCACGGCCACACCGTCGAGCGTGTCGCGCCGGTGCCCGGCCTGCCCGACATGGTGTTCGCCGCCAACGCGGCGGTCGTCGTCGGGGGCCGCGTCCTCGGCTCCCGCTTCCTCGCGCCCGAGCGCCGCGCCGAGACACTGCCGTACGAGGCGTGGTTCAAGGAGCGGGGGTACGAGGTGCGGCATCCGGGGTCGGTGTGCGAGGGCGAGGGCGATCTGGCGCCGGCCGGGCGGTGGATCCTGGCCGGCACGGGATTCCGTACGGCGCCGGAGGCGCACCGGGAGGCGCAGGAGTTCTTCGGCGTGCCGGTGATCTCGCTGACGCTGGTGGATCCGTACTTCTACCACTTGGACACGGCACTGTTCGTGCTCGATGACGGACACGACGGAAATATCGCTTACTACCCAGAGGCGTTCAGTCCGGGCAGCCGTGAGGTACTCGCCCGGCTGTATCCCGACGCGGTGCTCGCGACGTGCGAGGACGCGCTGGCGTTCGGCCTCAACTCCGTCTGTGACGGGCGCCACGTGTTCCTCTCACCGGGGGCGACGGCCCTCGCCGGCCGGCTCGCCGAGCGCGGCTATGTCCCTGTCCCCGTCGACCTGTCCGAGTTCCACAAGGCGGGCGGCGGCATCAAGTGCTGCACTCAGGAGATCCGCTGATGACCACCACCGCGCACACCCGTACGTCCGCCGAGCTGATCCGCGCGGAGGAGCCGGTCCTCGCGCACAACTACCATCCGCTGCCCGTGGTCGTCGCCCGCGCCGAGGGCGTCTGGATGGAGGACGTGGAGGGCCGCCGCTACCTGGACCTGCTGGCCGGTTACTCGGCGCTCAACTTCGGCCACCGCCACCCGGCGCTGGTCGAGGCGGCCCACCGGCAGCTGGACCGGCTGACGCTGACCTCGCGCGCCTTCCACAACGACCGCCTCGCCCTGTTCGCCGAGCGCCTCGCCGCGCTGACCGGCATGGACATGGTGCTGCCGATGAACACCGGCGCGGAGGCGGTGGAGAGCGGCATCAAGGTGGCCCGCAAGTGGGCGTACGACGTGAAAGGCGTCCCGGACGGCGAGGCGACGATCGTGGTGGCGGCGGACAACTTCCACGGCCGTACGACGACGATCGTGAGCTTCTCCACGGACGAGACGGCCCGCGCGGGCTTCGGCCCCTTCACGCCCGGGTTCCGTGTCGTGCCGTACAACGACCTGGCGGCGCTGGAGGCGGCGGTCGACGAAACGACGGCGGCGGTGCTGATCGAGCCGGTCCAGGGCGAGGCGGGGGTGCTGATCCCGGACGACGGCTACCTCGCGGGGGTGCGGGAGGTGACCCGGCGGGCGGGCTGTCTGTTCATGGCGGACGAGATCCAGTCGGGGCTGGGCCGCACCGGGCACACCCTGGCTGTCGAGCACGAGGCGGTCGTCCCCGACCTGGTGCTGCTCGGCAAGGCGCTGGGCGGCGGCATCGTGCCGGTGTCGGCGGTGGCGGGCCGGCGGGAGGTGCTCGGGGTGCTGCGTCCGGGCGAGCACGGCTCCACGTTCGGCGGCAATCCGCTGGCCGCGGCGGTCGGCACGGCGGTGGTCGAGCTGCTGGAGACGAACGAGTACCAGCGGCGGGCGGCCGAGCTGGGCGTGCTGCTGCGGGAGGGGCTGGCGGCGCTGGTCGGGCGGGGCGTCGTGGGTTTCCGGGCGCGCGGGCTGTGGGCGGGCGTCGACGTCGACCCGGCGCTGGGCACCGGCCGCGAGGTCAGCGAGCGCCTGATGCGGGAGGGCGTCCTGGTCAAGGACACCCACGGCTCCACGATCCGGCTGGCACCACCGCTGACGATCACGGCGAAGGAGCTTGAGGGGGCGCTGGCGGCGCTGGAGAAGGTGCTGACGCTCTGAAACGGGGGGCGCCCGGGTGACCGGGGGCTGGGTGTGCCGCGGCAGCCGGCCGCGGTGCCGTGCCCCCCGGCCGCGGGTGTCACGGGGCGGGGTGGGCGGCGTCGAGCCGGGTCACGTGGGTCACGCTCTCCCGGTCCTCGGCGTCCGTGCTGGGCTCGCCCGCGAACCAGGCGTCGAGGATCTCCGTCAGCAGCGGGCCGGAGGTCAGCCGCAGGCTGAGGGCGAGGACGTTGGCGTCGTTCCAGCGGCGGGCGCCGTCCGCCGTGTACGCGTCCGCGCACAGGGCCGCGCGGACGCCCGGCACCTTGTTCGCGGCGATCGACGCGCCGGTGCCGGTCCAGCAGCACACCACCGCCTGGTCGGCACGCCCGGCGGCGACCTCACGGGCCGCCCGCTCCGAGCACACCGCCCACCCGGGGTCGTCCCCGGGGCGCAGCGCGCCGTGGGTCAGCACCTCGTGGCCCCGGCCGCGCAGCTCCTCCACCAGGAGGCGGGCGACGGGTTCGTCCATGTCGGAGGAGACGGCGATCCGCATGCTCCGCAGCCTACTCGGTGACCGACGCGACACCGATCCGTACGAGTGAAATCTGCATTTTGTGGCAGGTGCAGCTGGAAAGCATATGAACGAGCATAAGTTCCGTTTGGAGCGCTATGCCCCCGGAAAGGAACGCAGCCACGTCTCCCACCGACAACGGGCCCGTGCCCGATTCCGCGGCTCTCAAGCGTCACCCGGCTCTCTTCCGTGCCGTCAGACGCAGGCAGAACCCCCGGCTGCGCCGGTCGGACATCACGGTGACGGACGAGCGCGCGGTCAAGCGGGCGGTGAAGGCCGCCGCCCTCGGCAACGCCATGGAGTGGTTCGACTTCGGCATCTACGCGTATCTGGCCGGCACCATCGGCCGGGTCTTCTTCCCGTCCGGGAGCGAGACCGCGCAGTTGCTGTCCTCGTTCGCCACGTTCGCCGTCGCCTTCCTGGTGCGGCCGATCGGCGGCATGGTGTTCGGGCCGATGGGCGACAAGATCGGCCGCAAGAAGGTCCTCGCGCTGACGATGATCCTGATGGCGATCGGCACCTGCGCGATCGGGCTGCTGCCGACGTACGCCGCGGTCGGCTTCTGGTCGCCGCTGCTGCTCATCCTGTTCCGGCTGCTCCAGGGCTTCTCCACGGGCGGCGAGTACGGCGGTGCCTCCACGTTCATCGCGGAGTACGCACCGGACAAGCGGCGCGGTTTCTTCGGCTCCTTCCTGGAGCTGGGGACGCTGGCCGGGTACACCTGCGCGGCGGGTCTGGTGACCGCGCTCACCGCCGGGCTGGGCACGGAGGCGGTGGACGCGTGGGCCTGGCGCATCCCGTTCCTGGTCGCCGGTCCGCTCGGGGTCGTCGGTCTGTATCTGCGGATGCGCCTGGACGACACCCCCGCCTTCCTGAAGCTGGAGGAGGGCAACGTGCACGTCTCGGACGCGGCGACCGCGGTGGAGACGACGGCCCGGGGCGACCTCGCGAAGATCTTCCGGCAGCACTGGCGGATGCTGGTGCTGTGCGTCGCCCTGGTCGGTGCCTACAACATCACCGACTACATGCTGCTGTCGTACATGCCGACGTACCTCTCGGACGAGCTGCACTACAGCGAGACGCACGGGCTGCTGATCCTCGTCGTCACCATGATCGTGCTGATGCTGGTCATCAACCAGGTGGGCCGGATCTCCGACCGGTACGGCCGCAAGCCCGTGCTGATGACCGGCATGCTGGGCTTCTTCGTGCTGTCCGCCCCGTCGTTCCTGCTGGTGCGGCAGGGCAGCATGCTCGCCGTGGCGGGCGGGATGCTGATGCTCGGCCTGTCGCTGGTGTGTCTGCTGGGCACGATGTCGGCGGCGCTGCCCGCGATGTTCCCCACCTCGGTGCGCTACGGCTCCCTGTCGGTCGGCTACAACCTGTCGACGTCCCTGTTCGGCGGCACCACTCCCCTGGTCATCACCGCGCTGATCGGCGCGACCGGCTCGGAGATGATGCCGGCGTACTACGCGATGGCGGCCGCGCTGGTCGGGGTGGTGGCGGTGGCCTGCATGAAGGAGACCGCGCGGCAGCCGCTGGAGGGGTCCCCGCCGTCGGTGCAGAGCGAGGAGGAGGCGGCGGCCATCGTGGAGGAGCAGGCTCCCGCGCCGAGGTTCTGAGGCGTTCACGGGGTCCGGCGGCGGTGCGGTGCCGGCGCTCCGGCGTCACGGCCGCGGAGCGCACACACCCGCGTCGGCTGCCGGGATGCCCGGGCGGAACGGGGGCAGTCTGGACGGACGGAACACGTCACTCGGCGGCCACCGGGACAGGGGTCCGCCGCGAGGAAGGGTGGGCGCGCCGTGGGCACCGCCGTACACGTCCCGCAGACCAGGGACATGCGTGGGGAGGAGCTGTCGGGGGACGAGGCGTTCACCGCGCTGCGGCACTACGGGGGCGTGCGGCTGCTGGCCGACTCCTTCGCGCGGTTCCGTTACGCGGACGGCTTCACCAACGCGCGGGCGCTCGCCTTCCAGGTGGTGCTGGGGCTGGTGCCGTTCACGGCCGCCCTGGTCGGCCTGGCCACCAGCACGCACACCGAGACCGTGGGGCGCGTCGTCGAACTCACCCTGGGCCGGATCGTGCCCGGGGCCAGCGGCGACGTCGTCGCGGACGCCTTCGCGCGGACCCGGCGGTCCGCTCACGGCGACGTGTGGAGCACGCTCGCCCTCTGGCTGGGCCTGGGTTTCGCGCTGCTGAACCTCGCGTCGGCCATGGGCCAGATCGAGCGGGGCGCCAACCGCATCTACGGCATCGAACGCGACCGCCCCCTCCCCCTCAAGTACGCCCGGGCGATCGCCCTCGCGGTGACCGCGGGGATGCCGATGGTGCTCGGGTTCGTCGTCCTGGTCGCCGGTGAGGCGGTCGGCGACGCGGTGATGCGGGCCACCGGGCGGGCGGGCGGCGTGCCGGGCTGGTGGAGCGCGCTGGAGGTGCCGACGGGGCTGGCGCTGGCGTGGATCGCCTCCGCGGTGATCTTCCGGTGGTCGCCCCGCCGGGTCCAGCCCGGCTACACCTGGCTCGCCCTGGGCTCGGCCCTGCAGATCCTCCTGTGGGTGACCGCGACCTGGCTGCTGGCGCTGTACGTCGAGGAGAGCGGTTCCTTCGGCGCCCTGTACGGGCCGCTGACCGCGTTCGTCGCCCTGCTGCTGTGGGCCAACCTCACCGCCGTGGCCCTCTTCTTCGGCATCGCGTTCGCCGCGCAGCTGGAGGCGGCCCGCGCCGGTCTCGCGTCCCCGGTCCACCCGGACCCGGGGCCGGGCGACTGACCGGTCCCGGGTCCGGGTGATGCCGCGCCGTCCCTGAAGCCGACGCGGCACGGGACGCGCGGGAGGCGGCGGGGGCCGCGGACGGTACGAGGCCGCCCGTCCGCCCGCGAACCCTCCCCGGCACCCGGGGCCGCAGGGCCCGTGGTCAGCCGAGGCCGAGGCCGGTGCCGGTGCCGGTGCCGGTGCCGAGGCCGGTACCGGGGCCGCCCGTCACCGCCTCGTCGCCGCGGACCGGTCCGGCGCGTGCGCAGGCGGCCCGGCCGGCTCCGGCAGCCCGGCGAGACCAGCCCTCGGGGGATCGTCGCCCGGCACCGGCTCGACGTTCTCCGCGAGGAAGCCGCCGGACTGGTGCTGCCACAGCCGGGCGTAGGCACCGTCCGCGGCGAGCAGCTCCTCGTGGGTGCCCTGCTCGACGACGCTGCCCCGGTCGAGGACGACGAGACGGTCCATGCCGGCCACCGTGGACAGCCGGTGGGCGACCACGAGGGCCGTACGTCCCTCCATCAGCCGCCACAGCGCGTCCTGCACCAGGATCTCGCTCTCCGAGTCCAGTGCGCTGGTCGCCTCGTCGAGCAGCAGGATCGGGGCGTCGCGCAGGATGGCCCGGGCGAGGGCGACCCGTTGGCGCTGGCCGCCCGAGAGCTTCACGCCCCGCTCCCCCACCAGGGTGGCGAAGCCGTCGGGGAGCTGGTCGGCGAACTCCGTGACGTGCGCGGCACTCGCCGCCGCGTGGATCTCCTCGTCGGTGGCACCGGGCCGGGCGAACGCGATGTTGTCCCGCAGGCTGCGGTGGAACATGGCGGGTTCCTGCGGGACGTAGGCGATCAGTGAGCGCAGGTCGGTCTGGCGCAGCGCGCTGATGTCCTGACCGCCGATCAGGATGCGTCCGCCGTCGACGTCCGACATCCGCAGCAGCAGCCGGGTGAGGGTGGTCTTGCCGCCGCCGGACCTGCCGACCAGGCCGATCCGCGCACCGCCGGGCACGTCCAGGTCGAGGCCCTCGAAGATCGGTTTCGCACCGGCGTGCGCGAAGGTCACCGCCTCGAAGCGGACGCCGCTGTCGCGCGGCGCGAGCGGTACGGGCACCGCCGCGTCCAGCACGGTGGGCGGGTCGAGGAGCAGCTCCGTGAACTGCGCGGCCTCGGTCATGGAACTCTCCAGCCGCCGGTAGATCTGGTTGAACTCGAACATGATCTGGGTGGCGTTGGAGTAGTAGGTGAAGGCGACGACGATCTCCTCGACCCCGAGGCCCGGGCCGCCGAAGGCGATGGCGACGAACAGGCCCAGCACGTTGGTCAGCACGGACATCGGGGCGACCAGGGTGTCGACGCGCAGGTTGCCGTAGTCCCACGACTTGAGCGTCAGGCGCCGGGACTCCGCGACCCGGCGGCGGTGTTCGTCGGCCTCCCGCCGCTCCGCCGCGAACGCCCGGATGGTCTCCATGTTCGCCAGGCTGTCGGCGACGTGCCCGGAGACCCGGGCGAGCGCCGCCTCCCGGTCGTTGACGAGCTTCTGCCGGCGGCGGATCAGGGGGGTCGCGCCCAGCACGGTCAGCGCGATCATCAGCAGCAGGCCGGCGACGAGCATCGGTTCGTAGCGCCACAGCACCACGGCACCGAACACCAGCGGGACGAGACTGCCCACGATCCGGTACGTCACCGTGTCGACGAAGTCCTCGAAGCGCTTGCCGAAGCTCAGCACCCGCTTGGTCAGGGACCCGGCGAAGTTGTCGTGGAAGAACGCCGCGTCCTTGGCGAGGAGTTCGTCCATCCCGGTGACGTACAGGTGTTCCATGCCGAGGGCGTCCACGCGATTCAGACAGTGCTGCCCGATCCGCCACACGGCCTCGGCGACCAGCAGTGTCACGCCGAAGGCCAGCACGTACGGCAGCGCCGTCGCGAGGGTGAGACCGCCGTCGCCGGCGGCCTGCCCCGCCAGTTTGGCGATGAGCAGGGGGGCGACGTAGCGGATGCCGATGTTGCCGACGGCCGGCAGCAGCAGGGCGGGCAGGGTCAGCCGTCGCAGTCTCAGCAGTTCCCTGCCGTAGTGGCGCAGCGCCAGGACGACCGCGCTCCTGCCCGGCGTCGGTGGGCGCGAATCTTCTGTTCCCATCACACTCCCGAAGGTCGGAACTCGGAAGTTTCCCGGGGGAAGAGGCCGCCAGTCCAGGCATTTACGGCGGACGGGCCAGAACCGGACACGCCGTGCGGGCTCGCGGGCTGTTCAGGCGGTGCGGTCGGCTGTCAACATGACGGATCCGGTCGGAGTGAGGGGCGAGCCGTGTTCTACCACCTGCTCAAGTACGTACTGCTGGGGCCGCTGCTGAGGCTGGTCTTCCGCCCCCGGATCGAGGGCCTGGACCATGTGCCGCCGTCGGGCGCGGCCATCGTCGCCGGCAATCACCTGTCGTTCTCGGACCACTTCCTGATGCCCGCCGTGCTGAAGCGCCGGATCACGTTCCTCGCCAAGGCCGAGTACTTCACCGGCCCCGGCCTCAAGGGGCGGCTGACCGCGGCCTTCTTCCGCAGTGCCGGGCAGATCCCGGTGGACCGCTCCGGCAAGGAGGCGGGCCGGGCCGCGATCCGCGAAGGGCTCGGCGTGCTCGGCCGGGACGAACTGCTCGGCATCTACCCGGAGGGCACCCGCTCGCACGACGGACGGCTCTACAAGGGCAAGGTCGGAGTCGCGGTGATGGCGCTGACGGCGGGTGTGCCGGTGGTGCCGTGCGCGATGATCGGCACGTTCGAGGCGCAGCCGCCGGGCCGGCGCCTGCCCCGCGTCCGCCCGGTGGCGATCCGCTTCGGCGCGCCCCTGGACTTCTCCCGCTACGCCGGCATGGAGCACGAGAAGACGGTCCTGCGGGCCGTCACCGACGAGATCATGTACGCGATCATGGCGCTGTCCGGGCAGGAGTACGTCGACCGGTACGCCGCCGACGTCAAGGCCGAGGAGGAGAAGAAGGCCGCGCGGGGGCGCCGGTTCCCCCGGATGCCGCTCGGTTAGCGCCCCTCTGCCCTCGGCAGACCAGCATGACGGGACGGGCCCCGCGCGCCTACGGTCCCGGTATGAGACGTGCTGTGGTGATCGGGGCGACGGGACAGATCGGGCGGCCGGCGGTGGGTGCGCTGGCCCGGGACGGCTGGGAGGTGACCGCCGTCTCGCGCGGCGGCGGACGGGACGCGCAGTGGCCCGAGGAGGTACGGGCCGTGCGGGCCGACCGGGAGGACGACGGGGCGCTGGCCGCCGTGGTCGGCGACGGCTGCGACGTCCTGGTGGACGCGGTGGCGTTCGGCCCGGAGCACGCGCGGCAGGTGGTCTCGCTCGCCGGGCGGATCGGCTCGGCGGTGGTGCTCTCCAGCGTGTCGGTGTACGAGGACGACGAGGGCCGCGGTTTCGACACCCAGGAGGAGCCCGGCGGCTTCCCCGAGTATCCGGTGCCGCTCACCGAGGAGCAGCGCACCGTCCGGCCGGGCGACGCCGGCTACAGCACCCGCAAGGCGGCGCTGGAGCGGGAACTGCTGGCCGCGGGCGACCGGTTGCCGGTGACGCTGGTGCGGGCGGGTGCGGTCCACGGGCCGTACTGCCGTACGCCGCGTGAGCTGTACTTCGTCAAGCGGAACCTCGACGGGCGGCGCCGCCGCGTCCTGGCGTACGGGGGCACGAGCCGCTTCCACCCGGCGGGGGTGCGCAATGTCGCCGAGGTGATCCGGCTGGCCGCCGCCCGGCCGGGCAGCCGGGTGCTCAACGCCGTGGATCCGGACGCGCCGACGGTGGCCGAGATCGCCCGGGCGGTCGACGCGGTGATGGGCGTGGCGGTGGAGGACGTCCTGGTGGACGGGCCTCCGCCCGCGCCCCGGGTGGGCGACACGCCCTGGTCGGTGCCGGCGCCGGTGGTGTGCGGCATGGGCGCGGCGGAGCGGGAGCTGGGCTACCGGCCGGTGACCCGGTACGCCGAGTCGCTGCCGGAGACCGTCGCCTTCATCGAGGAGCGGCTGGCCGGGGGCCGGGACTGGCGGGAGGCGTACCCGAAGATGGCCCGGAACTACGGGGGCCTCTTCGACTACGCGGCGGAGGACGCCTGGCTGGCGGGTGCGGGGCGTCGGGCATGAGAAAGGGGCGGCCGGGTGAGCACCGGCCGCCCCTGACCCTGACGGGTTACGGCTTCGGCGTGGCGTGCGGGGCGCAGGTCACGTCACGGGCGTCCACCTTGCCGGTGAGCAGGTAGGTGTCGACGCGGTCGTTGACGCAGGGGTTGGTCAGACCGGTGACGCCGTGCGAACCGGCGTCCCGCTCGGTGATCAGCCGGGAGCCCTTGAACCGCTGGTGCAGTTCGACGGCGCCCTCGTACGGGGTGGCCGCGTCCCGCTCCGCCTGGACGATCAGCACGGGCGGCAGGCCCTTGCCGGTCTTCACGTTCACCGGGGTGTTCTGCTTCGTGGGCCAGGTGGCGCAGGGCAGGTTCATCCAGGCGTTGGACCAGGTGAGGAACGGATAGTCCTGGTGCAGGCGGGTGTTGTCCCGGTCCCAGGTCTTCCAGTCGGTGGGCCACTTGGCGTCGGCGCACTCGACGGCCGTGTAGACGGCGTTGCCGTTCTCCGAGGAGGCGTTGCCCGCGGTGTCGGACATGTCCGGGGCGGCGGCGTCGACCAGGGCCTGGGTGTCGCCGGCGACGTAGGCGCTGAAGACGGAGGCGACCGTCGCCCAGGCGGAGTCGTAGTACGGGGCGCTCTGGAAGAAGCCGAGCAGTTCGGCGGGGCCGACGACGCCGCCGATCGGGCTCTCCTTGGCGGTGGCGCGCAGCTTCAGCCACTGGGCCTGGACCTCGGCTCGGGTGCCGCCGAGGTGGTACGTCGCGTCGTTCTTCGCGACCCAGTCCTGCCAGTCCTTCCAGCGGGTCTCGAAGGCGACGTCCTGGTCCAGGTTGGCCTGGTACCAGATCTTCTCCCGGGAGGGGTTCACGACGCTGTCGACGACCATGCGGCGGACGTGGTCCGGGAAGAGGGTGCCGTAGACGGCGCCGAGGTAGGTGCCGTAGGAGACACCGAGGTAGTTGAGCTTCTTCTCGCCGAGGGCCGCGCGGATGACGTCCAGGTCGCGCGCGGTGTTCGGGGTGGTCATGTGCGGCAGCATCTCGCCGCTGCGCTCGGCGCAGCCCTCGGCGTACTCGCGGGCCAGCTTGCGCTGGGCGCGCTTGTCGGCCTCGGAGTCGGGCACCGGGTCGGCCTTGGGCGCCTTGACGAACTCCTGCGGGTCGACGCAGGAGATCGGCGTCGACTTGCCGACGCCGCGCGGGTCGAAGCCCACGAAGTCGTACGCCTCGGCCGTCTTCGCCCAGATCGGGTTCTTGGCGGTCACGCGGGCCGGGAAGCGCAGGCCCGAGCCGCCGGGGCCGCCGGGGTTGTAGATGAGGGCGCCCTGGCGCTGGGCCTTGGTGCCGGTGTTGCCGATGCGGTCGACGGCGAGCTTGATCTGCTTGCCGTACGGCTTGGCGTAGTCGAGCGGGACGGTGACGTAGCCGCACTGGATCGGCGCGGGCAGGCTCCAGTCGGCGGGGCAGTCCTGCCAGTCGATCCCGGCCTTGGCGGCGCGGGCCGCGGCGACGGCGGCGCCGTACGCCTGCCGGTCCTGGGTGTTCCCGTGCCGGGCGGCCGGGCTGGCGTCGGCCGCGGGCGCGGTGACGGCGCCGGCCGTCAGCAGCCCGGAGACCAGCAGTCCGGCGGTGCCGAACGCGGCCGTGCTCCGCTTCAGTCGTCTCATCCTCAAGTGGGCCTCCCCGTACATCCTTGCGATTGGTACGGGGATCCTCGCGGCTGTGGGTTCCCTGAGGACAGGGGCGACCCGACTTCTTTGCCAATCCGATAAACGGCACCACCCGTTCGATCGGCGGAGCGCGGTCCTCAGTCCCCGTCGAGACCGGCCAGCGCCTCGTCCAGCAGCCGGCGCAGGCGCAGCGCGTCGGGGGCCAGGGCGGTGACGAGGACCGCCGGCCCGGCCAGCGGCAGCACGGCCGCCCCCTCCCCGGCCATCCGGGCCGACGGCGGCGACTGGGCGAACTCCGGCCGTACGAGGACGGCTTGCCCGACGGCGCGATGTCCCGCCAGCACCGCGGGGCCGTCCCAGCCGCCGGGGGCGCCGGGGCCGCACGCCAGTTCCTGGTCGAGGACGCACCGCCCCGCGATCCGTACCGTCAGCCGGCTGGTGAGCCGCCCCGGTTCCTCACCGGCGCGGCCGAGCACCTGTTCCTCGCGCAGCACCAGCCGGGCGCCGGCGGCGAGGTCGGCCCGGGTGGTGACGTACAGGTCGCTGCCCCGGGCGGCGATCAACTGCTCGGGCAGCCAATGCAGTTCGCCGCCGTCGGCCACGGTGAGGCGGACGTCGTAGCGGGCCTCGTCCTTGGTCTGGCCGGGCAGCGCGATGGTGGCCGCCGCCGATCCCACGCGCAGCCGGGCGCCCGCGCCGACGTCCGCTTCGACGGTGAGGCGGTCCCCGCCGAGCGGCCCGCTCATCGCGCCGACCAGCGTCACCCGCGCCTCGGTGCCGACGGACCGGGTCCGGCGCGGCGCGAGGGGTCCCTCGCCGTCGAGCACCGGCAGCGCGGTACCGCCCCGTCCGTCGCGGCGGGCGTGGACGCGTGCCGTGGCCCGGACGCCGGCGGTTCCGCGGGCGGCGGCGGATTCCCGGACTCCGGCGGTTCCCCGGGCAGCGGCGGATTCCCGGGCGATGGCGGTCTCCCGGACTCCGGCGGTCGCCCGGGCGGCGTCCGTGCCGCTCACGCCGTCCACGCCGCGAGCCGGGAGCGGACCCATGCGGCGACGTCCGCCACACCCGTCTCCGTCCTGAGCGACTGGAGGACGACGGGCAGTTCTCCGCGCTGCGCCTTGGCGTCGGCGGCCATCCGGGCCAGGTCGGAGCCGACGTACGGGGCGAGGTCGGTCTTGTTGACGACGAGCAGGTCGGCCGTGGTCACGCCGGGGCCGCCCTTGCGCGGGATGTCGTCACCGCCGGCCACGTCGATGACGAAGATCTGCGCGTCGACCAGGCCCCGGGAGAAGGTGGCGGTCAGGTTGTCCCCGCCGGACTCGACGAGGACCAGGTCCAGGGGGCCGACCTCGTCCTCCAGGTCCTCGACGGCTTCGAGGTTGGCGGAGATGTCGTCCCGGATCGCGGTGTGCGGGCAGGCCCCGGTCTCCACGGCGGCGATCCGCTCGGGCGGCAGCACGGCCTCGCGCAGCAGGAACTCGGCGTCCTCGCGGGTGTAGATGTCGTTGGTGACGACCGCGAGGGACAGTTCGTCGCGCAGCGCCCGGCAGAGCGCGGCGACGGTGGCGGTCTTGCCGGACCCGACGGGTCCGCCGAGCCCGATCCGCAGGGCACGGCGGGTCCCGTCGGGGCGGTGCGCGTCGGCGCTGACGGCGGCGGGTCCGTGGGAGTGGGGGTGGGGGTGATCGAGGTGCATGACGGCTCCTTCTCGAACTGGGGGGACCGGGGGCGCAGCCCTCAGGGCGGCGGGCTCAGGCGGCAGACTCAGGCGGCAGACTCACGGCGGCAGGCTCAGGAAGCGAACAACCGCACCGGCCGCGCCGCGTGCGCCTCCGCCAGGATCTCCAGCAGCGGCGCGGAGGCCGCGGGCAACGCCTCCGCCCCCGCGTCGACGGCCTCGCGGGCCGCCTCGACGGCCCGGTCGGCCACCCGGTCCAGCTCCGGCGCCAGCCGCGCCAGCACCCCGGTGGCGTCGAACGGGTCCAGGCTCAGCAGCCGCACCACGGCCGTCGCCGGCCCGCTGACGCTCTCGTACGCCGCGCAGTACGCCGCGTCGTCCGGCCCGAGCCCCGCCGCGCGCGCCGCCAGCCCGAGCACGACCGGCTGGTGCGCGCCCTTGGGGAAGGCCCGGGCGAGGCCGGCGAGTTCGGTGGACGGCCAGGTGGCGCGGGCCGCCCGCATCAGCTGCCGGCCCAGCTTCCGCGCGGCGGTGCGCAGCGCGGGCGACGGCGTCCGGGCGTCCGCTGCGGCGTCGAGGGCCACCGGGTCCGCGCCGAGGGCCGCCGCCGCGGCGAGCGCGGCCGACACCAGCCCCGTCGTGTGCAGCCGGCCCCGGCAGAAGGCTTCGAGGTCCTCGGCCCCGGTGATCCGCCCGGCGCGTACGGCCGCCTCCGCGCCCCCGGAGTGCGCGTGCCCTCCGGCGGGGAAGCGGCCGTCGGCCAGGACCAGGAGAGCGGCCCTGGACATCAGAAGAGGAAGTAACGCTGGGCCATGGGCAGTTCCGCGGCCGGTTCCGCCTCGACCAGCTCGCCGTCGATGTGCACGGCGAAGCTGTCGGGGTCGATCCGTACGTCGGGCCGCGCGTCGTTCTCCCGCATGTCGGCCTTGGTGACGGCGCGGGTGGAGTCGATCGCCGCGAAGCCCTTGCCGAGGCCGAGGCGTTCGGGCAGCCCGTCGTCGATCGCCGGGCCGGCGACGAAGTTCACCGAGTTGCCGGCCGGGGCCCGTCCGATCGCCCCGTACATCGGCCGGGGCAGGACCGGCTGCGGGGTCGGGATGGAGGCGTTGGCGTCGCCCATCTGCGCGTAGGCGATCTGGCCGCCCTTGATCACGAGCAGTGGCTTGACGCCGAAGAACTCCGGTTCCCACAGCACCAGGTCGGCGAGCTTGCCGGTCTCGACGGAGCCGATCTCGCGGGCCATGCCCTGGGCGAGCGCCGGGTTGATCGTGTACTTGGCGACATAGCGACGGACGCGGTGGTTGTCCGCGCGGCCGTCGCCCGGCAGCGCGCCGCGCCGGCGCTTCATGACGTGGGCGGTCTGCCAGGTGCGCAGGATCACCTCGCCGACCCGGCCCATCGCCTGGGAGTCGGAGGAGATGATCGAGATGGCGCCCAGGTCGTGCAGGACGTCCTCGGCGCCGATGGTGGACGGCCGGATGCGGGACTCGGCGAAGGCGAGGTCCTCGGGGACGGCCGGGTTGAGGTGGTGGCAGACCATCAGCATGTCGAGGTGTTCCTCGGCCGTGTTGACGGTGTAGGGCCGGGTCGGGTTGGTGGAACTGGGCAGCACGTGCGGCTCGGAGACCACGGTCATGATGTCGGGCGCGTGGCCGCCGCCCGCACCCTCGGTGTGGTACGCGTGGATGCCGCGTCCGCCGATCGCGGCGAGCGTGTCGCCCACGAAACCGGCCTCGTTGAGGGTGTCGGTGTGGATGGCGACCTGGACGCCGGTCGCGTCGGCGACGGTGAGGGCGGCGTCGATGGCGGCGGGGGTCGCACCCCAGTCCTCGTGGATCTTCAGACCGGCGGCGCCGCCCCGGATCTGGGAGAGCATCGCCTCGTGGGAGACGGTGTTGCCCTTGCCCAGCAGGCCGATGTTGAGGGGGTGGGCCTCCATCGCCGCGAACATCCGGGCCAGGTGCCAGGGTCCCGGCGTGACGGTGGTGGCCTTCGACCCCTCGGCCGGGCCGGTGCCGCCGCCGACCAGCGTGGTGACGCCGGACGCCAGCGCCTCGTCGGCCACCTGCGGGCAGATGAAGTGCACATGGGCGTCGACGGCCCCGGCGGTGAGGATGCGCCCGTTGCCCGCGATGATCTCGGTCTCGGGGCCGATGACGAGGTCGGGGTGGACGCCGTCCATGGTGTCCGGGTTGCCGGCCTTGCCGATGCCGGTGATCCGGCCGTCGCGGATGCCGACGTCGGCCTTGACGATCCCCCAGTGGTCGATGATCACGGCCCCCGTGATGACGGTGTCGGGGGTGCCGTCGGCGCGGGTGGCGCGGGACTGGCCCATCGACTCGCGGACGACCTTGCCGCCGCCGAACACGGCCTCCTCACCGGCGCGTCCGGGGCCGCCGGAGCGGTCCTCCTCGATCTCGGCCAGCAGGTCCGTGTCGGCGAGGCGGATCCGGTCGCCGGTGGTGGGGCCGAACAGGTCGGCGTAGGCGGGGCGGGAGATCTCAGGCATCGAGGGCTCCCCCGGTCTCCCCGCGCAGTCCGGGCACGATCCGGGCGCCGGCCACGGGGACGAGCGCGACCTCGACGGGGATGCCGGGCTCGAACCGTACGGCCGTGCCGGCGGCGATATTCAGCCGCTTGCCGCGGGCCGCGGCGCGGTCGAACTCCAGTCCCGGGTTGGCCTCGGCGAAGTGGTAGTGCGAGCCGACCTGGACGGGGCGGTCGGCGGCGTTGAGGACGGTCAGCCGGGTCGTTTCGCGGCCCTCGTTGTAGACGATCGGACCGTCGGCGAAGAGGATCTCTCCGGGTATCACGGCGCGGTTCCCCTCAGACGATCGGGTCGTGGACGGTGACGAGCTTGGTGCCGTCCGGGAAGGTCGCCTCGACCTGCACGTCATGGAGCATCTCCGGGATGCCCTCCATGACGTCGTCCCGGGTGAGCAGCTTGCGACCGGAGGACATCAGCTCGGCGACGCTGCGGCCGTCCCGCGCGCCCTCCAGGATGTGCGACGTGATGAGGGCGACGGCCTCGGGATGGTTCAGCTTCAGGCCGCGCGCCCGGCGCTTCTCGGCGACGTCGGCCGCCACGTGGATCAGCAGCCGCTCTTGCTCATGCGGGGTCAGTCGCACGTCCCACCTCACAGTCCTCGCTCCGGACCGTGCCGGGTCCGGTCGCCGCGGCCACGGGGCGACGTCCCAGGTGGCCGGAGCGGCAGGCTAGTTGCACCGGGTTTCGCTCACGTTAACCCACCCAAGATCATTTCCCGTTGCCCGAAGCAACTTCTTGGACGTCCCTTTGCCCGCGCGTGAACGGACGCGGGGACGAACACGTGAACAGCGGGGACGGAGGCGGGGACGGAGGCGCCGACGGCTCGCGCGGACGCACCGACGGCTCGCGCGGACGCGGGGAGGGTCCGAGCGGACGCGCGGGCGCCGGTGCCGGTTGCCGGCGCCCGCTCCGGGTTCCGTACCGCAGGGGGCCGATCGGAGCCGGAACGGGCCGAACGGCGTACCGCCTATCGGCGTAGATTCACGTCCGTTTCCGGAACCGTACGGCTTGCGCAACGCGCCTGGCTCATCGGCGAAATGGCGACTCCGCCGCTGGTGGGGAGGTCACCGGCCCCGGCGATGGTGGCCCGGACGGCGCACCGTCCACCCGAACGGATGAGTGGTGAGTAACAACACAAAGTCCACGTTCCGTTGGGATTTTCCCACTTCGGTGCGTCAAGATCCCTGACTGACGACAAGACCCCGCCGCAGCGGCGGGGCGATCCGGGCGGACGCCGAGTCCTGCCGCCGCCCGGATGACCGGTCGACAGGAGTGGATCGGCAGGAGTGGAGGACCCGAGCACGACGGGTCGCCGGCCCGGTCACGCCATGACCGGAGCCGAGCAGCCCTTGGGGTGAAGCCGCACTCGCGCGGCCGGGCAACTTCGCCAGCCCGAATCCGACAGGTCATCCTTCACAGGCGGCTGACGAAGGGTTGCGCATGACTGCGCTCAATCGTGTCCCGTCGCTCATGGCCCGGGCCGGTACGGCCTCGGCCCTCACCATCGCCGCCGTGGGCGGCTCGATCGTGGTTCCCGGCATCGCCTCCGAGGCCGCCGCGGCGACCCATGCGACCAAGGCGCTGAAGATCGCGGCCTCCAAGAAGGGCGCCCCGTACCGGTACGGGGCCACCGGGCCGTCCCGCTTCGACTGCTCAGGGCTGACGCTGTACTCGTTCAAGAAGGCCGGCAAGAAACTGCCCCGCACGGCGGCCCAGCAGTACAACCGGACCCGCCATGTCTCCGCCTCCAGCCGCAAGGCCGGCGACCTGGTGTTCTTCCATTCCGGTCGCAGCGTCTACCACGTGGGCATCTACGCCGGGAAGGGCAAGATCTGGCACGCCCCGAAGACCGGTGACGTGGTGCGGCTGCAGAAGATCTGGACGAAGAGTGTCTGGTACGGCCGGGTGAAGTGATCCCCCCGAGGGGGCGCGCCGCCGACCCTGCCGGGGGGGCGCGCTCCCTCGGGTGCGGATGGGGCCGTACCGGGCGTACGGACCCCGGGAGGGCCGTAGGGGCCGCGCGGGCCCGTACGGGGCGGCAGGGGTGCCGTACGGGCGCGTACTGGGTGTACGGGTGCCGTACGGGCGCGTACTGGGCGTATAGGTGCATACGGGGCGCACGGGAGCTCCAGGCGTGGCGCGGGCCCGGCGGGCGGTCCGTACGGCATGACCGGCGCCCCTTCCCGGACCGGGCGCGACGGGACCCGCCGCGGTGACGCCTGCCGCGCCCGTCCCTCGCCGCCGCCGACCGCGTCACCGCCGCCGATCGCGCCGTACCGTCGTCGGGAGCGGCTCGGCCGGGGGCGTCCAGGGGAGTTCGACGGAGACGGTCTTGCCGCCCTCCCGGGTGGGGCGGACTCTCAGGCGCCCGCCGCATTCGGCGGCGAGGCAGCGGATGATGACCATGCCGCGGCCGTTGTCCTGCTGGACGGCCGCGGGCAGGCGCTTGGGGAAGCGCGGGTGGCTGTCGGTGACACCGATGCGCAGGCGCTCGTCACGGTCGAGCGCCAGGTCCACCGTGAAGGTGGGTGACTGTCCCAGGGTGTGCTGCACGACGTTGGTCGCCAGCTCCGAGACGATGAGCCGGATGGTGTCGGACACTTCCGTGCCGGCGGACAGTCCCCACTCCGCGAGCGTGCCGACGACGTAGGTCCGGGCGGCGGACACCGAGGCGGGATCGCTCGGCAGAGTGACGGATGCTTCCAGGTGGTCTGCCATGGCGACGTCGTCCCTTTCCGACGGGACCGCAGCCCCACACGGAGCGGATGGTTCGAGTACGGTCCCGGACTGTGCTTGGTCGCCAGAGTGCCATCACCACGCCGGTGAAGGGTGGCGATCCCCCAAGATGTGCATATATCTGTCGCTCGAAGCGGTGAACTCTGCGGCCGCAGACCCTTTTTGCGCGACTCATAAGGAGTAAAGGAGTTGGCCCATGCGGCACGGTCCCGTGGTGCGCCGCCGGAAACTGGGCGCCGAACTGCGCACGCTGCGCACGGAGGCGGGGATCACCAGCGGCGAGGCGGCCCGGCTGGCGGGATGGCACCAGTCCAAGGTGAGCCGGATCGAGACCGGGACGAGCGGCGCCAAACCCGGCGACGTGCGGTTACTCCTGGACGTCTACGGCGTGGCCGACGTCCAGTTGCGCGAGGTCATCCTCGCCCTGGCGGGGTCCGAGGACAACGGCGGCCGGCAGCACTGGTGGCACCCCTACCGGGGCGTGCTGCCGCCGGCCTACCGGGACTTCATCAGCCTGGAGTCCCAGGCGAGCACGATGCGCACCCTGGAGACCACCGTGGTGCCCGGTCTGCTCCAGACACCGGAGTACGCCCGTGCGGTGACCCGCGCCGCGATGGACGGGCTGCCGGAGGAGCGGATCGACGCGCTGGTCGAGGTGCGGCTGACCCGGCAGGACGTGCTGCGCTCCGCCACCCCCCTGCGCCTCAGCGCCGTACTGGACGAGGCGGTGCTGCGCCGGACGGTCGGCGAGCCGGGCGTGATGGCCCGCCAGCTGGAGCGGCTGGTCGACGCGGCACGGCTGCCCCATGTCCGGCTCCAGGTGCTGCCGTTCGCCGCCGGAGCCCACATCGGCGTCACGGGGCCTTTCGTTATCTTCTCATTTTCGAGCACTTCTGATCTAGACGTGGTTGTTCTCGACCACTTGACGAGTAGCCTCTATCTGGAACGGAAAGAAGACCTGGAGGCCTACACCGAGGCTTTCAACGCCCTGCAGGTTCACGCCCTTTCGCCCGACGACTCATTGGATCTCATCGCCGCGACAGCGGCCGGCGCGTAAGGAGGCACCATGTCAACACCTCCGCGGCACGTCCCTTCCAGCACCCGACTGCACGGTGTGCGGTGGCTGCGCAGCAGCTACAGCACCGGGGCCAACAACTGCGTGGAGACGGCCCGTCCGTCGGCCGGCCCCTGGGCCGGACTCCTCGCCGTGCGCGACTCCAAGGATCCCGCCGGACCGGCCCTGCTCATCTCCCCCGGGAGCTGGACGGGCTTCACCGCCGGGCTCCGCCAGAAGTAACCCCGTGCGGCAGCCGACGACACACGGCCGTGTCACGCCGACTCATGGCCGCGTTTCGCGGATCGTCCGCACAGCACGTTCGACCTGATCCTCGGTGAGGTCCGCACGGGCGGTCAGCCTGAGCCGTGAGATGCCGTCGGGCACGGAAGGAGGACGGAAGCATCCCACGGCCAGGCCGGCCGTACGGCAGTCAGCCGCCCACCGTACGGCCTGGACCGAGGACGGCGCGCGCACCGAGACCACGGCGGCGTCCGGGCGCACCGCCTCCAGACCCGGGGCCGTACGGACCGAGACCGTACGCGCCGTGTCCGTACGCGCCGTGTCCGTACGGGCCGTGTCCGTACGCGCCGTACGGGCCACGTCCGTCGAGGCCGTGGCCGTGAGCCGCGCGTGCAGGTCCGCCGCCACCGCGCGGGCCCGCGCGGCCCGTTCCGGTTCGCGGCGCAGCAGCCGCAGCGCCGCCAGCGCGGCCCCCGCCGCCGCGGGCGCGAGTCCCGTGTCGAAGATGAAGGTCCGGGCCGTGTCGACCAGATGGCCGATCACCCGCGCCGGGCCGAGGACCGCCCCGCCCTGGCTGCCCAGCGACTTCGACAGCGTGACCGTCGCGACGACGTCCTCGGCGCCCGCGAGTCCGGCGGCGTGCGGGGCGCCCCGGCCGCCGTCACCGAGTACGCCGAGGCCGTGGGCGTCGTCGAGGAGCAGCCCGGCGCCGCGCTCCCGGCAGACCGCGGCCAGCGCGGCCAGCGGGGCGGCGTCGCCGTCGACCGAGAACACCGTGTCGGAGACGACGACCGCGGGCCCGTCGTGCGTCCGCAGCGCCTTGCGCACCGCCTCCGGCGCGGCGTGCGGCACGACGTGGGTGGTACCGCGGGCCAGCCGGCAGCCGTCGATCAGCGAGGCGTGGTTGCCGGCGTCGGAGACGAGCAGCGAGCCGTGCGGCGCCAGCGCGGTGACGGCGGCGAGGTTGGCCGCGTAACCGGAGGAGAAGACGAGCGCGGCCTCGAAACCGCAGAAGGCGGCCAGTTCGCGTTCGAGTTCCGCGTGCAGTTCCGTGGACCCGGTGACCAGCCGGGAGCCGGTCGCGCCGCCGCCCCAGGTCCGTGCCGCCCGGGCCGCCCCCTCGGTCACCTCGGGGTGCCGGGCCAGCCCCAGGTAGTCGTTGCTCGCCAGGTCGAGGAGCGGGTCCCCGGCCGGGCGGGGACGCAGACTCCGCAGCAGCCCGGAGCGTCGGCGCAGTTCCCGCTGCGGGTCGATCCAGTCGAACGCCATGGGACCGTCCTTCCGGGTGATCTGCGAGCAGAGGTTTGTAGACAGTGAACAGACACTAGCGGCCCGGCAAGGGGCTCACGGTGTGGCAATCCCCACAGGTCGAACCGGACGTGTTGTGGAAACCCTCCTTTCGCCGGGGGCCGTTGATGGGCCAGGATCGCCTGCCATGGACCTGAGCGCATTGCTGAACACGCTGGTGGACAAAGGCCTGCGGCGCGAGCCGCCGACCCGCGAGGAGGCGCTGGCCGTCCTCGCCACGTCGGACGACGATCTGCTCGACGTGGTGGCCGCGGCCGGCAAGGTGCGCCGGCACTGGTTCGGCCGCCGGGTGAAGCTCAACTACCTCGTCAACCTCAAGTCGGGCCTGTGCCCCGAGGACTGCTCCTACTGCTCGCAGCGGCTCGGCTCGGGGGCGGAGATCCTCAAGTACACCTGGCTGAAGCCCGACCAGGCGTCCGAGGCCGCCGCCGCGGGGGTCGCCGGGGGCGCCAAGCGGGTGTGTCTGGTGGCGAGCGGGCGCGGGCCCGCCGACCGGGACGTGGACCGGGTCTCGGAGACCATCGCGGCCATCAAGGAGCGGCACCAGGACGTGGAGGTCTGCGCCTGCCTTGGCCTGCTCTCCGAGGGCCAGGCGGAGCGGCTGCGGGAGGCGGGCGCCGACGCCTACAACCACAACCTCAACACGTCCGAGGCGACGTACGGGGACATCACGACCACGCACACGTACGCCGACCGGGTGAACACGGTGCACAAGGCGCACGCCGCCGGTCTGTCGGCCTGCTCCGGGCTGATCGCGGGCATGGGCGAGAGCGACGAGGACCTGGTGGACGTGGTGTTCTCGCTGCGCGAGCTGGACCCGGACTCGGTGCCGGTGAACTTCCTGATCCCGATGGAGGGAACGCCGCTGGCCGCCGAGTGGCACCTGACTCCGCAGCGGTGCCTGCGCATCCTGGCGATGACGCGGTTCGTCTGCCCGGACGTGGAGGTGCGGGTCGCGGGCGGGCGCGAGGTCCATCTGCGCACCCTGCAGCCGCTCGCCCTGCACCTGGCCAACTCCGTCTTCCTCGGCGACTACCTCACCAGCGAGGGCCAGGCGGGACGGGCGGACCTGGAGATGATCGCGGACGCCGGGTTCGAGGTGGAGGGCGCCGGCGAGGCGACCCTGCCCGAGCACCGGGCGGGCGGTGAACGCACCGATCTGGTGGCCGTACGCCGTCGCGGTGCCGGGACGGACCTCGCGCCCAATGCCTGACCTGACGCTGGACGAACTGCTGGACCTCGACCGGCGGCACGTGTGGCATCCGTACGGTCCGATGCCCGGCCGGCGCGACCCGCTGGTCGTGGCGTCGGCGGACGGGGTGCGGCTGCGGCTCGCCGACGGCGGCGGTGAACTGGTCGACGGCATGTCCTCCTGGTGGTCGGCCGTGCACGGCTACAACCACCCGGTGCTGAACCGGGCGGCGCGCGAGCAGCTGGGGCGGATGAGCCACGTGATGTTCGGCGGGCTCACCCACGAACCCGCCGTACGGCTGGCGAAGCTGCTGGTCGACCTGGCGCCCGACGGTCTGGAACACGTCTTCCTCGCCGACTCCGGTTCGGTGTCGGTGGAGGTCGCGGTGAAGATGTGCCTCCAGTACTGGCGTTCGCTCGGCCGGCCGGCGAAGCGGCGGCTGCTGACCTGGCGCGGCGGCTATCACGGCGACACCTGGCAGCCGATGTCGGTGTGCGACCCCGAGGGCGGGATGCACGGGCTGTGGGCGGGGCTGCTGCCCCGCCAGGTCTTCGCGGACGCCCCGCCGGCGCAGTACGACGAGACGTACGCCGCCCGGCTGCGGGCGCTGGTCGAGCGGCACGCCGGCGAACTGGCGGCGGTGATCGTCGAGCCGGTGGTGCAGGGGGCGGGCGGGATGCGGTTCCACTCCCCCGCGTATCTGCGGGTGCTGCGCGAGGCGTGCGACGCGCACGGCGTGCTGCTGGTGTTCGACGAGATCGCGACCGGCTTCGGGCGTACGGGGACCATGTTCGCGGCGGAGCATGCGGGGGTGGCGCCGGATGTGATGTGCGTGGGCAAGGCCCTGACCGGCGGTTATCTGACGATGGCGGCCACGCTGTGCACCTCCCGGGTGGCCGAGGGCATCTCGCGCGGCGAGGTGCCCGTACTGGCCCACGGGCCGACGTTCATGGGCAATCCGCTGGCGGCGGCCGTGGCCTGCGCCTCGATCGGGCTGCTGCTCGGGCAGGACTGGCGCGCCGAGGTCGGGCGGATCGAGACGGGGCTGCGGGACGGGCTGGCGCCGGCCGCGTCGCTGCCGGGGGTGCGGGACGTACGGGTGCTCGGCGCGATCGGCGTGGTCCAGCTCGACCACGAGGTCGACATGGCGGCGGCGACGGCTGCGGCCGTGCGCGAGGGCGTGTGGCTGCGGCCGTTCCGCGACCTCGTCTACACGATGCCGCCGTACGTCACGGACGACGCGGACGTGGCCCGGATCGGCCGCGCGGTGTGCGCGGCGGCGCGGGAGGGGTGACGTGGCCGGACGAGGCAGACCCGGCGGCGCCGGCGGACAGGAGGACGACATGACCGTGCTCATGATCACGGGGACCGGCACGGAGGTCGGGAAGACGGTGGTGACCGCCGCCGTCGCCGCGGCGGCGGTGGCGGCCGGCCGGTCGGTGGCGGTGCTGAAGGCCGCGCAGACGGGGGTGGCGCCCGGTGAGCCCGGGGACGCCGAGGAGGCCGGGCGGCTGGCGGGTCCGGTCACCATCGCGGAGCTGGCCCGCTATCCCGAACCCCTGGCGCCCGCGACGGCCGCGCGGCGGGCCGGGCTGGCTCCCGTGCGGCCGGACGACGTGGCCGACGCCGCGGAGAAGCTGGCCGCCTCCCACGACCTGGTGCTGGTGGAGGGGGCGGGCGGGCTGCTCGTACGGTTCGACGCGGCGGGCGGCACGCTGGCGGACGCCGCCGGGACGCTGGGCGCCCCGGTGCTGATCGTGGCGCCGGCCGGTCTCGGCACCCTGAACGCGACGGAGCTGACGGCCCGTGAACTGCGCGCGCGGGGGCTGGTGCCGCTGGGCGTGGTGATCGGCAGCTGGCCCGCGCGTCCGGACCTCGCCGCGCGCTGCAACGTCACGGACCTGCCGGACGTCGCCGGCGCACCACTGCTGGGCGCGGTGCCCGCGGGGGCCGCCGCCCGCGCCCCGGCCGGTTTCCGGACGGCGGCACGGAGCTGGCTGGCACCGGAGGTGGGCGGCACCTGGGACGCGGAGGAGTTCCGGAGGCGGGAGGGGGCCTGAGCGGGTGTGCGGTGTGCTGGTCGCGACGGCCCGCGGCATCCGTCCGTCGGCACCGGGACCGCCCGCGCGGCCCGGGCGAAGAGACGGCCTGGGCAGGGGTGCGGGGCGCCGGTACGGGGGACAATCGCGGTAACGCGTCCGCGTCCCTCGGCGAGGGAGGTCCCATGCCGTTCTGTTCCGCCCGCGACCCGGCCAGGCCACGGGACGCCGTGCACCACCCGTGGTTCGCGCGCCGCTACGCCCGGCTCAGCGTGACCGCCGAGACCCGGATGGGCATGGGGCCGATCCGCGACCGGCTGCTCACCGGACTCTCCGGGCGGGTGATCGAGATCGGCGCGGGCAACGGCCTCAACTTCGCTCATTACCCGCGTACCGTCTCCGAGGTCGTCGCCATCGAGCCGGAGCGGGTGCTGCGGCAGCTGGCGGTGGAGGCGGCGCTGCGCGCGGAGACCCCCGTCGACGTGGTGCCGGGCACCGCCGAGGCGCTGCCGGTCAAGAGCGAGGGGTTCGACGCGGCCGTGGTCTCCCTGGTGCTGTGCAGCGTCCGTGACGTGCCCCGGGCGCTGGCGGAGCTGCGGCGGGTGCTGCGGCCCGGCGGCGAGGTGCGGTTCTTCGAGCACGGGCGGGGCGGCGGCCGGCTGATGACCCTCACCCAGCGTGCCCTGGACCGGACGGTGTGGCCGCCGCTGGCCGGCGGCTGCCATGTGTCGCGGGACCCGCTCGCCGCGCTGCGCGAGGCCGGGTTCACGCTGGGCCCCTACCGGCGGACCCTGATGCCGGAGAGGGGCCCGCGGCTGCCCACGTCGTACTGCGTACTGGGCACCGCCTGGCGGGCGGGGACCGGCCCGTCGGCACCGCGCTGAGCGGCGGGACGCCGTACGGCCGCGAAGACGTCGCCCCGTGCAGCCGTACGGTCAGGGCACGCCCCGGGCGCCGCCGCCCGTGCCGGCCTGGCGCTCTGCCCGGGGCACCCGGGGCGCACCCGGCGGTGTGACGAGCCCCGCGGGGCGTCGCGGACGGACGTCCTGGCCGTCGCCGGGACCGGATGATTGACTCGGCACAATCTCAAGTCGCCGAGTAATCAGGAGAGTTCATGTCGCGTCCGTTCCGTTTCGGTGTCAACCTGACCGTGCCGGCCCCGGCCGGGGAGTGGCGTGACAAGTGCCGCCGGGCTGAGGAGCTGGGGTACGACGTGCTGCTGGTCCCCGACCACCTGGGCATGGTGGCGCCGTTCCCGGCGCTGGTCGCGGCGGCGCAGGCCACCGAGCGGCCACGGCTGGGCACGTTCGTGCTGAACGCGGGTTTCTGGAACCCGGCGCTGCTGGCCCGCGAGGCGGCGACCACCGACGCGCTGACCGGCGGCCGGCTGGAGCTGGGGATCGGGGCGGGGTACGTGCGGGCGGAGCACGACACGGCCGGGCTGCCGTTCGGCTCGCCGGGTGAGCGGGTGGACCGTGTGCGGCACACGGTGCGGGAGCTGAAGCGGCTGCTGGAGTCCGCCGACCACCAGCCGCGTCCCGCGCGGCAGCGGGTGCCGCTGCTGATCGGCGCGGGCGGTCCGCGCATGCTGGAACTGGCCGCCGAGCACGCCGACATCGCGGCGTTCACCGGGGCGCGTGCGGTGCCGGGGAGCACAACGGGGCAACTGGTGCCGAGCACCGCCGAGGAACTGGACGCGAGCGTGGCCGACTACCGCGCGCGGGCGGCGGACGCGGCGGCCACGGAGCTGAACCTGCTCATCCAGGTGGTGCTGGTCACCGAGGACCGCGAGGCCGCCGTCCGCCCGTTCGCGGAGCACGTACCGCACCTGACCACCGCGCAGACGCTGGAACTGCCCACCCTGCTGGCCGGAACCGTCGAGGAGATCACGGATCAGGTGCGGGCGCAGCGCGAGCGGTACGGCTTCTCGTACCTGACCGTGCTGGAGCCGTACATGGAGGCCTTCGCCCCGGTGGTGCGGGCGCTGCGCGGACAGTGACCGCCGCCGTCCACATACCGGAAACCGCTGGTCACCCGGCTGCGCGGCTGATGGGATCGGTTCATGATCGACCTTCATGTACGGGCCGCCGGACCCGAGGACCTGGACACCGTGCTGGCCTTCTGGAAGGTGGCCGCCGAGGGCACCAGCATCAGCGACGACCGGGCGGGCGTCGAACGCCTGGTCGCCCGCGACCCCGAGGCACTGGTCCTGGGCGAGATCGACGGCGAGCTGGCCGGCACGGTGATCGCCGGCTTCGACGGCTGGCGGTGCCATCTGTACCGGCTCGCGGTGCACCCGGACCGGCGCCGCCAGGGCGTCGCCACGGCGCTGCTGACCGCCGCCGAGGCACGCTTCGTCGCCCTCGGCGGGCGGCGCGGGGACGCGATGGTGCTGGTGCGCAACGAGCGGGCGCAGCACGCGTGGCGGTCCGCCGGTTACAAGCCCGAGGAGCAGTGGCGGCGCTGGGTGAAGCACCTCGCCTCCTGAGGGGCCTCGGCTGCTCGGCTCCCCGGCCTCATCCGGCCCGGGGCGGGCACTCGCGCGACCATGACGGACTCCGAGTACCTGTCCACGGACCCGCCGCCCGGCGTGCGACAGCGCGCGGGCCGCCCCGCGCTGCCCGATCATGGGACGACAGACGATCACGTCACGACGGGCGATCGCGGGACGGAGGTGAACCGGTGACCGAAGTGCTCCTGCTGCTGGTGGCCGTCCTGCTCGCGCTGGCCTGTGGCGCCTTCGTCGCGGCCGAGTTCTCCCTGACCACCGTCGAACGCGGTGCGCTGGAACGGGCCGCGGCACGCGGGGAGCGCGGCGCGGCGGGCGCTCTGAAGGCCGTACGGAATCTGACGTTCCAGCTGTCGGGCGCGCAGCTCGGCATCACAGTGACCAATCTGGTGGTCGGCATGCTGGCCGAGCCGTCGATCGCCGCGCTGCTGGCGGGCCCGCTGCGGGACCTGGGCGCCGCGCCGTCGACCGCCTCGTCGATCGCGCTGGTGATCGGTACGGCGCTGTCCACGGTGGTGCTGATGGTGGTCGGCGAGCTGGTCCCGAAGAACTGGGCGATCTCGTCGCCGGCCGCCGTGGCCAAGCGGGTGGCGACCCCGCAGCGCTGGTTCAGCGCCGCTTTCCGGCCCTTCATCACCCATCTGAACAACACGGCCAACCGTCTCGTACGGCGTCTCGGTGTGGAGCCCGCCGAGGAGCTGGCGTCCGCGCGCGGGCCGCAGGAGCTGGCGGCGCTCGCCCGGCACTCGGCCAGGGAGGGCTCGCTGGAGGCGGACACCGCCGAACTGTTCGTGCGGACACTGAACCTCGCCGACCTCACCGCGGAGCACGTGATGACGCCGCGCGTCCAGGTGATCGCCCTGGAGGCCGGCGCGAGCTGCGCGGACGTGGCGAACGCGACGCGGGCGACCGGGCTGTCCCGGTTCCCCGTCTACCGGGACACCCTGGACGCGGTGGTGGGCACCGCGCACATCAAGGACGTCCTGGCGGTGCCCGCCGAGCGGCGGTCCGAGGTGCCGGTCTCCGAGCTGATGCGCGATCCGCTGCTGGTGCCGGCCACGCTCACCGTCGACCGGCTCCTGGACCGGCTCTCCGGGCGGCGCACCATGGCCGTGGTGATCGACGAGTACGGCGGCACGGCGGGCGTGGCGACGCTGGAGGACATCGTGGAGGAGGTCGTCGGCGAGGTGCGGGACGAGCACGACCCGCACGAGACGCCCGAGCTGGCCCCGGCCGGGACGGACGAGCACGGGCACCCGCTGTTCCGGGCGGACGGCTCGGCCCGGGTGGACCGGCTGACGCGGGTCGGGCTGCGGGTGCCGGAGGGGCCGTACGAGACGGTGGCCGGGCTGGTCGCGGCCGAGCTGGGCCGTATCCCGGCGGTCGGCGACCGGGTGGAGGTGGCGGGCTGGCGCCTCGACGTCGTGGACGCCACGGGCCGCCGGGCCGCCGTCGTCCTGCTGCGCGCACCGCTCACGGACGAGCGGACCGGAAACGCCGGTTCCGGTCCAGGGAACGAGGAGGCCGGGCGGTGACCGTCGTACAGCTGCTGATCGGTCTGCTGACGCTGGTCGTCAACGCCTTCTTCGTGGGCGCGGAGTTCGCGCTGATCTCGGTGCGCCGCAGCCAGGTGGAGCCGCACGCCGAGGCGGGCGACCGGCGGGCGGAGCGCGTGCTGTGGGGGCTGGAACACGTGTCGGCGCTGATGGCGGCGGCCCAGCTCGGCATCACGCTGTGCACGCTGGTCCTCGGCATCGTCGCGGAACCCGCCATCGCTCATCTGCTGGAACCGGTGTTCCACGCGATGGGGGTGCCGTCCGGGGCCGGGCACCTGGTCTCCTTCGTGCTGGCGCTGGCCCTGGCGACGTATCTGCACATGCTGCTGGGCGAGATGGTGCCGAAGAACATCGCGCTGGCGGAGCCGGTGCGCAGCGCGCTGCTGCTCGGTCCGCCGCTGGTGGCCCTGTCCCGGGCGCTGCGTCCGGTGATCTTCACGGTCAACGCGTTCGCCAACGCGCTGCTCAAGCTGTTGCGGGTCGAGGCGCGGGACGAGGTGTCGGCGTCCTTCACCGACACCGAGCTGGCCGAGATCGTGAAGGACGCGAGCGAGGCGGGGCTCATCGACGACCGCGCCCAGGAGCGGCTGCACGACGCGCTGGAACTGGGCCGGCGGCCGGTGCGCGACGTGGTGCTCCCCTTGGAGCGGGTGGTGCACGCGCGCGTGGGCGTCACCCCCGAGCAGTTGGAGCGGCTGTCGGCCGAGTCCGGGTTCTCCCGGTTCCCGGTGGTGGACGACGGGCGGCGGATCGTCGGTTACCTGCATGTGAAGGACGCCCTGGACGCCTCCCCGCGCGGCGCGGCGTTCCGCCCGGGTGACATGCGTCCCATCGCCCGGGTACGGGAGAGCACTCCGCTGGACGACGTACTGACGGCGATGCGCGCGAGCCGCACCCATCTGGCGGCCGTCCTGGAGGCCGACGGACGGCTGGCCGGGCTGGTGACCATGGAGGACGTCCTGCGGGAGCTGTTCGGGCAGCGGACGTGACGACGCCGGCCGGCGGATGCCGGGCAGCCGGTGGTGAGCGCCGGGCACCGACGGGTGGGCGTCAGGCGCCCGCCGGCAGGTTCAGGCACCGACCGGCGGGTATGCCGTTGGGTGCCTCGGGATACCATTTCCGTCGCCATGCAGACGAACCCCACCTTCACCAGCCTGGTCGCGGTCGGCGACTCCTTCACCGAGGGCATGTCGGATCTGCTGCCCGACGGCTCCTACCGGGGCTGGGCCGATCTCCTGGCCGCCCGGATGGCGGCCCGCACCCCCGGCTTCCGCTACGCCAACCTCGCCGTGCGCGGCAAGCTGATCGGACAGATCGTCGACGAGCAGGTGGACGTCGCCGCCGCGATGGGCGCCGACGTGATCACGCTGGTCGGCGGGCTCAACGACACCCTGCGCCCCAAGTGCGACATGGGGCGGGTGCGGGACCTGCTGACGGAGGCGGTGGAGCGGCTGGCCCCGAACTGCAAGCAACTGGTGCTGATGCGCAGCCCCGGCCGCCAGGGCCCGGTCCTGGAACGGTTCCGCCCGCGCATGGAGGCGCTCTTCACCGTCGTCGACGACCTCGCCGCCCGGCACGGTGCCGTGGTCGTCGACCTGTACGGGGCGCCCTCGCTGGCCGACCCGCGACTGTGGGACGTGGACCGGCTGCACCTGACCGCCGAGGGGCACCGCAGGGTCGCCGAGGCGGTGTGGCAGACGCTCGGGTACGAGGCCGAGGACCCCGAGTGGCGCTCGCCGCTGCCGACGACGCCGCCGCTCGGCTGGATGCTGCGGCGGGGCGCCGACCTGCGGTTCGCCCGGATGCACCTGCTGCCGTGGATCGGCCGCCGGCTGACCGGCCGCTCCTCCGGGGACGGCCGGACCGGCGCCCAGTTCAGCGCTGAGCTGGGCAAAGCCTTCTGGGTCACCCCTGCGGACCACACGAACCCCGGCCCTGTGACGGACTGGCTGCGGGTGGAGCACTGACCCGGAGCCCCGCCCGGCTGTGCTGCGTCCATTCGACCGGATCGCCGCGTACCGGCCCTCGATGGAAATGCCTCGGTCAGGAAAGGGGGTTCTCTCAGTACCTGTATCGGCAGAGTCTCCCTTCCGGCCACGTGGCCTGCTTAACCTGTGGTCGGTTCCCGGCTGAACGCAGGGAATGCAATGGGCCAGGTTAATTTCTCGAAGGGGCGTCTCTGGTGCAGAAGCGCATACTTGGACAGCAACTCGAAGTTTCAGCTCTGGGGCTCGGCTGCATGGGCATGAGCTTTTTCTACGGCGCAGCCCCGGACCCCGCCGAGATGACGAAGCTGCTGCGTTCGGCAGTAGACCGCGGCGTGACTTTCTTCGACACCGCGGAAGTCTATGGCCCTTTCACCAATGAAGAACTGGTCGGTCAGGCACTGGCGCCGGTGCGCGACCAGGTGGTGATAGCCACCAAGTTCGGCATCAGGTACGGCGAACACGGGCCGACCCCGATGTCGGGGGTCGACAGCCGACCCGAGCAGATCCGCCGGGCGACCGAGGCCTCACTCCGGCGTCTTCGAACCGATCACATCGACCTGCTCTATCAGCACCGCGTCGATCCCGACGTGCCCATTGAAGATGTGGCCGGCACGGTGAAGGAGCTGATTTCCGAAGGCAAGGTCAAGTACTTCGGTCTGTCGGAGGCCGGCGCGACGACGATCAGCCGCGCCCACGCTGTGCACCCTGTGGCGGCGCTGCAAAGCGAGTACTCGCTCTGGATGCGAGAGCACGAGACCGAGATCATTCCGACCTTGGAGAAGCTGGGCATTGGTCTGGTGCCCTACAGTCCGCTCGGGAAGGGCTATCTGACCGGCACCATCGATTCCAGCACGTCACTGGCCGACGGCGATCTGCGCCGCTCCCTGCCGCGCTTCACGCCCGAAGCGCGACAGGCCAATCAGGCGCTGGTCGAGTCGCTCCAGCAGATCGCCGACGACAAGGGAGCCACGCCGGCCCAGATCGCCCTCGCTTGGGTGCTGGCGCAGAAGCCGTGGTTCGTGCCGATCCCCGGCACCACCAAGCCGCACCGCCTGGAAGAGAACCTGGGCGCACTCGACGTCGAGCTGACGCCCGGTGACCTGCGGCGCATCGAGGAGACCGCGGCCCGCATCCCTGTCCAGGGCGGGCGCGTTCCCGAGCAGCTGGAGTCACTGTTCGGCCGCTGATCCGCTCGCATCCTGTACCGGCTTCCGCGACAGAGGGGACGGAGACCAATGACGGCCGGCCAATTCACCACTCACGCAGACCTTTTCGATCTGAGCGGGAAGTACGCCCTTGTCACCGGCGGCACCAGCGGCATCGGGATGATGATGGCGCGCGGCCTTCTCCAGGCGGGCGCCCGCGTCGTCATCAGCTCACGAAAGGAAGACACCTGCGCGCGGGCCCAGCGCCTGCTGTCCGCATTCGGCGACGTTCGCGCGATCCCCGCCGACCTGTCCAGGCACGACGAATGTCAGCGCCTCGCTGATCTCGTCACGGTCGACTCGGAACGCCTGGACATCCTGGTCAACAACGCGGGAGCGATGTGGCGCGAGCCGCTGGCGACGTTCCCGGACGAGGCCTGGGACACCGTGCTCGACCTCAACCTCAAGTCGCCGTTCTGGCTGGTGCAGGCGCTGCTCCCGGCACTGCGCAGGGCGGGCACCGCCGATGATCCCGCGCGGATCATCAACATCGGCAGCATCGCCGCCATCCACGTCGCCCGGTCGCCCAACTACTCGTACGCCGGCAGCAAGGCGGCACTCCACCAACTCACCAGAGTGCTCGCCAGAGAGCTGGGCCCCCAGCACGTCACGGTGAACGCGGTGGCACCGGGAGTGTTCCCGTCGCAGATGATGGCGTCCACGCTCGACGCCATCGGCGACACGATCGCGGCGGCGGCCCCGCTGCGCCGGCTCGGCCGCGCCGACGACATGGCGGGTGTCGCCGTGTTCCTCGCCGGCCGGGCTGGTTCCTACCTCACGGGCGCCGTCGTCCCGGTGGACGGCGGCATCGCGACGACCGCATCCGGTACCCCCTAGACTGCGGGACGGGCTTACGGCGAGGGGACGGCCACGGTGGATCCACGCACCGAGATCCGCGAGTTTCTCAGCTCGCGTCGCGCCCGCATCGCACCCGATCAGGCGGGCCTGCCCGCTTACGGCGGCAACCGTCGGGTCAAAGGTCTGCGCCGCGAGGAGGTGGCGCTGCTGGCGGGGGTGTCGGTCGACTACTACGTGCGCATGGAGCGCGGCAACCTCGCCGGGGCCTCCGACGGCGTGCTCGACGCGTTGGCCTCGGCCTTGCAACTCGACGAGGCCGAGCGCGACCACCTGTTCCACCTCGCGCGCCGGTCCAGGGCGCCCAGCGGTCCTCGTCGGCGCAGGTCTGCCGTGACAGTGCGCTCGACGCTGCAGCAGGTGCTCGACGCGATCTCCGGTGCGCCGGCCTGGATCGGCAACGGCCGTTATGACGTGCTCGCCATGAACCAACTCGCTCGCGCGCTGTACTCACCCGTGCTGGCCGACCCGCGACGGCCCGCGAACACAGCGCGGTTCGTCTATCTGCACCCCGAGGCGGCCGGCGATTTCTTCGTCGACTACGACCAGGTCACCAGTGCCGCGGCCGCGAAGCTGCGCATGGAAGCCGGCCGCGATCCGCACGACGAGGAGCTGATCGCCCTGGTCGGCGAACTGTCCACGTGCAGTGAGCTGTTCCGGCAGCGGTGGGCGTCGCAGGACGTGCGACTGCACCGGTCCGGGCGCAAGCGCATGCGCCATCCGATCGTGGGCCGGCTCGACCTGGACGTCGAGTCCCTGGCCCTGCCCGCCGAGCCCGGCCTGCACCTGAACGTCTACACCGCACCCACGGGCACACCGACCGCTGACAAGCTGGCGCTCCTGGCGTCGTGGGCGGCCACCCAGCAGACGCCGGCGACCGAGTTCGAGGCACCCGACGGATAGTGCGACCCCTTCAGCCGT
This sequence comes from Streptomyces sp. NPDC090994, assembly GCF_044768905.1. Lineage (NCBI taxonomy): Bacteria > Bacillati > Actinomycetota > Actinomycetes > Kitasatosporales > Streptomycetaceae > Streptomyces > Streptomyces sp. NPDC090994. The sequence goes on from NZ_JBIVWS010000019.1 coordinate 67,716, forward strand.
CCGTGTTGGCGGTCCATGACGTGGGGGCGCGCGCTGACGCACGCTGACAACGCCGCCTCGGCCCGCGGCACGGAAACGGTCCGCCGACTCCGTCGGCGGACCGTCACGAAACATCGAGGCTGGACACAGTTCGCACATCAGTCCAAGCACAGGCCGAGACCGAGAGGTGACACCGCTCAGATGGTCGGGGTGTCGTCGACGATCGGCCGGTGAATCTCGACGACCGGCTTCCACCCCGCGGAGAACTCGATGAAGTCCGCACGGGTGGGGTAGGTGTCGATCGCGCGACGGTCGCGCTTGGGACTGTCGCTCGCCTTGCGCCCCCGGGGAATCTGCTCCTCGAAGATGTCGACCTTCACGTCGGGAACCTCCTTGAGGCCCTGGCGCCAGATCTGCACGACATCGGCGCCGAACGCCTGCCGGGCCGCGGCGTAAAGGGCGCTCAGGGCCCCCTTGTCCCCGCCGGGGACGAACAGCGCCAGGTCCAGCACGACACCGGCGGACTGGAGGACCTCGATGGTCACCGGACCGTTCTCGTCGGCCACGTAGATTCCGGCTTCGTTCTCGTCGTCAGGAAGGCAGGAAACCTCTTCCTGGAACACGGTCCTCGCCGTGATCGAGCCGCCCTCGAAATCCTCACCGGACTTGGTCAGAAAAGCAGGGACATAGCAGTCGGGAAGCTTGAGTTCTGCCGTGTCGGCGGAAACGAAGACCTTGTCCTTCACGCCGAGCTTCGTCACCTCTTCCAGCGAGAGGCGGCGAGCGGCGATCTTCTCCGTGTTCACGATTTCCCTTTCAGGTTGCACTGTCCCTCCGAACAAGGACGCTACCACGAAAACTTGAGGTCAACTGCCCAGTAATCTCTGGGTAAATGGCCTCCGACGGCCTGCACGGGAGGACACCGAAGCGAGTGCCGCTCGGCCGGGAACAGGCATCCGCCAGACAGTGTCCCTCGCCATGGTATTGAAGATCAACTGGCGGTTGCATTTCGGTGCGTTGGGTAGCGCGAGGAACCAAAACTGAGTTTACGGTGAATATCACCCATACTGCCTTCGGGGAGGCGGCGACAGGGTAAGGCGATCCATTCGTCGCGCATCTCGAAGAACGCAGCGGAAACCAGCCGGAAGTCGGGCCGGCGACGCACTGCCGACGAGCATCGCGGCAACCCCGCACGGCCTCGGCGTCACCTACCCGACGGACCAGCTGCGCCTTGCTCCGCCCGCAACCCTCCGCGTTGCGGTGATCACGTTCGGTGGCACTGTAGGTTCCTCCAGTCGCCCCCTCGGCGCCGGCCTGCACGAATCGCCAGTAGAATCCGGTTACGTGACTTCCGCTCCCGCCAAGCCCCGCATCCCCAACGTCCTCGCCGGACGCTACGCCTCCGCCGAGCTCGCCACGCTCTGGTCGCCCGAGCAGAAGGTGAGGCTGGAGCGACAGCTCTGGCTCGCCGTGCTGCGGGCGCAGAAGGACCTCGGCATCGAGGTGCCCGACGAGGCGATCGCCGCCTATGAGCGCGTGCTCGACCAGGTGGACCTGGCTTCGATCGCCGAGCGCGAGAAGGTCACCCGGCACGACGTGAAGGCGCGGATCGAGGAGTTCAACGATCTCGCCGGGCACGAGCAGGTGCACAAGGGCATGACCTCCCGGGACCTGACGGAGAACGTCGAGCAGCTGCAGATCCGGCTGTCGCTGGAGCTGGTGCGGGACCGGACCGTGGCCGTCCTGGCGCGGCTGGGCAAGCTGGCCGGCGAGTACGGGGAACTGGTGCTGGCCGGGCGCTCGCACAACGTGGCGGCGCAGGCCACGACGCTGGGCAAGCGGTTCGCCACCGCCGCCGACGAGCTGCTCGTCGCTCACGGCCGGGTGGAGGAGCTGCTCGGCCGCTACCCGCTGCGCGGCATCAAGGGCCCGGTCGGCACCGCCCAGGACATGCTGGACCTGCTCGGCGGTGACGCGGGCAAGCTCGCGGAGCTGGAGCAGCGGATCGCCGGGCACCTCGGTTTCGCACAGGCGTTCACCTCGGTCGGCCAGGTCTATCCGCGCTCGCTGGACTACGAGGTCGTCACCGCGCTGGTGCAGCTCGCCGCGGCTCCGTCGTCGCTGGCCAAGACGGTCCGGCTGATGGCCGGACACGAACTGGTCACCGAGGGCTTCAAGCCGGGCCAGGTCGGCTCGTCCGCGATGCCGCACAAGATGAACACCCGCTCCTGCGAGCGCGTCAACGGCCTGATGGTGATCCTGCGCGGCTACGCCTCGATGACCGGCGAGCTGGCGGGCGACCAGTGGAACGAGGGCGACGTGTCCTGCTCGGTGGTGCGCCGGGTGGCCCTGCCCGACGCGTTCTTCGCGCTGGACGGGCTGCTGGAGACGTTCCTGACCGTGCTGGACGAGTTCGGGGCGTTCCCGGCCGTCGTGGCCCGGGAGCTGGACCGCTACCTGCCGTTCCTCGCGACCACCAAGGTCCTGATGGGCGCCGTGCGCGCCGGTGTCGGCCGTGAGGTCGCGCACGAGGCGATCAAGGAGAACGCCGTCGCGACCGCGCTGGCCATGCGCGAGCAGGGCGCCGAGCGCAACGACCTGCTCGACAAGCTCGCCGCCGACGAGCGGCTGCCGCTGGACCGGGAACAGCTCACCGCGCTGATGGCCGACAAGCTGTCCTTCACGGGCGCCGCCGCCGACCAGGTGGCCGCCGTCGTGGCCCGGGTCGAGGAGATCGTCAAGCAGCACCCCGAGGCGGCCGGCTACACGCCCGGCGCGATTCTCTGAGGCGCGCGCGGACATGCCCCGCTTCACCCCGGCGGAGCTGGAGGCCGCCCGCGACCGTCTCGTACCGGACGTCGTCGCGGACGGTCTCCAGGTGCTGTTCTGCGGTATCAACCCCGGCCTGATGACCACCGCGACGGGCCACCACTTCGCCCGCCCCGGCAACCGGTTCTGGCCGGTACTGCATCTGTCCGGGTTCACCCCGAGGCTGCTCAAGCCCGCCGAGCAGGAGGAACTCCTCTCGTACGGGCTCGGCATCACCAACGTGGTCGCGCGGGCGAGCGCCCGGGCCGACGAGCTGACCGCCGAGGAGTACCGGGAGGGCGGCCGGGAGCTGGCCCTCAAGGTGGCGCGGCTGCGGCCGCGCTGGCTGGCCGTGGTCGGCGTCACCGCGTACCGGGCCGCCTTCGACGACCGGAAGGCCCAGGTGGGGCCGCAGGAACGGGTGATCGGGGACACCCGGGTGTGGGTGCTGCCCAACCCGAGCGGACTGAACGCGCACTGGACGGCGCAGACGATGGCGGAGGAGTTCGCACGGCTGCGGGTCGCGGCGCAGACACAGACGCAGACATAGACATAGACATAGACGTAGACGTAGATGCAGGCCCGGGCGGCGTTGCGGGCGTGGGCGCAGAAGCAGGCGTGGGCGTGGTTCATGGCGGGGCTTCCTCCGTGACGGCGGCCAGCAACTGCACCTCGTCCGTCGCGTCCCGGTCGGCGACGGCGAGCGCGACCCAGCGGCCGGTGCCCGCCACCTCCCAGAGGTAGGCGAGCCGGGCGCGGGCGCTCAGCTCGGTCCACGGCTCGGGTATCTCCTCCGCCCGCTCGGTGCGCAGCAGGACCGTGAGCAGGTTGAGGATCTCCGACTCGCCCCAGCGCTCGGTCAGGCGGGCGTCGACGGCGTCCCGCTCCTTCTCGTACTGGTCGACGGTCGCCGCACGCTCGGCCGGGTCGCCGCCGCGCAGGCCGTGGCTGCCGCTCAGCACCACGAGGTGGTGGCCGTGCTCCGCCGGGAAGGGGCGGAAGCACAGCTCGTCGATGAGGGCGATGTGCCGCGCGATGTCCATGGCTCCAGTAAAGCGGGCACCACTGACAACTGGCGGTCCGTCAGGCGTCCCGGCGGCGCAGCCGCCACCCGCCCGCCAGCACGGCGGCGGCCGTCCACAGCGCCGTCACGACAAGTCCCGTCCAGGGTCCGACACTTCCGTCGTACGTCTCGTACAGGACCACCTGCCCCGCCTTGTCCGGCAGGAAGTCGGTGGCGCCGCCGGCCGCGTCGCCGATCACGAAGGAGACGATGAGGATGAACGGGATCATGACCGAGAGGGTGGCGGTGCCGCTGCGGAACAGCGTGGTGAGGCCGGCCGCGAACAGCGTCATCAGCATGAGGTAGACGCCGCAGCCCACGACGCCGCGCGCCTGCTCGGCCGTGCCGAGTCCGCTCGCGGCCGGCCCCAGCCCCGCCCGCGCGGCCAGGAGGGCGGCGAGGGCGGTGACGAGACCCACGGCGAGGGAGAGGGCCGCGATCGTCGTCAGTTTGGCCGCGTACCACCGCCCGCGGCGCGGCACCGCGGCCAGGGTCAGCCGGATGGCGTTGCCGTGGTACTCGGCCGACACGGCCAGGGCACCGAAGGCGATGGCGGCTATCTGGCCGGGCAGGACGCCGGACAGTGCCATGAACAGGGCGTCGAAGTCCGGATCGGAGGTGTCGGAGACACCGGCCAGCGCGGAGAACGCCGTGGTGGCGGCGGCCACCGCCAGCAGCGTGCCGTACGACGACCGCAGGGTGCGGACCTTGAGGAACTCGGAACGCAGGACGGGTGCGTGTGTCATGTCAGGCCTCCTGGGGCTGGGCGGTGAACTCGGCCTCGGTGGCCGTCAGGTCGAGGTAGGCCTGTTCCAAGGTGCCTTCCTCGGCGGAGAGTTCGAGGATCGGCACCCCGGCCGCCGACACGACGCGGCCGATGTCCTCCACGCGCGCGTCGGAGACGGTCCAGTGCCCCGCCTCGTGCCGTACGGCCTCGTGGCCGTGGCGGGCGAGGACGCCGGCGAGGGCGGTGGGGTCCGAGGTGCGGACGCGGACGCGCGGCCGTACGCGCGCGTGGATGAACTCCCGCATGGGTGTGTCGGCCAGCAGCCGGCCCCGGCCCAGGACCACGAGGTGGTCGGCGAAGGACGCGGTCTCGTTCATGAGGTGGCTGGAGACCAGGACCGTGCGGCCCTCGGCCGCGAGCCGGCGCAGCAGTTCCCGGATCCAGATGATGCCTTCCGGGTCGAGGCCGTTGGAGGGCTCGTCCAGCATCACCACCTCCGGGTCGCCGAGCAGGGCGGCGGCGATGCCGAGCCGCTGGCGCATGCCCAGGGAGTACGTCCGCACCCGGCGCCGGGCCACCGACGCGATGCCCGTCTCCTCCAGCACCTCGTCCACCCGGCGTTCGGGCAGCCGGTTGCTCACCGCCAGGACGCGCAGATGGTCCCGGGCGGTGCGCGAGCCGTGCGCGGCGTGCGCGTCGAGGAGGGCGCCGACGTGCCGCAGCGGTTCGTCGAGCGCGGCGTAGGCCCGTCCGCCGAGGGTGGCGGTGCCGGAGGTGGGCCGGTCCAGACCGAGGACGAGGCGCATGGTGGTGGACTTCCCGGCGCCGTTGGGGCCGAGGAAGCCGGTGACGCGGCCGGGGTGGACGGTGCAGGTCAGGTCGTCGACGGCGCGTCGGGTGCCGTACTCCTTGGTGAGGGCCCGCAGTTCGATGCTGGTCATGACCACAGCGTGGCCGGTCGTGCCCGGTCCGGGCCTCCCCCGCCGGTGGAGTCCGCCTCCCCCGTGCGGGGGAGGGCCGGTGTCAGTGGCGGCTGGCACGATGACGCCATGGTCCGCTTGCTGCGCCCGCTGGTGCGGGGGACGACGTACACCCGGCTGCTGCACCTGTGGGTGCCGATGCTGGTCATGAGCCTGTGGATCCTCATCGACGACACACGGATGTGGGTACCGGCGGTGGCGCTGGCTCCGCTGGGGCTGATCGCGGGGGTACGCGGGGGCGAGCGGCTCCAGGCGCAGTGGCTCCTGCTGCCCGCGGAGGAGGGCGCCGGTTTCTCCCCGGGCCCCTCGGTGACCTGGGCGGACCGGCTGCGCACGGTGGTGTGGCTGGAAGTACGGGTGGCGCTGGGCCTGCTGGTATCGGGCGCCTGTGTCTGGCTGCCCATCACCGCGTACTGGCTGATACGGCTCGCCTCGGGCCACGGAATCGACACGTTCGCCGGCACGATCGCCCCGCACTGGGCGTACGCGCTGCTCGTGCCGGTCCCCCTGGTCGCGCTGTACGGAGCGGTGGTGGGCCTCGGTGCTCTGGTCACCGCGGCCGCCCGTGCGCTGCTCGGCCCCTCCCCGGCCGAGCGCCTGGCCACGCTGGAGGAGCGCACCGAACAACTGCTGGAGCGCAATCGCATCGCCCGCGAACTGCACGATTCCATCGGGCACGCGCTGACCGTCGCCGTCGTGCAGGCGGGCGCCGCGCGGGCGGCCGGTGACCCGGACTTCACCGACCGGGCGCTGTCGGCCATCGAGGACACCGGGCGGGCTGCTCTGGAGGACCTGGAACGGGTCCTGGGGGTGCTGCGGGAGGAGCGGCGGCCGGTGAGCGCCCGGCCGACGCTGGCGGACGCGGACCGGCTGCTGGAGTCCGCGCGGTCCTCCGGGGCGAAGCTCGACACGGAGGTGACCGGGCCGTTGGAGACCGTGCCCGGGCCGGTGTCCAGAGAGGGGTACCGCATTCTCCAGGAGGCGCTGACCAATGTGCTGCGGCACGCGGGTGCCGTGCCCGTCCGGGTCCGCATCCGGGTGGAGGACAGCACTCTCGGCCTGGAGATACGCAGCCCGCTCGCGGCCGCCGCGCCCGGTCCGGGCCGGGGCAGCGGACTGCGCGGCATACGGGAGCGCGCCGCGCTCCTCGGCGGTCACGCCAGCACGGGCCCCGACGCCGGTGACTGGCAGGTCCATGTCGTGCTGCCGGTGCGCTGATCTAATCTGGCCGGATGCCGGTCACCGTTCTCCTCGTCGACGATGAACCCCTGGTCCGCGCCGGCCTGCGGGCGGTGCTGGAGGCGCAGCCCGACATCGAGGTGGTCGGGGAGGCGGCCGACGGGGCGGCGGTGATCCCGCTGGTGCGGCAGCTGCGGCCGGACGTGGTCGCCATGGACGTCCGCATGCCGCTGCTGGACGGCATCGAGGCCACCCGCGCCGTGCTGCGGACGGTGACCGACCCGCCGAAGATCCTGGTGATCACCACCTTCGAGAACGACGAGTACGTGTACGAGGCGCTGCGCGCCGGGGCCGACGGGTTCCTGCTGAAGCGGGCCCGGCCCGCGGAGATCGTGCACGCGGTACGGCTGGTGGCGGAGGGCGAGTCGCTGCTCTTCCCGGCGTCGGTGCGGCAGTTGGCGGCGGAGTACGGCGACGGCCCCGGGAACCGCGCGGCCCGCGCGGCGATGGACCGCGCCCAACTGACCGAGCGGGAGGGCGAGGTGCTGCGGCTGATGGCGCGCGGGCTGTCGAACGCGGAGATCGCCGCCAAGCTGGTCGTCGGGGCGGAGACGGTGAAGTCGCACGTGAGCGCCGTGCTGGGGAAGCTGGGGGCGCGGGACCGCACGCAGGCGGTGATCGCGGCGTACGAGTCGGGGTTCGTCGCGCCGGGCTGAGCCGTGCGGGACCGGGCGGACCGGCCCTCGCCGGGGCCCGGTGTGCCGAGTACGATCCGGCCAACACGCGCACGAGCTGGGAGGACGGACCGTGGGGCGGCTGACCGGCGGGGACCCCTCGCTGCTGCGGAGGATCAACTCCGCGGTGGTGCTGCACGCGCTGCGCTCGACGGACTGCGCGACGCTGACCGAGATCACCCGGGTGACGGGGCTGTCCCGGCCGACCGTGGAGGGCGTGGTCGACGGGCTGATCGAGGCCGGGCTGGTCGTCGAGACGGCGGCCGAGGAGGGCTCGGCCCGGCGGCAGGGGCGGCCTGCCCGGCGGTTCCGGTTCCGGGCGGAGGCGGGGCATCTGCTGGGACTGGAGATCGGCCCGCACCGGGTGTCCGCGCTCCTGGCCGACCTGGACGGCACGGTGCTCGGCGCGCAGGCCAAGGACGTCGACGAGAACGCCTCGGCCGACGAGCGGCTGGAGCGGCTGCGGGGCGCCGTCGCCGAGCTGCTGCGCCGGGCCGGGGTGGCGCGCGGCTCGCTGCGGGCGGTGGGGGCGGCGACGCCGGGGATCGTCGAGGCGGACGGCACGGTGCGGCTGGGCACGGCGCTGCCGGGGTGGACGGGGCTGCGGCTGGGTGAGCGGCTGAGCCGTTCCTTCAAGTGCCCGGTCCTGGTCGAGAACGACGCCAACGCGGCGGCGGTCGCCGAGCACTGGCAGGGTGCCGCCACCGGTTCGGACGACGTGGTGTTCGTACTGGCCGGGCTGAGCCCGGGGGCGGGCGCGCTGATCGGCGGGCGGCTGCACCGGGGCTTCGGCGGGGCGGCCGGGGAGATCGGGGCGCTGCATCTGCTGGGCCGTGAGGTGACGCCCGAGACGCTGCTGTCCACCACCGACGAGCCGCTGCACCCGCTCGACGAGCAGGCGGTCGCGAAGGTGTTCGCCCAGGCCAGGGACGGTGACCAGCGGGCTCGCGCGGCCGTCGACCGGTTCATCCGGCGCCTGGTGCACGACGTGGCGGCGCTGGTGCTGGCCCTCGACCCGGAGCTGGTGGTGATCGGCGGCTGGGCGGCCGGACTCGACGGCGTCCTGGAACCGCTGCGCCGCGAGCTGTCCCGCTACTGCCTGCGTCCCCCGCGGGTCGCCCTGTCCCTGCTGGGCGAGGCCGCCGTACCGACGGGCGCGCTGCGGCTGGCCCTGGACCACGTGGAGGAACAGCTCTTCGCGGTGGAGGGCACGACAGCCCGACGGTGACCGTCCGCGCGGTGGTCCGCTGATCGGGGGCGGGCGTTCACGGGCGCGGACACGGGCGTCGGCCGACCGGGGCTGGTTGGCATGGGGGGACGGTACGGGCGCGCCGTTCGGCCGGGGGGAGCGGGGCGCCGTGGGGTCGCCGGCCGGTCACGACTGGGCCAGGGCGGAACACCTACGGTCGCGGCCGGCCACCGCACGGTCGGAGCTGGTCGCCACATGGACGCCGGCCGGTCACCACCCCGCCGAGGCGCATCGCCGTGAAGTCGCCGGCCGGTCACCACTCGGCCAACGCGGATCGCCGCACGGCCGCCAACCGCGGTCACCTCGGCCGGAACGGGTCACCGCATGGCCGAGGCGCGTCGCCGCACAGCCGCCGGCCGGTCACCACCCCGCCGGAACCGGCTCCCCCACGCCCCTGACCGCTCCCCCGGTCGTCCGGGGCCGGCCGCCGCTTGCGTTCTCCAGGGGCCGAGGGCTGAGCCATGCCGTTTCCGGCGGTCACGCAACACGCCCCGGACCGCTTCCTCGTCGACCGGCCACCGCCCGCCCGCCTCGCCTCAGCCGACCCCGCTCGTCACCTCGTCGTGGACCCGCACGTCCCCCGCGTCGCCGAACGTCAGCCGGCAGGTGTCCGCGCGGTAGGTGGCGACGCTGACCGCCGCCGTGCCGGTCTCGGTGAGGTAGCGGGTGGTGACCACCAGGACGGGGGCGCCCGGGAGGCGGTCCAGTTCCCTGGCCTCCTCGGCCCGGGCGGAGCCCAGTTCCACGGAGCTCTCCTGGTGTGCCAGCTCCAGACGGTGCAGTTCGCGCAGGACCGCACGCGCGCGTGCCGCTCCGGCAGGGGCGTCACCGAGGCCGGGGACGGACGCCTGCGGGACGTGCAGCAGTTCCGCGGCCACCGGCCGGCCGTGCGAGACGCGGGAGCGGCGCACGGTGTGCACGGGCGCGTCGCGGTCGGTGCCCAGGGCGTCGGCGACGGCCGCGGGCGGCGTCGCCAGCGTGCTGTCGAGCGGCTGCCAGGAGTCGTCGGCCACGCCGGGCCAGACCTGCTCCCGGGTGCCGACGGCGACACCCACGCGCGGCGGCGCCACCGTCGTGCCGACGCCGCGGCGGCGCTGGAGCCGGCCCTCCAGTTCGAGCTGCTCCAGAGCCTGGCGGAGTGTGGCGCGGGCGACGCCGAAACGGGCGGCGAGATCACGCTCGTTCGGCAGGATCTCGCCGACCGAGAACTCCGAGTCCAGCGCCTCGCTGAGTACCGTCCTCAAGTGCCAGTACTTCGGTTCCTGTACCGGTTCCAGCTGCGTGGTCCCCACCCTGTCCTCCGCACTCGCCGTGGTCCGGCGGCGTTTTAACGCCCTTGTTTATTAAAGGTTGTTGCACTTCTCTGCGACCATAGGACGGCCCTCACCCTTGGTCAAGACCAATACCGGATGCGTGCCGCGGGTCTACCCGCCGGTAGCTTTTGCTGACACTCTGTCTACGCACGTTCCCCAGACGCGCCACGACCAGGAGTGCCCATGTCCGCAACCGTCTCCTTCCCGGTCCCCGCCCCGCACGGCCCGCGCCCCGTCACCGTGTCCTACGCGCGCGTGGGCAGCGGCGAACCGCTGCTCCTGCTGCACGGCATCGGCCACCACCGCCAGGCCTGGGACCCGGTGCTGCGCATCCTGGCGGCGGAGCGCGACGTGATCGCCCTCGACCTGCCCGGGTTCGGCGCCTCCCCGGCGCTGCCGGACGGCCTGCCGCACGACCTGCCGACGACGGCCGCCGTGCTCACCGCGTTCTGCGCGGAACTGGGCCTGGACCGGCCGCACGTGGCGGGCAACTCGCTGGGCGGCCTGCTGGCCCTGGAACTCGGCCGCGAGAACCGCGTACGGTCGGTCACGGCCCTGTCCCCGGCGGGCTTCTGGACCGAGGCCGAACGGCGCTACGCCTTCGGTGTGCTGGCCGGCATGCGGGCGAGCGCCCGGCGTCTGCCGCTCCCGCTGGTCGAGCGGCTGTCCCGCACCGCGGCCGGCCGCACCGCCCTGACCAGCACGATATACGCCCGCCCCGGGCGCCGTTCCCCGGCAGCCGTGGTCGCCGAGACACGCGCGCTGGCCCATGCCGAGGGCTTCGCCGCGACGCTGCGGGCCGGCCGCGAGGTCCGCTTCACCGACGACGTCCCCGGCATACCGGTCACCGTCGCCTGGGGCACCCGGGACCGGCTGCTCATACCCCGGCAGGGCGTCCGCGCCAAGGCGGTGATCCCGCGGGCCCGGCTGGTCCGGCTGCCCGGCTGCGGCCATGTGCCGATGAACGACGACCCCGCACTGGTGGCCCGCGTCCTCCTCGACGGCAGCCGGCGTCAGGACTCCAGGGCCGCGAGCACCTCGCTCAGCACCGTCGGGTTGTAGGGCATGCTCACGTGCGGCGTCCGGTCGTCCGGGTCGATGTCCTGGAGGACGATGTTGCGGACGTACCGGCCCTCGCTCTCCGCCAGGGCGCAGGAGGTGTACGGGGTGACCACGTCGTCGTAGGCGGTGGCGATGACGGTGTGCCGGACGCCGTCGGTGGTCTCGCCCAGCTCGGCGAGTTCGCGCTGGAAGGCGTGGTCGTGCTGGAGCTGCGGCCAGGCCGGGACGGTCATGGCGACCACGCCCTGTTCGACCAGCTGGACCGCGCCGGGGATCTGCCGGGCGAGGTTCATCAGTCCCTGCGCGGTGATGCCGTGGTTGCTGGGGCTGATGCCGACGAAGTTGTGCACCTTCGGGCCACCGCCGAGCTTGTTGAGGTAGTAGCGCGGCATCATGCCGCCCTGGGAGAAGCCGACGATGTCGACCTGCTGGGCGCCGGTGCGCCGCAGTACCTCGTCGACGAAGTCCCGCAACTGCTCCGCCGACTTCCTGATGTCGCCGAGGCCGAAGATCACCGGGTTGAGGTGCTTGCCGTAGTCGGGGCGGAAGACACGGTAGCCGCGCTCCCGCAGCACCGGGGCCGCCGTGGACCAGGTGTAGCCGCGGTTGCCGAACGTGCCGTGCACGAGCACCACCGGGCGGGGGTGCTCGGCGGTCAGCGGCAGGTCCCAGTCGTCCTCGCCGGCCTCGACGTCGACGGTGGCGATGACCGCCGCGCCGGCGACCTCGGTGAGGGCGGTCACCCGGTGCGGCAGTTCGGTGATGTCCTTGGTGAGGTCGTCGGTGTTGAGCCCGGGGATGCGGGGGGTGGAAAAGCCCACGGCGCTTGTCCGATCCTGAGAAGGAGCCCGGCGATTTTCTCCGGCGGCTTCCCAGTCTCGCGTCCAGGGATAAGCCGTACGATCCCTCGTCCGGGGGAAAGAATTCCCCCGGACGTGTATATAGGGCTCACCTCTTCGGGTGCGTATTGAGTGCCTGATAAGGACCGGCGGCCAGGTGCGGGGCGAGACGGGCGGTCACCGCGCGGAGCAGTCGGACGTACCGGCTCCACCGGACGGGGCGGGCCACGTTTCCGGTCAGGGCGCGTTCGGCGCGGTCCAGGCACTCCCGGAAGACGGTGTCGTGCAGCGGACGGAAGAACAGCGCCCAGACCGGCCACAGCGGGGCCCGTGGACGCATGACCAGGGTGTGGCGCAGTACGGACCGCCGGCCGTCCAGGCGCTCGACGCCGAACTCGTGGAAGCCCTCGAAACCCCGGGGGCCGGTGAACCGGAACCGCACCCACTGGCCGGGAACGTAGTGGCTCACCACATAGCGCACCGGGCCGTGGCCGCCCGGGACGCCGACGGCCAGCGGCCCCTCGAAGCGGATGGGGGGCCAGTCGGGGGGCCAGAGGCGGTCGTCCCGGGAGCCCAGGGTGTCGATGAGCGTTCCCACGGTTCCCGGCGCGGCGGGCAGCGCGCGTTCGTGGACATTGAGCACGGCGATCACGGAAGCAGAATGCCCGGAATTCGGGTCCGGCGCTAATTCACCAAGAAGGAGCCGGAAAGCGAGCCGGAACGCACGCCGGAGCGTGCGGGGGCGCCGTGCGCGCCGCTGTTTTCACTCCCGGTTCCGGTGAATGGCCGGATTCCGCCACCGTGCCGGAACGGTCGACGGGTGTCCGCCGTGCCCGACCCGCTTGCGGTGGCCGCCTGTTGGGCGGGACGGACCCGCGTTCGACGGTCGAGGGGCGAAGACCGGCCAAAGGCCGGGAGAACGCGGGAGCGGGCGGAACCCGAGCGTAAAGAAAGGTGAGGAAGGCATCAGCGGGGCCGCAGGCAAAGGAGGTTGGTCATGGCCACACGTCCCGACGTCCCCGGTTCCGGCCGTCGGGCGGCCGGCTCACCGCCGCTGCCGCGGGCGTGGCAGCCGCTGCTCGGCCGGCCGGCCCTGGCGGACCTGCTCGGCGATCCGCTGGCGGACGCCGCCCTGCGGGAGGCGTCCCGGTTGCTGCCGGCCGGCGTGGCGCTGCACTCCCTGCGGACGTTCCTGCTGGCCGACGCCCGGGCCCGGGCCGCCGGGACCGGCTACGACCGGGCCGGGCTGCTGGCGGCCGCCGTGTTCCACGACACCGGGCTGGTGGGCCGCGCGCCGCTCGGCCGGGGCGGATTCACCGCCCGCAGCGCCGAGTTGCTCGACCGGTTCCTGGCCGGGCGGCAGGTGGACGGCGAACGTCGCCGGGCGCTGACCCGGGCGGTGCGCGAGCACCTGCGGCCGTTCCCCGCGCCGGACGCGGGGCCCGAGGCCCGGCTGCTGCACTTCGGTGCCTGGCTCGACGTGACCGGGCGCGGCGACCGGCGGGCGCCCGGGGAGCGGCGGCTGCTCGCCGGGCTGGCTCCGACCCCCTGGTTCGCCCTCTCCTTCTGCGCCCGGGTGGCGGCCTGCGGGCCGCGCCGGGTGCTGCCGGCCCGGCATGCCGCCCCGCGGTGACCGCCGGCCGGGCCACTCGCTCCTCCCGTCGCGAAAGGACCGTATACATGCAAGAGGACCAGCGGGATTTCGATGTCGCCATCGTCGGTGGCGGCATCGGCGGGACGATGCTCGGGGCGATCCTCGCCCGGCACGGTGTGCGCACCCTGCTGCTGGAGGGCAGCGGGCACCCCCGGTTCGCCATCGGGGAGTCCACCGTCCCCGAGACCACCTTCGGGCTGCGGGTCCTGGCCCGCCGCTACGGCGTCCCCGAGATCGAGCACCTGGCGACCCACGGGGCGCTGCGCCGGCACATCTCGTCCAACTGCGGGGTCAAGCGCAACTTCAGCTTCGTCTACCACCGGGAGGGCGAGCCCACCCGGGCCGAGGAGTGCACCCAGTACCCCACCTGGGGCCCGCCGCTCGGCCCCGACTCGCACTTCTTCCGCCAGGACGTGGACGCCTACATGTTCCACGTCGCCGTGTCCTACGGCGTCACCGCGCACACCCACACCATGGTCGAGGACGTCAAGTTCGAGGACGACCACGCCACTCTCGTCACCCGGGACAAGGGCAGCTTCCGCGCCTCCTACGTGGTGGACGCCGGCGGGATGCGGGCGATGCTCCCCGAACGGCTGGGGCTGCGGCAGGAGCCGCCGTACCGCACCCGGTCGCGCACGATCTTCACGCACATGGTGGACGTGCGGCCCTTCGACACCGTGGCGCCGCCGCGCGAACAGCACGGCATGCCCAGCCCGTTCAGCCAGGGCACGCTGCACCACATGTTCCAGGGCGGCTGGCTCTGGGTCATCCCGTTCGACAACCACACCGCCGGCACCAGCGGGCTGTGCAGTGTCGGGATCAACCTCGACCTCGACGCGTACCCGCGGCCCGAAGGGGTCACCGCCGAGGAGGAGTTCTGGCAGCACGTGGGCCGGTTCCCCAGCGTGGCACAGCAGTTCGAGCGGGCGCGGCCGGTGCGGCCGTACGTGTCGACGGACCGGACGCAGTTCTCCTCGCAGCAGGTGGTCGGCGACCGGTGGTGCCTGCTGCCGCACGCCAGTGACTTCATCGACCCGCTGTTCTCCAGCGGGCTGGCGGTGACGGTGATGTCCCTCAACGCGCTCGGTCACCGGCTCATCGACGCGGTCCGCCAGGACGACTTCGACACCGCCCGGTTCCAGTACCTGGAGCACTGGACCAAGCGCATGTTCCGGTTCTACGACGACCTGGTGTCGTGCAGTTACATCTCCTTCGACGACTTCGACCTGTGGAACGCCTGGAACCGGGTGTGGACCATCACCACGCTGTACGGCACCAACGCGCAGAACCAGGCCGCCGTCACCTTCGAGAAGACCCACGACACCGCCTGCTTCGACGCGCTCGAACTGCCGCCCTACCGAGGGCTCCAGGGCGTCGACAACCCGTGGGTGGAGCGGTTGTTCGAGCAGTCCAGGGACGCCGTACTGGCCTACCGGGACGGCGAGTGGACCAAGGAGCGGACCATCGACCGCATCTACGAGCTGCTGCGCCAGAGCGGGCTGTGCCCTCAGGTGTGGGGCACGCTCGACCCTCAGAACCGGTGCCCTGCCGGGGTGTTCACGCTCTGGCCGTTGATGAGGATCCTGCTGTGGGGCAAGTTCCGCTCGCCGCGGCACGTGCGGGGCTCGTACTTCACCGGGGGCGCGCGGATGGTCGGCAAGGAGGCCGCCCAGACGTACGCCACCGAACTGCGCTCGGGCGCCACCCAGGTGCACCAGACCCTGCGGGACATGTGGTTCAACTGGAACCGGGACTGGAACCGGCGGCCCGCTCCCCGCTCGGCGGCCGGCCGGTCTCCCGGGAGGGCTCCGGCGCGGGACTGAGGCCGGACCGAGGGGCGGCCTGCGCGCGGTACCGAGCGCGGTGCTGAGCGCCGTACTGAGCGCGGAAAATCATTTCTGCGGAACACCCGAACAGCGCATCCACACCATTGGTTTGCCGCCCG
Source organism: Streptomyces sp. NPDC090994 (assembly GCF_044768905.1). Taxonomy (NCBI): domain Bacteria; kingdom Bacillati; phylum Actinomycetota; class Actinomycetes; order Kitasatosporales; family Streptomycetaceae; genus Streptomyces; species Streptomyces sp. NPDC090994. The sequence goes on from NZ_JBIVWS010000019.1 coordinate 83,248, forward strand.
GAACGCTCGGGTAGGAAAGGCGCGTGGCCGCCGGACGAGAAACCCGGCCGCCGATTTCCCTGCCTAAATCCGAGAGACAACGGGCTGCAATCCACAATGGCACCACATTCCACTTGCCAATCGCCCGCTGCATGCTCCTGGGAAGACATCTTCCAGCATCAGGACCGCCTCATGCGGTTGGTTCGACGCCGACTGCCGAGTTTTCAGGATGCCGAGGACTGTGTTCAGGAAACCATGGCCAGAGCAGCCGCGCATGCCACGCTGGACAGAGATAGGCTGGGACCCTTTCTGACGTCCGTGGCACTTCGGCTCTGTATCGACTTCTACCGCGACATGGAGCGCCGCAGCAGGTTGTTGCAGCGCGCGGCGCTCCTGGACTTCCCGGAAACCACTGAGGAAGACGTCTGCGACGAGGATTTCGGCAGATGGCTGCTGAGCCAGGCGGAAAAACTGCGCGGCCGGGAGCAGGAGGTCATACTCGCCCGCGCCGCGGGAATCTCCACAGCGGAATTCGCCCGCATACACAATATTTCCGTGAAAGCGGCGGAAGCCGCGTTCACCCGAGGTCGAGCACGCCTGAAGACGGCGTGCGCCAGGGCCCTGGAGGGCTGCGCACGATAACTGTCCCACGCTCCGGAAAACATCCGCCGCCGTGGGCCCGCCATCCCATCTGCGTACACCGCGGAAAAGGAAAGGAAGCTCCTCTCATGTCCAAGAGCATCCAGGACATCATCAAGGACCTCATCGGCGATATGGCCGACAGCGGGAAGGAAGCGTTCGACGACCTCCTCGACCGGGACGACAAGTCGGGCCGCTCCGGCAACCCGGTCGACGCGCTGGCCGGGCTGCCGGCGAGCGCCCTGGGCGCCCTGGCGAACCCCTTCGCCCTGGCGGGCAGCGCGCACAACCCCCTGGCGGCGCTCACCGGGGCCGCGGGCGCCGGCCAGAATCCCCTCGCCGCGCTCACCGGGGGCGCGGGCGCCGCGCACAACCCGCTGGCCGCGCTCACCGGCGTCGCGGGCGCCGCCCAGAATCCGCTCGCGGCACTCGCCGGGGCCCAGTCCGCCAACCCGTTGGGTGCCCTCGCCGGCCTGGGGCAACTGGCCGGCGGGGCCGGGCACGCCGCGGCCGGCGCGGGCGACCTGATGTCGTCGATGGCCTCGCTGCCCGGCCAGCTCACCCAGCTGGGTCAGATGATCACACAGCTCGTTCAGGTCCTGCAGAACAACCCCGTCGGCCAGCTGGCCTCGACGGCCGGTCAGGCGGCGTCCGTGGCGACCGGCGCGGCCAAGGCGGCGGGAGACGTCGCCAAGGGCGTCACCGGGGCCACGAACCTCCCGGGGGCCACGGCGGTCACGGGGGCGGCCTCCGGAGTCACCGGAGCCGCCGGTCTCGCCGGAACCACTGGTCTCGCCGGAGCCTCGGGAATCCCGGGCTTCCGGGGCGGTGGTTCCCCCAACGCCTGACCCGGCCGCCCCCACCGTCCCGCTCCACCGTCCCGCTCCGCCGTCCCGCTCCGTCGGTCACACCGGACCCTCCGGCTGACGGTCGTCGCCTCCACCGTGCCGATCCCACCGTGCCGATCCCGCCGTGCCGATCCACCGTGCCGATCGAGGAGGAACACGCACCATGCCGTCCGCCGTCGGAGACCGCCTGCGTCTCGTGGTCAGGGTCCTGGGGAGTCTCGTCGCCGACGAGGTCGGCCAGGCGACCCGGCTCAGACGCCGGAAGCAGGACACCCACCCCCCGGTGGCGTCCGCCGAAGCCCTTCAGGGGGCGCCGGAGGACCCCGCCGGGGGCGAACAACGGCGCGCCAAGGCGGTGCGCCAGGCCCTGGAGAGCCTCGGCCCCTTCTACGTGAAGCTGGGCCAGATGCTCTCCACCCGGCCCGACATGGTCCCCCAGTCCATCCGTGACGAACTGCAGAACCTGCACGACCAGGTCGACGTCCAGCCGTTCTCCGAGTTCGAACCGGTCCTCGCGCGGGACCTGGGCCCGGACTGGAAGCTGCGCTTCGACGACATCGACACCGTCAAGCCGCTCGGCGCCGCCTCCCTCGCCCAGGTCTACCGGGTGACGCTGCCCGGCGGCCGGCCGGCCGTGGTGAAGATCCAGCGGCCCGGCATCCGCGAGGGCGTCCTCGCCGACATGGCGCTGATGCGCAAGGCGGCCAGGATCGTCGCCCGCGTCGCGCCCCGCTTCAACGAGGTCATCGACGTCGAGGCGATGCTCGGCTCGGTCTTCGACGCGATGGAACCGGAACTGGACTTCACCGGCGAGGCCCGCAACATGGACGAGGCCCGCGAGCACGTCCGGGCCTTCCGCACCCTGGAGGTGCCCCGGGTGCTGCACGCCGGTCCGAAGGTCCTGGTCCAGTCGCTGGCCGCCGGCGTCTCGGTGCGCCATCTCGACCCGTCGCACTTCGCCGACGACGAACGCGTCGAGATCGGCAAGGACCTGCTGCGCTTCATGTACCACGGGTACTTCGTGCACCGCTTCTTCCACGCCGATCCGCACGCGGGCAACGTCTTCGCCGCGCCCGGGGCCCCCGCGACGCTGATCGACTGGGGCATGGTGGGCCGCCTGGACCGCCGTACCAGCCTGCGGCTGCTGCCGCTGTTCATGACGCTGGCGCAGAACGACGGCGCGGGGCTCGCCCAGCACTGGGCGGAGATGGGCCGGATGACTGCCTGGGCCGACATGCCGGCGTTCGCCGCGGACATGGCCGCCTTCGTGCCCAAGGTCTCCCATCTCTCGCTGGAGGAGATGAACTTCGGGATGGCGCTGACCACGGTGCTGGCCAAGGCGTCCCGGCGGGGCATCGGGTCGCCGCCGGCGGTGTCGCTGCTCGGCAAGTCCTTCGCCAACCTGGACGGGTCGGTGCGTCATCTGGCCCCCGAGATCACCCTGCCGGAGGTGTTCCAGGGGGAGGTGCCGAGCATCCTGCTCGCGCTGGGCCGGGAGTTCCTCGGCCGCCACCAGTTCGCCCGGAACTCGATGGAGCTGCTGCTCACCGCGGTCACCAGCCCCGAGCAGGTGCGCGGGGTGCTCGCCGATGTCGCCAACCGCCAGTTCGCGTTGAACGTGCACGAGCCGCGGACTCCCACGGCGATGGGCGGCCGGCGTCCCGTCCGCCCCTCCGGCGGCCTGCTGGCGCTGGGCGCGATGGCCTATCTGCTGGGCCGCAGCCACTCCCGCTGAACACCGGCCGCTCCCCTGACTCCCGTACACCCGTCCCGTACACCCGCCTCGGACACCCGTCCCGTACACCCGCCTCGGACACCCGTCCCTTGCACCCGCTGATCCCTCGCACCCACCGATCCCTCGCACCCACCGATTCGGAGGTATCCATGACGGACACCGCACGGCCCACGTTCCCCGCGGGTCTGCCGCTGCCCGAGGGGCTGTCCAAGGTCGCCGTGTGGACGGCGGCGGCCCACGCCGCGGAGTACGGGCGGCCGGCGCCGTACGTCCGTGATCCGTGGGCCGGTGACTTCCTGCGGGCGGCCGGGTTCCCGCCGGGCGGGCCGCCGGGCGACGGCCCGTTGCAGCGGCTGCTGCCCGACTGGGCCGTGGTGCGCAGCCGCTTCTTCGACGAGCACCTGATGGCCGCCGCCCGTTCGGGATGCCGCCAGGTGGTGCTGCTGGGCGCCGGTCTGGACACCCGGGCGTTCCGGCTGGACTGGCCGCGCGGCGTGCACGTCTTCGAGGTGGAGGACCCGGCGCTGCTGTCCTTCAAGGAGCAGGTGCTCGACTCGGCCCCGCCGTCCTGCGGCCGGCGCGGCGCCGTGGGCGTGGACCCCGCCGGGGCGTGGGCCGGGGACCTGGTCGCCGCGGGCTTCGACCCCGGGCGGCCCACCGCCTGGCTGGCCGAGACGCTCCTCTACCACCTGCCGCCGCGCGACGCGGAGTCCGTGGTCACCACCATGACGGAACTCTCCGCGCCGGGTTCGGCCTTCGGCGCGGAGTGCGTCAACGCCGAGGCCGCCGCCTCCTCGTCCGTGGCACCGTTCCAGGAGGCCCTGGCCACCACCGGGATCGCCTGGCGGTGGCAGCTCACCGAGCCGGAGCGCTGGTGGGCGGAGCACGGCTGGGAGGCGGCGGTGGCGGACCTGTTCACCCTGCCCTACGCGGTACGGCGGCTGTCCCCGTATCTGCCGCTGCTCGGCGAGGCCGCCGCGCGGACGGTCTTCCTGACCACCGGTACGCTCGCCGCGCCGAAGTGAGTCATGCCCGCTCCAGTTCGAGCAGCGACGCGAGCCACAGGTCGGGCAGCTGGTCGGCGGTGGGCAGGTTCTCGTCGTGCACGACGGTCAGGCAGGCGGTGTCGTGCTGGCTGGTCAGGGTCACCAGGCAGCGGATGCCGGAGGCCAGCCCGGAGTAGACGGCCGCCCACCGCGACCGCGCCCCCTGGTGGCACAGCGGGGCGCCGAAGCCGACGCTGCTGGCGGGGCCGGCCACGACCGAGCCGTTGACCAGGCGCAGTCCGATCCGGGCGCCGGCCGCCCTGGGGGTCGCGGCCAGCAGCACCCGGAAGGCGTCCCGCCGGCGGCTCTCCTTCAGGCGCCGGGTGCGCGCGGCCACCCGGCGGACCGCATCCGCCGGCGTGGGCGCGTCGCAGGGCAGCAGCAGCCGGGCGGTGACCATCCGGTTTCCGGGGGCGTGCTCCTCCCCCGGCGCCCGCACCGACATCGGCACCGCCACCGGCAGCGGCGGGTGGACCGTACCGGTGGCCTTCAGGTGCCAGGTGCGGACGGCGTGCGCGAGGGCCCCGAGGTACACGTCGTTGACGGTGGCGCCGTGCGCCCGGCCGAGGGTGCGCAGCCGGGCCAGCGGGACGGTGGCGTGGCAGACGCCGTTGCGGCCGCCGACCGGCCCGTCGAAGCCCGGCTTGGGGGTGGGGGCGCCGAAGCCGGCCGCGACGTCGCCGAGGACGCCGGCGAGGCCGCTCGGGGCCGGGCGGGCGCCGGGCCGCGCGGCGGGCTGGGCGCCGGGGCGGTCGTCGAGCAGGGCGCGGGCGGCGTGGACGGCGCCCACGCCGTCCTGGACGGTGTGGTCGGTGCGGTAGCACAGGGCGTGGCCGCCCGTCGCGCCGTGCACCAGCCACACGTCCCACAGCGGCCCGTCGCCGGTGGTCATGGGCCGCGACAGCAGCAGCCGCCCGGTCGCGGTGCCGTCGGTGTCGTCGGGCAGCCGCAGTTCCCGTACGTGCCGTTCGACCGCGAGGCCGCCGGTCCGCCGGAACACCCTGCCGCCGGCGGCGGGGCGGTAGTTGAGCGCGGGGATGCGCGGGGCGCGCTCGGCGACGCGGGCGCGGACCGAGTCCAGTGAGGGCGCGGGGCCGTCGAAGGCGAACACGAACGGCAGGGGCAGCGGGCGTCCGCGCGCGGCCAGGCGGTAGGCGAGGTCCACTGTCCCCAGGGGCAGGGTGGGGGGCAGGGGGCCGTCGGTGCCTCGGCCGGAACGCATCGGTCGCATCGTCAACCTTTCGGTGGGGGTACGGGAATCAGCCTGCCGTTGGCGGGCGGCGCTCAGCACGAGCGGCGCGTGACGCGGCCGCGCGTGTCGACGTAGGCGCGCAGCAGGCTCCGCAGGGGGCCGCGCACCGGGAGGCGGGGGGCCCGGGAGCGGTGCCAGGGCAGCGGGTCGCCGGGGTCCGGGTCGCCGAGCAGGGCGGCGGCCACGTGCGCGCCGTGCGCGACGGACAGGGCGAGGCCGTGTCCGCCGCAGCCGCCGATGTACCAGACGTCGGGGAAGCCGTCGACCGGCCCGACCACCGGCAGGTCGTCGCCGGTCATGCCGATCCGGCCGGACCAGCGGTGGGTGACGCGGACCCGGGCCAGCTCGGGGTGGAGGGAGCGCAGCCACCCCTCCAGCCAGGTCCAGGCGCGCTCCCGGGCCGTCCGCAGCCGGGGTGCGCCGAGCCCGGTGGGGACGGTCACGGTGCCGCCGCCGGCCACCAGGCCGCGGTCGGGGAGCAGCCGGTAGTACGGCGCCATGGGCACGGCGTCGACGACGGCGTACCCCGCGCCCCCGCCCAGTGCCTCGTACGCGGGGGCGCTCAGCGGCGCGGTGGCGACGGCGTACACCTCCAGCGGGAGGACGGTGCCGACCGGCAGGCCCACCGACCGGGCGGCGGAGTTGACCGCGAGGACGGCCTGGCCGGCGTAGAGGCGGCCGTACGGGAAGATCAGTTCGGGGCCGACCAGTTCGCCGGGGCGGACCGTCAGCAGCGGGCTGTCACCGTAGAACCGGACGCCCTTGGCGGCGCAGGCGCGGGCCAGGGCGCAGGTCAGGGCGGCCGGGTCGAGGGTGGCGGCGGGGCGGTGCAGCAGTCCGGCGGGGTAGGGGACGCCGACCCGGTCGCGGATGCCGGCGGCGGACAGTACGGGGACGTCCAGTCCGATCCGCCGGCAGGCGCGGGCCTGGCGGGCGAGTGCCACGAGGCCGGCCGGTGAGCGGGCGGCCATGATCTGCTCGCCGGGCCGCAGTCCGCAGGGCACGTCGAGGCGGGCGCACAGGTCGAGGACGTCGCGGACCGCGCGGACGCTGGCCTGGTGCATCCGGCGCGCGGTGTCCGGTCCGAAGCGGCGCACCGCGCGGTCGACGGCCGGGCCGGCGCGGGGGCCGAGCAGGCCGGTGCCCCGGCCGCTGGCCCCGGCGGCCGGGCCGTGCGCGTCGACCACGGCGATGTCCAGGCCGGGGGCGCGTTCGGCGAGGTGGTAGGCGCAGGACAGCCCGGCGAGACCGGCGCCGACCACGGCCACGTCCGCGGTGACGACGCCGTGCAGCGGGAACTGCGGCGGCAGTTCGGCCGGGTCCCAGCAGGGGGTGCCGGCCGGGGGTCCGGCCGTCCGGTGCCGGTCCTCCGGGGCGCCGGCCGCGGACGCGTTCACGCGCTCGTTCATACGGCGTCGTCCGGCGCCGGTTCGGTCAGAGCGCCGAACCGGCGGTCGTGCCACAGCAGCGGCCGGCCGCCGCCGACGTGCACGGCCGCGACCCGGCCGACGACGAGGTGGTGGTCGCCGTAGCGGCGTACGTCCTCGGTCAGGCACACCGACCAGGCGAGCGCGCCGGCCAGGACGGGCACGCCGAGCACCTGCCGGGTGCCGGTGCCCGCGAACCGTTCGGCGGCCGTGGTGGTGGGGGACGCGAACCGGCCGGCCAGTTCCCGCTGTTCCTCGCGCAGCAGGTGTACGGCGAAGGCGCGGCGGGAGCGGACGGCGGCGAGGGTGCGGGAGCCGTCGCGCAGACAGGCCAGGAGCAGCGGGGGCCGGGCGGAGAGCGAGGTGACGGCGGAGACGGTCATGCCCAGCGGCCCGTCCTCGCCGCGCGCGGTCACCACGGTGACCCCGGCGGCCAGCTTGGCGTACAGCCCCAGGCAGCGGGCGGCGCCCGGGCCCGGTTCCTCGCACAGCGGCTCGGCGTCGGGCGGGAACGGGGGCGGGGGCGGGGGCGGGGCCGCCCGGTCAGCCACGGGAGGCGTCGGCGCTCTCATCGGTCACCTCCGCCCCGAGCAGGCCCTTGACGATCTCGCCGATGAGGTGGCGCAGGGTGGACGCGGCGACCGGGTCGAGGATCTCGGCGAGGGTGGGGATGCCCAGGTCGAAGGAGGCGGTGAAGACGACGCGCGTGCCGGGGCCGTGCGGCTCGCAGCGCCAGCTTCCCGAGAAGCTCTGGAAGTCGCCGGTGATCTGCTCGAAGGCGAGGCTGTGGGTGTCCGGGGCGTAGGTGTCGCGCTCGCGCCAGCGCATCAGGCCGCCGCGGAACAGGACGCTCCAGTCGGAGAGAGTGGAGCCGTCGGGCAGCGGCGGCTCCACGCTCACCTCACGGACGGTGTCGGTGAACTCGGGGTAGCGGCGGAAGTCGCTGATGCGGCGGTAGGCCTCGGCCGGGTCCACCGCGTCGGCGAGCGCGTGCAGTACCACATGGGGCATGGGGGGTGGGGTCCTTCCCGTCTTTCCGGACTGCTGCGGTGGTGGTCACCCGGCCATCCGGGCGAAGGTGCTGCCGAGGGCGTCGGCGAAGGTGGTGAGGAACAGGTCGAGCGCGGTGTCGTCCACCACGGCGGGCGGGGTCAGGCGCAGCACCCGGGTGGAGTTGAGGGAGTGGTTGACGAGGACGCCGCGGGCGATCATCTCCAGCAGGAGTTCACCGACCGCCTGTTCCTCGGCGAACTCGATGCCGATCAGCAGGCCCCGGCCGCGCACCTCGCGCACCCTGCCGTCCTGGTAGGGGGCGCAGACCTCGCGTACGCCGGCCAGGAGGCGTACGCCGAGGGCGTCCGCGCGGGCCACGGTGTGTTCCTGTTCCATCGCGGTCACGGTGGCGAGGGCGGCGGCGCAGGCGATCGGTGAGGCGCCGAAGGTGGAGGTGTGCAGATAGGGGTCGCGGCTGAACGGGCCGTAGGTCTCGGCGGTGGCGACCATGGCGGCGACGGGCACGACGCCGCCGCTGAGGCCCTTGCCGACCAGCATGATGTCCGGGCGGACCTGCTCGGCGTCGACGCCCCACCAGGTGCCCAGCCGGCCCATGCCGGTCTGGATCTCGTCGACGACGAGCAGGGCGCCGTAGGTCCGGCACAGTTCCGCGACGCGGGTGAGGTAGCCGGGGCGCGGGATGCGGACGCCGCCCTCGCCCTGGACGGGTTCGACGACGACGCAGGCGGTGTCGCGGCGGGCGGCCAGGGCCTGTTCGAGGTCGGCGGCGTCGTCGTAGGCGACCTGGGTGACGTCGGGGAGCAGCGGCTGGAACGGCGACTGGTAGGTGTCGTTGGCGGTGACGCTGAGGGCACCGAGGGTCTTGCCGTGGAAGCCCTTGCGGGTGGTGATGACGGAGGTGCGGCCGTTGGCGCGGGCGAGTTTGAGGGCGGCCTCGGTGGCCTCGGCGCCGGAGTTGACGAAGTGGACGTGGTCGAGTCCGGGCGGGGTGTGGGCGGCGAGGGCGCGGGCCGCGCGGGCGGCGACCGGTTCCAGGAAGACCCGGCTGGCCAGCGGGTGGGTGTCGATCTGCCGGTGGACGGCCTCGACGACGGCGGGGTGGCGGTGGCCGAGCAGGAAGACGCCGTAGCCGCCGAAGTTCAGGAAGCGGCGGCCGTCGTCGGCGTGGATCCAGGGGCCCTCGGAGCTGATCTCGGCCATGCCGCCCATGACCCGGCCCATGACGGCGCGGCCGGAGCCGATGTGTTTGAGATACAGGGCGACGACGTCCTCTTCGGTGTCCGCGTGGGCGGCGGCGGGCGCGGTGCCGGGCGCCGGGGGCGATACGGTCATGACGCCACCTCCGTGGGGGTCTGCGCGGCGGGGCGGCGCCGCGGGGCGGGCCGGTCCTCGGACCAGCTCTCCAGGTTGCGGACGAGTGCGGTGCGGATGTCGGCGTGGGTCGGGCGGGTGCCGCAGTGCGGTGCGCCGAGGGAGCTGTCGAAGGGCAGTGCGCGCTGGAAGACCAGCAGGAGTTCCGCGTAGTACCGGAAGCGCTGGCGGACCGCGCCGGAGAGCGCGGTGCCCTCCAGCATCGGCAGCAGCAGCCGGTGCACCGCCTCGACCGGGATCAGCCGGGGGCGCGGCGGCCGGGGCAGCCCGATGCGCACGGCGAAGTCGGCGCAGATGTCGGCGATCTCCCGCAGTTCGACCGCCTCCTTGCCGGCCGTGAGCCAGTACTCGCCGCTGCCGACGCCGCCGCGGACGAGGCCGCCGATGGCACGGGAGACGTAGTCCTGCGGCACCATGTCGATCCGTGCCTCGGGGGCGCCGGGCAGGACGGGCACCTGGCCGAGGACCATCGCGCCGATCGTCTTGGTCAGGCCCTGCTGTCCGGCGATCCGGCCGGTGGCGGAGTCGCCCATGACGACCGAGGGGCGGACGATGGCGCCGGGTACGCCGGAGTCGCGCGCCAGCTGTTCGGCGCGGGCCTTGGAGTCGAGGTAGGCGGCGGCGCCCGGGAAGCGCTCCCGGTCCTCGTCGGACGGCGTGTTGGCGACGAACGCGGTGCTCACCAGGTAGAGCGGCGCGTCGGCGCGGGCGGCGAGGTCGAGCACGGTGTCCGTGCCGGCGGTGTTGGTGCGGGCGATCTCCTCGGGCGGGACGTGCCAGTTGGTGGCGGCGGCCGAGTGGACCACCACGTCGACGCGGAGGGCGAGTTCGTACCAGGCGCGGGGGGTGAGGCCCAGCCGCGGGGCGAGCAGGTCGCCCTCGATCTCGCGGACCCGCGGATCGCCCAGGGGGCGGCTGCGGCGCAGGCAGAGCAGGTCGTGGTCGGGGGCGAGTTCGTCGATCAGGGCCCGGCCGAGCACCCCGGAGCCGCCGGTGAGCAGCAGGGTGGGGCGGGCGCCGGGACGGGGGGCGGGGCTGAGGGCGGCGGGGCCGGGCGTGGGCGGTGCGGTGGGACGCGAGAGGTCTCGCGGCATGGTCGGCTCCAGGGTCGGCTGTCTCGGGGGCTCTTGTACGTCCGACCGCCGGTCAGGCGATCGTCAGCGGCCCGTCCGCGAGGTACGCGGCGAACGGGCCGGTCATCCGGGTACGGGACGGCGGGTGCAGGGACAGGCCGTTGGCGGTGGCGGCCAGGTACCCCACCTCGTCGGAGGTCATGAAGTTGAGGCCGCCGAGCAGTTCGACCGCGCGCGGGACGATCCGGCCGAGGGCGTCCTGGACGCCGTAGCGGGTGCAGAGCGCCTGGGCGAGCGCGGACTCGCCGAGGTCTCCGGAGTCCACCCGGCGGGCGATGCCTTCGGCGGCGGCCGTCGCGGCCTCGGTCTCGGCGTACAGGCGGACCCGTTCGTGCTCGGGGATGCGGTCGTTGAGCAGCACCCGCTCCACCAGCGCGCCGGCCACGCCCAGGTAGCTGCCGGTCATCAGCACCTGGAACCAGAGGAGCCCCGCGGTCTGGAGCTCGTCCAGCCGGTCGCCGGAGGCGGTGGCGGTGCCGGTGCGCAGCACGAGGTCCGGCGGGACGAGGACGTCGGTGAGGGTGACCTGTTCGCTCTCGGCGCCGGCCAGGAAGGTGCTGGACCAGAAGCCGCTGACGGACAGGCCTTCGCTGTCGGCGGGCACCAGCGCGACGGCGAGTTCGTCGCCCTGTCCGTCCTCGCGCGGGACGAGGACGCTGGCGGTGAGGACGTCCATCGAGCGGGCCAGGCTGCACGGGCGTTTGACGCCGTTGATCCGGATGCCGTCCCCGGTGACCTCGGCGGTCATCGACGGGTCCAGGATGCCGGTGCCGCTGCGGCCCTCGGCGAACCCGGAGGCGATGATCCGGTTGCCGGCGGCGACGCCCTCGACGAGCATCCCCTGCGGGCCGTCGCCGAGGCCGCCGAGGCCGGCCAGCGTGGCCATGGAGAAGTGGTGCATGGTGGTCGCCACGGCCAGCGAGGGTGAGCGGCTGCCGATGGCCCGCTGGACGCGCAGCGCGTCCAGCGCGGTGGCGCCGCGTCCCTGGTGGGACTCGGGGACCAGCAGTCCGGGGCCGCCGCTGTCCCGGAACAGCCGGATGCCCGGGCTGCCGGGCCGCTCCAGCTCCGTCAGCGGGATCTCGCGCAGCGCCGGGTCGAGGCCGGGGAGCAGTTTGGCGAGGGTGGTGCGTTCACATTCCAGGAATCGCATAAATGTGCGGTCCTCCAGGGTCTTTTCCGGGATCGGCGGACGCGGCTCAGACGGCGTTGGTGACGCGCAGCAGTTGCCAGACCGCGCCGGGGCGGGGCCGGCCGAGGAAGGCGATGTACTCCGGGAGGACCTCGTGCGGGGCCCACTTCTGCTTGTACTCCAGCTGGGAGGCGGCCGGGTAGACGGCCTCGCCGTGCTCCGCCAGCCAGTGCGCGAAGCGGGTGAACAGGCGCCCGGCGCCCGGCAGTTCGTGCCGGGGGTCCAGTCCGGTGAACGGGGTGAACCCGAAGTGGAGCCAGCCGGCGCCCTCGGCGACCAGCCGTTCCATGACCGTGGCGTTGAGCGCCTCCATCACGCCGGGCGGCGCGTCCGGCCGCCGTCTGCTGAGGTCGTGCAGCCAGCCGGGGCGGCTGCCGTAGACCGGGGAGTAGTTGATGTAGCCGACCGCCTCGCCCCCGATCCGGCCGGCGAAGAGCCTGCGGTGGCGTTGCAGGCCGCCGGTGCGCTGGCCGACGAGGAACCGCAGCTCCTTCACGCGCCGGCCCTTCTGCCGCAGCCAGGTCCCGTCGATCAGGTCCAGTTCGGCGCAGTCGTCGCCGGCCCGGACCTCGACGACCTCCAGACCCGCGCGCCGGGCCCGGGAGATCTTGTTCCGCAGCCGTACGAACCGCGAGCCGCGCAGCGTGAAGCGGGAGAGGTCGACGGCGTAGGAGGCCCCGATCTGGTTGACCGTGAAGCCGTGCGCCGCGTACAGCTCGGCGTCCGCCCGCTGCAACTGGACGGCGACCAGACGCCGTCCGGCGTGCGCCACGAAGGCGTCCAGCAGCGGGGCCCGGTGTTCCTCCGCCGTGAAGGGCCCGCCGAACTGGAGGACGTAACGCCCCGAGATCCGATAGGCACAGGTGCCGTCGAACCGGTCGTCGTGGAAATACTCGTTGCCGCTGTTGAGGGCGAGGAAGGAACTCGGGTTGTCACTGTGCGCGGCGAGGGTTTCAAGCACGGACGGCATGTGTTCCCTCCGCGGACGTGGGTTCGGACGGGTGGCCGGGGAACACCGGGGGACACCGTTTCTCGAATTCCGCGAAATCCGGATCGGCGGCCGGTTCGAAGGCGACGCCGAAGGGTTTCAGGGAGTTCCCGAAAAGGGCGCGGTCGCCCATCAGGTGGATCGGCAGGGCGAGCAGGGCCCACTCGGGCCGGACGAACAGCGCCCAGGCCCCGGCGATGGCGCCCGCGGTGACCAGGCTGTGCATCGTGTTGTAGGCGACGTAGTAACCGCGTGCGATCCGCCGGTCGGGGCTGCGCCGGTAGGCGATCGCCCCGGGCAGATAGCCGATCACATCGATCACCGTGAACAGCAGTACGAACACGCCCCATCTGATGTCCGTGCGGTGCTGGAAGGCGAGGACGAGCGAGACTGCCAGAAAGGCCAGCCATTCGAGTCGGGAGAGGGCGAAGGTGGTTCTCGTCTCGAACCGGTTCTTGGCGTCCACGGGCGCTCCAGGATTGCGCGTAGCCGGGGCGTACGGATTCCGGGGCCCGGCATCAGCCTGCCCCCTCGCTGTGGTCTGTCACTTCTGTTTACGCCTCGCCGGGCCCAACCCCTCATACGGCAATGGCGACTTGGGCCGGAGGCCCGGTGCGCGTGCGGCGGTTGTTCACTTGGGGTTCGTGTGCGCGACTTCGCCCCCCAGTAGGTGTGGCGTGCCGACCGGCCGGTGCCCACCGGCCGGAACCCAGCCGGCCGGTACCTGCTTGGCCGGCTCACGTCCCTTTCGCCTGGAGGCCGCATCCATGTCACACCGTCCGCTTCCCGGCCGTCGCAGCGTGCTGCGCGGTTCCCTCGCCGCCTCGGCGGCGCTCACCCTGCCCACCGCCCTCGGCGCGGCACCGGCCTTCGCCCGCTCCGGGCGGCCGGGCGCCGGCTGGGGTGTGCAGGCGGGGGACGTGACCGCGCACTCGGGCCTGGTCTGGGTACGGTCCGACCGGCCGGCCCGCATGATCGTCGAGACGTCCGCGACCGAGTCCTTCCGCAACCCGCGCAGATGGCGCGGCCCGCTGCTGGGCTCCGGCACCGACTTCACCGGCACCACCCGGCTGAGCGGGCTGCCCGCCGGTGAGCAGATCCACTACCGGGTGGTGCTGGCCGACCCGGACGACCCGCGCCGCACCGGCGAGCCGGTCACCGGCACCTTCCGGACCGCCTCCGGCAGCCGCCGCGACGGGGTGCGGTTCGTGTGGTCCGGCGACCAGGCGGGGCAGGGCTGGGGCATCAACCCGGACATCGGCGGCTACCGCATCTACGACGCCATGGGCAAGCTGGACCCCGACTTCTTCCTGTGCAGCGGCGACAACATCTACGCCGACGGACCCATAGCCTCCACCCAGGCCCTGCCCGACGGCAGCGCCTACCGGAACATCACCACCGAGGAGAAGTCCAAGGTGGCCGAGACGCTGAACGAGTTCCGCGGCGCCTTCCGCTACAACCTGCTCGACGACAACCTGCGGCGGTTCAACGCCCAGGTCCCGTCGATCATCCAGTGGGACGACCACGAGGTGCGCAACAACTGGTACCCGGGGCAGGTCATCACGGACAGCAGGTACACGGTCCAGGACGCGGACGTCCTGGCCGCGCGGGCACGGCGCGCGTTCTCCGAGTACTTCCCCGTCTCCACCCTGAGGCCGGGCGCCCGCGAGGGCCGCGTCCACCGGGTGCTGCGCCAGGGCCCGCTCCTGGACGTGTTCGTCCTGGACATGCGGACCTACCGCAACGCCAATTCCCCCGACGACCAGACCACCGACCCGCAGGGCATCCTGGGCCGCGAGCAGCTGGAGTGGCTCAAGCGGGAGCTGTCCCGCTCCCGCGCGGTGTGGAAGGTGATCGCCGCCGACATGCCGATCGGCCTGGTGGTGCCGGACGCCACCGAGGGCAAGGCCAACTTCGAGGCGATCGCGCAGGGCGACCCGGGGGCCCCGCTCGGCCGGGAGCTGCAGATCGCGGAGCTGCTCCGGTTCATCAAGCACCGGCGGATCACCGGCACGGTCTGGCTGACCGCCGACGTGCACCACACCTCGGCCCAGCACTACCAGCCGTCGAAGGCCGCGTTCACCGACTTCGAGCCGTTCTGGGAGTTCGTCTCCGGGCCGCTGAACGCGGGCGCGTTCCCGGCCAGCGCGCTGGACGGCACCTTCGGTCCGGAGCGGGTCTTCGTGAAGGCGCCGACCGCGTCGAACGTCTCGCCCGCCGAGGGCTACCAGTTCTTCGGCGAGGTCGACATCGACGGCGACAGCGCGGAAATGACGGTCCGGCTGCGCGAGCAGGACGGCACCGTACTGTTCACCAAGGTGCTCCAGCCGGGGCGCGTGGGCCAGTAACCCGGCAACTCCCGTACGCTGTAGGGGTGTCGCGCACTGGAGTCATCCCCCGGTGCGCGACCCCGGCAAGCGAGGCGGAGGCAAGAGGGCGGCCCGCAAAAACAGGGCAAAAGCACTCTTTACCCATCGGACACAAGGCGTTCGTGATCACGCAACACCGTTCCTTCACAGTGGCTGCATGAGTCGAGACATGTCGCACGCGGCACACCGCACCGAGCAGAACCGTCCCGCGCCCCGCCGTCAAGCGGTGGCGAACCTGTGGACACGCTGGACACGACGCCACGGTCACGCACCGCCGACGGACGATACCGGCGCCCGGCCGCCGTCCGGTGCCGACGCCGGTGCCGGTGCCGGGAGGGCGCCCGGGATCGAGGACAGCGCACTGTGGCGGATGCGGACCACGGTGCGGGACGAGCCGGGCTCGCTGGCCGCGCTCTGCACCGCCCTCGCCGAGCTGCGGGTGGACATCCTCAGCCTCCAGACGCACCCGCTGGCCGACGGCACGGTGGACGAGTTCCTGCTGCGCGTGCCGGGCCCGCTGACCGGGGCGGAGCTGAGCGGGGCGGTGACGGCCGCGGGCGGCAGCGCCACCTGGTGCGAGCGGGCCGACGCCCACGACCTGGTCGACGCCCCCACCCGGGTCCTGGGCCTGGCCACCCGTACCGCCGCGGACTCCGCGGAACTCCCCCTCGCCCTGCGGCAGTTGCTGGGCCGCTGCACGATCCGCTCGCTGCCCGCCCCGACGGCGCCCGGCGCCGGAGGCGGCCCCGAGGACGTGCCGGTGGAGGGCGTCCTGGAGGAGACCGCGATGCGGCTGCGCGCCCCCGAGGGCGGCCTGATCAGCATCGAGCGGCCGTATCTGCCGTTCACCCCGACGGAGTTCGCCCGGGCGCGGGCCCTGGTCGAGCTGGACGCCCGGCTCGGCCCCCGGGTGCCGCGCGGCCAGGACGTGCTGTCCCTGACCGAGGGCGGACTGACGCTCTCCGAGAGCGGTGACATCACCGTCGGCCGCGCCGACACCGGCGACCTGGAAGCGGCGAAGGCGATGCACGACCGGTGCTCCGCGCGCACCCTCGGACTGCGCTACCACGGACCGGTCCGGGACGCGGACCGCTACCTCAACCACCTCCTGAGCCCCCGCTACGGCCGCACCCTCGCCGTGCGCACCGCCTCGGGCCGCATCGTGGGCCTCGGCCACCTGCTGTGGGACGGCGACGAGACCGAGGTCGCCCTGCTCGTCGAGGACGCCTGGCAGCGCCGGGGCATCGGCACCGAACTCCTCGGCCGGCTCGTGACGATGGCCGCCGAGACCGGCTGCGAGCACGTCTACGCCGTGACGCAGGCGTCCAACACCGGCATGGTCGCCACCATGCGCGGCCTGGGCCTGCCCCTCGACTACCAGATCGAGGAGGGCACCCTGGTCATCACGGCCCGCCTGGACCCGGCGGCGGTGGCGGCGCCGCGGGCGTACGGGGAGCGGATCGGGCGGGAGTAGCAGCCGGGCACCCGGGCACCGGCGTACGGTCGCCGCTCAGCCGCCCGGCAGCCACCGGCGCCACCACGGCCTGCGCTCCCGCTCCCGCTCCCGCCATGAGCGCAGCAGGTCCGCCGCGGTGCGGGTGGCGGGGTGGTCGGGGCCCCGTTCCCGCGAGAGATCGGTCACCAGCGCCTGGAGGAGGGTGATCGCCACCGTGCGGCGTCCCGCGTTCCAGTGGTCCAGGGCCGCTTCGGTGCGGGCGGCCGGGCTGTCGAAGGGGCCCTGGGCAGGGGCGTGGCTTCCCTGCGGCACTGCCCACGGCACCCGCCGCTCCCTGTCGGCCTCCGGCGGCTGTCCGGCGCGGCCGGGGCGCCCCGGCCCCTCGTCCCCGGGGACCGGGCCGCGGCGCTCGGTCCCGAGGCCCAGCGAGCCGATCTCCTCCAGCAGTTCGACCGCGGTGGGGCGCAGGCCCGGCTGCTCGGCCATGCAGCGGTCGAGGAGCCGGCCCAGGACCCGGCGCAGCTCCGGGTCGCCCGGTCCCGGGACGGCGCCGCCGGGCGGTGTGCGCCGGCGGCGGGGCAGTTCGTGGGCGACGATGGCGCCCAGGCCGTAGATGTCGAAGGACGCGTCGAGGGGCCGTCTGCTGGAATACCCCTCGGGCGGCAGGAACCGCTCGCGCGGCGGCCGGTACCGGGCGTAGGGGTGGGGCACGCCGTCGTACTGTGCGTACATCCAGCTGATGAGGACCACGCTGTCGGGCACCAGGAGGACGGCGTGGGGCGAGAGGTTGCCGTGCACGAGGCCGCGGGAGTGCGCCCGGTCCAGCGCCTCGGCCAGCCGGCGGACGAGGTACAGCAGGGCGACCGGGTCGTCGGGACGTCCGTTCTCGGCCCAGGGGCGGTGGTTGAGGTTCAGGGCCGCGTGTCCCGACACCGACCGGACCAGTTCCATGGCGAGCCACGGCTCGTCCGCGCGGGGGCCGGCGCCGAGCAGCCGCGGCGCGTACGTGCCCGCCATCCGCCGCAGCGCCTCGGCCTCGGTCTCCACCAGTTCCCGGAAGAGGTCCAGCTGCCGTCTGTCGGAGTCGGTCGGCGGGATCTTCACGGCCGCGTCGCGCCCGTGGTCGTCCAGGCCGAGGAAGACCTCGGAGAAGTCCGCCGAGGTGAGGTACTGGCCCAGCCGGTAGGGGCCGAACAGCCGACGGCCCGAGGGGACGGCCGGGGCGGACGGGGAGGCCGGGGCGGACGGGGCGGACGGGTCCGGACGGTGAGCGGGACGGGGGCGGGACGGGCCGCGGGGCACGGCGGGGCCGGACAGTCCCGCGCGGGCGAGGGCGTCCGCGCGGAGCCGGGCCCAGGGCAGGCCGTCCTCCGGCAGGCCCGCGCGGCCCCGCGCGTCCGGGACCAGGCCGGTGACCCGGCCCGGCGCGCCGGCGGCACTGCGTTCGAGCAGGCCCGAGGTCTCCCGCAGGACGGTGTCCACCTCGTGCGCGCGCAGCCCCGCCAGGAGTTCGGCGCGCAGCCCGGGGAGGAAGTCGTAGGGCCGCTCCTCGACGGGCCCGTCCCGGTCCGGCCCGCTCGGCACGAGGAGACCGCTGAAGAGGACCTCCGCCAGGAGCGAGGGAGCGCTGCCCGGCAGCATCGCGGCCTGGACGACACGCATGACGGACACGGTCAGCGGCACCGCCGCCAGGCAGGTCAGCAGCCGGAACGCCGCGGGCGTCGCCACGGCCTGGAAGTCCCGGAGCCGCTGCCCCGGCGGCCGGGAGTCGGGGGCGCGGCCCGCGCGGACGGCTTCGCCCAGGAGCAGGACGGCGGCATCGGCCCCGCCGTCGCCCGCCCCCGCCACCAGCCGGGCCCATGGTGCGAACCACCGGGGGGCCAGTTCCAGGACGGGGACGGGGGTGCTGCCGGGCGGCAGGACCCGGGTGCGGCGGCGGTGTCCGGTGTAGACCAGGTCGGCGTTGGCCGCGGAGCGTTCCGGGCGGCGGAGGGTGGCCGGGACGGTGGGCAGGGACGTCTGCGGCCACAGCCGCTCCGGAAGGGCCTGGAGAACCGCGACCGGACCGGCGGCGGCCCACTGCCGGACCGCCTCGTGCACGCGGGGGTGGCCCCAGCCGGGAGCCACCGCGTCGGTGAGGACGAGCACGAGGCGCCGGCCCGAGGGGTCGCGGAGTTCGGACGTGCCGCGCAACGGCCCCTCCCCGGCGCCGGGTTCGGTGCTCACGCCGAGCGGCCCGTCGGGCCCGAGGTGCAGGTACCGTACGCGCACCTGGCGGAAGGCCCCCGACCGGACGAGGAGCCGGTGCACGTCGTCGGTGAGGGGGGCCCACAGCATCCGGCTGGTCTCGTGGCTGTCCACGACCAGGACGACGTCCAGCCAGCGTTCCTGCGCCGGCCGCACCACGGGGACCAGGCCGCCCCGGCCGCGGGCGGCGAAGTGGCGGGCGCCGCGCTCGGCGGTCGCCTCCTCGTCCAGTTCGCTGAAGGCGCGTGAGGGCACCAGGCGTTTGAGCGGCCGCAGGGTACGCAGCAGGGGCAGCTCGGGCACGGGCGAGCCGACCGCCAGCCGTACCGGGCGGCCGGCCGGGGCGTCCGGTGCCGGGGCGGTGCCGGGCACCGTCGCCGTGTGGACGGGGACGCGTGGCGGGGCCTCCGGGGCCGTTCCGTCCTCCGTCTCCGGCCCGGGCGGGGCGCCGGTGCGGTGCTCGGGCGGCTGCCGGGTGTCCCCCGGCGCGGCGGCGGGGGCCGCGCCGGGGGGCAGCTGGGCCGCCAGCCACAGGATCTCGGCCAGCTCCCGGGGCGTGGGTTCGAGGCCCAGCGAGGTCAGGACCGACCGGAACCGCCCGACGCTCATCAGTGGGCCCGGTTGAGGTACTGCAGCACCAGGTCCGCGACGTGCTCGCGGCCGGCGTCGGTGGCACCGGCCGCGTGCCGGGCGAGGTAGACGGCCTGGAGGAGCTGGTCGGTGGCGAGTTCGCCCGTGCCGCGCCGGTCGAGGAAGCGCGCGATGAGGGCCTCCGCGTGGCCGGCCGCGTCCGGTCCCAGGTGGGCGTGGACGATGGCGCGCAGCCGCTCCTCGTCGGGTGCGGGAAGGTGCAGGCGTACGCAGCGGCGCAGGAAGGCGGGCGGGAAGTCCCGTTCCCCGTTGCTGGTGAGGACGGTGAACGGGAAGGCCCGGCAGCGGACCCGGCCGCCGGTGACCCGCACCCGGGCACCGTCGTCCGCGGGCCGTACGCCGACGGTGTCGACGACGTCGGCGAGGCGCGCGAGTTCGGGGATCTCGTAGGTGCCCTCCTCGAAGACGTCCAGCAGGTCGTTGGGGAGGTCGAGGTCGCCCTTGTCGATCTCGTCGACCAGCAGCACCCGGGGGAGTTCGTAGGGGGCCAGGGCGGTGCCGAGCGGGCCGAGCCGCAGGTACTGGCCGATGCGGTCCGGGGCCGGCTCCGCGCCGCTGTTGACCTCTTCCAGACGGCCGATCGCGTCGTACCGGTACAGGCCGTCCTTCAGTGTGCTGCGGCTGGTGATCGGCCAGCGCAGGACGGAGCCGAGGCGCAGTTCACGGGCGACCGCGTAGGCCAGGCTCGACTTGCCCACCCCCGGGTCGCCGGTGACGAGCAGGGGACGGCGCAGGTAGAGGGCGGTGTTCACCATCTCCAGCGTCTGCTCGTCGGGCCGGTAGGCGGCGGCCCGCAGCGGCCAGCGCCGGGACAGGCCGTGGTCGGCGTCCCGGTCGAAGGGGGTCGGCTCGTCGTCGTAGAAGGCACGCCAGGGCGGGGGTTCCGGCAGCCGTGCCACGCCCTCGTGGGGCTCCTCGCCGCCCCGGTAGATCATCCAGTCGTTCACCGAGCCTGACCTCATTTCGCGTAGCGCAGGGGTGCGTCGGGAAGCTGCCGTCCGGGGTCGTCCCACAGCAGGACCAGGTCCTGGGCGTGCTGCTCGTCGGCCTCGCCGGCCACCGCCTCGTTGCGCAGCTGCCGGATCCGGTCGGGCCACTGGTCCGGCCGGGCCTGCCCGAGGGCCCGGCGCAGTTCGGCGAAGCCCTGCGCCGACGGGCAGTGCTCCCGCGCACGGCACCCGAAGCAGGAGGACGGGTCGGGCGGGGCGCCGGCGCAGTCGTCCTCCCGGGAGCGCTGCCACAGCACCACGGGCACTCCGCAGGACAGCGCCACCTCCAGGGCCGCCGTGGAGGGCGCCAGGCGGATCGAGCCGGCCAGCACCAGGGCGGCGAGGTCGGGGCGGCTCTCCAGCCAGCCTTCGAGCACCTCGTGGTCCCCCCGGTGCCCGTTGCACGCCAGGGTCGGCTCCGGGGTGCGGCCGGTGAGGCGGCTCCATCTCCGGCGCCACGGGGGATGCAGTTCCTCGTCCTCGAACCGCTCCAGGTCCCGCACGATCACGGGATGCTTGCGGCCCAGGCGCGACCAGGCGCGGCGGGGCCACGGCCGCCACCCGTCGTACTCCTCCTCCAGGAGTGCCTGGGGGACGATGAACTCCACCAGCGCCTTGTCGTCACCGGTGCGTCCGAGCCGGGCGAGTTCCCCGGGGACCCGGGTGCGCGCCAGGTCGAGCGCCTCCTGGAGCGGCAGGGCGTCGGTCTCCGGGACGGCCGGGAAGACCGCGTCCGGGCCCTCGTAGCGCCACATCGCCAGGTGGTAGCGGTCCCGGTCGACGGCGGAGGGCCGCACCCGGACCATGACCGACCGCCGTACGGCCGGGGCCGACGGGTGCGGCTCGTCCGGCTCGGCCAGGTCCTCGGGGTCGAACGCGAGCACTCCGCTCAGCAGCTCGGTCCAGGTGCGCAGGCGAACGCCGAGGTCGCCGGTGTACGCGCGGCCGAGGTCCGCCACGTACCGCACGGCCCGGGGTACCGGCCCCTGGGCGACCAGCGCCGCCAACTCGGTCACCACGTCCCGGTGTTCGTGCAGGGGCAGGTCGGGGGCGGCGGCGAAGCGGCCGGCGGCCCGGTGGAAACCGGCGGTCAGGTCCTCGGGGGCGGGTGCGGGCGAGGAGGCGAGCATGCCGAACAGGTGGCACTGGGTCCGTCGGGGAAGGCCGGCCGGCCAGTCCGCGGCGGCCTGCGACGGCGGGCCGGCGGGCCAGCGGCGGTCCCGGGCGTGGAACAGGTCGTGCGCGCGGATCAGGGCGCGGTAGGCCGCCGGTTCCAGCAGGCGCAGCGCGCCGACGGGGGTCGCCAGGCCCCCCATGTCGGTGTCGGGGAAGCGGGTGGCCTTGACCACCGCGCAGACCCCGCCGGCGTCCAGGTCGAGGACCGGTCCTCCCGACATGCCGCCGGTGACCTCGTCCTGTTTCAGCCGCAGCATCCGCCCGCCGTCGAGCGTCTGGTCGCCCTGGTAGGCGAAGGCGGAGGTGAGCGGCTCGGCCACGGTCCGGTAGGTGTCGGAGTACCCGACCGCCGTCAGCGGACTGCCGCCGAGCGGGTACCGGTCGGCCAGCCAGGCACAGGGGTGACCGGCCGGCGGATCCGTCAGCCGGACGATCGCCAGGTCAGGGTAGGGCCACAGGCCGCCCCGTGCGGGGGGCGGGGAGGCGGCGACGACCTTGCCGGCCAGTTCGGTCGTGCCCCAGTGCACCTTGACGGCGGCTCCGGCCTCCGAGCCGGCCACGTGCGCGCAGGTGACGACGTAGCCGGGGGCGGCGAAGAAGCCGCTGCCCGGTCTCCGACCGTCCACTCTGACCAGGCATTTCTGTGCCCAGTGGGTCAGTTGTCCCGCAGCCGCCATCCCTGTTCTCCGGTCCGGACGGATCTGACCGCCGCCCTGGCCGGGTCCGGGCGGCGTGACCGTCGTCATGCTCAGGTCCCGGGCGCCTGCGGCCCGCCGTCCCAGGTCAGGGTCACCTTGACCGCCGCCTTGCCGCTGGTACCGGCGAGGGCGGCCACCAGGCCCTCCCTGCCCACCGCCAGTTCGACTCCGAACTCCACGCTCACCCCGTCCGGGGCCGCGTCCGCGACGGCCCGGCGGACGTTGGCGGCCACCGACCGCAGGGTGTGGTCGAAGCCCCGCAGCGCCTGTACGCCGCTGTCGAGGAGACCCGAGTCCTGTGGTCCCGACGGCGGTTCGACGTGGGCCCAGACCACGTCGCCGTCCGGCAGTCGCACTTCCACCAGCTGTCGCATCGTCCCCCCGTCCGCACCCGACCACGCACGAGGCGTCGTCCGTCGCTCCTCACACCATAGCGTCGGGCGGCACGCGGGCGCAGGGCTTCCGGCGGCGGCCCGGCCTGGTACATCGGGCTGACGCGGCACCGGCATCCGTACGAGGATGTCCGCATGTCAGAGACCAAGAGCCCGCTGCCCCGCGAGGTCGCCGACGCCTACGTCGACGAACTCATCGCCCTCGACCCGGTCACCGGTACGTATCTGGGCGTACCGGAGAGCTCCGGCCGCCTGCCCGACCTCTCGCCCGCCGGGCAGGAGGCCCTCGCCGAACTGGCGCGGGCCACGCTCGCCCGGCTCGACGAGGCGGAGCGGCGGCCCGGCGGGGACAGTGACGTGGAGCGTCGCTGCGCCCGGCTGCTGCGCGAGCGGCTGACCGCCGAACTGGCCGTGCACGAGGCCGACGAGGGGCTGCGCGCGGTCGGCAACATGGGTACGTCCGCGCACAGCGTGCGGGAGGTGTTCACCGTCACGCCGGCCGACACGGAGGAGGACTGGGCGCGGATCGCCGAGCGGCTGCGCGCGGTGCCCGGGGCGCTGGCCGGCTACCGCGCGTCGCTCGCCCTGGGCCTGGAGCGCAAGCTGTTCGCGGCGCCGCGGCCGACCGCCACCTTCGTCGGGCAGCTCGGCGAGTGGGCGGACACCGGTGAGGGCCGGGGCTGGTTCGAGGACTTCGCGTCCGCCGGGCCCGAGGCGCTGCGCGCGGAGCTGGACGAGGCGGCCCGGGGCGCGACCGCGGCCGTGGTGGAGCTGCGGGACTGGATGCGCGACGTGTACGCGCCGGCGATCGACGGCGCCCCGGACACGGTGGGCCGCGAGCGCTACGCCCGCTGGTCGCGCTACTACAACGGCACCGACCTGGACCTGGACGAGGCGTACGCGTACGGCTGGGCCGAGTACCACCGGCTGCTGGGCGAGATGCGGCGGGAGGCGGAGAAGATCCTGCCGGGCGCCGCGACGCCGTGGGTGGCGCTGGCCCACCTCGACGAGCACGGCCGGCACATCGAGGGCGTCGACGAGGTCCGCGACTGGCTGCAGGGCCTGATGGACCAGGCGATCGAGTCGCTGGACGGCACCCACTTCGAACTCGCCGAGCGGGTACGGAAGGTGGAGTCGTGCATCGCCCCGCCGGGCAGCGCGGCGGCGCCGTACTACACCGAGCCGTCGCTGGACTTCTCCCGGCCGGGCCGCACCTGGCTGCCGACGATGGGACAGACCCGCTTCCCGGTGTACGACCTGGTCTCCACCTGGTACCACGAGGGCGTTCCCGGTCACCATCTCCAGCTCGCGCAGTGGGCGCACGTGGCGGGCGACCTCTCCCGCTACCAGGCGTCGGTGGGCATGGTCAGCGCCAACGCCGAGGGCTGGGCGCTGTACGCGGAGCGGCTGATGGACGAGCTGGGTTTCCTCACCGACGCCGAGACACGGCTCGGGTACCTGGACGCGCAGATGATGCGGGCGGCCCGGGTCATCGTCGACATCGGCATGCACCTGGAGCTGGAGATCCCCGCGGACTCGCCGTTCCACCCGGGTGAGCGGTGGACGCCGGAGCTGGCGCAGGAGTTCTTCGGGGCGCACAGCAGCCGGCCCGCGGACTACGTGGAGAGCGAGCTGACCCGGTACCTGTCGATCCCGGGCCAGGCGATCGGTTACAAGCTCGGGGAGCGGGCCTGGCTGCTGGGCCGGGAGAAGGCGCGCGAGCGGCACGGTGCCGCCTTCGACCTGAAGGCGTGGCACATGGCCGCGCTGTCGCAGGGCTCGCTGGGCCTGGACGACCTGGTGGACGAACTGGCCGGGCTGTAGGTCCGTTCCGTTCGGCGCGGGTCGACGACCTGCCCGCTGCCCCTGTCCCGGCTCTCGACTCCGTCCGAGCCGGGGAGGGAGCCCCCCGTCGGGCCGGGGCGTCGGGCATCGCCCGGCGTCCGGCGGGGAAGCGGGCGGCGGCGGCGTCGTAGGCGTCGCCGGTCGGACGGCCGGTGGCGACGGGGCCGGGGGCGACCGTGTTCGCCCGGGCCGGTCAGTCCGGCAGCGGGCTCAGCCGCACCAGCCCGAGCCAGGTCTCCGGGCCGGGCTGGGCGTGGGCCGTGCGGACGGTGTAGCGGCCGGGTTCCAGGGGGATGCGGACGTGGTCGGTGCCCTCGCAGGCGCCGCCCGGCCAGGCCGCGTCGAACAGCACCACCGGGCCGGGGACCCGCCAGACCGTCTCGGGGCCCCATTCGGCGGTGCGGAGCGCGGCGGGCACGCTCGCCAGGAGGTCGCGTTCGTCGTCGCCCGCGTACCAGCGGACGAAGGTGCCGTGCTCGGGGAGGAACGCGGTCGCGGCGGGTTCGTCGCCGAGGACCAGCGCCGCCGCGTCACCGACCGGGAGGAGCCCGGCCTGGCCGTCGACCTCGCAGGCCCGGTCGTAGTCGGAGGCGGTCTCCTCGCCGTCGGCTCCGGCCCAGAACGGCAGGACCGTCTCCGGTACCGCTATGAGCGGTCCGCCGCCCGACTCGACCCAGTCCACCGTCCCCGCCGTGCCCGGCTCCGCGTATCGCACCATGCGGCAGAACCTACACGTCCCTCAACAGCCGCAGTCCGCCGCGTCGGTGGGAACGGTCAGCCCGTCGGCGGCCCGGCGTTCGGTGCCCCGCCAGGTCTCGTACGCGAGGCCCTCGCGCACCCAGTACTCGAAGCCGCCGAGCATCTCCTTGACCCGGTAGCCGAGTTCGGCGAGGGCGAGGGCGGAGCGGGTGGCGCCGTCGCAGCCGGGCCCCCAGCAGTAGGTGACCACCGGTACGTCCCGGTCGAGGAGCCGGGCGGCCTGGTCGGGGACCAGCGCGGTCGGCAGGTGGACGGCGCCCGGCAGGTGGCCCTGGTCCCAGGCGGCGGTGGACCGGGAGTCGACGACGGCGAACCCCGGATCGCCGCCGGCCGCGAGCGCGGCGCCCACGTCGGCCACGTCGGTGTGGAAGGCGAGGCGCGCGCGGAAGTAGGCTGCGGCCTCGGCGGGCGGGGCGGGGGCGGGGGCGGTACGCGGGACGGCGGGGGTGACGGTCATGATCCGGCCTCTTCTCGATTGGGTTCCTGGCCGGAAATCTACGGTCGCGAGGCCGCGTCCAGAAGGCACGATCCCCGGCGTCCGGCTTGCCCGGCCGGGGAATCCCCTGCTATTCCTCCGGGATGACCGTGTATTCCCCGGACGCCACCGACTGGCGCATCCTCGACGTCCTCCAGCGGGAGGGCCGGACCGGTTTCGCCGAGCTGGCCCGTGCCGTGTCCATGTCCGCGAGCGCGGTGACCGAGCGGGTGCGCCGCATGGAGGAGGCGGGGGTCATCCAGGGGTACGCGGCCGTCGTCGACCCCGAACGGCTGGGCCTGCCGATCCTGGCCTTCGTCCGGCTGCGCTACCCGCACGGCAACTACAAGCCGTTCCACGACCTGGTCGCCGCCACTCCCGAGATCCTGGAGGCGCACCACGTCACGGGCGACGACTGCTTCGTCATCAAGGTCGCCGCCCGTTCGATGCGGCACTTGGAGGAGGTGTCGGGGCGGATCGGCTCGCTCGGCTCGGTCACCACCAGCGTCGTCTACTCCTCGCCCCTCCCCCGGCGCCCGGTGGGCCGCTGACCGCGCCGCCCGTCAGCCGTCCCGCTGCCGCAGCACGGACCCCGTCCGCCCCTTGACGACCTCCAGCTGGGCGTGGACGCGCCGTCTGAGGTCGGCGACATGGCTGACGATGCCGACGCTGCGGTCCCGTTCGCGCAGCGCGTCCAGTACGTCCAGGACCTCGTCGAGGGTCTGGTCGTCGAGGCTGCCGAAGCCCTCGTCGATGAAGAGGGTGTCGAGACGGACCCCGCCGGTCTCGTCGGTGACGACGTCGGCGAGGCCGAGCGCGAGGGCGAGGGAGGCGAAGAAGGTCTCGCCGCCCGACAGCGTCGCCGTGTCCCGCTCCCGGCCCGTCCAGGCGTCGACGACGTGCAGTCCGAGGCCGCTGCGTCCGCGTCCGGCGCGGTCGTCGGAGTGGACGAGGGTGTAGCGCCCGGAGGACATGCGCCGCAGCCGTACGGTCGCGGCGGCGGCGACCTGCTCCAGGCGGGCCGCCAGGACGTACGCCTCCAGGCGCATCCGGCGTCCGTTGTCCGCGGAGGTGCCCGCGGTCAGGGCGGAGAGCCGGGCGACCCGCTCGTACTCCTCGCGCAGCGGGGCCAGCCGGCGGGCGGCGTCGGTGGCCCGCGCGGAGAGCCGGTCGAGTTCGACGCAGCGCCGGGCGGCGGCGTCCCGCGCGGAGGCCGCCTCCCGCAGCCGCCGGGCCGCCGCCTCGGCCGCCGCCTCGGCCGCGGTGACGTCGGCGGGCGGCAGGTGCGCGGCGGCGGCCGTGTCCTGTTCGGCGAGCACCGCCCGTACGGCGGCCTCCTCGTCCTGCCAGGCGTCGAGCCGCCGTTGCAGTTCCCGGTGGGCGGCGTCGTCGAGCAGGGCGCCGGCCGCGGCGGCCGGGGTGTCGAATCCGGCGCGGAAGGCCGCGTCGGCGAGGCGTGCGTCGGCATCCTTCAGCCGCTGCGCGGAGTCCTCGGCGGCCCGGGCGGCGTCGGCTGCGTCGGTGAGGAGGGCGGCCTGCCGCTCCCAGTGGGCGGCGCGCGCGGCCACGCTGTCGGCGGTGCCGCGGACCCGGGCCACCTCCTCCTCCAGTACCGCCCGTTCGCGCTCCAGGCGCTCCCGGCGGCCGACGCGGGCGGCGCCGCGGACGGCGGCCTCGCGCTGCGCGGTGATCCGCTGCTCGCGTTCCCCCTCCGCGCGGCGCAGTTCCTCCTGCGCGGCGTGCAGCGCGGAGGCGGCGGCCCGGGCCTGCGCGTACTCCCGTTCGAGGGCGTCGGCCTCCTCGGCCAGCCGCTCGGTGGGGGCGTCGCCCGCCTCGGCGGTGGCGGCGGCGAGCGCCTCCCGTACGGTGCCCAGGCGCCGCTCGGCCTCGGTGCGCTCCTCCTCGGCCCGCTGGTAGGCGGCGAGGGCGCGTTCCTCGGCGGCCCGGTCGACGTGTCCGGCGTCCTTGCGGGCGGGGGCGGGGTGCTCGGTGGCGCCGCAGACGGCGCAGGGGGCGCCGTCGGTGAGGTGGGCGGCGAGTTCGGCGGCGATGCCGTCGAGGCGCTGTTCCTTCAGGTCGAGCCAGTGGGCGCGGGCCGCGGTGGCGCGTTCGGCGGCGGTGAGGGCGGCGCGCCGGGCGTCGTCGGTGTCACCGGCGAGCTGGTCGCGCTGCCGGGCGGCGCTCAGCCGGCGCCGGGCGGGGTCGCGCCGCTCGGCGAGCTGCTCGGCGCGGGCGGCGGCCTCCTGGGCGGTCTCGACGGCGGTCCGGAGTGTCTCGCGGGTGGCGTCCCAGCCCGCGAGCCAGCTCTCCGCCTCCGCGAGGAGGTCGTCGTCGGCGCGCTCGTCGCGGTCCAGCTCCGCGCGTTCCGCGGTGAGGGAGTGCAGCCGCTGCTCGGCGCGGCGGGCCGACTCCAGCCGGCCCAGTTCCCCGGCGGCGCGGCGGGCGGCGGCGGCCAGCCCGGCCGCGCCGGACTCGGCGTGGGTGTCCGGCAGCAGGGCACGCGCGCGCACCTCGGTCTGCCGCGCCCGCCGGTACTCGGCGTCGGCGGCGTCCCGCAGCTCCAGGGCGGGGGCCACCGCCTCCGCCTTGCGGGCCCGCTCCATCCGGGCCCGCGCCTCGCGGTGCGCGTCGGCCCGCTCGGCCAGCCGCGCCGCCCGCGCCCGCGCCTCGGCGAACCGGCGCTGCAGCCGGTCGCGTTCGCGTACGTCGGCGAGGTCCCGTGCGGCGGCGGCCTGGGCGGACTCGGCGGCGGTGAGGCGGCAGCGGGCGACGGCCAGCTGTTCCCGGGCGGTGGCGCGGGCGACGGCGGCGGCGCCGAGGACGGCCTCGGCGAGCCCCGGCTCCCCCGGAGCCGCCTCGGGCAGTTCCATGGCGTCGCCGGCGGCCTGCTGCATGCGGTGCGCGTCGGCGAGCAGCGCGCTGTCCCCGTCCCGCACCCGGGCCTCGGTGGTGCGGCGCCGCTCGGCGAGGCGCTTCTCGACCTCGGCGAACCGCTGGGTGTCGAAGAGACGGCCGAGCAGCTTGCCGCGCGCCTCGGCGTCGGCGCGCAGGAACCGCGCGAAGTCGCCCTGGGGCAACAGCACGACCTGGCAGAACTGCTCCCGGCTCATGCCGAGCAGCTGGGTGATCTCCTCACCGATCTCCTGGTGGGAGCGGCTGAGGTCCTTCCAGGTCCCGGCCGCCGCGTCGTACTCCCGCAGCCAGCTCTGCGCCTTGTCGACGGTGGTCCCGGCGCCGCGCTTCTTGGGCCGCTCCCAGGGCGGCTGCCGGGTGATCTCCAGGCGGCGGCCGGCGACGGTGAGGTCGAGGCGGACCTCGGTACGGGTGCCGGGGTCGGCGTGGTCGCTGCGCAGGCCCATGCCCTGGCCGCTCTGCCGGGCACCCGGGACCGAGCCGTACAGGGCGTAGCACACGGCGTCCAGGACGGAGGTCTTGCCCGCGCCGGTGGGTCCGTGCAGCAGGAACAGTCCGGCCCCGGACAGCGCGTCGAAGTCGACGCTCTGCACGGTGCCGAAGGGACCGAACGCGGTGATGTCCAGCCGGTGCAGCCTCACCGCGCCGCCTCCCCCGCCGTCGCGTCCGCGCGGACGGCGTCGAACGCGTCCCGCAGGACGGCCCGTTCCCGGGCGTCGGGTCCGGCGCCGCGCACATGGGCGACGAAGTCCTCGGCGACCTCCTGGTCGTCGCGTCCGGCCAGCCGCCGCGCGTAGGAGACGCCGGGGTCGTCCGGTGGCCGTTCGGGGTCGAAGACGAGGGTGAGGGTGTGCGGGAAGCGCTCGGTGAGCCGGGCCATGGGGTCGGCGGGCCGCACCGGGTCGGTGAGCGTGGCCTCGACCCACGCCTCCTCGTGCTCGGTCAGCCCCGGGTCGGCGAGCAGCTCCTCCAGGGTGCCGCGCAGCCGGGCCAGCGGACGCGGCACCGGGCAGTCGAGCCGCTCGGCGCTGACCGTGCCGTCGGCGTCCAGGTCGACCAGCCACATGCTCTTGCGGTGCGTCGCCTCCGAGAAGGAGTACGGCAGCGGGGAGCCGGAGTAGCGGACCCGCTCGGTGAGGGTCTGGCAGCCGTGCAGGTGGCCGAGGGCCACGTAGTCGACGCCGTCGAAGACCCCGGCGGGCACGGCGGCGACGCCGCCGACGGTGATGTCCCGTTCGCTGTCGCTGGGCCGGCCGCCGGTGACGAAGGCGTGCGCGAGGACGACGGACCGGGTGCCGGGCGGCCGGCCCGCGAGATCGGCGCGGACCCGGTCCATGGCGGCGGCGAGCACGGCCTCGTGCCCGGCCCGGTCCACCCCGAACTCGTCCTTCACCAGGGCCGGTTCGAGATAGGGCAGCCCGTAGAAGGCCACCGGCCCGGCGGCGTCCGCCAGCAGCACCGGCGTACCGCACGCGGCCGGGTCGGTCCGCAGATGGACACCGGCCCGGCCGATCAGCCCCGCGCCCACGCCCAGGCGCCGGGCGGAGTCGTGGTTGCCGGAGATCATCACCGTGGGGACGCCGAGGTCGGCGAGGCGGTGCAGGGCGTCGTCGAACAGCTCGACCGCGGCGAGCGGCGGCACCGCCCGGTCGTACACGTCTCCCGACACGACCACGGCGTCCACGGCGTGCTCACGCACGGTGTCGACGAGGTGACCGATGAAGGCGGCCTGGGCACCGAGCATGTTCACCCGGTGGAACGCCCGGCCCAGGTGCCAGTCGGACGTGTGCAGCAATCTCATGAAATGACCCTGATCAGCGTGTTTCTCGTGTTTCTCGTGTTCTCGTGTTTCTCGCGACAACGACCCGAAAATCAGCACGAGCCGGCACGGGGGTCCCGCACCGGCGCCCACCACGCTAATGCCTGCCGATGTCTCGATCACCACAGACCTCACAGGGACCGGCCCGCCCGGCCCGCCCGGCCCGCCCGGCAGCGCTCAGTGCTGGGTCTTCGACGCCCAGATCGGCCCCCCGCCCGAATAGATCACCAGGTTGCCGTCGGACTGGAGGCGCAGGATCGCGCCGTCGTGGCCCTGGGTCTTGCTCGCCCAGACCGGGCGGCTGTCGGCGGTGTAGACGACCAGGTTGCCGTCGGCCTGGAAGACCGCCTGGTAGTTGTCGCCGAAAGTCATGGTGGCCCAGCGGGCCTTGTTGTTCTCGTCGTAGACCACGAGGTTGCCGTCGGTCTGCATGCGCAGCCGCGTCTTGTTCGCCTCGATGGACTCGCCGGCCCGCAGCACCCGGGTCGCCGTGACCGTGATGTCGGCCGGGAGGGACGGTTCCTTCGCCTTCTTCGTCGCCTTCTTCGTCGCCTTCTTCGTGGCCTTGGGGGTGGCCTTCTTCGTCGCGGCCGGTTTCTTCGTCGCCGACGCGGAGGGGGAAGGGGCGGCGGGCGGGGCCGCCGCCACCGGGGCCTGCTCCTTCGCCACCGCCTTCCGCGTCGCGGGCTCCTCGGGTTCGGCCGGCTTCGACGGGGACGCGCTCGACGACGCGTACGCTCCCGCGCCGTCCTGCGACGGCTCCGCGCCGCCCAGCACCGTGCCCGCCTCCTCGGCGACGGTCGTCCCGGGCCGCTCCGGTGTGCCGTCGCGGTTCATCAGCAGGACCGGCACGGCCACCAGCGCCGCGCCCAGCAGGGCGGCGCCCGCCAGCAGGGGACGGCCCGGACGCCCCGCGGGCGCCGCGGCTTCCTCGCCGGGGGCCGGGTCCTGCGGCGCCGAAGCCGCCAGGGCCTCGGCGGCCGGCTCCGCCTCGGCGGCGGGCGCGGGCACGGGCGCCGCGGCGGCCTCCGCGCGCGCCGGTTCCGTGCCGCCGCCGCCCGCCGCCTTCGGTGCGGCGGCGGTCTCGGCCTTGCCGGCGGGCGGCTCCGCCGGGGGTGCCGTCGCCGTCTTCTCCTCCGCGGCCGCCGCCGCTGCCGCTGCCGTGCTCGTCGCTGATTCGGTCCGGTCCGTCATCCGTCCCATCCGTCCCACGGTTCATCGCTGGTCCCTGTGATCGGCCTCATTCACGCACACTTACAAGGGACACGTCATTCCACCCGCGTTAACAGTCCGCCTCGGCAAGCCCCCTCACTGGTACGGACGTTGCGGAACGTCCCATAATCCGGGGTACGGCACCCCTGCCGCACCATGCCTCTCACCGGTCCCGGGCGTATTGCCCACCGGACCGGGGTGGGATCGCAGGTGAGAGGAAGGCATGATGGGTCCGGCCGCCACCTATGGGTGCCGAAACAAGGAGGTCAGCGGAGTGCGCCAGGTACTGACGGTCTGTCCGGAGGGCACCGGGGACGCCCGGACGATCTCCGAGGCCCTGGCCAGGGCGCGCGGCGGCGCGGTGCTGAGCGTCCGTCCGGGAACGTACGAGGAGAACCTCGTCGTCACCACCCGGGTGACCATCGTCGCCGAACAGTCGCGCGGCAGTGTCCGGCTGGCCCCGCGCACGGGGACGGTGATATCGCTGCGCGTCGACGCGGTGATGCTGACCGACCTGGTGGTGCAGGGGCAGGACCCGGACGTGCCGGCGGTGGACGCCTCGCACGGACAGGTCGCCATGCAGGGCTGTGATCTGTCCGGTGCCTCCTGGGCGACCGTGCTCGCGCGCAACTCCGGGTCGCTCGCCATGCGGGAGTGCCGGGTCTCCAGCCGGACCGGCGCCGGGGTCGTCGTCACCTCCACCACCGAGAGTTCGCTGGAGTCCTGCACCTTCGAGCACCTCGGCACCAGCGGTGTGGTGGTCGGCGAGCGCGGCCGGGCGACGGTGCGCGGCTGCACGGTGCGCGACGCGCGCGGCAACGGCATCCTCGCCAACGGCGACGCCCAGGCGTCCGTCGAGGACTGCGACCTGTCCTCCACCGACAAGCCCTCCCTCGCCCTGGAGGAGCGCAGCGCGGTGCGCGTGCTGCGGACCGTCATCCACGACACCGCCGTCGGCGCCCATCTGACCAGCGCCGCCCGTGTCGAGATGGACGACGTGCGGATCAACGGCACCACCGCCCAGGGCATCATCGTCTCGCACGGCGCCGACCCGGTGCTGCGCCGCTGCCGCACCTCCCGTACGGCCGGCCACGGCCTCTTCGTCACCGACCGTTCCCGCGGCACGTACGAGGACTGCTGGCTGACCGGCGCCCAGGCCCCGGCGCTGCGCGTGGCCGGCTCCTCCTCGCCGACGCTGACCTCGCTGACCGTCCGGGACGGCGAGGCGGAGGGCGTCCTGCTGGAGGAGGACTCGGCGGCCGAGCTGGACCGCCTGGAGATCGTCGACGTCAAGGGCACCGGCGTGGTCGTCAAGGGCGGCGCCAATCCGCTGGTGCGGCGGGCCCGCATCACCGGCGCGGGCGGCACCGGCGTCGCGGTGACCGACGGCGGCCGCGGCCGTGTCGAGGACTGCGCGGTGGAGACACCGGGCGGCGCCGGCGCGGTGGTCACCACCGGCGGCAACGTGTACCTGGCGGGCCTGACGGTGAACGCTCCCGGCGGGGCCGGCCTGGAGATCGGCGGCGAGGGCACGGCGGCGCTGCGCGACGGAGAGCTGGTCTCGGCCGGCGGCTGCGGCGTGGTCGTGGACGGCGGCGGCGAGCTGACGGCGACCCGGGTGCGGGCCGCCGCCGCCACCGACCACGGCTTCCTGGTCCGCGACGGCGGCCGGGCCAACCTCAACGGGTGCGAGGCCACGGGCAACGGCCGGGACGGCATCCGGGTGGAGACCGACGAGCCGGTGTCGGTGGTCGGCTGCACGGTGCGGGAGAACAAGGGCGGCGGGCTCGTGCAGTCCAAGGCGGGCGGCCGGCTGGCGGTGGAGAACCTCACCAGCACCGGCAACGAGTCCCGCGACGCCTGGGGTTACGGCGAGGCCGAGGGCACCGACCCGGCGGGCACCGTCCCGGAGTCGGACGGCCCCGGGCGGCCGGACGGGCCGATGGCCGCGCTGGAGGGCCTGATCGGCCTGGGACACGTCAAGGAACAGGTCCGCACCCTGGTCAACCTGACCCAGCTCGCCCGGCGCCGCGCCCAGCTCGGCATGTCCGCGCCGCCGATGAGCCGGCACCTGGTCTTCGCCGGCCCGCCCGGCACCGGCAAGACCACCGTGGCCCGCCTCTACGGCACGATCCTCGCCGAGCTGGGGGCGTTGCGCTCCGGGCACCTGGTCGAGGTCTCCCGCGCCGACCTGGTCGCCCAGGTCATCGGCGGTACCGCCATCAAGACCACCGAGACCTTCGAGCGGGCCCTGGGCGGCGTCCTGTTCATCGACGAGGCCTACACCCTGACCGCCGACTCCCGCGGCTCCGGCGCCGACTTCGGCCGGGAGGCCGTGGACACCCTGCTGAAGCTGATGGAGGACCACCGCGACGACGTGGTGGTCGTGGCGGCCGGCTACTCCGGTGAGATGCGCAGCTTCCTGGGCTCCAACCCGGGCCTGGCCTCCCGGTTCTCGCGCACCGTGGAGTTCGAAAACTACTCGGTGCCCGAGCTGGTGGAGATCGTGGAGAGCATGTGCGCGCGCCACCAGTACCTGCTGAACGACGAGACGCGCAAGGCGCTGTCGGTGCACTTCGAGCGGATACCGAAGGACGCCGGGTTCGGCAACGGCCGCGCGGCGCGGCAGGTGTTCGAGGAGATGGTGGACCGGCAGGCGGTGCGGCTGGCCGCGCTGAGCCAGGTCACCGAGGAGGACCTCACGCTGCTGCTGCCGCAGGACATCAGCGAGGAGGCCGCCCGTGAGGCCGAGGCCGGTCCGGACGGCCTCGACGCCGGGGACGACGCGCTGAGCCGCCTGGACGCCCTGGTCGGGCTCTCGGCGGTCAAGCGGGACGTCACCGACCTGGTCAACCTGGTCTCCACCGCCCGGCAGCGCGAGGCCGCCGGGCTCCCGGTGCCGCGCCTCAGCCACCACCTGGTCTTCACCGGCCCGCCCGGCACCGGCAAGACCACCGTGGCCCGCCTCTACGGCGAACTCCTCGTCTCCCTGGGCGTGCTGCCCCGCGGCCAGCTCGTCGAGGTCTCCCGCGCCGACATGGTCGGCCGCTACGTGGGCCACACCGCGCAGCTGACCACGGAGGTCTTCCAGCGGGCGCTGGGCGGTGTGCTCTTCATCGACGAGGCGTACACTCTCACCCCGCGCGAGGGATCCGGCGCCGACTTCGGCCGGGAGGCCGTGGACACGCTGCTGAAGCTGATGGAGGACCACCGCGACGAGGTGGTCGTCATCGTGGCCGGCTACACCGCCGAGATGCAGCGGTTCCTGGCCTCCAACCCGGGTCTGACCTCGCGCTTCTCACGGAAGATCGAGTTCGCCGACTACTCCTCCGACGAGCTGGTCACGATCGTCCGCCAGCACGCGGTGCAGGCGGGTTACGAGTGCGGCACGGGGCTCGGACCGGTGCTGCGGCAGTACTTCGACACGCTGCCGCGCGACCGGTCGTTCGGCAACGCGCGCACGGCCCGCCAGGTGCTGGAGCGGATGATGACCCGGCAGGCGGGCCGGCTCAGCCGGGTGGCCGCGCCCAGCCTGG
The DNA here is from genome assembly GCF_044768905.1 of Streptomyces sp. NPDC090994. NCBI lineage: Bacteria > Bacillati > Actinomycetota > Actinomycetes > Kitasatosporales > Streptomycetaceae > Streptomyces > Streptomyces sp. NPDC090994. Next base: position 118,409 of record NZ_JBIVWS010000019.1, read on the forward strand.
ACGACCTGCGGCTGCTGCTCCCGGAGGACCTCGTCGATCCGGCGCCGGCCGCCGGACGGACGGCGGGGGCGTGACGGGGGTGCGCGCGACGCGCAGGACACGGACGACACGGACGGCGTGGGCGGTGCGGCCTGCCGCCGGCGCGCTGGCGCTGCTGCTGGCGGCCGGGGTGTGCGGCGCCGGTGCCGGGAGCGCGGCGGCGGCCGACGGCGACACGGTGGAACTGCCGGTGCTGAAGGCGGAGCTGACCACCGGTGCCTCCTGCACCGAGGGCTCGGGCCGGCAGGCCACCGCCGTGCCGTGGGAGCAGGTCGGCCTCCAGCTCGGCCGCGCCTGGCAGTTCGCCTCGGGCGCCGGGGTGACCGTCGGCGTGGTCGACACCGGCGTCTCCACCTCCGCGCCCGCGCTGAAGGGCCGGGTCACGGCGGTCGGCGAGGCCGGGACCGACTGCGTCGGGCACGGCACCTTCGTGGCCGGTCTGATCGCCGCCCAGATGGAGAAGGGCGTGAAGTTCGCGGGCGTGGCCCCGCGGTCGCGCATCCTCGCGGTGCGCGGCAGCGACGAGCGCGGCGCCGTCACACCCGACCGGGTCGCCGAGGGCATCAAGGCCGCCGTCGAGGGCGGCGCGAAGGTGGTGACCGTGTCGGCGGCGTTCGCCGGTGACACGGCCGCGCTGCGGTCGGCGGTCGAGGCCGCCGAGGAGAAGGACGTACTGCTGGTGGCCGCCGCCGTGCCGGACGTACCGACCGGCGGCGTCGCCGAGGCTCCGCCCGCCCGGGACTTCTACCCGGCCGCCTCGGACGGTGTGCTGTCCGTCCTGGACGTGGACAAGAACGGTGACCGGCCGGTCGGCTCGTACACCACCGGCAGCGCGCGGCTCGCCGCGCCCGGGGACGGGGTCGTCGGCATCGGCCCGGCGAAGGACGGCCACTACATCGGCTCCGGTGCCTCGCTGGCCGCCGGGTTCGTGGCGGGCGCGGCGGCGCTGGTGCGCTCCGTCCACCCGGAGCTGTCGGCCGCGCAGACCGCGAGCCTGCTGCGGTCCACCGCCTATCCGGCCGAGGTGCCCCGTGTCGACCCGTACGCCGCCGTCACCTCGGTCCTGCCGTCGTCCTCCGCCGCCGCGGCCTCGGTCCCGGAGCACGGGGCCGCGTCGGTGAGCATGCCGGAGGACAAGGCCGCCGACCCGTTCCGCCGGGCCCTGTGGCCGGCGGCGGCGGGCCTCGCCGTGGTGGTCACGGTGGTCTGGCTGGCGCTGGTCATTCCCCGGGGACGGCGCAACGGCTGGCGTCCTACCGGCAGCTGAACGACGCCGGGGCGAGGACACCGCGTCGTTCCTCGCCCCGGGCCGCCTCAGCCCGTCCCGTCCCCGGGGGCTGGGCCCCAGCCCCCGGCTTCGGCCTGAACGGCCTCGTCATCAAGCGCCGGACGGGCTGGGATCCGTCCCCGCCGCCAGCGGCGTCTGGATCAGGACCGGCTTGCGCCGCACGATGTGCAGGGCCCGCCCCGGCGGCAGCACGCGCGGCTTGACGTTGCCGAAGAGGTAGCCCTCGGACGGCGGGGCGGACAGCAGCAGGCCCGGGGTGTTGACCTCGTCCAGGCGGCGCAGGAGCTGGTCGTTCAGGCCGCGCCCGGCGCCGGTGGCGGAGCGGACGACGACGACGTGCAGGCCCAGTTCGTGGCCGAGGGCGAGGTGCTCGAAGAGCGGGGCGAAGGGGTGGTCCATGACCGTGCCGCCGCCGACCATGTCGTAGTCGTCGACGAGGACGAACAGGCGGGGTCCGTTCCACCAGTCGGCGCCGCGCATCCGGGCCGGTGTGATCTCCGGGCCGGGCAGCCGGGTCTGGAGCGCCTTGGCGGAGCCGCCGACCAGTTGCTTGAGGGCCTCGACGGAGACCGCGTGCCCCAGCCGGTACTCCTCCGGCACCGCCTCGACCAGGTCGCGGCGGTAGTCGACGACGAGGATCCGGGCCTCGCTGGGCGCGTAGCGGGCGACGATGGCGTCGGCGACCACCCGCAGCAGGTTGGTCTTGCCGCTCTCGGTGTCGCCGACGGCGACCAGGTGCGGGGTGCGGGAGAAGTCGTGCCAGACGGTGCCCAGGGTCTCCTCGTCCTGGCCCAGCGCCAGCTTGAGGGCGTTGCCCTGGCCCAGTTCCGGCGCGGGCAGTTCGGCGACGGGCAGCCGGTGCGGCAGCATCCGCACCTGCGGGGCGCGCGGCCCGGCCCAGGCGCCGGCGATCCGCTCGACCAGGTCGGCGACGCCCTCGCTGAGCGTCTCGGGGTCGGCCGAGCCGTCCCCGCGGGGCAGCGCGGACAGGAAGTGCAGCTTGGAGTCGACGGTGAGGCCGCGGCCCGGGGTGCGGGGCACGGCGGCGGCCTTGCGGATGTCCACCACGGAGTCCATCGTGTCGCCGAGCCGCAGTTCCAGGCGGGTGGCGGCCTGGTCCCGCACGGGCGCGGTGAGTTCGAGCCAGCGGGCGGTGGCGACGATGAGGTGGATGCCGTAGTTGAGGCCGCCGGTGGCGATCTGGTTGAACGTGGGGATGAACTGGTCGAAGTTCTGCCGGACCGCGGACCAGCCGTCGATCACCAGGAAGATGTCGCCGTGCGGTTCGTCGGGGAACTCCCCGGCGGCGCGGCGGCGCCGGTAGGTGGCCATCGAGTCGATGCCGTGGTCGAGGAAGAACTGCTCGCGCTGGGTGAGCACGGCGGTGACCTCGGCGACGGTGCGGCTGATCCGCTCGGTGTCGAGCCGGGCCGCGACGCCCGCGACGTGCGGCAGCCCGGTGAGCTGCGAGAGCGTGCCGCCGCCGAAGTCGAGGCAGTAGAACTGCGCTTCGCGCGGGGTGTGGGTGAGGGCCAGGCCGAGGATGAGGCTGCGCAGCACGGTGGACTTGCCGCTCTGCGAGCCGCCCGCGACGGCGACGTGGCCGCCGGCCGCGGCGAGGTCGACGATCAGCGGGTCGCGGCGCTGGTCGAAGGGCTTGTCGACCAGGCCGACGGGGACCCGCAGCCGGCCGGTGCCCTTCCAGCGGGGTGCGGTCAGGCCGCGTCCGGGGACGGTCTCCAGGCCGCCGAGGAGGGCGTCCAGCGGGGAGGGGTCGTCCAGCGGCGGCAGCCACACCCGGTGGGCGGGCGGTCCGGCGTCGCGCAGCCTCTCCAGCGCCACCGACAGCAGGGTGGCGCCGTCCTCCGACTCCTCCGGCTCCGGTGTGGGCGCGGCCGGCGCGGGGGCGCGGGGCACCACGTACCCGGAGGACCAGGGCACGACCTGGCTGGCGACCCGGGCCTGGACGACGGCGCCGCCGCGGCGGCGGTAGGGGCCGGAGACGTAGGCGGCGCGGAACCGGGTGAGGGCCTCGACACCGCTCTTGAGGTAGCCGCTGCCGGGCTGGGAGGGCAGTTCGTAGGCGTCGGGGACGCCGAGGACGCCGCGGGACTCCATGGCGGAGAAGGTGCGCAGGCCGACCCGGTAGGACAGGTGCGACTCCAGCTGGTGCATGCGGCCCTCGTCCAGGCGCTGCGAGGCGAGCAGCAGGTGCACGCCGAGCGACCGGCCGAGGCGGCCGATCATCACGAACAGCTCCATGAACTCGCGGTGCGCGGCGAGCAGTTCGCTGAACTCGTCGACCACGACGAAGAGGCTGGGCAGCGGGGTCAGGTCGGCGCCGCCGGCCCGGGCCCGCTCGTAGTCCAGGGCGGAGGTGTAGTTGCCGGCGGCGCGCAGCAGCTCCTGGCGGCGCAGCAGTTCGCCGTGGAGGGCGTCCTGCATGCGCTCCACGAGGGCGGCCTCGTCGGCGAGGTTGGTGATGACGGCGCTGGTGTGCGGGAGTTCGTCCAGGCCGAGGAAGGTGGCACCGCCCTTGAAGTCGACCAGGACGAAGTTGAGGGTCTCGGAGGAGTTGGTGAGGGCGAGGCCGAGGACGAGGGTGCGCAGCAGTTCGGACTTGCCGGAGCCGGTGGCGCCGATGAGCATGCCGTGCGGCCCCATGCCGCCCTGCGCGGACTCCTTGATGTCCAGTTCGACGGGGCGGCCGTCGGCGCCGACCGCGACCGGCACGCGCAGCCGGGCGGAGCCGGTGTGGCGTCGCCAGAGGGTGTCCGGTTCGAGGCGGTGCAGGTCGGGGATGCCGAGCAGGGTGGTCAGCTCCACGTCGGCGGAGAGCGGCTCGGCCGCGTCGGCGGTGAGGCTCATCCGGTACGGGGAGATCAGCCGGGCCAGGGACTCGGCGGCGCGGGGGCCGACCCGGTCGGGGCGGCCGAGGACGGTGGTCTGTTCCTTGCGGCTGCGGTCGGTGCGCACCAGGGCGACGGTGTCGGGGGTGACGTCGAGGCGGAGGGTGGTGCGGCCGGGGCGCCAGGTGAGGGTGGCGGACAGGTCGACGATGACGGCGTTGCGGAAGCCGGGGCCGTCGAAGCGGTGGCCGGCGGGGACGGTGGCGCCGTCCACGACGACGATGACCAGCGGCTCGTCCCGGCCGGGTACGGCGTCCGGGTCGAAGGCGGGCCGCTCGGCGAACTCGCTGCCGAGCTGGTTCTCCAGGTCGGTGAAGGCGGAGGCGACCATGCGCAGGGAGCCGGCGCCGTCGGTCTCCTGCGGGTGCTGGTTGTGCGGCAGCCACTTCACCCACTCCCACTCGGCGCGGTGCTCGTCGTCGGCGCAGACCGCGATCCACACCTCCTCCGGCGGGTGGAAGACCGCCAGTTGGCACAGGGCGGCGCGGAGCATGTCCCGGCCGGCGGCGAGGTCGCCGCGGAACAGCAGCCGGGACCAGGAGCGCAGGTAGAGGGCGATGGGCTGGCCGGGCACGGTGCTGTAGGCGCGGATGAAGCGGCGCAGGGCGTGCGCGCACAGCGGTTCCAGGTCCTCGACCGGCTTGGTGGAGACGGGGTTGAGGCGCAGCGCGAGCTGCTGGTCGCCGACGGCGACGCGGACCTCGCCGTAGTCGACGTCCTTGGGGCGGCGCTCCCACAGCCGGGTGGTGCGCACCATGGAGCGCAGCACGGCCGGCTCGGGGTGGCGCCAGGCGAGGGCGAGTTGCTGCTCGACCACGGTGCGCTGGACGGTGCGCCGGCTCTGCGCGAGGTAGCGCAGGTAGTCGCGGCGCTCGCCGCGCAGCCGCTGCTTGCGGTCGCCGGCCTTGCGCATGTACTGGCCGACCAGCATCGCGACGACGGCCAGCCCCATGATGCCGAGCGCGATGTACATGAAGGCGCCGTACGCCATCCCGCCCATGCGCAGGAACATCAGCATCATGGACACCGACATCATGGCCATCGGCAGGTACGTCCAGATCGCGGACGTGTCCGGCACGGTCTCCATCAGGGTCGGCGGTTCCTGGAGGGTCAACTCGCCGCTCGGCATGTCGGGTCCGCGGCGGCGGGCCGGACGGCGGAACAGGACCACGCTCAACGCTGGGGCTCCTAACGGGTCATCGCGCACCCGGTGGTACGGGGGGAAGCACGCGGGGAGGGCTCCGGGACCGGCGGCCGGTGCCGCGCGGTACGCGGTTCGGCCGGTGATGTGCCCCGAACGCTGCCGGGACTCCCCTTGACGACGGCCTCGGGGAGTGACAGTAGTGTGCACCCCGTCAACTCCGTAAGTCCACGTCACCCCCTCCCTCCGCACCAGTTCACTGCTCGTCCCCCCGCTTCACGCCCACCCCCCAGTGGTTCGTCACCCGCACGCCACATCCCGTCCCGACGCTCAGGAGACGTGAGCCCCGGTATGACCGACACCTCCGTGGCCGATCTGTGCCATCTGACCGTGCGCGCCCCGCGCCACACCATCGACCTCGCCGTGCCCTCCGACGTGCCGGTCGCCGACCTGTTGCCGACGGTGCTGCGGTACGCCGGCGAGGACGTCGAGGAGAACGGCCTCGAACACGACGGCTGGATACTCCAGCGCCTGGGCGGACGGCCGCTGGACGAGGAGGCCACGCTCGCCTCGCTCGGCCTGACCGACGGGGAGGCTCTGCATCTGCGGCCGCGCACCGAGGCGTTGCCCGAGGTGCGGCTGGACGACCTGGTGGACGGCATCGCGTCCGTCACCCGGGACCGGCTGCACGACTGGAGCGAGGCGGCGGCGCGGCATCTGCTGCGCGTCCTGGTCGCCGTGGCCGTCCTGGCCGGACTGGCCCTGCTGGCCTGGCCGGGCGGCCCGGTGGCGCTGCGGGCGGGCGTTGCCTGTGCCACCGGGGTGCTGCTGCTGGCCGGCGCGGCCTCGGCGAGCCGGGCGGTGGGCGACGGCGCGACCGGCGCGGTCCTCGGCCTGCTGGCCTCCCCGGCCCTGGCACTGGCGGGCTGGCTGGTGCCGGGCGGTGAGCTGACCGGTCCGCAGGCGCACCAGGTGCTGGGCGCCCGGCTGTTGGGCGCGGCGGCGCCCTGGGCGGGCGGCGCGGTGCTGGCCCTGGCGGTGACCGCGGTGCGCGCGCCGCTGTTCCTGGCGTCGGCGCTGACGGCGGTCGCGGTGGCGGTGGGCGGCGCCGTCATGACCGTCTTCGACGTGCGGCCGGCCGGCGCGGCGGGCACGGTGGCGATGCTGACGGTGCTGCTCGGCGGTCTGGTGCCGGCGCTGTCGTTCCGGTTCGCGGGGATGCGGATGCCGGCGCTGCCGACCAACGCCGGCCAGTTGCAGGAGGGCATCGACCCCTACCGGGGCGCCGACGTGGCGGTCCGTACCGAGCTGGCCGGGGAGTGGATGACGGCGCTGTACGGCGCGACGGGCGTGCTGGCGTCGGCCTGTCTGGTGGCGCTGGCGTACCGGCCGAACCTGCCGGCGCTGCTGTGCGCGCTGGTGCTGTCGCTGCTGCTGCTCCTGCACGGCCGGGGGCTGGTCAACACCGCGCAGCGGCTGGTGCTGGTGCTGCCCGGCGCCTGGGGTCTGCTGCTGCTGGCGTTCGGCTGGGGCCTGGACCTGCGGGGCGTGGAGCGGGCGCTGCTGGTGGCGGGGCTGCTGGTGGTGGCGACGGTGCTGACGGTGGCGGTGTGGACGGTGCCGGGGCGGCGCCTGGTGCCGTACTGGGGCCGGGCGGCGGAGCTGCTGCACTCGCTGCTCGCGCTCTCCCTGCTGCCGCTGACGCTCTGGCTGCTGGGCGTGTTCGGCGCCCTGCGCGGCTGGAACGGCTGACCGGCCGGCCGGCGCCGCGACGAGAACGAACCACTCACCCGCCAGGAGGCAACCGTGCGGTCCAAGCGCGACCAGGTGCAAGCGCACACGTTCATGATGGGGCGGCTGACCTCGGGGATGCTGCTGGCCGATCCCGACGCCCCGGAGAGCCCGCTGGGCCGCACCACCCGCGGCGCCCTGCTCAGCATCATCGTGGCCATCGTGGTCGCCGCCTGTGCCTTCGTCTACGGGCTGCTGCGGCCGGGCGGCAACGACGCGTGGCGCGGCGGCGACACGCTAATCGTCAACAAGGACACCGGCGCCCGCTACCTGTACACCGACGGCCGGCTGCGGCCGGTGCGCAACTACGCGTCGGCGATGCTGATCGGCGGCGCCGACCTGGAGACCACGTCGGTGGGCACCGCCTCCCTGAAGGGCACCCCGGTGGGCACGCCGGTGGGCATCACCGGCGCCCCGGACGTGGTGCCGGGCACCGGTGACCTGGAGACGTCGGCGTGGCAGGTGTGCTCGACGGGCACCGGTGAGCGGACGACGGTGGTGCCGGGGGCGCCGGTGGAGACCACCACGATCGGCGCGGACTCGGGGCTGGTGGTGCGGGGTCCGGACGAGCGGACCTACCTGGTGTGGCAGGGCAGCCGGCTGGAGCTGGACGAGGACTCGGGCGCCGCGGAGTCCCTGGGCTACGGCGCGGTGACGCCGCGCCCGGTGTCGGCGGCGTTCCTGGACGCCCTGGTGAGCGGCCCGGAGCTGGCCACCCTCCAGGTCGCCGGCCGGGGCTCGGCGGGGCCTGAGCTGGCCGGGCACGAGACCAAGGTCGGGCAGGTGTTCCGGGTGACGGCGGGCTCCGGCAGCCAGGACTACGTGCTCAAGAAGGACGGTCTGCACGCCGTGACGGCGACCCAGTCGGCCCTGCTGCTCGGCGATCCGGACATCCGCGAGGACGTCTACGGCGGGGAGTCCCCGACGGCCGTCGCGATCGGCGTCTCCGACCTGCGGGCGCACCAGGCGCCGGGCACGGCGGGCACGGACCCGGCGGTGACCGGGCTGCCGGACGCTCCGCCGAGCGCGGTGCGGCTGCCGTCGGAGCAGGCGGTGTGCACGCGGGTGGAGTCCGACGGCAGCGAGGTGCGGGTGACGTCGGTGCGGGTCGAGCAGGCGGCGCTGACGCCGGTCGCGCAGGCGGACGCCACGGCGTCGGCGCCGGCCTGCGTGGCGGTGGACCGGGTGGTGATGCGGCCCGGGCACGGCACGCTGGTGCGGGTGCTGGGCGCGGCCGGAGCGTCGGTCGGTGACACCACGTTCCTGGTGGGCGACGACGGGGTGAAGTACCGCATCACGGACGCGGAGGCGCTCGCCGCGCTCGGCTACAGCGACGGCTCCGCGGTGCGCGTGCCGTCCACCCTGCTGTCGCTGCTGCCGACCGGCCCCGACCTGGACACGGCCGCGGCGGCGCGGTCGGACGGGGCGACGGGTGCGGCGGCGGGGGCGGCGGCCGGATCGGCGGCCGGCCAGTGCGCCGACACCGGCGGCGGAAGCGGCGGCGGTGCAGGTGCCGGCGCCGGTGCCGGCGCCGGGAAGACCCCTGGGGGCGACGCCGAGGCGGCCGCGAAGGGCGCCGGGCCCGCGGGTCCGGCGGCTGCCGACGAGGCGTCAGAGTCCGTCGGCCGTGGATGACTTGCCGGGGATGCCTGACCAGGCAGGGTTCCTGCCGGGTTTCCCGCCGGTTACACATCCCTGAAGTTGTGCTCCTGCGACCTCAGATCTTCCTCAGCTTGTTGTGTTGGCAACTACAGCCACTTTAGGCTCACGTTGCTCGTACAGAGATCCGGCTTACGAAAGGTGGGGACGATGGCGGGAGACGGCCAGCAGTCAAGCGAATCATCAACCCGGAACGGCATCCAGGCCCTCGAATCGGCCTTCAGCGGCATCATGAAGATCCGCCAGGATGTCGACAGCACCAAGTCCACCCTGGGCTCCGGCTACCAGGGCAGCGACGGCGGCCAGTACGGCCAGCTCCTCGCGCAGTGGGACGGCCAGTGCAACATCATCCTCAAGAACCTCGAGGACGTCATCGACCGGCTGAACCAGAGCCTCGTCGAGCACAACAAGACCCAGGGTTCGTCGAACGACGCGATCAACCAGGCGTACAACGCCTCGCAGTCGGCCTTCGACCAGCTGGTCGGCTGACCGCCGGTCCGGCCGCCCCCCACCTTCCGCATCGTGTGAAAGAGGCAGACCGTGGCAGACAACCTGAGCGACGGTTACATCTACGTCAGTTACAACCACATGTCGAACGCGGCGGACGACATGGTGATGCAGACCAAGGCGATCGCCCAGACGCTGTCCAACCTTGAGGCAGAGCTCAGCGAGCTGTCCAAGACCTGGTACGGAAACGACGCCGACACCTACCGCCAGAAGCAGGCCGCCTGGGACGCCGCGGTGCAGAACATGGAGAAGCTGCTCACCTCGCACGCGGCGCTCCTGAACGACATCTCCGGCAACTACAAGTACAGCGAGAACTCGCTCAGCCAGATGTGGTCCGAGGTGACCATCGGCCGCTGAGCCGGCCCCGTCCCCACCGCGCCGGCCGGCCCCCTCCGGCCGGCGCGGTGCGGGCATCTCCCCGTACTGTCGCCGTGCCGCAGCCCGGCCCGGCGCATCCCGCCAGCGGAGGCATCTCATGGCAGACCTGACCCATCTGGACTCGACGGCGCTCAGGAACTTCAAGAACAACGATGTCGCGGACTTCATCAACGACCTGCTGAACATCCGCAAGGACAACGCGGGCGTCCGGTCGCTGAAGAACCTCGTCGCGGAGACCGGCACGGACTCGGCGGCGGGCGCCGCCAAGATCCTGCGGATCGGGCTGATGGGCGGCGGCGACACCGAGGACCCGACCGGCGGCGGCGCGCTGGTACAGAAACTGAAGGAGCAGGCCACCAGCCTGGACTCCATCTTCACCAGCCAGAAGACCCTCTTCGACGACATCGACGACGCTCTGGACGAGACGATCACCACGCTGCTCAAGACGCAGGGTGAGAGTCTCACCTCGATCGACGGCGAGAAGCTGCTGGACATCTTCGACACGGTCGACGACGACATGAGCGGCACCGGCAACGACGACTGACGCGGCCCGGGACGGTCCCTCCCGGTCCCCACCGTTTCCTCCCCTCACCTCCTCAGCAGCGGAGCCCCGCCCCATGGCCGACGGCAGCACCACCTCCGGTACCCCCACCTACGACCCGGACGACTACTTCGCCCAGGCCGTCTCCAACTTCACCGGTTACACGATTCCGCCCCGCTCCTCCCTGTTCAACACGCTCAGCAGCGACAGCGGAGACGACTTCTCCGATCTGAAGCTGTTCCGGATGGACATCAAGGGCCAGAGCATGCGGGCGGTGTCGGAGGCGGACTACTCCGCCATCGGCGGCTGGCAGGTCAACAACGGTGAGGACTACGACCTCGCCTTCTACGACGCCGGCGGGGACGGCGCGCACAACAGCGTGAGCCTGAAGAAGGCGCGGATCGTGATGATCGGCGTGACCGTCGACTCCGACGGCCGCGCCACGCTGTGGGGTGACGGGCAGATCACCAGCGGTGGCGCGTTCGAGGGCTCGTACTCGCACGTGAAGTGGGACTCCGGGCCGATGGCCCAGTACATCTCGGGCAGCAAGCTCGCCCTGGACCAGCTGCTGTCGTCGCCGAACTACTCGACGAAGGGCTGGAGCTACAGCGGCCTGTCGGTGCTCGACGACAACGCCGTGGAGCTGAAGTCCTTCGAGGACACCGGGCAGTCCTTCGACCGGGCGAAGCAGTTCTTCGAGCACCACTCGGACATCGTCAACCAGTGGATGACCTCGCTGGGCGAGGACCAGGCCGCGTGGAAGGGCAAGGCGGCCAGCCTCTTCTGGCACCTGCTGGACGAGCTGAAGACCAACTACGACGGTTACGTCTCCCAGCTGGGCGGTCGCGAATACACCGCCAAGAACAGCACGCTGGGCAACTACGTCCCGAAGTCGGAGCTGAGCGACGCCCTGGCCGCCGCGCAGACCGCGTTGAAGGATGCGGTCACCAGCCTCCAGAAGGCGTGGTCCAACTGGGCCAAGGACGGCAAACACGACCCGCACTACCACGTCAAGCAGATCCTCGACAAGCTCACCGAGTGGGTGATCGAGAACAACATCCCCCACGTCAACGTCAAGACGAGCACCTACACCAGCCCGGGCGGCGGCGGAACGTACACGAGTTACTCGACCACCGCGGAGTTCAAGCAGACCTCCCCGTACGGCGACCTCACCCAGCACACCACCTGGACGAAGATCGCCGACGCCGCCGTGGAGAGCTGGTCGAACCACGCGGACTCCATGCTGAAGCAGCCGGCCATCGAGGCGCTCAGCAGTGTGAAGAACGCCTGGGCCGACGTGCAGGACGTGTTCGCCAAGGAAGTCACCAACAAGAACTCCGAGACGCTCTCCGAGGTGCTCGCGGAGCAGGAGGCCGACCTCGCCGAGGACGAGGCCAACAAGAACAACGACAAGCTCAACGAGTACCTCGATGACCTGAACGACAACATCAACACCCTCGGCGACGACTTCAACGACCTCAACGAGGACCTGAACGACAACCTCAACGACCTCGGGGACGGCTTCAAGGACCTCAACGACGGCCTGAACGACAACCTCAACGACCTCGGGGACGGCTTCAAGGACCTCAACGACGGCCTGAACGACAACCTCAACGACCTCGGGGACGGCTTCGAGAACCTCAACGACGGGCTCAGCGACAACCTCAACGACCTGAACAGCGGGCTGAACGACAGTCTGAACGACCTCGGTGACGGGTTCGACAACCTCAACGAGGGACTGGGCGACAGCCTCAACACGCTCGGCGACGGCCTGAACGACCTGGGCAACACCGACGGCAGCACGATCACCGACGACCTCAACAATCTGGGGCTCGACAGCAACGGCAACCCGATCACCGACGACACGACGCTGAACGGGAACACCACGCCCGAGACGAGCGTCTTGGCGCCGCTGAATCCGCTGACGGGCAACCCGGTGACGTCGACGAACCCGGACGACGACAAGACGAGCGGGTCGTCGCTGCTGAACTCCCCCACCGGGGGCAGCACCCAGCTCAACGACGACGGCACGCTGACCACGACGTTCCCCGACGGCTCCAGCCAGACCATCGACCCGAACACGGGCCTGGTCACCACCACCTCACCGGACGGCGTGACGTCGACCTCGCAGCTCAACCCGGGCACCAGCCTCGTCAACCCGGACGGCTCGACCACCACGCTCAACGACGACGGCACGCTGACCACCCTCTTCCCGGACGGGAGCGAGCAGACCCTCGACCCGACGACGGGGCAGGTCAGCACCGTCGCCCCGGACGGCACCGTGACGGAGTCGACGCTCAACCCGACCGACGGCGTCTTCACCACGCCGGACGGCGCGACATCGCAGCTCAACGGCGACGGCACGGTGACGACGACCTTCCCGGACGGCTCGACCGAGGTACTGAACCCGGACACCGGCCAGATCACCGTCACCGACCCCTCCGGCAACGTCACCACCGAACAGCTCAACCCCGGCGAGTCGTTCACCAACCCCGACGGGTCCACCACCACCCTCAACGACGACGGCACCCTCACCACCGAATTCCCCGACGGCTCCACCCAGGTCCTCAACCCGGACACCGGCCAGCTCACGACCACGGACCCCGCCGGTAACGTCACCACCAGCGACCTCAACCCGGCCGCGGACAGCTTCACCACTCCCGAGGGCTCCACCTCGCAGCTCAACTCCGACGGCACCGTCAGCACCACCTTCCCGGACGGCTCGACCGAGGTACTGAACCCGGACACCGGCCAGATCACCGTCACCGACCCCTCCGGCAACGTCACCACCGAACAGCTCAACCCCGGCGAGTCGTTCACCAACCCCGACGGGTCCACCACCACCCTCAACGACGACGGCACCCTCACCACCGAATTCCCCGACGGCTCCACCCAGGTCCTCAATCCGGACACCGGTCAGCTCACGACCACCGACGCCGCCGGTAACGTCACCACCAGCGACCTCAACCCGGATGCGGGCACGTTCACCACGCCGGAGGGCAGCACGGCCCAGCTCGACTCCGACGGCACCCTGCGCACCCTCTTCGCGGACGGTTCGGAGGTGTCGCTGAACCCGGACACGGGCGACGTCACCGTGACCGATCCCTCGGGCAACGTCACCACGCAACAGCTGGATCCGGGCGAGTCGTTCACCAACCCCGACGGGTCCACCACCACCCTCAACGACGACGGCACCCTCACCACCGAGTTCCCCGACGGCTCCACCCAGGTCCTCAATCCGGACACCGGTCAGCTCACGACCACCGACGCCGCCGGTCACACCACCACGACCGACCTGAACGGCAGCGGCCTGTCCACGTCTCCGTTCGACACCAGCGGCCTGGACATCGAGGACCTGGACACCAGCGGCCTGAACACGGACGGGCTGAACACCGAAGGTCTGGACACCGACGGCCTGGACACCAGCGGTTCGAGCACCGACGGCCTCAACTCACCGTCCAGCCTGACCAGTTCCGCCGGGCTGAACGGCAGCGGACTGAGCGGCTCGCTCAGCTCGTCGGGCGGCCTGGACTCCTCCCTCGACGACTACTACGAGGACTACGACAGCACCCCGTACGAGGGCGGTTCACTGCGTTCAGGCAACAGCGGGACCCTCGCCTCCCTCGACGGCGCCACCACCCAGCAGGCCGCCAGCGGCACGCCGCTCAACCCGATGGGCATGGGCGGCATGGGCGGCATGGGCGGTGGCATGCCGCCCATGGGCGGGGGCGCCGGCGGAGGCCAGGGCGGCAACAGCGAGCGCACCCGCGCCGTCCTCACCGACCCGGCCGGCGGCAGCGCCCGAGGGGGCCGCGGTGCGCGGGCGGCGGCCGTCGACGAGGACGAGGACATCGTCTACACCCGGCCGACCACCTCCAGCTCTCCCTACCCGGTGGGCGGCCCCGGTGGCCCCGGCCAGGGCGGTACGTCGACGGAGAGCGGCGACCGGGCCCGGGAGGCGTGGCTCGCCGAGGACGACGACGTCTGGGGCACCGACGAGGGCGGCGCGCCCGCGGTCATCGGACGCTGAGGCGGTACAGGTACGGCAAGGAACGAGGTGACGCGGTGAACAGTGAGTCGATCGAGCAGCGGCTCGCCAAGGCGATGGCCGAACTGGAGGCGACCGAGGCGGCGGTGGCGCGCGCCGAGGGCGAACTGGCGCACGCGGAGGCAACCGTCCGCTCGGCGGACCGCGCCGTCGAGGTGACCGTCTCCGCCCAGGGTGACCTGACCGCGCTGAGCTTCCTGGACGACAAGTACCGTACGATGCCCGCAGGTCAGCTGGCTGCCAGCGTGCTGGAGGCGGTGCAGGAGGCGCGGGCCCGGATGGCCCGCAGGGTCATGTCGACCTTCGAGCCCTTCACGAAGGCGAACCCGGAGACGCCCGAGTTGAGCGGTTTCGACGTGGACTGGAACAAGATCTTCGGGGCCGGTGTGCTGGACGGACCGAAGAGCGGCCGGCGCCGCGGTGCGGGCCGGCTCCGTGACGAGATCAGCGAAGACCCGGAGGACTGAGGAGACGATGACGGACAACGCGTACTTCGCCAATCCCGCGGCCCTGGCGTCCGGCACCCGGCAGATCCAGGCGATCAGCAACTTCGCCGTCGAGATGATCAACGAGTTCATCACCGACGTGTCGGCCACCGCCGACTGGTGCGGCAAGGACGACAGTTACGCCGAGCAGATGATCCCGCAGGAGAAGAAGCAGCGGGAGGGCGCGATATCCACCGGCAAGGCCTTGACGGACGCCATCGTCGGCGTGGGCGACGGCACGCTCGCCAACCTGAAGAACATCCTGGGCACCCAGGGCGGCAACCTCGAAGCCATCCACGACTCCTCCATCGACACCAGCAACACCGGCGGCACGCACGGCGGCGGCGGCAGGCACTGACGGACCGGACGGCGCCCGATGAGCATCCAGGTCTCGCCGCAGCTGAACAATCTGCTGTTCGTGCTGATCGGCGAGAAAATGCTGCAGGCCGACGAGGACAAGGCCTACGCCAACGGCAAGCCCTACGGGCGGCTGTCGCGGCGGGTGCGGGACCTGTCGGACCTGATCGAGCAGACCGCGGGCGGGGTCGGGCGCTCGCTGCCGCCGCAGGTGGGCAACCAGTACGTACGGGCCATGCACCTGTTCCTGGACAACGGCGGCTCGAACTACCTCAAGGACTTCTCCGACCAGCTCGACGGCCTGGAGAAAGCCCGCACCCAGTCCTCCATGGACATCATGGAGGCCAAGTGGCAGATCATCGCCGAGCTGATCCGGCTGCTGATCGAGCTGGCCATCATCATGGC